>JAJZNL010000036.1 GCA_021852345.1 Actinomycetes bacterium
GGTCTATCTGGCACATCGACGAGGATGAGACCGCCGACCTTACGAGCGGGGACAGGGAGCTTACCATCTCGAAACCACCGGTAGGCCGTGACTCGTGCGATACCTTGAGACTCTGCCCACTCTGCCCGCTCTGCGAGGTTCATATGTATAGCAGACTATTGGATGTCATCGCGTATATGATTTGCAACAGTTGGCAACCCCAACGCAAAACCATTGAAAGGGTAATTAGCCACTGACATAACCAGCATATATACATTTGCCGTCTGTCTAAAAAATGCTTCCAACTTTCTAAAATTAAACCAAAACTTTAATAAGAATAAACTTGACCACAAAGCAATTTCCTAGCCGTTGCATATAACCTAAAGTTATATCATAAAGATTAACTCATATCGGCTATTTTATTTTCAAAGACTGCAGCACCGTGAGTCATAGACGATAATATTTTTAGAAAGAATATTTAAATTAATTTGACGATAATTCAAATTTAGACAAATATAACTTTCATAAAATAATCCATATAATTATGAGTATTTACGATTTCAGTATCGAAGACATACAATCGCGATTTGATGTCGAACCCTATCGTTCATGTCAAATATACGAATTAATGTACAGACACTTGGGTAATTTTTCTAAAGCCACGGGTATTCCCAAATCTTTAGTCGCAAAGCTAATCGACTGTGAAGACTTTCAAAATTCTTTAAGTATAGGCAAAATATCAAAATGCGACAATGATCAAACTGAAAAGTTTTTATTTGAATTAAAAGACAAAAAAGTAGTTGAATCAGTACTGATGCACTACTACAACAGATCCTCCGTCTGTATATCCACTCAAAGCGGCTGCAAAATGAACTGTTCGTTCTGCGCCACTGGACAAATGGGATTTAAGCGAAATCTCTCAAAAGGCGAGATAGTAGAACAAGTCATTAGACTGATGCAATACTGCATCGATAACGGTCATAGACCCATCACCAACATCGTTTTTATGGGGATGGGCGAGCCATTAGATAATTACGAAAATTCAATTGAGGCCGCCTGGGCATTTAAAAATGAATTAAACATAGGTGCAAAACATATTACTGTTTCTACCGTGGGAATTGTACCGGCAATAAAAAGACTGACGGAGGAGAACTTGCCTTTTAGGCTCGCTGTGTCCTTACACGGAAGCGACAACGAAACTCGATCTAAGATAGTCCCCATTAACAAAAAATATCCACTGGAGATGTTGATTGAATCCTTGACCGAATACCTGGAATCAAATCGGTCACGCAGACTTTCGTTAGAATGGACTCTTATAAAGGATGTTAACGATACTCAAGATCAAGCTGTTAAATTAGCAAAGATTGCCAAAAAACTTAGGGCACACGTCAATTTAATCTACTTAAATCCAACCGCTAAAATCGGCTACAATGCTTCACAGACTGACGCTGCGGTAAACTTTAAAAGTATCCTCGAGAACTTGAATATTAATGTTACACTAAGAAAAACTCGAGGCCAAAGCATTAATGCCGCTTGCGGACAACTCGCTTATATGAATTAAGCTGCAGACACCGACGAAATTAATCTAATCCTTATGGTTCTCAAATGATTGCCTAAATTAATAGATTTATCCACATACAAGTCCGCTAGCAACTGAGGTATTGACACAACTACCTAAATTACCTTGAACGGTAACGGTTTTAGAGTATTCGACTGAATTTGATGAATTATAAAAACTCAAGTCCCAAGTGTAACTCAAAGCGTTGTTGTAGGGGTAGCTGCCTGTAGACGAACTGGAGTTAGAAGCGGGCAGGGGTACGGTCAATACAGCAAATCCGTTAACGATATTCATCGAGTCAGTACTGTTTTGTTGGTTAGAAATTGAGCCTGTCACTTCAGTAATCCCTAAATTATTTGTTGGATTAACTTCCAACACTATTACTGCCGTCGGTGACCCTTCTGCGACCCCAAAAGTTGAAGCGACATAACTACATATGGGTTGTTGCTGATTTAAAGTTGAATTCGAATTGCTACAGAATGGATAGTAATTTACCGTCGATACCGCATTCGAATTTGACAGCTCCAAAACATAATCGCTTGTCATTGGAGAAACGATAACACCTGAATTTGACGTACCAGAGTTTCCAGTGTTTGGGTTGACCGTTCCGCCGCCGCCGACAACCGAGTTTGAACATCCTTTTATGGTCGTCGGCACATTAGCAGGAGCCGTTAAGCACACTTCACAGGTGCCACAGATACTGCTATTTTCTTCACGGTAAAGTCTCTCAGTGACCCCAAATGAGTTGGTTCTTCTAAAGACATCATATAATTCATATGTACCTCGGTTACAGATACTAGCGACACCTTGTTGGTTCGTAGCTTGAGTGGAAGTAACACCAGAGTTAGCTGGTGGCGATACAGCCGAAGGGGATACAATCTTTGGAGACACTGTCCCAGTATTGCTCGTTGAACCGGTGCTGCCTACTGTTCCCGAATTGCCCGTTGGACTTGGAGGAATCGAACCTGATGGCTGCGGACAGTAAGGAACCATTTCGCGCGAAGCGCCTAAAGGACACTTAGAACTACATGCCGACATCGGCGATTGTGTTTTACAGGTCAAAGTCTGACATACATTGGCCGGAGGATGGCTATTTGCCGACGGCGTCAGAACAGACCCGTGTGAAGTATTTGAAGCGAGACTTTGATTTTGGGCTACAACAAATCCTCCTGCACCAGCGCCCAACAAAGCAATTATGGCCGTAGCCACCAATAAAATCCTTACCTTAAAACCGACTGTTACCATAGACCGATTTCTGTTTAACATGTCAGTAATTTTTGCGTCCGAGTTGACACCTTCAGCAACTGAATTAAGTTTGTCCGATAGGTTAAGTTCAAATTCATCCATAGTTTCTCCTTTTTAAAAATCAGCGGGATCGACATTTTCTTTAAGAATGTCAAGAGCTCTGGAAATAATTTTTGCAACCGATGTCGGTCTGCATTTAATAATTTTTGATATGTCGGCATCGCTAAATCTCAAGTAGTACCTTAAAATCACAGCTGTCCTTTGTTTAACCGATAATTTGTCTAAATGTCCTAAAAAATCCGAAACGCTATCGTCGTCTCGTTCATTTTCCCTTACCGAATTTGCATAATTGACTAATTTCTTGTTGTCATACGCTTTCTTCCTCAATGCGGTTTTGCATTTATTTACTACAGTAACCCTTAAATAACCTCCGGGATTATCTAATCTGGCATATCTTGAATATAGCGCCAAGAAACTGTCTTGAACAATGTCTTCGGCGACATCCATATTATTCAGCATTAAAAATGCCAGTCTCTTAAACTGTAAAAAATTATCGGTATAAAACTTTGTGAACGGAGACTTTAACGCAATAGTCGGTAATCTCCCCTCAGGTTGACTAACTTCAGTTTCTTCTACTGACTGCTCTGTTACTGCGATATTTTCGTGTAGATGGGACTGTTTTTGAACGCTACTTTTATCCCTGTTTTTTTCTCGATCATTTAAACCCATAGATATAGACCTCGCGGTGAAACTTGACACTTCTGTTTTCGGCGTCAATATCGCTGAATAACCTTTGAATTCCTCGTCTGAAATATCTGTAGTGAACTTAGAGTCCGTACCTAAATTGGATTCATCCTTACGAAAAATTGATTTGTATTCAAATTCTTTATCTCTCACTGATTATAATAACCATTGATGGCCACATAATCTGACAACAAAGCCAAATTTTTTTATTAAATCTCTAACTTTATCCGAATTGATTAATCCGATTCGATTAAGTTCTCAAAATCCCTTTCACTCATTATCGGAATATTTAGTTTTTCGGCGGCTTCAATTTTATTTGACCCAGGAGAGTTTCCCGCTATAACTGCGGTAGTTTTTTTTGACACTGTTCCTGTTGCCTTGCCACCCAAACTTCTGATAAGTTCTTCAGCTTGACTTCTGCTATAGCGATCTAAGGTACCCGTAACAACGTATATTTTGTCAGTTAACTTAAGACTTTCAGTTGAAACAGGGTTCGGTTCGGCTAAATCACTGTAGGTTCCTATATTATGGGCCAACAGTCTATCGATTGTCGAAAGATTAGATTCAGACTGAAAAAATTTATGTATTGAATCTGCCGTAACAGGTCCCAATCCCTGAATGAGAACTAAAGTCTCTTTATCTACATCTTTTAGTTTTTCCAAAGATTTAAATTTATGGGCAACAAGTCGTGCCGCAACTGGTCCTACGTGTTGAATGGTTAGGGCTACAATAACCTTGTCCAAACTTCTGCTTTTAGATTCATCAATTGCATCCAATAAGTTTTTAGCTGATTTTTCGGCAAACCCAGGTAAAGTCAAAACTTGCTCGAAGCTAAGGTCGTAGATATCGGCAACATTTTTAATTAATTTTCCGTCCCGCAAAAGCTTAATCCTTTGCTCGCTCAAACCCTCAATATCCATTGCAGGCTTTGAAGTAAAATTGATGATTCGTTGAAGAAGTTGTTCGGGACAGCCTGAATTTATACAGTAAGTATCTGCCATGTCTTCAAGTTTTATGAGCCGGTTACCGCAAGAAGGACAATTAGTCGGCGGAATCCACCGAGCAGATTCTTCGGCTCTTTTTCCAACAACCGGTTTAATCACCTCGGGTATAACATCTCCGGCCTTTTTTATGACGACTGTATCATTCACCCTTAAATCCTTAACAGCAACCTGTCCGAAATTATGTAAGGAGGCATAGGTAACTACTGATCCACCTACCCTGATCGGCTCAAGTACGGCAAAGGGCGTAATTCTACCGGTCTTCCCAACTGAAACTTCTATGCCTTTAAGTATTGTTTGTCGTTCTTCGGGAGGAAATTTAAAAGCTATGGCCCACCTGGGCGCATGTGAAGTGGCTCCCATCGACTGGATCAAATCATATTCATTTACCTTAATCACTACACCGTCAGTATCATAGTCAAGGGTTTCACGGATAACCCCAAGTTCTCGCACGGTGCCAACAACTCTGTTAACGTCATCTGTTTTATTGAAATGAGTTTCAACGTCAAATCCTCCCACCGAAAGCAGCTTTAACATTTCGAAATGTTCTTTTTCGGGCAACTCTTCGGTTGCAACAACTTGATAAGCAAAAAAACTGAGCGGTCTGTTAGCGGTAACTGACGCATCTTTTTGTCGCAGCGATCCCGCTGCAGCATTTCTTGGATTTGCAAACTCACTTAAATTTTGAGCTTTTCGCTCGTCATTTAGCCTATTGAAGTCAGTCCGCTTCATATATACCTCTCCGCGAATTTCTACATAGTCCAAGTCTGCAAGTTTGCCTTCAATCAACTTTGGAATTGATTTTATTGTAAGGACATTTGCAGTGACGTCTTCGCCAACGGTTCCGTTACCCCTGGTTGCTGCTCGTATTAACTTAGAATTTTGATAAGCAACTGACAGCGCCAACCCGTCAATTTTAAGCTCGCAGGTAAAGCTTGGATTCCGACTTGCCAATTTTTGACTTCTTTGAATCCATAATTTCAGTTCTCCTTCATTAAACACGTTATCCAAACTAAGCATAGGCACCAGATGGGTGACTGGGGAAAAGGTAGCGTTCGACAAATAACCGACTTCATCTAAGATAGAGCTTTGCTTAAGTTCAGGATAGCTTTCTTCAAGGCCTTTCAGTTCCAGAACCAGATCGTCATAGTCGGCATCTGATATAAGCGGGGAATCATTCAAATAATAAAGCTTTCGATGCTCAATGATTTCGGCTCTCAAATTTTCGACTCTTTTTAAAACAGATTCTTCAACGGCCATACAAAATCAATTATACTAATTTACTCTAGGATCTTTAACAGTCGCTTCAAAGTAGCACTTACAAAAAGGCAAATAGTCTAGAATGTCAAGCTAATATCTCCCATAGGTTGTTTTAATTTCATCTAAACGATTTTAGATAAGTAAATTTAAACATGACGAATTAAAACTAAATCAGCCGTGTGCTGTTTGTTAAAACCGAAGTGTTGGAATCTCAATCCGAAAACATGGCAGCAATGCCCAGGTCAACCAAAGTGAGTTTTCAAAATAATTCGTTGTAATTCATCGAGCCAAATTTTTTGCACTACAACTTTAAATACTCTAAACTAATTACAAACTGGCAATGCCACCAAAAAAAGTAATCCAAAATATTTTAAAACATGTTCAAAAAAAGAAAAACTAATAGAAATTCAGGTGAGAATAGAAGTTCAGATTCCACTATAGATTCAAATGCGGAGCTAAGTTCTTATGGATACTTTACGAGAGAGCATTTCGAGAATAGGGACACTTTTAACAATGAAAATATGTTTGACAATAGCTACGAAAATAATTATGACTACTATAACAACAACGATATAACTATCCCCAATGCAACCCAGCAATATTACCATTATGGTGACCGTGGTTATGGCCAGTCAGGATTTCCGACTGCAACAGATTATAAATTAAGTCACACTACTTCATTATTTTTGGCTATGACAATAGGTATCACAGTCCTCTTGACGATAGTCAGTCTCTCTTTCAGTGTTAGGCATAATTTAAATAATTCCGCAGTCACCTTCCCGACGCTTCCAAGCTCAAATTCACTATATCAACTGCCAAGCATACTCTACAAAACAGACAGTAACCAAAACTATTTAATTGACCCCAATTTAGCTGACCAAGTAACAACTACGTTGTGGTCATTACAAGAAAAAGCATTCCAACAACACGATCAGCTAGCAATCGATCAATTAGTATCGTCTTTTACTCCGGCATACTATGTAAATGGTCCACTCTCCGAATGTAGCAAATGCCCACTCGAGTGGCCGCCGAAGATTTTTGACGTAACCACAATAATGCCAGTTTTACAAAATTATCCTCTTTATTTTGCCGCTCAATTTAAAACTCAACTCTTTGACGGAAATTTTGAAAACAAAAGTGGAAATCAATATGCAAGCTGGATAATGGTGATTGGGAAAATTGACGCAACACATCCATGGACTATCGATTTTAATACTTACAATGATTCCAAAGACAAAATGGGAGTATATCCTTTTTCTCAAAACTCAACTTTTAATTCAGCCAATTCAACTTACGCTGGTAACCGCACTTTTGCTGTCAACGTTGAGAACAAATATATGGATACAGCATCCAACACCCTGCTGGCGAAACTGGCAAATTACTGGCAAATTTTTAAAGCAACAGGTCAACCGCCCAAAGATACGAGCTTTTCAACCGCATCGGACAACTACTATTTTGGAAAATATATTGCAAATTATGGATTGAGTGGTCAAATCTCAATGGACAGCGAAAATAACACTAAGTACAGGACTAACTTCAAATACAGCGATATGTACCTTACCTATGGCATACCAAGCTATTTTTTTGTCCTAAACAAGAATGTCTATTTGTCGTGCGGAGCAATATTGGTTAGCGCCCAGATGACTCCGGTCGGATCGCAATATTTAACTCAAACATCCTCAAAATACTTTGCTTCTGACGTACCACCCGGACGCTATACGATGATAAGCGTTAACAGTACTCATTCCAGCTGCGTATTGTCAAATACAAACCGGTTGACATCTTACGGAAACCTTAATGGTTCGATAGAATCAACGACAACTGGCTAATATCTACTCGGTCGAGCCTTACCATGTAATTGACTCAACTAGAAGTTGTGACTATAGGCCATGCGTTTTAAAATTTTAAAGCTCTTCTGCTTCCCGCCATTGTATAATAATCCAGCATATTACAGCTACAACCACTAGATGGATTCAAGTAAATTTTATCCTATGCCCTAAGCGGAACTTTGCTGCAATTAAATGGGTCGCAACCCTCAAGTTTAAACAATAATTTACATGAAGGACTTAAAATTTCCAAAGATGGTACCAGACTGTCTAAATTGATGTTTATGCCATATTCAAAATCCAACTTCTCTAACGCAAATTCTTACAACTCTTGCATACTCAAATTCAAGATGTGCTGGACTTGAGATTTGAAATTATGTTATAAAAAGAATCAAAAATTAATTATCCCAATTCAAAATTTTTAATCTTAAGTGTTAAAATCTGGCCGTTAAAAAAGATTAATAATAAGATGGTAACTTAGATTGCTGAATAAACCGAAACTTCTTGAGATCAATTTAAGGTCTTGTCCTAGGTGAAAGGGTTCTAGAAGGATCAGATATAACTACATCTTTTACCGCTTCGTCTATTTTTTTTACTATATCGTCGTTTAACTTAACATCCAAAGCTTTCACATTTTCGACAAGCTGAGCGGGTTTTGTAGCTCCCACAATAGCTCCAGAGATTCCTTCATGGTTAAGCACCCATGCCAATGACATTTGAGCCAGAGTCACGCCGCATTCTTGGGCAATAGGCTCCAATCTGGTTACCGCTTCCAAAACTTCCTTTCTCAAAAAACCACTAAGAAAATTAGAGCCTGTTGGATCAGCGGCTCTGGAATCCTTTGGAGGCTCTTGACCGACCTTATATTTTCCGGTTAGTACTCCCTGCGCCAAAGGGGACCAGACAATTTGGCCGATTCCTTCGGCGATAGAAAACGGTAGCACCTCCTTTTCGATCACCCTCCATAGTATGGAGTATTGTGGTTGATTGGACACAATCCTTGTTTTTAATTTAGAATCGGCAACAGCCAAAAAGCCTGCTATTTCCTCAACTCTCCATTCAGAAACTCCCAGATACATAACTTTCCCCGTCCGTACCAGATAATCAAATGCATCTACCGTCTCTTCGATGGGAGTCTCATAGTCGTATCGGTGAGCTTGATATAAATCTAAATAATCGATATTTAACCTCTTAAGTGAGTTGTTACAAGACTCAATTATATGTTTTCTAGACAGTCCTCTGTCATTAGCACCGGGTCCCGTAGGCCAATATACCTTAGTAAAAATTTCAACATTCTCGCGGCGCACACCCCTTAGTGCATTACCCAAGACCTCTTCGGCTTTAGTCATCGCATACACGTCTGCTGTGTCAAAACTGGTAATTCCAAGCTCTAGAGCTTGTTTAACGCAACTGACAGCAACATCCTGCTCTATTTGAGAGCCGTGGGTTAACCAATTACCGTAAATAATCTTTGATATCTTTAGACCGCTTGATCCGAGGTTGCCCGATTCCAATTTCAGCTCCTTTGAATGAATAGATTTCAGTCGACGAACCTGACTGATTTAGATATATTTTAGCTACCGAAAAATTATTTACACCAAAAGATAGATAAAACTGCAGTTAAGGTTTAATCAATCTATCAAGTATTCCACCCGGATTTAGAATTCACGAATACATATAACCGATAAAACTTCAATGAACTTTTGCACTCAAAAGTTTATTTGAGATTTCGTATAACCCCACCGCAGTTGCCGATGCGGCATTAAGTGAGTTGGGATTGTTTAATTGCGGAATTTTTACTAGCGAGTCACAACGTTTTTTTGCCAGTTGAGAGATACCTTTTTCTTCTGAACCGACAATTAGACAAGTTGGTTTATTGTCAACTTTAAAGTCTTTAATCGAAACTTTTGCCGATCCGTCCAAACCCACTGAGAGTACGTCCATTGTCTTTAGGCTTTGGATAGCACTGGAGATCCCTCCCACTAATGCAAATCGCAAATATTCAATTGCGCCTGCCGCAACTTTTGTTACCGCAGGAGTTATCTTGACTGACCTATGTACGGGCAAAATCACTCCAACAGCTCCGAAGCAACTGGCATTTCTTAATATGGCTCCAATATTTTGTACATCCACAATTTCATCCAACATAACCAAAAGAGGAACCTTAGTTTCTGAGCCAATCTTTTGAGAGGCAATCGAAACCAGTTCTTCCATTGGATATACTTGCAACGGCTGACATTTTGCGACTATAGATTGTCGTGAATTCATTTCGCAAATATCATCTAAATAATATTGACTTACCGGATTCCATCTGACACCGCAACTTTCAGCAAACTTAATAACTTCCTTAACGGAAGCGTCTCTTTCGGAAGCTGCCACCAAAATCTCACTTACCCCACGGTGCTTTGTAGCCAAAAGTTCATACACCGCCCGCTTCCCAACAACTAAATCTCCGCCAATGTAACTACCATCAATCTGGGGTCGACGATTTTTAAAGTTTTGTTTTGGCCTTGAATCGTTATATCTCCGGGGATACTCGCTGTGTCCGTCGGAGCCGTTTCGTCTCTTTCTTTCATCGCCATCGGTGTTTTTAAAGGAAAGTCGGCTCCGATTAACCGATGAAGTCCGTTTGGACAACCCTGATCCAGCAGGTTTACCGCTAGAGTTAAACTTACCCTCATACCGATCTCCCGAACCGCTTTTTTTAAAAGGTCGAGCTTCTCCGAAATTAGATTTTGATCCCGATCGGTATGGCTTATCAGCACCAAAAGGTTTTTTGTTTTTTCCCGAGGCGGGACTCGACGAAAAGGAGCGATTATTACTTGAATTTGTAGAAGAAGATTTTTTATAATTTTTATTCATAATTTTTTTGCTTTTAATCCCAATTAAAACATTACAACTGCGGGCATAGAGGATAACTGATAGATATAATCTTAAGATTAATCTCGAATCAAAGGACCGAATTTAGATTTGACGGCTTTTAAGACTTCCGCTTCAACTTTTTTGAGAGTAGACATTCCATCTATAACCGTCCAATACTCTGGATTTAAGGCGGCAATCTCGAGATAACCCTGTCTGACCTTTTCATAAAATTCAATTGACTGACTTTCCAATCGATCTTTGTCTTTGGACCTCATGCCCTGCCTCTTTAAAGCTTCTGTTACCGGCAAGTCCAGCAATATGTTTAAATCAGGCGTAACGTTTCGACTCGAGAATGCAACCAATAGATTTAATGCGGTTATATCCAGGCCTCTCCCATATCCCTGATATGCAAGTGTTGAGCCGTTAAATCTGTCACATATAACCCAGTTGCCAGCCACCACATTTGGTGTAATTACTTGATCTACATGTATCGATCTGTCTGCCAGCATTAAAAGAGTCTCAGTAACTGCCGACATATTTTGTTTTTCTAAAACTAAACTTCTCAAAGTTTTCCCCATGTCGGTGGCACCTGGAGCAAATGTAAGGACTGCTTTTAATTTATTGGCCAAGAATCGTGCTTGAGTTGATTTGCCCGAGCCATCGATTCCCTCCAAAACTATAAATTTACCTACTTTATTTTGTGTCCCCATTTTATTATGTAATTTTGAAAAACCAATTTATAGTTAACAGCTGATTATGAATTTTTTTTGGCAGTCGATTTCTTAGCGACAGTTTTCTTAGACGTGGCTTTCTTAGCAGGTGATTTCTTGGTAGTCGATTTCTTGGCAGTCGATTTCTTGGCAACGGCTTTTTTGGCGGGTTTGCCAGAAGCACCTTGAGCCGCTCGTCTTTCAGCCAATAGTTCTACTGCTCTATCTAATGTTACTGTAGCAGGGTCATCACCTTTTCTCAAAGAAGCATTTGTAATACCGTCGGTAACATAAGGTCCGAACCTTCCACTTTTAACAGAGACTTTGCCCGAAGAATTCGGGTCAACTCCTAAATCAAGAGAAGAAGAGCTTTGTCTGCTTTGCCATTTTGTAGTTTTAGGTTGGGCCAAAAGTTCCAAAGCCTCGCTTAAATCAATTTTAAGAAGTAAATCTTCAGATTCTAAAGTCCTTGTATCTTTCCCTCTTTCAATGTACGGTCCGAACCTTCCGTTTTTTGCAAAAATGTGTTCTTTTGTTTCGGGATCTTCTCCCAAGTCTCTGGGCAAACTTAATAGCTTTAAGGCATCGTCCAGAGTAATCGTACTCGGGTCCATGGATTTAAATAAAGACGCATACTTTGGCTTTTCGGATTTCTTTGCCCCCTCGGGGAGAGCTTTTTGAACGTACGGTCCGAATCTCCCGTTTTTTACTGTTATTTCAAGACCGCTGAATGGATCAGATCCCAAAACCCGATCTGAGGGAGTTTTTAGAATATCCAAGGCCTTATCCAAAGTCAGCTCATCTGGAGCAAGATCTTCGGGTAGTGATGCTGTCTGATCTAAATATTGCAAAAACGGGCCGTACCGACCGACCCTTACTACTAAATCATTGCCGTTTTTATCGAGCGCAATTTTAATTGAATTTATTTCCCTGGCGTCAATCTCACCTAAGTTGACCTGAACTTCATGAACTAGCCCGGGCTGCTTTTCAGTTCCGAAATAAAAATCTTTAAGATAAGGAGTCATCTCTTTGGTTCCGTCCGATATCTGGTCCAAAGCATCTTCCATCTGAGCTGTAAAATTATAATCAACCAATTTCGGGAAAAAGTTATCCAACAAATCAACAACAGCAAAAGCCACCCATGCTGGAACTAAAGCCGTACCTTTTTTCCAAACATATTTACGTCTTTGTATGGTATCTATTATGGAAGCATAGGTAGAGGGTCTTCCTACACCCATCTCTTCTAAAGATTTGATTAATGACGCCTCGGTAAATCTTGCCGGAGGTTGAGTGACATGATCTTTAACATCGGTATTTTCTATCATAAGGGACTCATTTGAACTGACTTTAGGAAGAATGGCCGAATCGTCATCAACTGCAGCATCATCGTCAATTACATCTTCATATGCCGCTAAAAATCCCGCAAAATCTATTACTCTTCCCGTCGCGCTAAATTCAAGCGACGCCGTTTCGACATCAGAAAATATCCTACTTTGGTCGATTACGTTCCCGGCTATCCGAATTTTATCCTGATGTCCAGTTGCATCTTTCATCTGAGAAGCAACAGTGCGCTTCCAGATAAGTTCATATACTTTGAGAAGGTCTCCAGAAAGTTCAACAGCTGCCTCGGAAGGGGTTTTCCAATGGTCTGACGCTGGCCTAATCGCTTCGTGTGCCTCTTGGGCATTTTTAACTTTTGAGGTATATTTTCTCGGTACGTCAGTCAAAAACTGTTTACCGAATTGAGCCTGAACCATCCGCCTGGATGCATTTATAGCTTGATCGGACAATATTACCGAATCTGTACGCATATAGGTAATCCAACCCTGTTCGTACAAAGCTTGAGCCGCCGACATAGTTCTGGTTGCAGAAAACTTAAGTTTCCTGCCTGCCTCCTGCTGGAGAGTGGATGTCATAAAAGGTGCGGCCGGTGATCTCTTAAACGGTTTGGTCTCCACGGAAGCAACTTTAAAACTCTCACTAATTTTTCTATCGTCAAGTTGGTTTTTTAAATACTCGGCCTTTTCTTTGTCCAAAAGCAAAACATTCTTTGCAATTGAGCCTTCGGCATCAAAATCTTTACCAGCTGCAACAGACAAATTATTAACCGAATCCAATTTGGCTTTTAAATATCCGTTTTCTGCTCTAAAATGAGATATTAAATCCCACCACGTACCGCTTCGAAACGCAATGCGTTGCTTTTCTCTGTGAACTATCATCTTGATTGCAACGCTTTGCACCCTGCCTGCAGACAAACCCGTCATCACTTTTTTCCATAATACCGGAGAAAGTTCGTAACCGTAAAGCCTGTCGATTATTCTGCGAGTCTCTTGGGCATCCACAAGACGACGATCCAACTGACGCCACTCCTTAACTGCGTTTAAAATCGCATCTTTGGTAATCTCATGAAACACCATTCGCTTAATCGGCACCTTCGGGTTAAGAACCTCCAATAGATGCCATGCTATGGACTCACCTTCGCGGTCTTCATCTGTTGCCAGATACAGCTCACTCGCTTCTTGAAGCAGTTTCTTAAGTTTTTTTACCTGAGCCTGTTTATTAGGAGAGATTACATAAATGGGTTTAAAATCATGTTCGATATCGATTCCGAAATTGGCCCATTTTTCCTGTCTGTATTTTTCTGGGAGTTCGGAGGCTTTGGCAGGTAAATCTCTGATATGGCCCACCGAAGATTCCACAATAAAATCGTGCCCTAAAAACCCCTCTATAGTGCGGGCCTTGGCCGGAGATTCAACGATAACTAGAGGTTTTGCCATAAGTCAATGTCCAAAATTAAGCTTCAAAAAAATTTGTTCATATTCAATCTAGCAAACAAGCCAGAATTTATAGACATTTACTAACAATATTTAAAGTCTGCCGGTCATTTTTGATTTAAGACCGGCATAATTGACAAATTAAAAATAAGATTAACGAGCGGTCACTCAGGCGGCGTTTGAAGTTTCCGAAGTCTCAGCGGGAGCTTCAGAGTCCATCGCCCCTGTAGATCGCTTAGAGAAAGCTACTGCGCCAGCAATTATTACCAATGCCACGCCAGCAATTGAATATCTAACTCCCGGCTTATTGGCCGTTTCCAAGATTACTGGCAGGATTAACAATGACACCAAGTTCATTACCTTAATAAGCGGGTTAAGCGCAGGTCCTGCAGTATCTTTAAAAGGATCTCCTATGGTGTCGCCGATTACGGCAGCCTTATGAGCCTCAGAGCCTTTTCCACCCTCGTTGCCGTCTTCAATATATTTTTTGGCATTATCCCAAGCTCCACCCGAATTGGATAGGAAGTTTGCCATTAGCTGTCCAGTTAAAATCGCAGCCGCCAAGAAAGCTCCCAAGGCAAGATATCCGATTCCAAATCCAACTATTACTGGAGTTAAAACCGCCAATAGAGCCGGCGTCGCAAGCTCCCTCTGGGAAGCTCGGGTGCAAATTGAAATCACCCTACCATATTCAGGCTTTTCCGAATAATCCATAATCCCCGGGTGCTCACGAAACTGACGGCGGACCTCCTGAACGACTGTTCCCGCAGTCCTGCTGACTGCGCGGATTGCCAGAGCTGAAAACAAAAACGCTACCGAACCACCAATTAAGAGTCCGATGAAGATCTTGGGGTTAGAAACGTTAATCTGAGTCAGCGGACTTGTAAACAGATGCTTACTACTGAGTCCATAGTGAGAACCAATCGTTTCAATAAAGGATGCAAAAAGCGATACGGCGGCGATAACGGCCGATCCGATTGCCACACCTTTGGTGATTGCCTTTGTCGTATTGCCTACTGCATCTAAAGAAACCATAATTTTTTCAGCTTCACCCGTAAATTCACCCGACATCTCAGCCACACCTGCGGCATTATCTGACACTGGTCCGAAACTGTCTTCTGAGACCACCATTCCAGCCGTTGAAAGCATTCCGATTCCGGTAAGAGAAACCAAATAAAGAGATAGTTCGATATTTCCGTTACCCAACCAAACCGCCACTCCAATTGCAACCGCAATTGCCAATATTGCCCAAACCGAAGATTCAAGACCAATGGCAATACCAGCCAAAGTAGTCGTAGCTGGGCCAGTTCTGGCCGAAGTCGCTATTTCCCTAACGGGCTTTCTCGTAGTAGAAGTAAAATGCTCGGTGATTGCCGATGCCACCAAAGTCAACAAGACACCCGTTAAAACTGCATAAAATGCCTTCATGTAGTGCAGATACAGTCCTGCTACTAGTCCAGCACCAACAACAGTCAATACTGCTGCTGACCAAACTCCTCGGTTTATTGGGCTCATAGCATTTTTTTCATTTTTCCCGGCTCGGACTATCATGATACCGATGATTGACGCCAAGATACCGATGGCAGGAACGATCAATGGGAAAACAACTGCTTTCGCTGAGACTGCAGACTTCCCGATAGACACAAAAGCCTCGTAGCCAAGTATGATGGCTGCAATAATGGTAATAGCATATGACTCAAAGAGGTCTGCTGCCATACCTGCGCAGTCACCGACATTATCTCCGACGTTATCTGCTATCGTGGCGGCATTACGGGGATCGTCTTCGGGAATTCCAGCTTCCACTTTACCTACTAAATCGGCGCCGACGTCTGCGGCCTTAGTAAAGATACCCCCTCCGACCCTCATAAACAGCGCCAACAACGAAGCCCCAAAACCAAATCCAACGAGAACCGCGGTTGCTGAATTTTGAAATATGAATACGATAGTGGTGGCACCCAAAAGACCCAAGCCTACACAAAAAAGACCCGTAATGGCACCAGTTCGAAACGCTACCCTTAAGGCTGGGGACAGCTTACCTTCTCGTGCGGCAGCTGCTGTTCTAACGTTTCCTCTAACGGCTAAAGACATCCCGATATACCCAGTGGCACCCGAGCAAATAGCTCCCGCCAAAAAACAAAGAACCCGGTAAAGTCCTGCATCCACAAAAGATATGGCCACCTGACCTCCAGGTTTAACCACCTGAGTCGCCGTGAAAAAGATCAGCACGGCTAAAGGCACAACGATCGCCAATATAGTTTTAAATTGGCGAGACAGAAATGCTTGAGCACCTTCCTGTATAGCTTTTGCGATATTCTTCATCGAATCAGTTCCTTGATCCGCCTTCAGTACCGAATTTGTCAATATCAGAGCGGTAATAACCGAAATTAACGCTGCGGCTAGAGCAAACACCAGCCAACCCTTTTCGCCGCCGGTTAAAACAAAACTCTGATAACCGCCTGCTGCTGCTAATACGTGGGGCATTAAACTAAAGCTCCTTTAAATTAATTGCCAACTGGATACGCAGTCGACTAAAACCTAATAAATATAAATTATTTATCGCAACCAAGTACGATAAGAATTAAAGTCAACGAGCCAAAGATCCTGATAAGAATACTTTAAATTTCTCAAGGTAATTACACCGGATTTGTCGCTAGATCGTTACTTTAATTTATGAACATTTCTATTTTAAACCAAAATGACCCTATTGTAAGTAACTTATGACATAATCATAATTATGGTTCGGTAATTTGCGGTTTCGACACATATTTGATATTATAAAGCTACTACTCTTGAACTTCAAGTTCGGAATGAAGCTCATAAGTAGGATTCAATATTATAAGTTGAGCACCTTTTTTTAATACTGTACCTTCAGCGACCAGCCTAACCCCCGGATTAATACCCGGTATCGTTCTTCTCCCTTGAAACTGAAGTGTAACTTTACCTGTCATATCCGATAACACGCATTCCAAGCTTGGAACTCCCGCTTTAGGCTGAACCCTGACTGATGTGATTCTTCCAGCAACTTTTACTCGGGATCTGGGCTGGATCAAACCGATCTTTACGCTCCCTTTTACATTTGCAACGCTAACTTGATCTTGCTCTAACTCTTTATCGGCTTGAGACCTTGCCTTGTGTCCGAATGCATGGAGTTTTCTGTCTTTTCCGGACTTGGTCAATCTAAATGGTATGACAGTTGCCGATGCATTAGGAATGACCGAAACCAGTGCGGAAATACGTTCGGCTGTCCGGTCATGTAATACCCTTCGTAAAGAACCCACATACACCCTTCGAGGAAGCAGCACAGAAACCTCGGTGTCTTTAGAAGATATTAAATCCGACACCATGGAAACCACAGATCTGCCTAGTCTTCTGTCTGGGCACTCCACTAAATCCAATGTAATTTGAGAAAGTCCCAATTTCATCCAAGACTCTTCGAGAACATTTGACTCCAATGGATCCAATATGAAATGGACGGCTCTTAGTTCGTCGGGATCCAAAGACCTGGCATACTGTATAGCCCTTGCCGTCGCCACATCGATTCTTTCGACCATAACTAAAACAATATGTCTTTTAGCCGTAGGAGCCTCACATAGTATTTGAGCATCCTGCTCTAAAACTTTATTTTCTTCTTCATATTGTTTATGCAAATATATGAACGTAAATACCATAACTGGCATAAGTACGACCACTAGCCAGGCGCCTTCGGTGAATTTTGTAACTATAAACATCAAATCAACAAACGTACACAATATCGCCGAAGAACCGTTAATAAGTATTTTTCTTTTGTAGCCTCTCTCTTTGTAAGTCAAATGATGTTTGACCATTCCGGCACCGGCCAACGTAAAGCCCGTAAATACGCCTATGGCATATAATGCGATTAGCGAACTGACTTGTGCCCGCGTTGCAACCAGCAGCGCGATCGAAACCACAGTCAGCACCATAATTCCGTTTGAAAAGACCAAGCGATGACCTCGTTTTGTCAGCTGCCTAGGTAAAAATGAATCTTCGGCCGCAAAACTAGCCAGCAGCGGAAATCCAGTAAAACTGGTATTTGCCGCCAAAACCAAAATCATCATCGTGGAAAATTGCAATAGCAAATACAAAAAATGCCCGAACTGGCCGTGCCCGTAAACTACATCAGCTATCTGAGCGACAACGGTAGGAGTCTCCGACAGACGGGGAATAGGGTGAATTTTGGCCGACAGAATCGAGATCCCAAAAAACATGGATCCCAAAATTAAACTCATTGAGATAAGAGTTACTTTTGCATTTTTAACCTGACCGTCAATACCGTCGATTACCTTATGACCAAATTTGTATCTTGTCTTAAAAACCGAGACACCGTTCGATATGGCTTCGGTGCCAGTAAGAGCAGTTCCACCGTTTGCAAAAGCCTGAGCAATAATAAAAAATGACGCACCCATCATTAACCCCGAGGACGCATGGCCTATGGAGATAGCACCGCTTTGATGCATGCTCTGTACCGAAAGGTGACCGAAAAACCACTCATAGAGCCCGACGCCAATTAATAGGTACAAGTTAGCGATAAAGACAAATGTGGGGAACGAAAATGCTTTCCCCGCTTCTCTTATTCCTCTTAAATTTCCAAAGGCAATTATCAATACAAATAATACGGATATCTCGGTCTTGAAACCTCCTAACGTCGGAACCGCTGATACTAACGCATCCACGCCCGAAGCGACCGACACGGCAACTGTTAACGTATAGTCAATCAAAAGGGCCGCCGAAGCGATCTGAGCCACAGAATTACCGAAATTATCACGTGATACGACATAGGCACCGCCGGCTTTCGGATAAGCGGGTATTACCTGTAGGTACGAAAGGGTGACTGCCAACAACACAACCAAAATACCGATTGTAACCGGGACGACTAAAGTATATGCTCCTACCCCGATTGCAATAATAAGTACTATTAGAATCTGTTCGGTGGCATAAGCACAAGACGACATTACGTCAGATGACAAAATCGCCAAAGCAATTGATTTATTAAGTTTTTCCGAGGACAGCTTTTCTGAAACTAGAGGTTGCCCCAAAAACAGTCTTTTAAGTCTGTAAGTAAATGTCTCTGCGGGACTATAACTTTTTGCTGTTTCGAATTCTTCCATGACCACTATTACTCTTCCATGACCACTATTACTAATGTGTTCCCAAATGTAACTTTTTAAAAATATTCCCGCTTAATGTTTCATCCCATAGCAGATAGGAAAGCAGTAACTTACGCTTTGCAACCTACAAATAGTGTCAAATTTTAACCAACGCTTTATCCACAATAACCGTGCAGATTATTACGTTATGTAAGGTTTTTAAATACACAGACTGATCAGTTTGATTAAGTTAAATTGAACGCTAAACAATTTAGATTTATTTATCTTAATTTAATTTAACACCGATATAAACAAATGTAATTCCATTGGGTCTGAACATAACCTGGCCAAGATTGTCTCATAGGAGTACTGTACTCAAGTTTGGTCCATGGTGACCTAACGAGGTTTATTACTAATAAACAAATTACTTTTGGTAAAGTTAATAACTGTCATAGATAAATATTTAACAAGGGTTCAGTTTTTAAAATGCATTTTATAATAGTAGGGTGCGGCAGGGTAGGTTCAGGGTTGGCAGCCGAACTTGAATCACTCAATCACACAGTCACGATTTTGGACAAGAACATTAATTCTTTTAAAAGACTCCCTGAGGACTTTAAAGGCACGAAGTTAGTAGGATTCGGTTTTGACAAAGACAGCTTAATACAAGCCGGCGCAAAAGAAGCTTTCGGATTAGCCGCAGTTACAAGCGGCGACAACTCTAACATACTTACAGCCCGGATAGCCCGTGAAACATTTGAAATCGAAAACGTAGTTGCCAGAATATACGACCCTCGTCGGGCGGAAATATACAGAAAGTTGGGAATACCGACAGTCGCCACCGTGTCCTGGACAACCAATCAGGTATTAAGGAAACTTATTAAAGGTTCTAAAGCAATGGAATGGTCTAATTCCACCGCACAGCTGAAAATGTATGAAATTGTTATCGGTTCAGAATTTGTTGGCAAACCCGTATCGACCTTCGAGAAACAAGATGCTTTCAAGATTATAGGAATAACAAGGGCAACCCAATCTTTTATTGCTAAGAATGAAACGGTTATACAGGAAGGCGACGTAATCTACATTGTGGCCGAAGCGACCAAAATAGACATATTAAATGAAACATTTAATATCAGCATGGATCTGATTTAGGAGGACCCAATGAAAGTAGCAATTTGCGGAGGCGGCAATGTTGGAACGTTTCTTGCATACGATCTAGCCGACACCGGCCATAAGATCAAAGTTTTGGAAAAGAATCCCGACCTCGTTAAAAGAATGCCGCATAACGATTCAATTGACTGGATTGAGGCCGACGCATGCGAAGTTTCCCTCTTACAAAAGGCTGGCTTTCACGAAGTAGATGTCGTGGTGGCAGCTACTGGAGACGACGAGGACAACTTGGTTATCAGCCTTTTGTCCAAACAAGAATTTGGAGTTCCTAGAGTAATAGCCAGAGTTAATCATCCCGAGAATATGTGGCTTTTTAATGAAACCTGGGGTGTGGATGTATCAGTTTCCACACCACACCTATTGTCGGCCTTAGTTGAGGAGGCATTCAGCGTTGGATCTGTAGTTCAACTGCTTCAATTTAACAATGGACAAACCGAACTCGTCGAAATTACACTTGCGGATAGCTCACCCGCGGTGGGTCAAACCATTGAGGACTTAGATTTGCCTCGCGACGTCGCTATCGTAGCGTTGACGCGAGACTCCCACATAACTTCACCGAGGCCAACTTCATTGTTGGTAGAAGGCGATTCGCTTTTAATCCTACTGAAATCAGAAAACCGCCAATCTATAAAAGACGCTTTAATAGATTAGCTTTTTTTAAAAAATAAAAAGTATCGCAACAAACATTAACAATTATTAAAATCTAGGTAGGCTTTAAGTTAAATTTGAACCAAAACATGGTCCATTGAAAATTATTGCAGTAAAATTTATAATAGCGATGACCGATCTAAATTTTTGTGACAAGTATTATGGGTAATCAGGCAGCATTTTTCGACCTAGATAAAACCGTAATTGCACGTGCCTCTATGGCTGCATTCGGTCAACCGTTTTATAAAGGCGGATTGATTTCAAAATCGACCATCATAAAAAGTTTATATTCTCAACTTGTTTACAAACATCTTGGCGCATCCGAGCAGAAATTAGAAAAAATTAGAAAGTCTGTACTTGAGCTAACAAAAGGATGGGAACAATCAAGGGTCAGAAAAATTGTGGAAGAGGCGTTGGCCACTACCGTTGACCCTATCTTATACAAAGAGGCAATCGAAGAGATTGAAAATCATCAGGCGGCTGGCAGAAAAGTATGGCTAGTATCGGCATCCCCCGAAGAAATCGTTAAGCCCCTAGGTAGATACATTGGAGTTGACGGGGTAATTGCCTCGCGGGCTCAGGTTGACGAAAACGGCACCTATACGGGAGAAATGGAGAGATACTGTTTCGCCGATTTTAAAGCACAGGCTATAAAAGAACTTGCCGAAGAAGAAAATCTTGATTTAAGCGAATGTTACTCTTATTCGGACTCTTATACCGATATGCCAATGCTGAACTTGGTTGGTTTCCCTGTGGCAGTCAATCCGGATCGGTCGTTGCTGAAGGCAGCAAAAGAAAATGGGTGGGAAGTAAGACATTATAGCGAACCCATCAGACTGACCGAAAGAAGAGGATTCCTCAACAAAAGAAACACCGTTGCGATAACAAGCATAACTGCAATAACGGCGAGTGGTGCTTTGGCGCTTGGTTGGCTAATGGGCAGGCATAAAAGATTGCTTGAATCTGACGGTCACAGTTTAGATAGTCGCAGTCTAAAGGTTAGTTAGAAGTTCCTAACTTCTACCGGATTCAAATTCCAGATCACAAGATCAAATGCTGCCACAATAGGAGGATTCAAAACAGGAAGACTCCAGGTTAAGAATAATTCTAGGTTAAGTCAATTTTTGCAAATGCAATCTGTTAAATTGCGGAGCATTCTAACTTCGCTTTAATCGCAAGATTTGGGCTTGCCATCAGCAAACAAAAATACAAATTTAGACTGCTGCTCTCGGACGAATTATTTCACCCAAAAGCAGCCTAAGCCTCGAACTCTATTGGTCTAAATACTTTTTTACGGCAATCCCACCAATAGCAGCCAATATCAACAAAATAATAAACTTCTTCATGTGTAATATAGTAGCAATATTTTGAACCTTTATTCAAAATAATTAATAAACTGCCGAAAACCGTTTGCATTAGTACACCTTCTACCAGTGAGTTCGATGAAAAGATCATCAGGCGTCTCAAACTTGCCTACGCACCAAGTGTCCGAAACTAGGTTTGGATCACGACTGGTTATATCTGACGATTCTTCAAGTAAGTCAATTACGGCTAGGATCTGATTCATTGACACAACTCGCTTTTGACAGCCAAAATTCTTGGGGATGACGAGGTCTAAGGTCTTATGGATAAATCTTGCAAAATTGGCACTGACTACTACTGTTTTAGTAGTACCATCTTGATTCACTAATTTAGAATTGTTGTGAGGAATTTCATCAAGTTTTGAACTGTCAGCTTCTGAATTAACCGCCAGCTTCAACTTTGATTTATTCTCGACAACAAGTCTGTAGTTTCTCTGTGAGCACATCATTTTTAGTCCTTTCAATACCTTATATTTAAATTATTGAAAAGTACTCTCAACTAACTTATATTCCAAAGTCTGTTGCGGGTGAGAAAATAATTTGAATGAGACTTCAACTGAGACCCAAAATGTCAATTTGACTAATTATCGATAGAATATTTATTGCCAACAAAGATAAAACTGACTAACGAATGATCACAATTTTACAATCGAAGTCACCGAAATACTAATTCGACTCGCCAACTCTAAAACTCCACCAGTTACAGACGGTCGATAAATTAATTATACTTAAACCGAATTAACAGGTCAGCTAATTAAAGTGACTTTCTCACTAATTCAATGTCGGCCGAAACCATCATCCTAATTAGTTGCTCAAAGCTTACCTCAGGCTCCCAATGCAATTTATTTTTAGCTTTAGTCGGGTCCCCTACAAGCAAATCAACCTCTGCGGGCCTAAAAAATTTTTCATCCACCTTGACATATTTTTCCATGTCCAAACCGGCCTCGTCAAATGCTATTTGACAAACTTCTTTTACCGAATGAGTTTCTCCTGAAGCTACTACGTAGTCATCAGGTGAATCCTGTTGCAACATCTTCCACATAGCCTGAACGTAATCTTTGGCATATCCCCAATCCCTTTTTGCTTCCAAGTTACCTAGAGGCAGAGAATTTTTAATTCCGCATACGATTTGGGCTACGGTGTGGGAAATCTTTCTGGTTACAAATTCAAGACCGCGTCTTGGGGACTCGTGATTGAAAAGTATTCCCGAACTGGCGTGCATGTTATAACTTTCCCTATAGTTTACGGTGATCCAATGACCATAAACTTTAGCTACCCCATAAGGGCTCCTCGGGTAGAACGGTGTGGTTTCAACCTGAGGGACTTCCAACACCTTCCCGAACATTTCAGATGAACTCGCCTGATAAAACTTGATCTCACGATTTGTCATTCTGATTGCATCCAATAATCTTGTAACGCCTAAAGCAGTCGTCTCTCCCGTTAAAACTGGTTGACTCCAAGATGTCTGAACAAATGACTGGGCGGCCAAATTGTAAACCTCATCGGGGTTATGGTCCCTAATAACATTTATCATTGAGGCTTCATCCAATAGGTCGGCGGTGGCAAACGTAATTGAATCCTGTATATGGGCAATTCTTTCAAAATTTAATGTCGAAGACCGTCTCATCATACCAATGACTTCGTATCCCTGTTCCAATAAAAATTCAGCCAAATAAGAGCCGTCTTGACCGGTAATCCCGGTTACCAATGCCTTCTTTTTCATTAAAGTTCCTCAAATAAATATTATAAATATACTTTTCGCTAACTATAGATAATAGCGGTAAATCACAAATCCTTTTAAAATTTGCTTCTTAGATACATGGACTATAAAAATTTCCCCAAGCTCAGTATCCATAAAATTCAGTATCCATAAAATTCCGGGTCTCTCTTGTCTATAAAAGCGGAGATACCTTCGGCTGCGTCTCTGCTATAACTTACCACACTTAAATGTGATTGAAGCAGCATTAAAGCTTTTTGGTAGTCCATGTGCTCAACAGCATAAAAACTTTTCTTACCGTACCGAACAGCTACTGGCGGTGCTAGTTTTAGAGGATCTATAAATGCTTCAAGAGTTTTTTCTATATCTTCCAATTTACAAAGTTTATTTATAAAACCTAAGCCTTGAGCCTCAAAAACGTCTATTCTTCTTCCTGTCATCATTAACTCTAAAGCTAATTTGACTGGAATGCTTCTCAGTATAGGCACCGTAATCATGAACGGCCAAAGCCCAACCTTCACCTCGGTGGCCCCGAATACCGCATTATCGGCAGCAACAATAAAATCGCAGGCCAAAGCAAGACCAAATCCTCCTGCCACCGCATATCCACTGACTTTAGCGACTATGGGTTTACCCAAATTCCACATCTTGTCAAATAGGAGAGGTAACTGTCCCTTAGCTTCATGCTGTTTTATCATCATTGAGTCCCCGGTCGAACTCATCATTGAATTCCCGCCAAGATCAGCACCCGCACAAAAAGCTTTGTCTCCTTGGCCTTCGATTACGACGACTTTAACGTGTGGGTTTACGTCAGCCAAGTCCATCCCCTGACCTAAAAGTTCCATAACCTGTTGTGTCATTGAATTACGCTGTTGCGGACGGTTAATTGTCAAATACAATGCAGATTCTTTAAGTCGCATCTGCACCGATGCGTCATCTCCCAGATCAGTTAAGGGAAATTCGTTAAGTTTTGAGAAGTCAATCAAATTTTGCACTATTTTAATTATAAAACTTTTAATCACAGTCAGACGAATATGTTCGAGTTGTGTTAAATCTACGAAAATGATTATTGTGCCAATAAACCTATATAAATTATTGTTAAGAATAAAGCTAAATATAAAGAGTAGATATCAGCCGTACCGTTAACGAAAAGGTTAAATTTATCTAGAGCAGTTTTAATCTTTAAATAAATTTTAAAGAATCAGATCGAGAATTATATTGTCAAAAAGACAACGGATATATACTGCTATGAACGGCTATCTGCGGCGTAAAAATTAGAACTTCAAAAATAACCGTAATTGAACTTTCCTGTGAGTATTCATAAAATTACTGTTTTAGTCCAAAATAATTCCGGTCAAATCTAAAACTGCCATTGTTCAAAAATGTCAGATTTCAATACTTTAAAACTCGACGAATTTAGCGTTAATTTCGCACATACAAGATTTCAACTAAAGTCATTCAAAGTTCTCAACATCGCATGCAAAGTAGCCAGAGCTTCGGCATCTTCTTTAACATAACTTTTAGATACACCCAAGTCGTCACCGTTGGCCGACGATACTATAACTTTGGCTAAGTAACTTACTTCTGGCTCTACGATGGCCTCTTTAATTTTACAACTGTCCAACAGAGCTAAAAACTCCTCCACTCTTTTTAAACTTACCGTCGTACCGTTTGGTAGAGCGATAGATCGTTCGCTGGTATTCAAAGGTCCATTGTCGTCAGCGAACTCCGTTTTGTTGCTAGATCTTTGAACATCTGGCGTAAGCGATTCATCCATAATTGTTTTAATCAGCTGTTTTAAGGACTCCACAACCGAATTACTCGACGATATTGACTTTTTTATCGCTACCGATGTGCCGTTGGCCTCAACGGCTATTTGAAAATTACCTTTGTCTAATGCACCTTGTAACTCTTTTTCTTTAGCTAAAGATGCCAACCTAATTGATGAAGGGAACAACTCTTTAAATATTAGAGGATTCGGATTAACACTATCTTTAGGGATTGGCGGTATGCCAACTGAATTAAGGTCGAGCACCCCCTCCTGGAACTGCTGAAATATGCGACGCACCTCACCTTCGGCTTCCGAAACAAGGTTGGCAGGAGTTACTATTAAATCTACCCCAGCTCTTTCTTCATCATCGAAATGAAAACTTACTCCGATGACACCCCGTACCTTTCTTATTTGCAATTCAATTTCGTCCATCAAAAACAAAGCCATAATATATAATTTCCTACTTTTTTAATTTACTAATTCTTTGCCTTTATATAGTCGTTTACTTTTCAACTGATTCGTATTAACCTTTTAGTTCGTAATTGTCCGCATTAGTTTATCATCGTATAATCTTTTATCTGCGAGGTTCCACAGCATTATGATTTCGGTTGCTTCCGTTGGCGCAACTGCAACACCGGCAGAAATTGTGACCTCAATTTCGTTTAAAGAGGTTTTGATTCGATCAACTACTTGAGCGGCACCCTCATCGTTGGCATTGGCCAATGCCAAGGCAAATTCATCTCCCCCAACTCTGGCAACGCGATCACCGCTTCTGAGGCAGTTTGACAATACTCTTGCAGCCTCTTTTAGAATTCGGTCACCTTCAAGATGTCCTTTAGTGTCGTTTACTTGCTTAAAATCATTTAAATCCATTAACACCAATGCAAACTGCCAACCATATCTACCAGATTGGAAACTTAAATTAGATAATATTTCATCAAATGACCTGCGATTTAAAAGATTAGTCAGACCGTCATGCCTTGCGTCGTGTCTAAAATGTTCCGAGTTTAGCGCTAACTCAATCAGATTCAATATCGGTCCTTGATCTATGTCAATTTCCGGTTGAGAGTATAATCCAGGGGCAGTCTCCAATAAACTTACTTCAAACATATCTGGATCCAATTGCTTTTTACCCAAACGAAACATCTGACGACCAAAATAATCATTATCGACGACCAATACAATGTCTATTAATTTGAAATCATCGGCAATCGCATCCAAGGCATCATAAACAAATCCAACTCCCGATGCGGATTTGGTTAGCATGTCTACCAGATTTTTAACGAGACTATACACTTGGATCTATTTTCACTTAAATTTATAGCAAGAGAATTATTAGTATAAAATCTATACCATGTTTAAACTTATTTCAAATGTTTAACGCTCGCTGTGATAATTATTCGTGAAACCGTTAACTGCAATTAGGGTAAATATATGGTATCTAACTCCTTCTCTAAAATACACAATGATCAGAAACTACCCTAAATACCGTCAGTCTGACAAAATTTAGAACAGTTAATCTTTTTGTTAAACCAACTTAATTATCGTCACGAAATCTAAGAAATTTACCAATTTATAATAAATTCACAAGATTGTGACAATTTAATGACTTGCCGCTTGCCAGCTGCCAGTCATTAAAGTCGAATTTGTCAGCAACCAGTTTGCAGTTGTTTAAAGAATATCGCCTGAAAGCTGCTTCATCTGATCTGGATACTTAGCCCTAAAGTACTGAAATATTGGAGCTATTTCGGCCATTAAATTTATTTCTGGATCCACCGAGGCGATAAAACTATTTAAATAAAGTAAATTCTTAAAAAACAGAATTAAAGCGCTGGGCAATTTTACCTGTCGTTTCATTAAAAATCTTACGATAGCTCCGACCTGATCAGCAATATCCGTATAGTGAATGTCATCAGAAAGCGTAACTTCTGCTTCAAGATCTTTAGCCAGTTGATCTACGTCTACTGAATCGTCGAAAGCACCAAAATCCTTTAATGCGTTTAGTTCTACAGTGAAATTATTCATTCCGATTCCGATCATAAATCTGACCAAGGAGGCTCGCTGAAGTAAATCGATCCTGCCAACAATGCCGAAATCTATGAGGCCCAATCTTCCGTTTTCTTCTGCCAATACATTGCCAGCATGCAAATCCCCGTGAAATACGCCGTATACGAGAGTATGTTCAAGAACACCCGATATAACAAGCTGCACCAACCGCCTACGACTTTCTTTCGGTAGCGTATCCCACTGCAAATTATTATAAGGTTTACCGTTCAACCGTTCCATAATTAAAACTTTTCTTTTTACCATACCTACTACGGGTCTAGGGAAGTCAACAAAATTAACACCTGCATGTTCGGCCGCCAAACCAAGCTCCAGCATATTTACAGCCTCTAGTCTAAAGTCAATTTCCTGCATGACCAAATTTGCAAAAAGTTCAACAAACCCTGCCAAATTCGCCTGCTTGGCAACTTCAAACTTTTTCTCAGCCAAAAATGCGATTAAGGCCATCGCTCTTAGGTCCTTCATGAAACTTCGCTTCAACCCGCGTCTTTGGACTTTTACAACGACCTCTCTGCCGTCTTTCAAAATAGCGGTGTGTACCTGTGCAATAGAAGCTGCCGCAATCGGTTCACGAGAAATTTCTTTAAAAACTTCTGAAATTTTAACGTTGAGCTCCTCCTGAATTATCTTTGAAATAGTCAGAAAGTCCATCGCGGGTACTTGATCCCGACACCACGAGAAGCTCTCCACCACTTCATCGGGCAAAAGACCTTTGGCGGAAGCTATAAACTGACCAAGCTTTATGGTAGACGCCCCGCCTGCTCTAATTACATCTTGAAGCTGCTCCATTGCATTTTCAGAAGTAGTTGGAAACTCATCTCCAAACATCACCCTTTTATAAAAAAGCTTTGGATACCCGACAAACATTTTGGCTCCGGCCACAGTTACCCGTCCTGCCGTTTGACCTATTGTCGTTAAACCGTAGGGATTAACGGTTGGTTTTGAAAGAGTTTGTGCAGTTTTAATCAAGCTCTTTCTCAAAACTGGAACCTCGGTTTCCAGTCTTAAAAACTCCTCCAACAACCCTTCTTGCGAGTTTATCCATTCCGAATTTTTACCCAATTCTACAAAGCTTGGAATTTCTAATGACTTTAGCGGCGTATCAAGCTGATCTGAAAGATCGGGAATCTTGTACTCTTTGCCGTTTTCGTTTGTAGCTACCATTGTGTTGCCTCCTAATTAAACACTTTTCTTCTAAGCAATTCTTGTTTTACCCTATTTCTTACCCTGATATTCCGTTTACAATTAAATTTGTTACATATTCAACAATTCTCATTTGGGATACCGATTTACGGTTTAGCCACCAAACTGAGCTGAAGTGAACGATTCCTACAATTGCATAAGCCCAAGCTTCTGCAACCCCCGTGTCTTTTTTATTTAAGGCCAAAAACTCTCCTAAATAATTAGCTAAAATCAAACTCATCGTCTCTGCAAATTCGGTCATTGTTTCAGAATCGTTTTGACCCGAATAAAAACTCGCCACAAACGAATAAACTTCGGGGTCGTTTTGAATAAAATCGAACACCCGAGAGATGGTATTTTTAACAACAGAATGCAAAATATCTTTGTCTATCCGGTTGGACGACATTAATATTCTTTGCATGTCTTGGAACTGCTCGTTTAAAAAATCAGCCATTTCTTTTTGATATCGCTCCGTTATCGCCTTTTTGAGTCCCCGCCTATCTTCAAAGTAACGGTAAAGTATCACTCTGGTTACTCCCGCAACCTGAGCAATTTCATCCATAGAAACTCCGGGGCCGTTTATTCGAATTGCGTCATATGCACAATTTAATAACTCTTCTCTGCGCGATTTCGTCTGAATTGCCCTGCTACTCAAAATAAATTATCCTTTACTTGTTCTAAAACCGACTTCCATGATTTCTTCAATTTGCCGACATTACTAATTGAAACCAATTCAAACTAATTGAACAAAAAACCAAGTAGCTTTCCTTATGCATCCGCTCTAATACTTGTCTTTTGAGAATTATGATTTTTTTGTTGGTAAATGGTTTCATTAAATTCAAATTAACTAACTCTTAAACAACCAAAAGATCCAAATTAGATACCAAGTGTTACTCAATTAAATAACCTCCTATAAATGACCTCTCGGTCGGTTCGGGTATAAAACTTGTGATTTTCTGGCTAAGTTTTATTCTCGAGTTATGTAAAAAGTTACTTATGTTACATAGTGTAACACTTTTATTAAAACCAGTGGCCAACAATATCGAAATTATACTTTTGAAGCCGTGCCTATTAAATTAAATTTATCTGCCTAAAATAGTTACAACAATCATAAATATAGGCGTCCCGATCAGACCAACGACCACTTAAATGCATTTATCGGCGGAGAAGTTTTTATTAGAACTCTCTCTTTGACTCTATGGGTGATAAGACTTCGTTTTAAAATAGATGCGCACGGTTCTTTTTTAACTAACGATTCAATTTAACTAACCACGACTCGCCTACTTTTCGCAAAATTATATCAAAATGCTATGATGTATTTGGTCTTTAAAGTGAATTTCTTTGGCGATCTGAATGTGATCGGCAGGCGGCAAAAGGCTAAAAACTCAAAATAATAGATGAACTATGTCGGTAATACCCTTTAACAAATCAGAACCCATAAAACCAAAAAGGTTGTCAGCGATAAAACGCAAGGAGCTGTTACTGGATGTTGCCTTGGAAGTTTTCTCGGCCAAGGGGTATGAAAACACATCCATGGACGAGATTGCCGAACTTGCAGGAGTGACAAAACCTATTGTTTATCAACACTTCGACTCCAAGAAGTCGCTTTATGTAGAACTTTCCGACACGGTTTCCAATAATTTAATAGATGCAATTAAAAATGCTACCCACAACTGTGAGTCTCCCAAAAGCCAGGTTGAGCAGGGCTTTAGAGCATATTTCAATTTTGTGGCATCGCACTCGAGTGCGTTCAAGCTACTATTTTCGCGAAACTCAGCTGCCGACAAAGAATTAAGTAACTCGGTTAAGAACGTTGAACAGACCATTGCCAACGTACTCGCTCCCCTTATAGATTTAAAAATCAGCGAGTCACACAGATACATACTTGCCTCAGCAATAATAGGAATGGCTGAAGGTGCATTACGTCACTGGGTTAACTCCGAAGACTTTACAATAATTCAAACCATGACCAAACAGGAAAAAGACATGTTTTTATTCAAACGATCAACCGAGTTGGCCATCAATGTGGCCGAACTGGCATGGGCCGGTTTGCGTGGAATAAAACCCGTCAATCAAATAGTAGAAAGACACACATGAGCTCTCTAAACGATAGGTTAATTGACTTAATAAAATCCAAAGCCTATATACGATCTGAACAACCTTTCACTTTGGCATCTGGAAAATTAAGCCATGACTATGTAGATATGAGATTCGGGCTTTCAGCTGGTGCTGATTTGAATCTGGCATGCTTGGCAATGATTGACCGATTTAAAGACCTCGGGTTGGAATTTAAAACATCAGGAGGAAATATCGATGCTATTGGCGGAATGACTATGGGAGCGGACCCTATTTGTCACGGAATCAGCATTATCACTTCCACAAATTGGTTTTCGGTAAGAAAACAAACCAAGGACCATGGGACACAAAATTCAATTGAGGGCTACAAACTTGGTACATCCGATTCTGTTATTTTAGTGGACGATACTGTAACATCAGGATCCTCTTTAATAAAGGCCACGGAAGCCGTCATGTCAACTGGTGCTGAAATTAAGCTTGCCGCAAGTATACTCGACCGAGGTACGAAAGCCAATGATGCCTTTAAAAAACTTGGTGTCCCCTATGCATCCTTGGTCTCTTACAGGGATTTAGATATTGAGCCAATTTGACGGCACCCGCACAATAATGTTAGCTGCTGGTGCTTAGTGCTTGAGTTGGTTAAACTTCTTCTGTCAACAAAAGTTGTAGAATTTAGAACGACGCGAACCATATAATTTTATGGTTACGTTAAAATATAATAAAGCAACTTATAAGAGGGTCTATTTTTTTGATAATTTTAGTACTGTTAGTTTAACTATTTAAATCAACTTAACTTTACAGATCCAATTTTATTATTACACATTTACAACTCGAAAACAAAGCAAAACTTGGAAACAAAACTGTCCGAATCTCACAGTTACAAATAATTAACAGCTAATTAGAAGCATCATCGAAGAAAAATTTTAAAAAGTGAATTTAGCAGACATAATCGTTTTAATTCTGGTGGCCATGGCAGCGCTAAACGGGTGGCGTTCAGGCGGCTCGACTCTAATCTTTGCCTACAGCGGATTTTTTCTCGGATTGACGCTGGGTTGGCTATTTGGACGAATTTTATCTGGAGACATTAGCTCAGGTATACATTCCAATTTCGTTAAATTAATTGTGGGAATGCTAATCTTATTTTTACCAGCGGTTTTAATAGGATCTGTCGGGCATCTATTGGGTCTGCGTATACATTCGTGGTTTAAATCAAAAAAACTTGGAACCATCGATACCGCAGCGGGCATCGTGGTGGCAGTGGTTGCCACATTGATCTTCTGCTGGATCTTTGCTTCGCTAATGGCAAACTCACCTATCCAGCAGTTAGATTCTCAAATTCAAAACTCAAGAATATTAAGAGCTTTAAATAATACGATGCCGACATTGCCTCTTGACGGGCTCAGAAGCGTTATAAATGACTCCGGCTTACCGGCGGTATTTAACAATTTTCAACCTCTTCCGCCGGGAAGTGTCACAGAATCTAGCCCAGCACAGGTCCAGCAAGTAGTTAATATGGATCAGCAATCAATGGTAAAAATTGTCGGCCAAGGTTGCGGGCAGATTCAGGAAGGATCGGGGTTTGTCGTAAAACCCGATTATGTAGTTACAAATGCACACGTTATAGCTGGGATTCAAAATCCCACCGTTCAAGATCAGGCAGGCGTAACGCACAGCACAACTGTTGTCTATTACAATCCCGAATATGACTTGGCTGTTATGTACGTACCGCATTTAAACGAACCGCCGTTGTCTTTTGATTTAAATATGTTAAGTTCGGGCACTAAAACGGTAATTTTAGGGTACCCCGAAGGCGGTCCCTTTAATGCACAACCTGGAGGAATCCTTCAGGAATTTAGGGCTCAGGGAAGCGATATCTACAACCAAAATACCACCGTCAGAAATGTTTACCAAGTTCAAGCCGATATAAGACCTGGTAACTCTGGCGGACCGCTTTTAACTCTCAGTGGACAGGTGGCGGGTATTGTCTTTTCAAGATCTACTACAAATAACAACGTAGGCTATGCTTTGGTGAGCAGCGGCGTATATAAAAGAGTGCAACAAGCGTTATCAAATCCCACTCCAACATCGACTGAAGGGTGTGCGAGCTAATTCACTTAGAAACCAATTATTCTTAACGACTCAGTTATATGTATATGAACGATCCATTTCAAGCACCCAACAATTTGTATTGGACTGGTGTATCTTCCAAACTTAAAACTTTGAGAATATTAAGAATTTTACCATTCGAACTAATTCCTATATCGATTATTAATATAGTTGCTGCAATTACGGCAAATCCGTGGGTAATTATCACTTCTGTAATCATAACGTTAATCTGCTTGTGGATTTCCTACTATCTCGTAAATTCAAACTACAAAAGCTGGGGCTACATTCAACGCGAAGACGACCTTTGGATAAAGCACGGTAGATTTTTTCAAAAACTTACGGTAGTGCCTTACGGCAGAATGCAGTTGATCGATATATCTGCGGGTCCTATCGAGCGATATCTGAAAGTAAGCACGGTAAAGCTTCATACCGCTGCAGCTACTACAGATGCCGAAATCATCTCACTAGAACCAGACATGGCCGCTGAACTTAAAGAAACTCTAACGGCTAAAGCCAAATCATATTTACAAGGCATCTAACGGAATCCTGATGAGCGCCTATAATAATCCGGAATTTAATTTTAATCAAAATAATCAGAATCCTTTTGGAAACGACTTTGGAAACAACAAAGGGCCCAATTCGCCAATAAACAAGTGGACGATACCGCAGAGAACCCACATTCTTTCATTTTTGATTCATGCATCAAAAATAATTCCCACTATATTTTTTATATACGTATTTGAGCTAAATACATTCTCATCCTCTTCGTCTTCAAATTCCTCAAGCATATTTTCAATTAACGCAATTATTATATATCTTTTTGTTATTTTTACTATTTTATTTATTTCTTGGAGATTCAGAACTTTTTGGATTAAAGAAAACGAATTTATAATACAACATCGATTTATCACCAAAAACATAAAACACATACCTTTAGACAGAATTCAAGCAATTGACATTATCGAACCTCTGTTAGGTCGAGTAGTTGGACTTGCAGCACTACGGATATCATCGGGAGCAACATCCATGTCCGGCAAATCGTTAATTGCGTACCTTAAAACTTCTGATGCAAAAGAACTTAGAGAGATACTTCTAAGACAGAGGCAATACGTTTTAGAACATGAAGGCTCGCTGGCAAACAGTACAGAAAACTCATTTAGCTCAGAAGTACCCGACTCATCTTCAATAACAGCCAACTATTCAGACCAATCGCTAAATCATAATTCGACTCTGGATTCTATTTATAACATTTCTGATTACGGTTTTATAAATTACTGGTATCAATTAACCACCGAGGAACTTTCTGTCGTAGTTGTTAGCCCGTTTATAATCCCCTTAATAGCAATTGGATTTTTCGCATTTTTGATGAATTCGACTGACGGTTTTGTAAAAACTGCGGGAATCTCAATTGGTATTTTGATACCGTATATAATTTCAATATTGGTGGAGCTGTGGCGTCGTTATTCTAAATTTGCCGGTTACAAAATCGAACGATTGGACCAAGGACTTAGGATTACGTCAGGCCTCCTGACGGTTAATCACGAGACAGTACCATATAGCAGAATACAGGCTTTTCGTATCGAACAACCATTTTTATGGAAGATATTCGGACTTTTTAGGCTGCAAATTAACTTGGCCGGAACTTCTACCAAAACCAAGGTTAATCGACAAAATCTTATAATGTTACCGGCATGCAAATTTCAAACCGCCGTCTCCTTTATTCAGATAATACTCCCCCAAGTTGACTTCGACATTCCGATGATCCCGCCTCCCAAAATAGCCTTTTATAAAGGGCTCTTTTGGGCCAAAGCTCATAGGTTGGGCTTAAGCCAAGATATAGCAATTGTAAATTATGGAATCTTCAGAAGGCATTGGGACATAATTAATTTCAAAAAAATCCAGTCACTTCGAATCAGAAAAGGTCCGATTAACAGGCTCTTGAATCTTAATACGTTACACATAGACACTACAAACGGGCCGGTCAAATTTAAAATTAAATGGAGATCCAATTCAGACGCATGCCAAGTTTTTCCATTTTTAACCGATTCGGTTGCTATACAACATACTCTTTAGCAAAGAAGCTTACAAATCTAACGGAAGGTTGCAAATTACTTGTTACTCAAGTTGCCATTACTCATTACTCAGTCGCTGTAAACAATTGCCTTTTAGGGCAAATTTTGAATTACTATTCAATGTAAATTAATATCATGTTCGGATTTAAAGTGACACTATGAATTTAGTTTGTTTATGTTAACCTTAATAATTGAATCTAGGATTTTAGTTTTAAAGAAAAGTAGGTTATGACCACGTTCAACAAAATTGAAGACTACGCCATTATAGGTGACACACATACTGTAGGGTTAATTAACAGAGACGGCTCTTTAGACTGGCTTTGCATACCTAGATTTGATTCGCCGGCAGTATTTGCCAAAATACTCGGCGATACAAATAACGGATATTTTAGAATTGCTCCGGTAAATCAAAACTATTCTTCAACAAGAAAGTATCTAAAGGATACCTTGATTTTAGAAACCACCTTTGACACTCCTGACGGATGTTTCCAACTAATTGATTTTATGCCCATATTCGATGACACCCCACGAGTCATCCGCATAGTAAAAGGACTGTCGGGATCCGTAAGAGTTCGACTGGAACTCGCCTTCAGATTTGACTACGGAAATACGGTTCCTTGGGTAATTTCACATGAAGGACATTTGACTGCGGCTGCGGGACCCGAAGCGATAAGTTTTTATTCCGATATCAAATTTTGGGGAGAAAACTATTCCACGATAGCCGAATTCGATATAAATCAAGGAAATGTTATACCTTTCCAAATAATTTACCACCCTTCGTTCAGGAAATCTCCCAAACCCGCAGATGCAATCTATGAACTAAGAGAAACCACGACGTATTGGCAAAACTGGATAACGAATTGCAACTATACGGGCACCTACTCGAGTCAGGTTAAACGGTCTCTGTTGACCCTAAAAGCTTTAACCTATCATCCTACGGGCGGTATTGTAGCCGCACCCACAACTTCTTTACCCGAAGCGATAGGAGGTTCAAGAAACTGGGACTATCGATACTGTTGGCTAAGAGACTCGTCATTAACACTTGAAGCGCTAATCCGAGCTGGATTTGCCGAAGAAGCGCTCTCGTTTAGAGATTGGCTTCTGAGGGCAGTTGCCGGTGATGCTAATAAAATTCAGATTATGTACGGACCGGCCGGAGAGCGGCGTTTGACCGAATTTGAAATCGACTGGCTTTGCGGATATGAAAACTCTAAACCGATCAGGATCGGGAATGCGGCGTCTTCACAGTTCCAACTTGACGTGTACGGCGAGCTGATGTCTGCATTCCATATTGCCAGGAACAGCGGACTTGCAGACAATTACACTGTCTGGGACTTACAAAAATTGCTCATTAATTTTGTAGAGAAATCCTGGTCGCAACCTGACGACGGAATTTGGGAAGTCAGGGGACCGAAACGACACTTTACCCATTCAAAAGTAATGGCTTGGGTGGCGATAGATCGAGCAATTAAGGCCGTAGAAGATTTTGGGTTAGACGGAGATATTCAGAGATGGAAAGTTCTACGAGATTCAATTAAAAAACAGGTGCTTGACCAAGGATGGAATGAACAAAAACAGGCTTTTACTCAATCCTATGGATCAGACAAACTAGACGCAAGCGAACTCTTAATTGCAATTAACGGGTTTTTGGAACCAACGGACGACAGAGTTATTAAAACAGTACTGACCATAAGAGACGAACTGATGGAAAACGGATTTGTGCTCAGATATCAAGTTGATGACGACGGACAGGTTGACGGACTTACCGGACATGAAGGTGCCTTCTTGGCATGTTCGTTTTGGCTCGTGGATGCGTTGACAATCTGCAACAGGAAAGACGAAGCGAATGAGCTCTTTGAAAAGCTGTTGTCAATTACTAACGATGTGGGCCTACTGGCAGAAGAGTACGACTCGGTTCTTCAAAGACAGGTCGGAAACTTTCCTCAGGCATTTTCTCACATCTCTTTGATAAATTCCGCTTTCAACTTAGAGGAGTTCGACTCTAGGAAACATTCCGAGTATCAAAGTCATTTAAGAGAAAAATTTAAAACTTTGGTAAATAAAGAGCGAAACCAAACCTGGATCCACAAAACTTATAAGAAAACCAAATAGACAAGATCGTAAACAATTGTAAATCATCAATATTATGAATGCTAAAAACACTCCAGACTTCAATACGCTTATTTCAACTCTCGCACCCAATACCGTTGAAATTGATACCTTTCTAGGCGGATGGAACCACGTCACTGCCGGATATCTCTTAACTGGTGACAGACCATTTTTGGTTGAAACAGGTTCTCAAAGTTCAATAACGACCCTCTTGGGCGCACTCGAATACCTAGGCATTGATGCCAAAGATCTTTATGGTGCAGCTGTAACGCATATTCACTTAGATCATGCAGGAGGAATCGGAGATATAGCCAAAGCTTTTCCAAATGCGAAAATCTACGTGCATCCATTGGGTGCACGCCATTTGGCCGACCCGACACGATTAATAAATTCAGCAGCTACGGTTTATGGATCTCTGCTTGATTCACTCTACGGCAGAATGGAGCCGACTGAAGCCGAACGGATAATAGTGTTAAATGACAATGACGAGATAGACCTTGCCAACGGCCGAAAACTTCTAGCAATTGATTCTCCCGGCCACGCTAAACATCACGTTGCTCTATTGGATTCCGAATCGGGTTTATTATTTGCCGGTGACGCTGTGGGCGTAAGACTCCCTGAAGCTGGAATTCTAAGGCCGTCGTCGCCTCCTGCTGATTTTGATCTTTTTAAGGCAATAAATTCTTTGGAAAAGTTTATAGAAGTCAAGCCTTACAGGGTAGCTTTGGCTCATTACGGAGTAGTGGACATAGATCCTGAAGCGCTTCTATATGAAGCCCAAGAGACTGTCACCAAGTGGGCCGAAGTAGCAAAAATGGCAGTACTTAACCAAATTGACATAGTAAAAGCCCTCGAAGATAACTTCGGTGCAGATTTTCAAAAGGTAGATCAGTCTCAAAAAGAAAAGATGGAGACTCTAAACGGAATACATTCTAACGCCAAAGGTCTGCAGTTATGGATTGAGAAAAATCCGGAAATCCTTAAAATGGACTCCTTAAAGCACGGTCATCTCCACTAATGAGAAAAGTAAGTCGTGATAATGAGCATTAAAATTGAGAAATCCCAGCTAAATTTTTATGAATTTGAAACATCTCGTACTAAAACAATGCAAAAATAGATGATTATGAAATTAAAAAGAGCCGTTCTGTATATATCAGTCATATTTTTACCGTTTTTAATAGCAAGTTGTACTTCACCCCCTAATCTACCGATTACTCAGGGGCATTTGACTGGAACCAATATGTCTACCACCACAATGAAACCGACTGCGACAGTTACCATAATCAACGACAGCTTCACTCCCGAAAACGTCACAATCCATGTAGGCCAAGCAGTAAAATGGGTCTGGAACGATAACTCTTACACACACAACGTAACTTTTCCAAATGGTGTGGCATCTCCGGATAAAATAAATGGGACATGGACTCTTTTATTTAAAAAACCAGGGATCTATCACTACAAAGATACGCTTCATTTTAAAGTGTTCGGAACGGTTACAGTGTTAAGTTCTAACTAATTTTAATAACTATAACCTTGCCATTATTTAACCTGAATTTAACCTATTGAAGTTAAACTTGGGTGTGATGGAACAAAAAACAAAGAATTTGCATAACACCAATGGATTTGAATTATTGTCAAAATCACCTGCGCCCGCTACAGTCGACAAAAACGACTATCATTTTGGCGAGAAAGTCGGGACAACAATGACCGAAATTACGCCTGAAAGTATTGTGACGAGCTCAGATGAATCGTTAACGCCAACCAGTAATTTTGTGACGAATACTCCCTCAGAAATTAGCAACAACAACAATTCTACCCAACGCCGAGTAGTGCTGGAAACTAAGGATTTAAGCGTCGGATACGGGAAACAGGAAATCTTAAACAAGATCAATCTTAAATTTGAAAGCAACACTATTACTGCTTTAGTCGGTCCTTCTGGCTCCGGTAAATCATCTTTTCTGAGGACATTAAACAGAATGAATGATTCAGTTAAAGAATACTGGCACTCTGGTGAAGTTATGCTGGACAACGAAGAGATATTTGATCAGGGAATTGACTTGATCTCACTGAGACGAAAAGTGGGTATGGTTTTTCAGAGACCGAATCCATTTCCCATGTCCATTGCAAATAACGTGGCCATTGGGATTAAGACGCATAGATTGGCCGGAAAAAAAGATACCGGCGCGCTGGTAGAAAAGTATTTAACTCAAGTCGGGCTCTTTAAAGCCGTATCCAATAGATTAAACGACTCCCCATTTAAACTATCGGGTGGACAGCAGCAGTTACTTTGCCTGGCAAGGGCTTTAGCGATAGGCCCCGAAGTACTTTTACTTGACGAACCGACATCTTCTTTGGACCCTCAAACAACCCAAGCGGTTGAAAACTTGGTAACCGAAATGGCAAAAGACGTTACCGTTATAATAGTTACTCACAATCTTGCTCAGGCCCGAAGAATTGCAGATTATGCTGCATTCTTTTGGGATGGCAAACTTATGGAATACGGCAGAGCGGCGCAGGTTCTTGAAGATCCTCAAAACGAAATTACAGCAAAATTTGTCACAGGCAAATTGGGCTAGAGCCAGGTGGTATTTAATCTAGGCAAATTTACTAATAAGTGCATAAGTAAGGGCGTATGTGCTATACTGGTTATGTGAAACTTGATGGAAGAGCGTTAGACCATGGCACATTGGAGCAGATCAGAAAAAGAACTGTTCTGCAAATTGCTGAGGGCGAGCATTCGATTAAAGACGTAGCTGGGGTATTGGGGTTCAATGTAAGAACAATTCAGAAATGGGCAAAGAAGTACCGTGAAGGTGGTGTAAGTAAACTAGATGCTATTCCTCTAACTGGCAGACCGTCAAAGTTAACAGATCTTCAGAAGAAGAGAATTGCTAAACTCGTCATTGGCAAAGATCCAAGGCAATTAAAACTTCCCTTTGCTCTTTGGACCAGAGAACAAGTAAAAGAATTGATATTAAGGCTCTATGGCTTAGAGCTGTCTTTAACAAGTGTTGGAAGATTGCTTCATGAAATGGGTCTTAGCGTACAAAAGCCTAAATACCAAGCGTGGCAGCAAAATGAAGACGAGGTAAGAGCTTGGAAAGAGATTGAGTATCCGGCTATTGTAAAACAAGCCAAAAAGATAGGTGCTGACATATACTTCCAGGATGAGGCAGGTATCCGCTCTGACTATCACTCTGGAACTACGTGGGCTAAAAAAGGTGAAACTCCAGTTATTAAAACTACTGGTGCCAGGTTTGGGCTAAATATGATCTCAGCAATTTCACCACGTGGGCATCTTCGTTTTATGTGTACAGAAGGTAAAGTAAACGCTTCAGTGTTTGTTGAATTTCTTAAACGACTTATGTATAAAGCTGACCGCCCAATATTCCTCGTCGTGGATGGACACCCAATACATAAATCAAAAATTGCAAAGCAGTACATTGAAAGCACAAATGGCAATCTCACACTATTCTTTCTCCCACCGTATTCTCCGCAGTTAAATCCAGATGAGTCGGTTTGGCGTGAGGTAAAAACTCACCATATTGGCAGAACTCCAGTCACTGGACCCAAGCATCTGCATTCACTAGCCATGTCTGCCCTTCGTAGTCTCCAAAGATCACCAAAAAAATTACAAGGATTATTTAAAACTCCGGAACTCTCTTACATCCCAGTGGGATAATGCGCCCTTACTAACGGTTTCCTTAGTAGTTATGGTGAGTTTATGAACATATTGATCAGTTTTATCGTAGTTTCCGCAGCCGTATTTTTCTTTGTGGTAAAGCCGGTTAATTTCATAAATTCGAGACGGGATGCCAAGGCAGATTCCGACAGCAAGGTCTGCAATTTTTGCCTAAGTGAAGTGCCAATCGGTGCAACCAGGTGTAAATTTTGTACATCTGAATTGACTTTGGCATAGCTAAGGTTGTATAAATATATTGTTTGTAACGTAGGGTAGACAATATCTGTATTCTATGGTTTGGCGTAGGCTTTTTATGCCCTAGACTATTGGATTCGGGAGCGTTAACGGTTGGACAAATAAGTTGAATCAGCAATTATTATGGTTGATTCGAAAAAGATTAAGATTTAAGGTGAATCTTAACTATACGAATAGTGTTTTATGAATTAGGTAGATAATGGAAAAACTTTTGATGGGACCCGGTCCGTCTAATTTAACCGAATCTGTGAGATCGGCTTTGGCTCAGCCTGCGCTAGGGCATCTTGACCCGGAATTTTTGAGTATTCTGGACGAAACTTGCGATCTTCTGCGGTGGATTTTTAAAACCGATAATAAAATGACTTTTCCTGTTTCGGCTACGGCAAGCGGCGGGATGGAAGCGGTGGTAATGAATCTTGTAGATTCGACTAGTAAGGTAGTGATCGGATCTAATGGAGCATTTTCATTGCGCGCTAAAGCCATGATGGAACGTCAAGGAGCAGAGATTGTTGAAGTGAATTTCGATTGGGGTTCGCCTGTAGATTTGAATGAGCTAAATTTAAAGATCGATTTCGCCAAACCGGATTTGATCTGGATGGTTCACGGAGAAACCTCTACGGGCGTTTTAAACAATATTGTAAATATCGATAAAGGTGATGCGCTTTTAATAGTTGATTGTGTTACCTCTTTGGGCGGAGTAAATTTTGAAATGGATAATTGGGGGATCGATGTGGCTGTTTCGGGTTCTCAAAAATGTTTAAACGTTCCTCCTGGGCTATCGCCCGTATCGTTTTCTACACGAGCGATTGAAAGATTTAAAGCTTCAAGGTCTTGGTATTTTGACTTGCAAATGATAAATGATTACATAAGTACGGCTGGACCGAGAACTTATCATCATACTGCGCCGATCAACATGATTTATGCCCTAAAAGCTTCCTTGAACGATATTAAAGAACATGGTCTTGACGAGACTTTCAACAGACATAAAATAGCGGCCGAGTATCTTTACAGTGCCCTTGGCGAGATGGGTCTAAAGCCGGCGGTCGAATCTCCGTTCAGATTGCCTCAGCTTACTACCATTTTTATACCAAAAGAACTGCAGGGAATCGAAAGTCAAATTAGAAAAGATTTGATGGATAAGTTTAATATTGAAATAGGCGCGGGGCTGGGAATTTTTGCGGGCAAAGTGTGGCGGGTAGGTCTAATGGGGGCAAATGCAACAATTAGAAACGTTGACACGCTTGTGAATGCATTGGGTAAGCTTCTTTAATAGCGTTGAATCCTCTGGTACCTATATGTGGGGGCATCGTTAATAAGATAATTTTTGAATTCAACAAGCAATCGGGCACAGAGTTGTATTAAGTTATAAGTAGCGTAAACAACGCAAAAGAAATTGAACAAATTAATTTGACGATGAATCAATACGTTGACTATTTTATTGCAAGTGAATTCGATATAGAAAACGGTTTTAGACTTAAAAACGTTTTAATTAGGCCATTGCGTCCGACGGACTATAGCCAATGGTTTGAAGTCAGGACGCAAAGCCAAGACTGGCTGGTGAAGTGGGAACCCAGAGTTCCCGCCGGGAACTACCCCGATTTGAGCGAACGTTCATTTTTATCTAGACTGGCGATGATGAAAAGAGAAAGACAGATCGGCACTTCTTTCGGTTTTGGAGTATTCCATAAAGGTCAATTTGTAGGTGAGGTCAATCTTTCTAATGTTCAACGTGGCGCGATGCAGTCTGCCACTATCGGTTATTGGATCGATAAATACTATTGCGGGAACGGGTTTATACCAGAGGCAACGGTTGGAGTATTTAAATTTGCATTTGAAATGCTTGGATTGCACAGAATCGAGATATTGATAGTCCCGACCAACAAAGCATCTCTTAGAGTTGTCGATAAGTTAAAGTTGCGATACGAGGGTATCTCCAAAGATTATCTTTTAATAGACGGTATCTGGTCAGATCACGCACGATTTTCAATTTTAAGTTCAGATTGGACGACCAATACCGACTTTTTTGAAAGCTTTATTTCTGGTGACTAGTTTTAGAAACAGTTTTGGACAAAAATTTATTTAGGAACAACTTATACATTTACGCTGGACTCGGCAATTTTAGCCAAGCGCTTCTTTGTTAATTTCCTTAGATAAAAATCAAGCTTTTAGAAGATACCTGTGCGACAAACACATTTGGAATCTACTCATTTGAAGTTGTGCTCTCGCCTATTACCGCCGGCGAGTGTTTGAAAAACGACTCAATCTCTTTTTGATATTTATATTCGGGTTTTGCTCTTCCCAGATTTATTCTGAGCTGGTTGAGTTTGCAGAATTTTGCCACCGCTGCAGACGTAGTGTATTTATAGGAAAAACCGGTTTGCTTAATTTTGGTGTTATTGATGCCCCGACCGTATTTCATAAGATCCATCAATTCTGGTGTTATCGTTACTATTCCCGATTTTATCAAAGGAGCCGAGATCAGGTTAGTTGCATAAGCAAAAAGCGGAATTGGTCGTGCTGCCGCAATAGACCCTATTTCACTCCAGGGCACTCTTTCGTCACCAGCAACATTATAGATACCTTCCAAGTCACTATTTGCAGCAAATACCAGTGCGCTTACAACATCTTCTTCATCGATTAAATGAATTGACGGGTCGAATCCAAAAAGATACGGCAATATTCGTTTTTTTAGATTTTTTGTTATGGCTGTGGTTACATTTTCGCCTATAACATTACTAAACCTAAGCAACGTAACTGTAATATGGGGATTGTCTTGAGCGAAGTCCTTTACGTAGCTCTCGGCCTCAATCATCGATTTTTCAATTCTGAGTTTGGGCAAAGAGGGCCTCTTCGAGTTCTCGTCAAAAAAATAGGGATCTTGTGGTGAGGAGCCGTAAACCAAACTTGAAGACTTTACAATAAGTTTTTTAACAGACGGACTTCCTCCAACTGCCGCGAGTAAATTCATAGTTCCTATAACATTGTTTTCGTTGAGCATTCTGCCCGAAAAAGCGGAAGTCTCAGTGGCCATAAAGGTATGCATAACCGTGTCGACCTTGGTGGATTTAATTATTCTAGAAACTATGGAATAGCTATGGTCGGCTCTGAGACATTCGGTACGTTCAAGTTCTACTTTAGGGTCGGAAGTACCCAAGCCAATAATTGTTTCGACGGTGGGATCGGCCTCAAAACTTTTTGCGGTCATTGAGCCCCAAAAAGTGTCTATTCCAGTTATCAGTATTCTTCTACCCATTGTCTACCCCAGCCACGGATTCTTTCTATGAGCCAGCATGTCATAAATGGCATCCTGTATTCTCAATCTAATATTTTCTGATTCATCCAATATCTTTGTTTTCGAATATCGAGCCTGGTCAGGTGGTACGTCAAAGTGAATTGGATCCAAGACTCTAATCTTAAACTTTGCCGGCAGATAGGCAACCGAAGCTAAAATTGGACCTAAAAATGGCGTAAGTAAAACTTGATTTAAGGTTATGGGGAAATACGGAAGGTTGAGAGCCTTGGAGATGCTCGGCAACTTTGTTAAAATCGGCATTGCTTCTTCGGCCCCTACTACCGCAATGGGGATTATGGGCACACCGCTCTTCATGGCAATTTCAACAAAACCACCGCGGCCGAATCTTCTGAGTTGATATCTCTCTTTATAGAGCTTAGAAGGACCCTTGGAGCCTTCGGGGAATACAAGCGCGAGTTGTTGATCGTCGTGAAGAATTCCGTATGCATTAGACGGGTGAGCCGGTACTCCTCCGCCTCTGTTCCATAGTGTTCCCGCTATCGGTAGAGTTCGAAACCAAAAGTCTGCGAGTCCATAAACAGGCCGATTTAATTCTTTTTCGATACCGTGCATTATCACCGGAGCATCTGGCGGAATTGCACCGGCATGGTTCGAAACTAGTAAAGCGCCGCCCTTAGTCGGAATCTTTTCAAGTCCCTCCCATTCGGCTCTGAAGTATTTGGTGTACATCGGATCAAATAACTTTCCGGTGAGCTTACGGATTGATTCTGACCTTCCCCAACGATCAACGTCGCTTTGTCTGTATGACTCAGGTTCATTGTCTCCGACTTTGTCAACGAGCTTTACAATTTTGGATTCTACTGATTTAATTTGATCTGATTTTGTAGGCTTTTCCATATACACAATAGATTATTACTTTTTTGGATGCTTTGCTTAAGAAGTCAAAAGATTTTACTTTAGTTTTACCTCGGCTTTAATTTAGTGTGATCTACGACGATTCTAGTTTTTAATTTGTAATAAAAAATGAACTAACTTGGATTTTTCGCTGATTTGAAAAAGAAATTATTTTTGCAAATTCGAACTGGCTTAAATATTAATCGAATTCAAAAATTCGAATTGTCTAAGTGAGAAACGATGTTTGCTTAGGCCAAAGTAAAGCTATTGAACGGAAATACTTTAAATGTGATTAATATTTTTGACACCTTGGGCAGTAGTAAGTACCTCGGTTCGCAATTAATGCTTTGGCGATGTTTGTTTTACATATTTTGCATGGGAGTCCTTGTCTCCCATAGCAATTATGGAATTTTTGAAAATCACCGTTTTTGGAAAGGAGATCGCTGTAGCCCTTGTCTGTAAGGGTAGATCCTCTATTCTCAATTGCACTATTAAGTATCTTTCGAATGTTTTTTAGTATCAGCTTGATTTGGATGTCTGTTAAAAGATGAGCGGGGTTAAACGGCGAAATATGTGAAGAATAAAGTATTTCGGTGACATAGATGTTCCCGAGACCTGCGATAACTTTTTGATCCAATAAAACAGTCTTAATTGGTGCGGTTCGATTTTTAAACATTCCTTGAAGGTATTTAACATTAAGATCTTCGCTTAAGGCGTCTGGACCAAGTTTGGAAATGATTCCATCTACCTCTGAGTTTGTGCAAGCCATGATAAGGCCGAATCTTCTTGGGTTGATATAACTCAGAGTCGAATTGTCGGCAAATAACAGAGTTAGATGTGTATGTTTTCGAACCGACCTTATTTGAGGTATCTGATCTTTGTCTGGGGTTTGATCAAGTTGGTCTTGTCCGTTAAAATTAAATTTTAATGACCCGCTCATTCCGAAGTGTAATACCAGGTTGGTGGTTTCGTCTTCGAATTGAATAAAAAGATATTTGCCGAATCGTAAGGCTTTGGTTAGTTTTTTGCCCGCGGCTGATTTTGTTAGATTGATAGAACCCAAAACCGGCATGAGTTTAGAAGTTTTTATTTCGCAAACTTGTTTATTATAAACTTCCAAATCAACTTGAGATCTAAATGTCTCTACTTCAGGTAACTCTGGCATAATGACAGCTTTAAAAATTTCTAAATAACTGACTTATTCATGATTAGGTTGTGGGCTCGGTTGTCGTAAGTATGGACTGCAGGATTTACTTAACTTCGCGATCTTCTGTTTTTCCAGCCGCACTTAAATCGATGGCGGTGTTATTTAAAATAAGCTTTTCGTAAGCTTGTTGCGCGGCCAGTTGTTCGGCGGCTTTCTTGTTTGATCCTTCGCCGTATCCGTAGACTTTGTCTCCGATGTACACGGTGACGTAATATGTTTTTTCGTGATCTTGCCCGGTAGAGTAACTTACATAGCTGGGGAGAGGGAGTTTAAGGGCTGCAAGAGATTCCTGAAGTTGAGACTTAAAATTTTGAGATCCAGGCGCAACTGCAGCCAGCTCGATTGATTCCTGGAGTAGGTTCATAATGAAAGTTTTAGTGAGCTCAATTCCCTTAGAAATATAAGTAGCGGCAATTAGCGCTTCTACCACGTCGCCTAAAGTTGACAACTTATTTCTGCCATTTTGGGCAATCTCGCCGGTACCCAACAAAATATGGATTCCGACACCACATCGTTCGGCCAGCACTCCCAAATTTTTTGTTGCCACTACCTGAGATTTTATTTTAGCCAATTCGCCTTCCGGTTTTCTTGAATACCGTTGGAATAGGTACTCAGAAACTACATATCCCAATATAGAGTCTCCGAAAAATTCTAGGCGTTCATATGATTCTGTTCCTAAATGTTCGGCTGCATATGAGGCATGCGTAAGTGCTTGAACAAAAATCGGCTCTTTAAAGAACCGAAAAATTAAGTCAAAGGGGTTAGTTTCAGCTGAATTTGTGGTAATTAATTCTTCAAAATCATTCACTACTTAAAATGAGTTGTAATTAGGAGGCGTTGACCTTCTCGTAAATATAATCGACGGAATCCCTAACGGTCATCAAATCTTCGAGATCTTCGTCTTCGATTCTGAAACCCGGAGCTTTTTCGCTTAACTCGTCTTCAAGCGCCTCAACTAATTCTATGAGGGCGAGTGAATCGGCGTTAAGATCATCTACATATGAATCGCTTTCGTTTACGGATTCGGGATCAATCTCTAATATTTCACCGAGTTGACTTTTTACCATATTAAGGATTTCGGCTCGATTGTATTTTTCGGGCATTTAGAACTTCTCTCTTTCTGAATTCGTTTATTTAAAATATAAGTAATACGTTAGCATTAAATGGATTATATTTGTACTATTGTTTGACAAATCCAAACTTATTTAACGGTTTTAAATTATTGATTTGTATTAATTTACAGGTTATGTAAATTGATTAATTGTTGGAAGCCGCTTTTGTGATATTGTAAATGAATTAAAACAAAAATCAAAATCGTTCGCAACGTTAATCGAGAGGTCTTATAGTTAAGCGTGTACCTTAAATCATTGGTATTAAAAGGTTTTAAATCATTTGCAGACACCACCGAGATTAATTTTGAACCCGGGGTTACCGTTGTCGTGGGTCCCAACGGTTCGGGTAAATCAAATATTGTCGATGCGGTGGCGTGGGTGCTCGGTGCCCAGGGACCGTCAATCGTAAGATCATCCAAAATGGATGATGTTATTTTCGCTGGTAATGCCTCACAGGCAGCACTCGGTCGTGCCGAAGTTATTTTAACGATCGATAATTCTGCCCGCCGACTTCCCATTGATTTGTCCGAGGTGACTATATCCAGGGTTCTTTTTAGGAACGGTGACAGTGAATATTTTATTAACGGCGCTCCGTGCAGGCTTTTGGACATTCAAGAATTGCTTTCTGATACCGGGGTCGGTAAGAGTCAGCACGTCATCATCTCTCAAGGCCAGATTGATGCCATATTGACAGCAAAGCCAGAGGATCGAAGAGCAGTAATTGAAGAAGCTGCGGGAGTTTTAAAATATCGTCGCCGAAAAGAAAAGGCTGAACGCCGACTTTTGGCTAGTCAGACAAATTTAGACAGAGTCCAAGACATGATGCGCGAAGTTAAGCGCCAAATCGGACCCCTTAAGAAACAAGCCTTGGCAGCCATAAGGTACTCGGAGATATCAGATGAACTTTATAAACTTAAGTTGTTTCAGAGCGGCCAAGAACTTAAGAATCTTCAAAATCTTCTACATGGTTCGTTTGAAATGGAAGCTTCTTTAAAACTGGTCGAATCCGAATTGGAAAGAAAGATCGGCGAAGCGTTAGAAAAAGAATCGCTAAATCAACAGAAACTTATTAGGGGTCAAGATACTGACTTGACGGCCAAAGTATCAACCTTAAACAGCCTGAAAGAAAAGACTAAAGGTTTAACGGCCGTAATTGTCGAACGGAGAAGACTCTATGAATCAAAAAGAACTCAGGTATTGGATGAGCAAGTAGTCAACAGCCTTGAGGCTGAAGCCACCGAACTGACTAAAAATTTGGAAGAGCTTAGCGCCGAAAGGATAAAGCTAGCTCCGATGGCAAACGAGATTGAGACTACCGAAACTCATCTAGCATCACTTAAGGTCAGTTACGAGGAGTTGTTTGGAGAATCAGAATCTGGATCTGGGGACAACCCAAATTCAAAATTTAATGAATCAAAAGCCATGTTGGAAGGGCTGCATAAGGCAAATATTTCTACCGAAAGGTTTTTAAGTCAACTGCATCAAAACCAGCAATCGGCAGATCAGAATTTTAAAGCTCTCACCGGCGAGCAGGAAGCTATAAATGAGTCACTGGGTGAGATTAATGCTTCTTTAAATAAAATGGAATCTGAAAAATCAGAGATTGAACTTTTGTTAAATTCAAATTTAATTGAATTAAAATCCGTTAGGTCAGCAAAAGAATCTATTGAAGACAAGCTCAAAGCGGCGCAGATAGACCGAGGAACTTTGGAAAACGCCCTGTCTACGGCCATGAGTGAGTCTGGAGCGACTGAGCTAATGGGTCAAAGCGAAGTGATCGGCGTATTTGGTGATTTGATTCTAATTGAACCAGGTTACGAAAAGGCGGTAACGGCGGCAATAGGACCTCTTCTAACGCGAGCGGTTGCAAAAAATGCGACGAGTGCCTTCGACATTCTTAAGGAGTTTAGCTCTAACAATCGCTCTCCTATCGTGATTCCGTCTTTAGATTTCAAGGGCGTAGGAGATCAGATAAGTTCTTACGGCGAACAATCCCACAAAGTTAAAAAGCTAGCTGACTGTTTAAAGGTAACGCAGTCAGATCATAAAGGTTTTATCCAAGGTCTATTGGAAGGTTATTTTGTTTATGACGGCGATGAATTTGGAGAAGATTTTATCGACTCGGTTAAAAAGATGCTTGCCGAGAAAAATGCGGTAATTGTTTCCAAACGTGGAGACAGATTCTCTCGCGACGGATGGTATTTAAAATCGGATTCGGCCGTTATTGTTACTGCTACCTCTGAAGCTTTAAATAAAGCAACAAAAAATTGTGAGACTTTAAATAACGACCTTACGAATTTAGTTGATAGCATTTATAAGCTTCAGGCAATACATGATCAATATGAAACTGCTTTGAAAGAAAAGAATTTTGAAATAAATAAATTGTCTTTTGAAATAGTCGCCAAAGAAAATCAATTAAGTCGCCTCAAAAGAGATTTGGAAGCCTCCCAGCTGCAAAAACTTAACATTGAATTGAAAATACAGGAGCAATCCACTAAGTTCAATGAAGAAATCGAACAGATAAACACGATTAAAGATCAATTGGAGCAACTACGTCAAGCTAGCGAAGAGTATGTAAGTCGAATGAATCAAAAGCGTGAGTTGTCCGACAAACTCTCGGAAATTCAGTACCTCTTGAACCAAAAAGTAAATCAATTTCAAAAGCTTGAAGCTACACTGAGCGAAAGAAAAGCTAATTTTCAAAATAGATTAAATGAAATTGAAAAAAGGCTTGAAGGAAAAGAGGAGCAGCGAAGTCAAGCTAAAAAATTACTTGAAGCCATAGAGATACAGTCTCAGGGTCTTGCGTCGCTGCAGGAGATGGCAAACAGAACTCAAAAGTTGATCGACAGCGAACTAGTTGTATTAAACGTACATATACAGACTAACCAACAGGCGTTGCAAGAGGCAAGTCAAGAGCTTGAATTTGCCAGGAAAAACCGGGGAGAGTTTGACCGTGAATTGCTACAAAGTCGAGATATGATTCAAAAGCAGCAGATTGTTCAGGCTGAAACTAAAGTGAAGTTGGAACATATCAGGGACTTTATTTTAAATGATATCGACAGTACGCTAGAAGAAGCCGACGCATGCCAAGAGCCGGTGCTGCCGCCTGGTATAACGTATCGCGAGCGCATCTACTCTTTGGAAAAAGAGATGAAAAGTCTAGGTCCCGTAAATGCTTTAGCTGACACTGAGTTAGAAGAGCTGGAACAAAGATATCTATACCTAGCAGAGCAGCTGGAAGATATTAGGAAGGCTCGTCGCGAGCTGAGTTCATTAATAAGATCGATTGACGAAGAGATATCGCATGAATTTGAATCTGCTTTTATAGATGTGAAATCTAACTATAAGTCGCTTTTAGAGGTGTTGTTCCCGGGCGGATCCGGCGATCTGATATTGACCGATACCGAACATCTACTTGAAACTGGAATAGAAATAGAAGCCAGACCTGCCGGAAGAACCGTGAAAAAACTTTCTCTTCTTTCGGGCGGAGAGAGATCGTTGGTAGCTATGGCATTTCTGTTTGCCGTTTTTAGGTCGCGACCTTCCCCCTTCTATTTAATGGACGAAGTCGAAGCTGCCTTGGATGACCTTAACTTAGCCAGGTTTTTAAATCTGATAAATGAATTTAGAACTACGGCTCAACTTATAATAGTTTCTCACCAAAAAAGAACCATGGAGAATGCAGATGCTCTTTACGGAGTGTCGATGCAACCGGGTGGATCTACTAAAGTCGTCAGCGAAAAACTGGCATCTTCGAGGCAGTCCTAGCTAAAATCATTTGAGATAGCTGTTTCGTAGGTGGCTTTCTTATAAATAAATGTCGGTAAACGTCTATTTTTTGAGGTTTTTACAATCAATGGTTTTTATCGTTTAAAATCTTTTTTGTGATTGTTGCATTAATTGTTATCGGCATAGTTATCGTTTTAGCTATTTTATTGGGGGTTGGGTTTTTATATTCCCGTACGCGGAAGATGTCCAAACTTGTATCGGACATTCCTAATTTGCTTAAGGATGGCAAGCTGGACGAAGATCTTTTGGCTAAAGCGGGATTAACGAAACAGTCCGAGGAACAAAAAAAATCACAACTGGAAATAATTCCGGAAATAAAGCTAGAGGAGGTGCTTGCAGATTCTCTTTCACTTAAGGACAGGCTGGCAACTTCAAGATCCGTATTTTCAAGTTATATCCCAAAAATATCTAAGTCTTCATCACTGTCAAATCAGGTTTACAATGATTTAGAAGAAGCTATGCTGTTAGCTGATGTCGGCTTGCCGGCTACCACAGCGATTTTAAACAATATTAAAACAAAGCTTAAAGAGGAACCTCAATTAAATTCGGAGATATTGATTGGAATTCTTAAAGATGAACTAGTCAAATCGCTAACCGTGGGAGATAGAAATCTGAAATTTCCCGATGTCAAAGACGAATCTGGGAAAAAACGACCCGTCGTTTATCTTTTTGTAGGTGTCAACGGTGTCGGCAAAACAACCACCATCGGCAAGATGGCCGCTAAATTCGTATCCGAAGATAAGAAAGTTATGTTGGCTGCGGGCGATACGTTTCGAGCGGCAGCCACCGAACAGCTAAAGCTTTGGGGTGAGAAAACAGGATGCGAAGTAATTTCGGGACAGGATGGCGCCGATCCGGCTTCTGTTATTTTTGATGCTATTAACAGCGCTTACTCTAAGGGTTATGATGTCGTATTGGCAGACACCGCAGGTCGTCTTCAGAATAAAGTGAATCTTATGCAGGAATTAAAGAAAGTCAAAAAGGTTGCTTCGAAAGACCCTGGTCTGCTTGCTGAAGTGTTGTTGGTTGTAGATGCGACGACTGGACAAAACGGAGTCGTGCAGGCTAAAGTATTTAAAGAAGCGACGGACTTAACGGGAATAGTTCTGACAAAATTGGACGGTTCTGCCAAGGGTGGAGTTTCAATCTCCATCGGTCAAACTTTGGGAGTACCTGTCAAATTGATAGGTGTGGGGGAAAAAGCTCAAGACTTGATTCCATTTGAGCCGCAAGAATTTGTAGATGCGCTACTGGATGTCTAGATCGCAGAGCCGCCCCTTGTTATTAATGAAACAGCCCGACGAATAAAAACTTAATTAACGATATTTAAAATTCAGGAATTCAATGGCGATGAAAGAGCGTAAAAAACGATATAAAACTAAGATCGATTTGGTGGCTTCCATCTTGGACACCATGTCTGTGGTCGCCGGAGAGGATCCTGATCTTTTGGATTTGAAGATGATCGACGTTGTCTTGGCCGAAATGGCCGAAGCATTTCGAACTTTTAGGCCTTATAGAGACAAGCAAAAAGTAACTATATTTGGCTCAGCCAGAACCGACCAGGATGAGCCTTTGTATCAGGCGACCAAAAACTTTGCAGAACAGATTTCTAAACACGATTGGATGGTCGTTACCGGTGCGGGACCTGGGATTATGTCTGCGGGGATTGAAGGTGCCGGTACGCAAAACGCAATCGGAGTTAATATTAGGCTACCCTTTGAGCAACAGCCCAATGCATTTTTGGCTCACGATCCAAAGCTGGTTCAAATGAAGTATTTTTTCACAAGAAAGCTTATGCTGATAAAAGAGTCCGATGCATATATAATTTTGCCTGGAGGTTTCGGTACGCAAGATGAAGGATTTGAATTACTGACTTTAGTGCAAACGGGTAAGGCACTTCCTGCCCCGATCGTGTTACTGGACGTCCCTGGAGACGATTATTGGGATACATGGATCCATTTTGTAAGACATGCAATTGAATCTAGGGGATTTATCTCATCGGATGACTCAAAACTCTTTTTGAGAACCGATTCGCCGGAGAAAGCAGTTGAATATATTCTTAAGTTTTATTCAAATTATAAGTCGATTCGTTGGGTTAACGATAATCTGATTATCAGATTAATTGAAGAGCCTTCAAGTAATGATCTTAAAAAGTTATCCAATGAATTTTCTGACATCCTGTTGGATGGTAAAATCGAAGTGGTCGAACCGACAAAGTTTGAAGTTATGGACAATGATGCTTTGGATCTGAAGCGATTGAAAGTTAAGTTCACAAAACGAAACTACGGAAGGTTGGTTGAGTTAATCTGGAAACTAAATGGGATAGATAGTTTGTTTAGTTTCGATGACTAAGATTAAATTGTAAAAAGATTAAATTGTAAAAAGATTAAATTGCGGTATTTTAAACCGCAATTGTCTCCACAAAACGATTACAAAAATATAGAAAGTTAGGGTTATCAATGGCGATAAACGTAGAACAGCTTTTGGGGGATCAAGCTGGTGATCTTTTAAATCATAATTGTCAAACAGTTTCGCATGATATGTTGACGTTACCAAGCGCAACTTATTTGGACGATGTGTTTGTGAACTCCGACAGATCACCTCAAGTAATTAGGAATATGGGAGCCGTGTTTGGCCACGGGCGTTTGAAAGATACTGGATACATATCAATTTTGCCTGTAGATCAAGGGATTGAGCACTCAGGAGCAGCAAGTTTTTCTAAAAACCCTATCTATTTTGATCCGGAAAATCTATGCAAATTGGCGATTGAGGGCGGTTGTTCGGCAATCGCTACAACTTTAGGCGTTTTAGGTTTAACCTCAAGAAAATATGCCCATAAAATACCTTTTATTGTCAAACTTAATCACAATGAGCTGCTTACCTATCCTAATCAGGCAGATCAAGTCCTTTTTGCTTCGCCGTTGCAGGCATATAACCTCGGAGCCGTGGGAGTCGGCGCCACTATTTACTTTGGATCTGAGCAATCGACCAGACAAATTGTCGAGATATCAGAAGCATTCCATGAGGCTCATGAATTGGGAATGTTTACGGTACTGTGGTGTTATCTAAGAAATCCAGCGTTTAAAAAAGACGGAGTGGACTATCATGTGTCCGCTGATTTAACGGGACAAGCAAATCACATTGGAGTAACCATAGAAGCTGATATCGTCAAACAAAAACAACCGGAAAACAATGGGGGGTATACGGCTATAAATTTTGGGAAAACTGATCCGCTTGTTTACGAAAAGCTGACATCTGCGCATCCGATTGATTTGACAAGATGGCAAGTAGTCAACTGCTACATGGGTAAGATCGGACTTATCAATTCGGGAGGAGAGTCCAAGGGCGCCGACGATTTGGCACAAGCAGTAAGGACTGCTGTGATAAATAAGAGAGCTGGAGGCATGGGGTTAATAGTTGGGAGAAAGGCATTTCAAAGACCGATGGATGACGGAGTAAAGCTTTTGAATGCTATTCAAGATGTATTTTTGGATCAATCAGTAACGGTGGCATGAAATTATGACAGTTAAAAATGAAACATTAGACAGAATTGTAATAAGATTTGCTGGAGACTCCGGTGACGGTATGCAGCTTACAGGTGATAGATTCACTGAAAGTTCGGCATTATTCGGTAATGACCTTTCAACCTTTCCCAATTTTCCTGCTGAGATTAGAGCTCCGGCTGGAACTATAGCCGGTGTTTCCGCATTTCAGGTTCACATTGCTGATCACGATATCTTAACTCCGGGGGACGCCCCTAGCGTGCTTGTGGCAATGAACCCCGCTGCTCTTAAAGCTAACATCGGTGATTTGGATCAGGAGGGTATGTTGATTGTTAACTCTGATTCGTTTGATGAAAGGTCTTTGAACAAAGCAGGCTATAGCTCGAATCCGCTGACTGACGATTCGCTCAAAAATTATAGGGTATACGAAATACCTATGACAACTCTCACCTTGGAAGCGACAAAAGAGACTGGGGCTAAACCTAGAGATGCCGAGCGTTCTAAGAACTTTTTTGCTTTGGGTCTGATTACCTGGATGTTTAATAGGCCATTCGAAGATACATTGGAGTGGATTAAAAAGAAGTTTGCAAGTCGCGAAATCGTTCTTGAATCAAACCTTGTAGCGTATAAGGCGGGCCACGCATTTGGTGAAACCGCCGAGCTCTTTGGGTCAAGTTATACCGTCGGACCGGCACATTTTGCTAAAGGAACATATACCAATATAACCGGAAATCATGCCACTGCGTTGGGAATTGTCGCAGCTGGCCTTCTGTCGGATATGGAAGTTTTGTTGGGTACTTATCCGATCACACCGGCATCGGATATATTGCACGAGCTATCCAAGCTTAGGCATTATAACGTTAAAACATTTCAGGCCGAAGACGAGATTGCTGGAGTCGGAGCCGCACTGGGGGCTTCTTATGGCGGCAGTTTGGGAGTAACTACGACTTCAGGACCTGGAGTAGATCTTAAATCCGAAATGGTAGGTCTTGCCGTCAGTTTGGAGCTGCCACTTTTAGTTATAGATGTTCAAAGAGCTGGTCCGTCAACTGGCCTTCCTACCAAGACCGAGCAGGGAGATTTACTTCTGGCAATGTACGGTAGGCACGGAGAATCTCCAGTTCCGATAGTGGCTGCTTTGACTCCGTCTGATTGTTTTAATGCAGCTATAGAAGCCGCCAGAATAGCAATAAAGTATCGTACCCCCGTCATACTTTTGACTGATGGCTATCTTGCCAACGGTTCGGAGCCGTGGTTGCTTCCAGACACCAGCAAGCTGGAAAAGATAGACCCGAACTTTAAAACTGAACCCAATCATGTGAATTCGGACGGAACGGGCTCGTTTTATCCATATATCCGTGATCCAAAAACATTAATAAGAGATATGGCAATCCCTGGGACTCCTGGTTTGGAGCATCGGATTGGTGGTCTGGAAAAGGCAAATGAAATAGGATCGGTTTCTTATGATTCCTTAAATCACGAGTTGATGGTAACTTTGCGAAACAAAAAGATTGAAGGAATTCAAGATGATATTCCTCTGGCTGAGGTTGACGATCCAAGTTCGGATGCCGATATCTTGCTTTTGGGATGGGGATCAACATACGGAGCTATCGCAGCTGGTGCCAGGCGTCTTAGAGCATTAGACAAAAAGGTTGCTCATCTGCAATTGAGGCATTTGAATCCTTTTCCAAAAAATTTAGAAGAGATACTGTCTACATACGAGACAATAATAGTGCCGGAAATTAATCTGGGCCAGCTGTCCAAATTAATTGCAGCAAAATATCTGGTCAGTGTGCAATCTTTCACTAAAGTTCAAGGTGTTCCCTTTAAAGCCGCGGAAATTGAAAGATACGTATTAAATATGATTAAGGAGAACTGATGACTGTTACTACACGAAAAGATTGGGCATCGGATCAAGAGGTAAAGTGGTGTCCAGGATGCGGTGACTACTCTATTCTGGCTGCGGTTCAGCTATTGATGCCCGAATTTGGGATTGAGCGATCCAACACGGTGTTTGTTTCGGGTATTGGCTGTGCAGCAAGGTTCCCATACTACATGAATACCTACGGCGTACACTCAATTCATGGTAGGGCGCCGACATTTGCAACTGGACTTGCTTTGACCAGACCGGATTTGGACATATGGGTTGTGTCAGGTGACGGCGACGCGCTATCTATTGGTGGCAATCACCTTATTCATGCGCTCAGACGAAACGTAAATATTAAAATACTATTGTTCAACAATCAGATCTACGGATTGACAAAAGGTCAATACTCTCCAACTTCTGAAATTGGCAAAGTGACAAAATCATCTCCATTTGGATCTATTCTAAGTCCTTTCAACCCGATAAGTCTGGCCTTGGGCGCCGAAGCAACATTTGTGGCAAGATCTCATGATATGGATCGAAACCATATGATGGAAATGATGCGACGCGCACACGATCATAAAGGTTCCGCACTGGTTGAAATTTATCAAAATTGTAATGTATTCAATGACGGTGCCTTTAACGAGATAACCTCTAAGGATAAAAGAGCGGATAATCTAATTAACCTATCTGATAACGAGAAAATAATTTTTGGTCAAAACAATGATAAATGTGTTGTTTACGATCGTGAAAACGGTGTAAAGATTGCAGATGTTAGCTCCGTCACTGAAGATGAAATTGTTGTATATAATTCCAAACTTGAAAATCCGGCTTTGGCGTTTGCGATTTCTAGGTTAGCTTCGGGACCTTATTCTCCAACTCCTGTAGGCGTATTCCGAGATGTTCAAAAGAGCGAATACGGAGAAGCCTTGAGGGCTCAGACTCAAGATGCCGTTGATAAAAAAGGCAGAGGTACCATGGAAGGTCTTTTGAGCGCGTTGCCGACTTGGACCGTGGATTAATTTATCTCCAAATCGGTAAGTATTACATCAAATTAATTTGGCTACGGGCATATTTTATCCTTCGTCAGGTTGATCTGGTCAGGTTTGATCTGTCTTTAAAAGTTTTACTCATGAATGATTAGATCATGCGCCTAAAAACCATTCCCGTTCTTGGCTTTGGTGTAAAGAATGTTGATTTTGGGGGCATTCTAAACCTCGCTTGAGATGACGCCTTAATCTGTTCTATTGACACGGGATTCAACAGAATTGCTGCCAGCGCTTCGTCATTGATTACACGGTTAATAACATTATTTAACCCATGTTGATAGTTGATTTCAGCTTGGGGTATGTCATTGAGTGCAACTTCCAGCCATTTTGTCTCCAAATCTGATTCGCTTTGTTTAATAAGTTCGTCTTTTGGGTGAATTAACCAAATTCCTTCGTTAGTATAAATGGCATTTTGTTTGTTTAGGTGCATTGTTTCTAAGAGATCTTCTTGTAATCCTTCAAATTTTAGTATTTCATAGTGTTTTCCTACAGCGGTTACAAGGTCCATAATTGAAATTGGGCCGCTTATTAATCTGTGAATAGCCTGCAGATGTATTTGCTCTTGGTTTAATTCCACAACATAAGCCAATACGTAGTCGTGATCGCCCGGCAGGTTTCCATTGCTATTTCTGATCTCGTTTCTATATGCCCACGCAGTTTCGTATCGATGGTGACCGTCCGCTATCAAAATAGTTTTTGAGTTAATAATTTCAGAGATTTGAGATATCTTTTCGGCACCATCTACTACCCAAAGTTCGTGAAGTACGTCATCATCATCGCGGGCGACAATATCAGGTTGAGTATTTAATTCTAAAATTTCTGATAGTTTAACCGTCAGGGATAATCCCCATATCGGCGATATGTTAGTTTTGGTTGCCCGTAGCAGGTCGAGACGATCGGTCTTGGCCTTTTTTATTGTATTCTCATGGGGCAATATATCTCCGGCACCGGGTTCTTCGGCTCTAAGTGCGCCCAATACGCCTGTTGTTGAAATTACGGAGCCTGAATTTGTTCCGCTCTTAACTTTAAATGACATCTTGTATACATAGAAACAAGGTTTGTCGTCATCGACGATAATCTTATCGTCGAGCCACTTTTGAATTAACTTTTGAGCGTATTCGTAATTGTCATTTATTCCTGTGATGTCATTGTCCGTAGCGTCGGGAAGCTCTATTTTAATTGCGTTGGCAACGTGGCGACCGGCCAACTCCTTTCTCTCTTGAGCGTCCACTACGTCATAGGGAGGTGATATAACCAGCTCTGGGTCAATGTCATTTGCGTAGCGTGTTCCAATAAAGGGTTTAAATTCGGGCACTTGTCTCCTCGTATAAGATTTACTTATCTATTTTATTAAATAAATCCGTTGCAGATGTTTAAATAATTTCAGGTCGCTTATGCGGATAGGCACTATGGACAACCTTAAAACACACTCAACAGGCTAGATCATATGAATCGCAACTTAGAACCCGAACCTGATATAAACAAAACCCTTGATATAAACAAAACCAAAGCGTGGCTTTTGGATCTAGATGGCGTCATTTGGCGGGGTAGCAGATATATTGAAAGAAGTATCGAGGCACTAGTTAAGCTACAAGACTCGGGCCGGAGGTTAATATTTTTTACAAATAATTCTTTTATTACGATTGACGAGTTGTTGTCAAGATTAAACGTGGGAGACCTTAAAGTTCAAAAGGAAGATATTTTAACTTCTTCAATGGCAGCATGCAGATTGCTTAATCCCCGCGACAAAGTATTCTATATCGGTGGCGATGGCATTAAACAGGCGATTAAAGACAGAGGGGCATTTGGAAGTTCGGTGAGCGATTTAATCTCTGACAGGCTTTCTTTCAATGAAATTAATTACAACACCGTATTTGATTTTATAAAGCAGTACGGAAATAATGATAGATTCAAAGTGGTTTTAGTCGGATTGTCTTTTAAAATAAGTTATCTGGATGTGGCTTTAGCAGTCAATTTAATAAAAAATGGGTCAGAATTTATTGCCACAAACAATGATTCGACGTATCCTGTTCAATTAGGATTGGAAATTCCTGGCGCTGGATCTGCAGTTGCATCAATAGAGTATGCATCATCTAAAAAACCGGTAGTAGCCGGTAAACCAAATGAATTGGCTGTCGAGTTGATCCAATCGTGTATCGAAAACGATAATTTGGAAATGGTGGTGGGCGATAGATATTCAACCGACGGAAAACTCGCCGAAGCTCTAAATACTAAATTCGGATTTGTGGCTTCTGGCGTCAAAGAAAATCCAAAGGACTATAAGATCGCGACGTCATACAGCTGTATTGATTTGTTTGAATTGGTGGATAAGGTCTTAGGGCTTTGATTCGTGATATTTTGTATTAGGTCTACCGCCCTTTGATAATGCTCTTATTAAATCAATACAGCGATTTATCCGGCAGCGTTGAATTGATTTTAATAATCGCAGTGTCTAGTTATTAATTTGTTGCGGAATGGTATTCGACAATGACGTTGAAGGTCCAGTTAATTGAACAACCTTTGCATCATATATTTTGACGAGCCCGCCCCCAGGCGTATATACCTTTAGTTCGTATTGATCAATCTTTCCAGGCTGGAGGGCATCTATGGAAAATGGTCCGACTCCGTTTGAAACAATATTCGGGTAAAAACCTCCAGTGGCAAAATAATAGTTTAGAGATTGCCTTGTGTCCGTCGAGCTAACTTCGCGCTGCATTATCATTTGGTTGGAAGTTGCGTTCCAGACTTCTACGTAGACTCCCGTTAAATTGGTTTTTAACGTTATGTGTAAATTGTATGTGCCATTAGAATTAATCCACCAATAAATACCACTTACGGCATAACCTGACTTGTTGCTGTTTGAAGTCATGGCCCAGTTTAACGGCGATCCGTTGACGCTTGGCTGACCTATTGCAGATTGTCCTGCCCACGTTGCCACAGAGGTTATCTCCTCTGGGAAATATATTTTAGTTGTACCTTTGGGGGGGTACCACTTAAACAACCAAGCACCAGAGCCATGATCTATTAATTTGCAGTTTGGCAAAAGTGAAACCTGTTTTATCATGGCAAGCTGGCCGGCTACGGAAAAAACTTCCGTTCCGGCATAAGGTGTAAAGATAAAATAAGTTGGCGAAGTGTCTACGGCATAATATCCAGGACCCATGAGTAGATATTCGTGGGCTCTGCTTGAAAATCTTCCTGCAACACCCTGAGAAATAATTAAATCGTCTGAAACCGGTACCTCGTTTGCAAATCTAGTTAAGACATTTGCCGTCGGCGTAGGAACTCTCAGCCAATGTGTAAAAGCAGCGGGATACCATATGATGGCCCACAGCAAGACATTTGCAATAATTATTATTAACAAAGCTTTTGGCACATAAATTAATCGCTTTATCTTTTCAAAGATGGAGCGCCTAGAAATAAAATACACTGCGTCGACGGTACCGATTGCCACTAGCCCGTATATACACATGCTTTGGAACCCAGGAACACCGAATAAACCGTATTCATGCAGGTTATTCTCCAAAAGGCCGACCAATGGGACGCCAAATCCCCAGGGGGTAAAGAAACCAATAATTCCGCCTGGTGCAATATTGGCGTAAACGTTGCTCCTTCTTTGGATTAGAACCGAAGCGATACCAGTTGGATTCTTTATAAGACCTGCAATTAATTTAGTAGTACTCATTTGTGTAGGTGTTGCACCGGCAAACGCAAGGTAAGAGTATCCTCCTACCAATCCCGAGCCTCGGTCGCCACCGCTTGCCGACATAAACATAAGCCAGCCTGCACCTGCGCCAAACAGTAAAATAGCCGTAAGTAAAGGTTTTCGATTGCCTCGCCGCCAACCTTTTTTGGCTAAAAATACCGAAATCGCAAGTCCGGCTAAATAAGTGGCAGGTACGTCCCCGCACAGGATAATAAGTGCAACCCACAACCAAGCGCGATTTTTATCTCGATCGAAGTCCCAAGCTGCCATAATGACAAGCGACGGGGCTAATGTTTCCATATGAAAGTCAAAAGCAATTGACCAGAGAGGCCACGGATTAAATACTAAAAGTGTTGCTCCTAAAATTACGAACATGTATGGTTTGATAAATGAATTTAGATCACGTTTGCGAACTCGTTCACATATCCAAGCAAATGCGGCTACTTGTCCGGCGAATACCGCAAGATCTTGAACATATAATAACGTAGAGGTGCTCGGAAGAATAAAGCGTAACAGCGCTAGCGGCCACATAATAAATTCGCCGTGATTTTGCCAAAAGTGGTACTTAAGTGTTGTGTCAAAAGGATTAAGGTGACCGTGAGAAATCAAAAAATAAGCTTGATTATAAATTGAGAAATCCCAAGTAAGTTCAAAATGCTTATATTCAAAAGTTGAAAAACCCAATAAAAATATAAGTTGCGCAATTATAAGTATCCACCCAAATTTCTTTGCGCGCATAAATAGTTGTAGCTGTCTCGGTGTCCAACCGCCGCCGCTGTCACCAATTTTACCTGAGTCTTTAAGTTTGCGGCGCTCAATTCTTGATAAAGCTGGTTTATGCCCAGACGTATGTTTATCTTGAGTCGGTGAATTGATTGTAATTTGATCCATTTTAATTTTAATTAAAACTTAAATTAGATAAGTCCCGGGCAGATATAAATTAAAATGTTGCCAATTCGTAACTGATCTTACTTAATAATGTGCTTTTAGAGCTAACAATAATTATTATATTCTATCATTAATTATTTTAAAAAGGCATTTTTGCTCAAATGTTTTTTGCGCAAAATATTAATTTCGATTCGTTAAATCAGCATCGGAATATCATCAGTGGCTACAAAAATTTTGCGCCGTAGCAGGCGGTTCAGAATTGACAAAAAATAAATATGGCAGCAGTTATAAATATGTTCTTTAGGCTCAATTATATTTCCTGGCATAGAGGGATGGGAAACTGCTGGCTTGAATTAGTGGCTAATGTCTAATTCTGTCTCGTATAAGTTCCATAAAGTTCAGTCGCAGGCATGATCATGAATGACGTAACTATGACAAAGTTTATTAATTCTAAAGTTCCCGAACTTTAACATTCTAGTTCTAAATTTAAGAAATAATATAGGGTCACGAGTAACCAACGTGAACAAACAAATTATTGCAATAAAAACTTTATTTCATTTTTTTAAACATGGTTCACAATAGATTGATATTGTATATATATGGGACAATTTGAATTATTAAAAAGAACAATTGATGCTAGCATGAACATTGGTCAGATGACTTCTACGCGTGCTAAAGAAATTGTAAATGACATGGTCAAAGAAGGAGAACTTCAAAAAGATAAATCTGCTAAAGCGGTGGAGGCAATTTTAGAAAGGAGTAAGAAAAATTCCGAAGCCGTTGCCGCATTCGTATCCAAAGAAGTTAAAAGACAGGTTTCTCAATTGAATCTGGTTCGCAGAGATGATATTGAAAAAATTATTTCTAAAGTAATTTCGGATGCAAAGTTATTGATGGGAAAATCTAAGCCTGCAAGATCCGTAGGTGCTACTGCTGTTTCTTCGCTCGTGAAAAAATCTCCCCTAAAGAAGACCGCGTCAAAAAAAGCTGCAACTAAAAAGCCAGTTGCTAAAAAATCAGCGGTTAAGAAATCAGTGGCTAAGAAAGCTCCGGCAAAAAAGTCAGTGGCTAAGAAAGCTCCGGCAAAGAAAACGGCAGCTAAGAAATCAGTAGCAAAACGTTAGAACTAAATTTAAAAAATTAGAAGAAGACTTGATTTAGAAATAGTCAGAAGAGAGTTGGCCGTCAGTAGGCAAGAAGCTCAGTGGCTAATTTCTGAAAATAAAATTTTAGTAAATAGATCGGTTGCAGATAAACCATCGAGAATGGTTTCAGAAACCGATCTTATTTTTGTTGACTCAGAATTTAGGTGGGTTGGCAGAGGAGCCAAAAAACTGCTTTATGCACTGGAATCTTTCGGTGTGGATCCTCATGATAAAATTGCTTTTGATGCTGGTGCCTCGACTGGGGGATTTACACAAGTTCTGCTAGAAAAGGGAGCAAAAAAAGTTGTAGCAGTGGATGTGGGCAAGAATCAGCTTGACTTGCAATTAAGAAATGACCCTAGGGTTGTCAGTTTTGAAAAAGTTAATATTAAAAACATTCAAATATCTGACAGGGAGTTATTTCTAAAAAATAATGAGACATTTGAAATCATCGTAGGGGACCTTTCTTTTATTTCGCTGACATTAATAATTCCCAAATTGGTGGAGGTAGTTTCATCTGAAGGTACGCAGATGTTACTTTTGGTTAAACCGCAATTTGAAGTTTCGCACAAGATTGCAAGTAAATTTAAAGGTGTAATTAAAGACCCTCAATATTGGATCGAATCATTAAAAACGGTTTACGACTGTTTTGTTGAATGCTCTATGTCTGTTAAAGGCGCCGTTGAATCACCAATCAAAGGCGGATCAGGGAATACGGAGTTTTTTCTAATGTCAAAAGCCGATGGCGATAAAAGTATAACTTTTGAACAGGTTATAAACACATTGCGGCTATAGTTAAGTTAATAAAATGAATATAGGGCTCGTATATCCGACTAATCGACAAGGCGTGGACAGCCTCAAAAGGGAGGTCATCTCTGGATTGGAATCTTTCCAAGTCAGTGTCGTGGATCAGATTGACGATATCTCAATTGCTGATGTTGATTTTGTAATTACAATAGGCGGCGATGGAACCGTTCTAAAAGCTGTCAGTTACATGACGGGTAAACAGGTTCCTATCATGGCAATAAATCTGGGGCATCTAGGTTATCTCACCGAAGTCGAACCCGCAAATGTGTTGTCGTCAATAAAGAACCTTATTAACGGTGAATTTAATTTAGAGCGACGAATGATTTTAAGAACGGCGGTGCGACGTAATCAAGGTATGGAGCTACAAGGATTAACGGCTTTAAATGATGTCGTAATTGAAAAAATTGAACCGGGGAAAACGATAAGGTTTAAATTGTTTATAAACGAGGCTTATTTTGAAAGCTATAGCGCCGACGGAATAGTCATATGTACACCTACGGGTTCAACAGCCTATAACTTGTCGATTCAAGGGCCTATTGTGGCTCCAGATTTGGACGCAGTTGTAATTACCCCAATAGCTCCACATTTAGTATTTGATCGATCTTTGGTCTTGGATTCATCAGTGCGCTTAAAACTTGAAATTGATGGTGATCGCCAAGCCTCTTTGGTGGTTGACGGTTCGGTAAAATCAGTTCTGCAAACAGGCGATCTAATTGAGGTTAACACCAAAAAAGAGCATGTGGAACTTGTAAAATTCAATACGGGCGAATATTTCATCGAGAAACTTAAATCTAAATTTTAATTAGAAGATGCTTAGTTACTTAAGTGTTCAAAATCTGGGGATCATCCGGGACCTTGAAATAAATTTTACTGATGGGTTTAATGTGCTGACTGGGGAAACTGGAGCAGGTAAGACTCTTCTAGTCGAGGCTTTGGCAATTATTAGTGGAGCAAAAAGTTCACAATCTGCAGTGGGACCGTTTGGCCAAAATGCTTTAGTCGAAGCTGAGTTTATTGACGGTCGACAAAATAAAATTTCACTTGTACGTTCCATAGGAAAAACTGGAAAATCTAGGTGCTGGGTAAATTCAGAGTCTGTTCCGCTTCAAGAATTTGCAACCATAGGTGCTAATCAAGTGGAAATATTTTCACAACATGCTTCTTTAAAACTACTTAAGCCAAGTTATATTAGCGAGGTGCTCGATAGATTTGCAGGTTTAAAAACAGATGAAGAAAGAGGAGACTTAAGATTTCAGCTTAAAGAAGCTACCCAAAATTTGCGTAAAGTAGAGGTACAATTAACCGAAATCGAAACAGGTAGGTTGAGTTTACAAGAAGTTGAGTTTTACAAGATTCAACTGCATGAAATTTTGAGTGCAAACATTGTATCTGCCGGTGAGTTAGACGAACTAATTAATGAACAAGAGATATTGGCTGATTCGCAGAGGATAATAGAGGGTTTATCTGTGGCGAAGAGCGAATTGGCTGCAGACGACAATATGCTTCAAGTCGACACCCTAACAGCGTTAAAAAACGCAATTGATCAGTTAAATTCTCTGCCTAATGAATTGACGGCAGACTATCTCCAACGGTTGGACGATGTTCGTATAGAGGTGTCAGAGATTGCATTTGATCTGGGCCATCTAAAGGATAAATTAGCATTTGATTCAGAGCGCCTTGAAAACATTAATCAGCGAATCCAGCTCCTCAAAAGCTTAACCAAAAAATACGGCGGTACGCTCGAAGCGGTTTTAGGGAACACGCAGCGGTTGCGAGAGATGATTGATTTGGGAAAAAATTCTCAGGATCAAAAGGATTATTTGCTGAAGGAAAAGGCTAAATTAATGTCGGTGATCCAAGAAATTAAAGCCAAAATTACATCTAAGAGAATTGATGCGGCAAAATTTTTAAAGTCAAATATCTTAAACCATTTGGCAGATTTGTCAATGCCGCAAGTAAAATTTGAAATAGTTGTAGACGGGGCAGAATCGGGCGATGTCGATTTTTTAATTTCAACTAATGTATCAATGCCGCTGGGTTCTGTGAGTAAAATTGCTTCTGGCGGAGAGCTGTCTAGGATTATGCTCGCAATCAATCTGTCGTTAAAAGAGAATGAAAATTATACAATTGACGGTTCCGCTCTAGTCTTTGATGAGGTTGATGCCGGCATAGGCGGGCAGACAGCGTTAAATATCGGGTTGTCGCTTGCCAAGTTGGCCAGAGAAGAGCAGATATTCGTCGTAACTCACTTGCCACAAGTCGCAGCTTTTGCCGACAACCATTTTATGGTTCTAAAGAGCAATTCAGATGTTACTCAAGTAGAGGTTTTTAAATTGGACGAAGATTCGCGGGTTGAAGAAATTAATCGAATGCTATCGGGTGTGGTGGGTACGCAATCTGGATTGGCGCATGCCAAAGAACTTATCTCGCAGGCACAGATTCTTAAAAATGCTACTCAACTTGACGCTGAGTAGCATAAATCTCATGTTATCGAATGTGGCTATGCGCCAGAGACTGACCGTAAAGGTCGTTGTGGTAAGAATTTGAATATTATTTTATTATAAGTTACTTTAATGGCATTTGCTTGGGCTAAGTTATATATGAAATAACTTGCGAACTTGGCAAAATTAGAGGGTTTTTGATTGATATGAGGTTGGTAATTGGCGAGATTCGATAATACGAAGTTTATTTTTGTCACCGGTGGAGTTTCTTCTTCCTTGGGTAAAGGGCTTACTGCATCGTCGCTTGGACGTTTGCTTAAGTCGCGCGGTTTTAAGATAACTATGTGCAAACTGGATCCGTATTTAAATGTGGATCCGGGAACCATGAATCCGTTTGAGCATGGCGAAGTCTTTGTAACAGAAGACGGAGGAGAGACAGACTTGGATTTGGGTCATTACGAACGGTTTATCGATGAGAATTTGTACAAAGACTCAAATGCCACGACCGGATCGATATACCAAACAGTAATTGCCAAAGAAAGAAGAGGGGACTATCTTGGCAGAACAGTGCAGGTTATTCCTCACATAACTGACGAGATTAAGTCCAGGGTCAAACGCTTAGTGATGAACGACGTAGATTTTGTCATTTGTGAAGTGGGGGGAACGGTAGGAGACATTGAAATTGTCCCCTTTTTGGAATCGATTCGGCAATTCAGATCCGATGTAGGACGAGAAAATGTCTGTTATATTCATTTAACTTTGGTGCCTTATCTGGCTCCTTCGGGCGAACATAAGACTAAGCCCACCCAACATTCTGTAACCGAGCTTAGAGGGCGGGGTATACAACCCGATATTATAGTCTGCCGCAGCGATCAGCCTTTGCCGAGTGGGCTAAAACGTAAAATTTCGTTGCTTTGTGACGTCTCAATCGATGGTGTGATATCTGCAGTCGATGCGGAAAGTATATATGAAATTCCCATAAATATGCATGAAGAAGGATTGGATACTGTCATATGTAAACTGTTGAATATAGACACAAACGATCATCCCATTGATTTAGCGGGTTGGAAAGACATGCTTGATAAAGCAAAGTCTTCGCAAAAGGAAGTAAAAATAGGAATTATAGGCAAGTATGTCAATTTACCTGATGCATACTTATCAGTTGTGGAGGCATTGCGTCACTCAGGCTTTAAACATGGCGTAAAAGTAGAGCCGGTTTATATTCAAGCAGAATCAGTTATAGATTTAATCGACTCTCATAGTGAGATTTATACCGGAGACTTTGAACAGCCAGTTAAGAGTTTGGACGAATTAGACGGTATCGTTATACCGGGCGGATTCGGAGAGAGGGGAGTGGAAGGCAAAATTGCTGCGGCCGACTACGCGAGGGTTAAGAACATCCCCTGTCTGGGCATCTGTTTGGGGTTGCAGGTTATGGTGTGCAGTTACGCAAGGTCTAAAGGTGGTCTAACTGATGCCAACTCAACCGAGTTTAATCCCGCCACCCGCAATCCGGTTATCGATTTAATGGAATCTCAAAGTGAGGTTGCCGATAAGGGCGGTACTATGAGACTGGGATCTTACGTTGCCAAATTGGCACCAGGCTCTAGAGTATTTGAACTTTACGGCGACGAGGTTGTCTCGGAACGACACCGTCATAGATATGAAGTTAACCCAAATTTTCATTCGAGATTGCTCGAAGCGGGGCTGATATTTTCGGGGATGTCGCCTGACAAAAAGTTGGTTGAATTTATTGAAATAGATAACCACCCATTTTGGGTAGGAACTCAAGCTCACCCCGAATTTAAAAGCAGACCTGATCGCCCACACCCCCTGTTTGTGGGATTGATATATGCCGCAATTGATCGTAGTGAGTCAAAGAGTGCACGTCTTATTGATCTCGACACCGTATAGGAATTTGTATATTGTTCGAATTGAGTCTGTAAGGTTTTATTTTTATTCAAAATATAGTTTGATGTGGACTCGGCTGAATCATTAATTAAGAAACAATTACCGATTCCGGTTATGGAGTATTTAAATTACCTAACCGTTGAGAGGAATTTAGCCGAACTTTCAATTAAATCGTATAGACGCGATATAGCTGCTTTCCTAAGCTGGGAAAGCGATCATCATACCTCTGAACTAGCCGATATAAAAGATACCGACATTGAGGAATTCTTGGCTTGCAGAGTCGAACAAAACTATAGCATGTCATCGACTTCCAGACTGTTGACAAGTTTGAAGGGCATGTTTAAATATCTGGTCGCAGAGGGTTATTTAAGTTCGAACCCTACTAAATTTGTAGCTGGTTTCAAAAAGACAAAAAGTCTACCTAAGGCTTTGACAACACATGAGGTAACTCGCCTGCTAGATTCGATTCCAACGGACAATGTGGCCGGATTGAGAGACAAGGCGATGGTGGAGCTACTGTATGGATCTGGACTGCGCATCTCCGAATTGGTATCTCTTAACCTGCACGATTTGGACTTAGAGTTCGGTTTTGTAAAGGTTACTGGCAAAGGATCTAAGCAACGCATTGTGCCATTGGGAACTAATTCTCAGGTAGCTATATTGAAATGGTTGGAACACAATAATAGGGACTCGATGTTTAATGACAAGCTGTCTAAGAGATCTGACTTAGAAGCACTGTTTTTGTCCAGGCGAGGTACCCGGATAACTAGGCAAGGCGCTTGGCTTATCCTTAAAGAAAGAGCAAAAACTTCAGGGTTGTCTGTGAACTGGTATCCTCACATTTTAAGACATTCATGTGCGACTCATATGTTAGAAAACGGCGCTGATCTTAAAATAGTACAAGAAATGCTGGGGCATGCATCTATCGTGACAACTCAAATTTATACTAAGATTACCGTTGAAAATTTAAAGAAGCAATACTTTAAAGCGCATCCGCGTGCTAATCTTAATTAAAAATAGTAAGGTATTATTATGGAATCGCGAACAGATAAACAAAAGTATTCAGAATTCAAACCGGTGCTGGAAAATGAGCGCAAAGAACTTTTGGATCGGCTGGCTGAATTTGGAGAGGGCGGAACTGGTTTGAATTATGATTCAAACTTCGCAGACTCGTCTCAGGTAACTGCCGAGCGAGGTGAAGTGGATCGTTTGATACTTGAGCTGAAAGAAGCTCTGGCGCTGGCTGATTCGGCTTTAAAGAAAATCGACGACGGTGAATACGGGATTTGCGAGAATTGTCATAACGAAATCGCTGGCGCTCGTCTTGAAGCTAAACCCTCGGCACGTTACTGCATCGACTGTGCTGGCAAGATTCGGCAAGGTTTAAAGTAAGCCAAATTAATTGACGCGGGATCTGCAGTTTCAAAAATTTGAACATAAATCTAACCTCTAATTAATTTTTTGCATCAAAGAGTTATTTCGAATTGGTGTCCAATCGAGGTGTGAATAACTAGTCCATTATTTCGTAGTAAACGCACACAGTTCTATTACATGTACTACGAAATGATGTACTAGTTAGCAATACCTGAAGTTCTTAAGCAGGCAGCTACTAAATCCCATAACGAGTCTGCTCTTATGGTAATCGCGCAAGCTCAGCAGCTGACCCAGGAAGTAGCAGAATTTGTATGGGCGCAAGCTCGGAAGTACAGGTATCCAAAGGCCAGCGAGTACCTAACGGTTAACCGGCCTGATATTGATGTAGATGATCATCCGTTTGGGATTTAAGTGGGAATGATGTTTATAGCTCAGCTCTCATAGCATACGACTGGTATGCGGTATCAAACGTCTAACTACAACTGAAGCTCTCACCATAATCCGCTATAATAATAACTACTAATACATTCCCCACTAAACATCAATGACACAACCTGAAGATTTCTCACATTTAGACCCAAAAGATCTATCAAAACTCCACAAAGAGATAGAAATCTGGGATCATAACTTTCCCAAACTACTCACTAAACAATTCGAAAAAAACACCCGAGAACGAAAAAAAACTTATGTCGTATTAGTAGGAAATACTACCATCTTTATGGAATATCTATTTATCGGTTCGCATAACTCCCCCGTTGGTGAGATCGGCATAATAGCAGCCGGCCTAGCAGTTATACTTACTTGTATAGCGCTATTTATCCCACAACCCTCCCCGCAACTAGTGGGCGCAAACGACGAGGATTCCCTCCTCGACCCTCAAACCCAGAAACAACTAACTGGTGCCGAGCGAAACACAAACACAATTTTACGAAACAACAAGCGAATTCAATGGCATATAAATATTCGTACGGTAGCGGCAATGGTATTGATATTTTCTACCGTCCTAATAATGGCAGCAGCCCACTAAACAGTGCCATACTACCCTGCCTTTATCATATATAACGTACGATTAAATGGCTAACTAGAATATCAATACATTAACGTCAAAGATACTGAACCCTTTTAAATTGGGAACTATATAGATAACTCCCTGTGCCGACTTCTTACTGCCGACAGGGGGTTGAGGGAGGGGTGTCTCGTGAGTTTCACATCCTACGAAACTTAGATGCGGTTTGCTCCTAATTAACCCATCGATAAATAGTTGTTCAAAACCGCGATACCATCTGTAAACTAGTTTCTTTAAATTAGCCCCATTGCTTTTTTTGCCGCTTTAACGTAAGGATCAGAGCGGTTAAAGGCCTTGTTTTTACCGACTTTGAGAATTGAAGTTACCTCGTCTAGGTTTTTCGAAAATTCGTCCGCTCGATTTCTTATTTGAGCCAGATTCTCGTTTAAGGCTTCGGAAAGATCCTTTTTAAGGGCTCCGTATCCTTCATATCTGTCTGCAATTGTCTTGGGGTCTTCATCCGTAACGGCCGCAAAGATTTCGAGAAGATTGCTAACGCCTGGTTGTGCGTTAGGATCGTAATTGACGCTGTTTAGTGTGTCGGTAACCGAACGTTTTATTTTCTTGTCTATTACTTCGGGAGGATCTAAAACATAGATAATTCCGGCATTGGAATCTGCCGACTTGGACATTTTAGAAGTTGGCTCCAACAGGTCCATTACTCTTGCCCCTTGCTTGGGAATTATTGCTTCGGGAACGGTGAAAACTTTACCGTAATTGTTATTGAATCTGATAGCCAGATCCCTGGTCAGCTCCAAGTGCTGTTTTTGGTCTTCACCGACGGGAACTTGGTCTGCTCCATAAGCTAAAATATCTGCCGCCATTAAAATCGGATAGGTAAACAATCCAACCTTAACGCTTATCTCACCTTTTTTGGATTCGTTTGCTTTTGCTTTGTCTTTAAACTGAGTCATTCTGGATAACTCTCCGTATGACGAAACACAAGACAAAAGCCAAGCCATTTCTGCATGAGACGTAACCTGTCCCTGTATAAAAAGAGTGCATTTGTTGGGATCCAGGCCGATTGCCAACAGCGTAATAGCGGTCATTAGGGTTCGTTCTCTAAGCGTCTCTGGATCGACCTCTTCGGCCAGAGCATGTAAATCGACTATGCAGTAGTAAGACTCGGCGGTATCTTGACTTAAAACCCAGTTTTTAAAGGCACCAAGGTAATTGCCTAAATGCATATTACCCGTGGGTCGGACTCCTGAAAATACAATTGGCATTTTACAATGTTACAACGTAAATATTGGGGCAAGATCAAATATTATTGATATCAAGAGCGTTTATTTAACGCCATACTCCGCAATGTTAATGTTTAATCTAAAATTGAAGTATCCGATACGCAATTTGCCGTTATGGATAATACAAAAGATAGCCGCCGTTGTAAGCTCGTTGTTTTTAAAGATATAGAATAGTCGCATAGCGGTAGTTTCTTTTTTTTAATAAGGTGTTGCTGGTAACTTAAAAGGCTTAAAAAAACATTTATTCGTAATTTGAGATGCAGTTATTTGAGATCTAGGGATGCGATATTTTAGAGATACGGAAATTAAAGGTCAAAAACTTGTGCTTATGATATATTCGGTGACATTTTCTAAATATGCAATGCGAAGGATTAGATGGTATTTGATATAAAAACAGATCAGTTTGAAGGTCCCATTGACGTATTATATAAATTAATCGTCAGTCATGATTTGGATATTAGCGAACTGTCAATTTCGTTAATAGTGGATGAATTCGTGGCTGTGGTAAATGCAATGGAAAAGTTTGATTTAAATCAAATTACAGAGTTTACTTTGATTGCCTCAATTTTGGTCGAACTCAAGTCCAGAAAATTGTTGCCGACAAAGGAAAATGATCTGTCCGACGAAGACCTGCTTCTATATGAAGAGCGTGATTTATTGCTTTCGCGATTGGTCGACTGTCGTACTTTCAGAGAAGTTTCAAAGAATTTTTTGTCCATGATGGAAGCTGCAAAATCTCGTTACTCTCGACAGGCTGCCAAAGAAGACAAGTTTTCAAATGTCTTAAGTGATCTTTTAAAGGACGTTACGCCAAGAGATCTTGTTTTTGCTTTAACGAGGATCAAAAGAGACAATCGTATTTTACCTCAAAAGGTCGATCTCTCGCACGTTTCTGTGTCTCCAAGAATATCCATAGAAGAGGCATTCGTCTCAATTACTAGGGATTTAAGCAATAAAAAGAGTATCACCTTTAAAGATGCAACTAGGCAGTTTGATCAGCCAATTGATATCGTCGTGTTTTTTTTGGCAACATTAGAACTCTTTAAAATTGGGATTATAGAGCTTGAACAGTTCACAACCTTCGGTGAACTCACTTTAACTCTGGCAAAAAATGTAGACGAAACTGTATCTATAGATTTGTCAAAATTTAGTTTGATTGATTCCTATGAAGGTTAAAACACATTGTAAAGGCGACAGCTAAAGGAATATATATGCAAGAGAATGTAACTATTCAAACCGATGCCTCAAAGATTGAAGCTATATTAATGGTAGCTACAGAACCAGTTTCGTCTAAAACCCTCTCTAAAGTATTGAATCTAACCGAGGACGCAGTAGACGAGGTAATAAAAAGTAGATCTTCTTTTTACTCTGATAACGGCATGGGTTTTAGGGTTGCCAAGGTTGCGGGCGGCTACAGATTTGAAACCCTCAGCGACTTAGACCAAATTGTGGTCGATTTTGTGACCCAAGACCAGCCAACCAAACTTTCTCCTGCCGCACTTGAAACATTGGCAATCGTAGCATACAGACAGCCTATCTCCAGAGCACAGATTTCAGCTATTAGGGGAGTTAACTCAGACGGCGTTATGAAGCTGTTGATTCAGAGGGGATACGTTGAAGAAGTGGGTAGAGATGAAGGCATAGGGCAGGCAATTTTGTTTGGGACGACAAAACTATTTTTGGAAAAAATGGGCTTAAATTCCATCCATGATTTACCTGCTTTAAGCGAGTATATTCCCGATGCAACAGAGGTCGAAGCTCTTGAACAGATATTAAAACCTACATTTGATGACTGAGTCGGAAAATTCTGAGCGATTACAAAAAGTTCTGTCAAGGGTCGGCATCGCAAGCAGACGCCATTCCGAAGAGCTTATTAACGCTTCAAGGATAACAATAAATAGTCGCGTGGCGGTGCTTGGCGATAAAGTCGACATTACTTCCGACAAAATATATTTAGACAATGTACTGTTAGATTTAAATCCTAATTTCGTATCTTATCTTTTAAACAAACCCGTTAAAGTCGTTTCAACCGTCACGGATCCGCAAAAACGGAAAAAAGTCGTGGATTTTGTCCCAACGAATCCTAGGGTTTACCCGGTCGGAAGGCTAGATTATGAATCCGAGGGATTAATCATTTTAACCAACGACGGCGATTTGGCATTTAGCATAACCCACCCGTCAAAAAAAATCTCTAAAACTTATATTACTGAAATAGACAGACCTATTTCTCTTTCTAATATTAAGAAACTGAGGGCTGGTATTTTATTGGATGACAAAATGACATTTCCGGCAAAAGTTAGCCAAATAGGTGATCGATTTTTAAAAATTAAAATTTTCGAAGGTAGGAATAGGCAGATTAGGCGTATGTTGGGTAGTTTGGGGTATGATGTATTACGGTTGATTCGCATTGAAATTGGGCCTATTAAAGACCCTAAATTACAACCCGGTCAATTTCGAAAGCTGGAACTTAGCGAACTTAGTGCATTGAGGCAGTCTGTTGGCTCAAAATAACTCAAAAGAAACTGGATAATTAGAAGCAACGAAATAACGCTGTGTTTTGTTTATCCATTTGCTTGACACTAATATTGAAAAGTAAACTTTATTAAATCAACTTTACCCAAGTTTTAAATTACTGTGCACAAAGATAATGTTCAATTTAAAATACTCTATCCAAAAAGACAGATTTATATGATTGACATTAATAGGATTCGCAGTCATTTCAAATTTGGACTACTGGCATTGGTTTCGGTTGTATTAGTCAGTTGCAGCTCGGGTAGTAAGGTTTTAAATTTATCGCCGCCAGCTAAGGCTATGACGAGTCATAGCCTTAAGATGCAAGGTGTGAGAGCGCAGGTGGGAAAGTCCGTTCCGACTACAACTATACCGGTCGGATCGCCTTTGCTCCCAAAGCAAATAAGTGTTGTTGGAAAAGCTTTGGTTCTTGGTTCCGACGGTTTAGTCAGCATTATAAATACGGCTACTAATAATATCATCGGACAAATTTTTACAGGAGCGGCTCCGCCTCAGAATCCAAATGTCATGTGTTCGGTACCATCACTAAATTTGGGACTTATCATTAGCGATACTCCAAGTGCTGCAGGAAATGCCTTAATCGGTTTCAATTATGATTCTGGTCAGATTGCCTTTAATATGAAGCTGCCGTTTCAGCCCGTGGCTGTTGCTGCAATGTCAAATGGCTCTACTGTATTAGTTTCGGGAACACAAGGCCAACTGGCATCAGTAAACCTGACAAGCGAAACAGTTTCGGCCGAAGTCGTTCTAAATAATTCGAATCAAGCTTATATGGACGGTTTGCAAATTGCGCCTAATCAGAGGTGGGCCGTAGTGGTGGATGACGGCGGTCAAAGCGCGGGAAATATAGTATATGTTGTCAATTTGCCGAATTTACAGGTTGTAAGCTCGGTTTCGGTAGGAATCGGCTCGGGGTATTTTTTGAATTCAATTTCCATAAGTCCAGATTCAAGCATAGCTTGGGTAGTTAACGGAGGCTATGGAGACGGACAGTTGGTTCCGGTTTCTCTTCCGCAAGCAGCAGTCGGAGGAGTTATACAAATCGGAGGAGGGCCATTAGCCGTCGCAATTACGTCAAACGGAAACACTGCTTACGTAGCCGATGGAGCTGTCGGATATGGGAACATTGTAGTTCCAGTTGATTTGTCTTTGGGATTTTCGGCTCCGAACCGAACGGCGGGAACCCCGTATCAAATAGGCGGGGACGTCAATGCCTATTTGAATGCCATACAGATTACGTCAAATCAGAAATATGCCTATGTGACAGACAGAGAAAACGGTTATGTATATCCGATTGATTTGGCGGCAGGTCTTGCTTCTAAACCTATCTACGTCGGACATTCACCGGTGGCAATAGTCTTAATATAGCTCAGTTGGCTAATTGAAATGCCGCCTCAGTTAAAGTGTGCAAACTACGAGCTTTGAGGATCAGCAATAGTGCTATTGCCCGGAAAATTTGGGAGTCGTACGGTTTAGGGAAGCTTCGATTCCAATGGCGGCGTCTTTGGTCGTTATTAATTGAACTTGCTGGCTGAGTTCATGTAGGAGAATCTTCTGCACTTTTTTAACTGTTTGATAGTTAAGTGTCTTCTTGGTTGCTGCAACTGCCAACGGGGCATTGTCTGCCATTTGCGTAGCGATTTCAATGCCCGTATTTAGTAGCTGGTCTTGGCTGACGATTCTATTTAAAAGGCCCATACTAAGTCCTTCTTTGGCTAATACGCGCCTTCCAGTTAAAAGCATATCCGTGGCATTTGCGTGTCCTATAAGTTTGGGCAATAAATAGGTAAGCCCAAACCCTGGATGAATCCCAAGTTTGACAAACGGGGCTGAGAATTTGGCGTTTTCCGTTCCAATTCTGTAGTCGGCGGCCAATGCCAATCCAAGTCCGGCTCCCACCGCCGCTCCTTGGATAAGGCAAACTATTGGCAAATTACAATTTATAATTCTCAGCGCCTGATAGTAAAATGCATTTGTGTCCCGTTCGAACTTTTTTACTGGTTCAATATCGGAGTCTGCAATGTCCTGGGGATCGTCAGATCCGACGCCGCCTTTGCTAAAGTCGGCACCTGCACAGAAATTTTTTCCCGTTGAAGACAAAAGTATTGCTCTTAAGTTTGAACTTTGACATGACTCAAATTGGTCGGCCAAGCTCTTTAGGAACTTTAAATCCGTATAATTATGAGGAGGCCGGTCCATTATTATGTGACCGACCTTCTCGATTAATTGAAGTTTTATATCGTCGTTATCAATACTGTTATTCATATAGGCAATATTACAACGCTTAGAGCCCTAGGCGAACCGAACAGACTGGCCATTGATGCCAACCGCTGCGTTGAGCAAGTCTTTGCGCGGCTTGATCTTGTACGGCTGGTGCCGCATCTGAGGGTAGTCCCGAATATCCGAGAGACTCCCAGGTGGCCAAAGAAAATTGGTATGCACCGTAGTATCCGTTGCCCGTGTTGTCGGCGTAGTTGTCCCTTGACTCGCAGTACCTGAGTTCGGCCCAGACACCGCTTGCAGGCGCATATGCAACTGCAGCAGGCGCGCTATAGGTTACGACGGGTCGCGAAACCGGAGTAGTTACAACTGGCCTTATAGGGGCAGGTGGTTGCGTCGTAGTAGGCGTAACATCTGCAGTTAACGATATTGCACTGGTCAAATTCGAAACTTGTAGATTGTTTGCCGGGTTAATATGCTTAACACCGATATTGTCTATTTTTTTTGATGCGGTCAGTTTTGAGTGGGATTGACCAGCCCAACTGTTTAACAAAATTGCGCCCAATGCAAAAACTGCAAAGGCTATGAATGTCACAAAGCGTTGCTTTCGCATCTTTGTGCCTCCTTGTAAGTCTCGGAAAACCGTAGGGCTTTCAGGTGTGGCTGAAAAATGCGGGTTTCGGTCTACTTAGCATTCATCTCGCGATATTTTTTCATGAAGGAAAAACAAATATCCAAACTTGCATCAAGTCATGACGAGGTGCGGACTAAAATCCCAGAGCTTTATGTTTTAAGGCTTATCTCCTTGTAAGTAGTGGCACGACCAAAGCAATCTAGCTTTATTTCAAATCCTATTTGGTTACAAATCGGATTTAGTGATAAAAACTATTCGCATTGATCACGCTAATTTCTCCCATGTATATTTTAGCATACGTAAGTTTAATCGTGCAAGTTTAGACAATTATTTCATTATCGACCGGTCCCAAACCGGCTGAATTAAGTTATTAATGTTGGTTATTAAACCTTCGTGGCTCGAATGTTTTACGGTCTCTATGGGAGTTACCGAAGCGTATCCCGACCTCAGGGCAGCAATATCAGTCTCGTCATTATGATCAAAATCGTGGGGAGTCAGGTCCAAATTTAGTGTACTTGTGTCCGAATTTCTGTTTACGGCCTTTATCAGGCCGTAGTTTGATAGTTTTGTAATTTTCACACCCTTTATTGCGTCAAGCGGTTTTGAAGGTACATTGAGGTTAAGGGTTATCTTCTTTTGTGCGAGATTAAATGTTCCAGCATTGATTGCTCTTATTAACTCGCAAGTTATGGTAGCAGCGGATTCAAAGATAGGCCGTTCGTCCCATTCAGTTGATACCGCTATAGACGGTACACAAAAGTGCTGACTTGTGAGGGCTGCACCAACCGTGCCAGAATGAAGTGATGAGCGACCAACATTTAAACCGTTATTGATGCCCGAAATCACTATGTCGGGCAAAAACTCCAAAAACCCCAAAAATCCCGCCAGCACAGTCATTGCAGGTAATGCATCAATAGAATACGCTTCAATATCTTCTAATCCTGGAATCGACACCTTGTCGTACCTAATCGAATTGGTGTTTAGGTAGACCTGACCCACTCCAGCTCCAGCGCCGCTTGAATCTTCTTTGGGCGCAACAATCGTTACATCAAAACCATCTTTGAACAGTGCCAGAGCGAGTATTTGAATACCTTCAGCATCTATTCCGTCATCGTTTGTGATTAAAATTTTCATTAAATTACCCCGAATTAAAGGCTTTATTTATATCCTTAATGATATCAAGCGGTTAATATAAAGTTTAGAAGATAAGTGAACCGACAGGCTTAAATTGTGGATTAAATTATGGTTAAATGATGGTAAATTTCGGCAGCTTAACAGCAATAATTCGAGCTAAACCAAGCCGATTACTAATGAGTCCGGAATCGAATAAATTCACTGTACGGTTTGATCTTGACTTAATTGGTAGTATCGTAATTAAAACTTACCTATTAGATACACAAATAAAAAACTAAAATGTAGTTGGACAATCAATATGGCAAAAGAATTCAAGCTAAAAAACGGAGATTCTGAACTCATCGTATCCTCAGACGGGGGAGCGTTGGTTGCTTTTAACTATTTCGGATTTAATTATTTGGCTGAGAAGTTTAACGATAATTTTATAGAGAGCGGCCAGGGACAGATATTGCTTCCTTGGCCGAATCGAATTAAAGGGGGAGTTTACGAATATTTGGGTGCGCAATATCAACTTCCGATCAATGAGATAGCCCACAATAATGCCATTCACGGGTTGCTGCGATGGGATAAGTTCTATGAAGAAAGCATCGCTGGAGATTCCTTAAAATTAAAAAGTTGTCTGGTGGCCCAACAAGGCTATCCGTTTGAGCTTGAAGTAAATTTAAGCTACAATTTGACGAGTTCGGGATTTAAAGTAACCACTGAGGTAATTAACAAGTCGCTAATGGCTGCTCCATTTGGTCTCGGGTGGCATCCTTATTTTGTAGTTTCAAATGAATTCGTAAATGATTGGCATTTGCAAATAGACGCAAATATGTATTGTGAAGTCGACATAGATTTAATTCCGACAAGTTTAGAGTCATCAGACGGTGGCGATTATGATTTTCGCAAATCAAAAAAGATTGGCAATACCGTCTTGGATACGTGCATTGCAGGGTTTGACGGCCGAGGAATTAATGCAACTCTGTACAGTGAAGCATCAAATAGAACTTTAGAAGTTTACTCCGACGGCGCATTTAAGTATTTAATGGTTTTCAGCGGAGATTCCCTCAAGGATGGCCTTAAACGGCGGTCAATTGCCTTAGAGCCGATGACTTGTCCAGCGAATGCATTTAATTCCAAAAACGACTTGGTTACTATTGCTCCAAATCAAAAATTTGAGGGGTCTTGGGGTATAAATATTTCAAGCGGAAAGTCATAGTATCTTTAGGGTTTTATGGCTTAATAAAAGTTTCAAACCCATGAATTCTGCTTGTCCCGTTTTGATTAGGAATTTAAGTTATCTAAATTCAATGAGCACTATTACGAAAACTTATTTGTGAATTTGCCTTACATGTTTGTCGATCTTCGTTTGATCATTGTCCACAGCAGTCTCAACTCAACCTTTTTGTTTGTAACATTTTTTTTGTTCACAATATTGACTTATATAAGTTTGATATGTAACCGAAATGCAACTGGACAGCAACTTAGCGGTGCTTGAATCCGACAAGTTTTGCAAGGTATTCTCTTAAAAAGGAATTCTGCCTCATTTTTCTGCAGTCGTATTTTTCTGCAGTCTTATCTTGTTACTGTGCGCCCCCTGGGACTTGAACCCAGAACCTGCGGATTAAGAGTCCGTTGCTCTGCCAATTGAGCTAGAGGCGCAGATGCTTGTCAAAACTTTCGCTATTAAATACTATCAAATGGGGTGACCGACGGGATTTGAACCCGCGACCCCTAGGGCCACAACCTAGTGCTCTGCCAACTGAGCTACGGTCACCAAATACGATGATATTCAATTTTAAATCATTTTTAGGACGTTGAATTTAAATTAAACTAGTATATAAAATTATAGTTTTAACTATTATTGCCCCTGTAGCTCAGCAGGATAGAGCAACTGACTTCTAATCAGTGTGTCGCAGGTTCGAATCCTGCCGGGGGCGCGTCGTAGTATCTTCTATCAACGTTTAACAGAAACCTTTGATTCGTAACGCCAGATACTATACTCGTTTGCTGGTGCTGGATTTAATAACGATGTGCAATTTGAATCCAATTTATTTTTGAATATAGATTCCATCTAATGAAATGTTGCGGTTTGTTCTTTGCGAAGACTTGTCTTTGCAAAGAACCACTACTGGGCGTAAGTTACTAATAATCTATTAGAATATTAGTATTACTAATTGTTGTAGATAAACAGAAGTCAATTGGAAAAGTATTGTTGATCAACAAGTTCCTCATCTAGACAACAACTACTGTTTAACGGTAAAACTACAGCGTGAGTTAAGTAAGTTATTAATTCTAAATCCAAAATATATTTTTGTATTTAAAAAGAGATGATCGCACATGGATACAAACGAAATAGATCTAAATGCTCAAATACGCAGGACATTTGCCATTATTTCTCATCCCGATGCGGGAAAGACTACTCTTACCGAAAAGTTTCTTTTGTACGGAGGGGCCATTCAGGAAGCTGGGGCAGTAAGGGCCAAAGCTGGCGTAAATAAAGCTCGTTCCGACTGGATGGAGTTGGAGAAGCAACGAGGTATCTCTATCTCATCTACTGTACTGCAATTTAATTACAGAGATCACGTGATCAACTTGTTGGACACTCCTGGCCACAAAGACTTTTCCGAAGATACTTATAGGGTCTTTGAAGCAGCCGATTTTGCGATAATGGTTTTGGATGCGGCCAAAGGAATCGAATCGCAAACGTTGAAGCTTTTTGAAGTCTGCTCGAACAAGAATTTGCCCATGATTACTTTCATAAATAAATTTGATCGCCCAGGGTTGGACATTTTGGAAATAGTCGATGAGATAGAAAGTAAGTTGCAGATTCAGGTCACTCCTATAACTTGGCCGGTAGGCATAGCCGGAGAGTTTCACGGTGTAATTAACACCCAAAAGAATGTTTATCGAAGAATTAAAAAACAGTCACATGGATCAAAAATAAGCGATGTTGACAACTTTGATTTGGATACTTCGACAAGTATCCAACGATGTGAAGAGTATCAAGACATACAAAAGGCAGTGGAAGAGATCTCTTTGCTTGAGTCGACTGATTCAGTTTTTGATGCTAATTCTTTTTTGAAGGGAGGAGCAACTCCGCTGTTCTGCGGATCGGCTTTGACAAATTTCGGAGTCGACGATCTTTTAAGTGCCGTCATTGATATCGGACCCGCACCTTACCCAAGATTAGACATAAATGGTACCGCTGCACCTTTGAACTCAGATTTTTCAGGCTTGGTCTTTAAAATCCAGGCGAACATGAATCCTAATCACCGAGATCAAGTGGCATTTCTGCGGGTAAATACCGGTAAGTTTGAAAGAGGGCAAGTTTTAAAGCATTCTCAGTCGACGGATGAGATATCTACGCGACATACGAGTTCAATTTTTGGAGCAGGTCGTGAAACCGTGGATGTAGCCTTTCCTGGCGATATCATCGGATTAATAAACGCTAAAGATGTATCGATCGGAGATACTCTATACGTTAACAAAAAAATTACCTACCCCAAAATTCCCAGATTTGCACCAGAGATCTTTGCCGCCGCTCGAGTTAAAGATGTAAGTAAGTCCAAGCAGTTTAAAAAAGGATTGGAGCAACTTCAAAGAGAAGGTGTTATCCAACTGTTCTATGATGCCAACGGAGAATCGGGATCGATTTTAGGGGCTGTGGGGCAGATGCAGTTTGAAGTGGTGGAGTTTAGGTTGAATCATGAGTTTAACGCTCCCATACAAATAAATTATCTTTCATATCCAGCAATAATGAAGACGGATCTGGAATCTATACCTCATTTGAAAAAACTTCAGGGAATTAAAATTCTTAACTCTTCACAAAATGAGCTGGTGGTATTGTTTGAAAGTCAATATCGACTTCAAAGGGTATTGCAGGACAAACCGGAAATTCATTTAAGTAAATTTCTTACAAACCTGTAGGATCAGTTTAAATTTAAATAGGTCAAACTTGTTCTTAAAGTCTGATCGGCAATCGGCGATTTCTACTAATTTTTATTGTTTAAAGATGTAGCGCCTACTATGCATCCGTCGCATTTTTAAATTGAACAAATGCCTCAAAGGCTCGAGGACCGTAAACGGTAACAGTGGCCCCGTCCATAAGTAGGGCAACTCCCAAGGCTTCAGCCACTTCCTGTTCGGTTGCCTTCGCCCTTACAGCACCTCTGGCGTGTGATGCAATGCATCCGTCGCACCGCTTCACAACTGCAATTGCCAATGCGATTAACTCCTTTGTCTTGGAGTTGAGTTCACCGTCTTTCATGGCATGCTTATGAGTTTCCGCAAAACCCGACCAGATTTCGGGTATGTGACTGCGCAAATCTTTAGCAGGTTGTCTCAGATCTTCAAGAACTTGTTTGTGATCAGTCATATTACTACTCCGTTCGTACGAAATAACTTTAAGGAAAAATTATTTGGCTGCAATTTGTCTAACTGCCTATTTAGTTTAATGTTAATTTAAGTTTTGTAAGGCAGTGACATCGACATAAATTAGACAAAAGAGTTCTTCATCCTAAAATTTTAATGCATCAATTTTATTTGGCTCATGTCTTAAATATCTATGAGATAGGTATGTTCCTAAGGCAAATATAAATATCGACCATGAAAAGACGACTATAAAATCTACGACAAAATGAGAACTTATATTTTTTCGACCGTATAGCTTGGTGATATATAGCGGCCATAAACAAAACGGCACAGTGAAAGTTGAAGCTACGTACGGCAGGGACATTTTTAAGAGCCAAGGTATAATTGTAGATGGATGTTTGAGACGGGTTTTAATAAGAATCTGCTTATACGGCAAAACCGCTGAAATTAAGTTTCCAAATCCCAGCCAAGGTCCGATCGGCACAATAGTAATGACCAAGTCGATAAACAACGTCTTAAGGTTATGATTTAAAGCGTCTCCTACAATAACAAATAACACTGATACCGGTAAAATGATAAGTGTTAGCATAACGTTTCTTATGGTTAGAATGTGGATTGGAGTGAATCCCTTTTTTCTCATTAATTCGTACCTTTCGGGATCTGCACCCAATTGGTTAGTTGCTGTAACGTCCGCAAGAAGCCATGTCGACATAATTAGACCAATTAGGCCTACCCTAAAATAATGGTGGTGGAAATAATTCGAATACGAAATAGCAAGTACGGCTAAGACAAAATTAAAAAAAAGCGTGCTAAGCCACCAAAATGGCGGCTTAAAAGAGTAAATAAGTTCGTCTTTAACTTGTTTTAAAAATTCGTTCATATAAAATTCTGATGACGCAGACGGGGTTTGTAAACTTTCAAATTAATTTATCCGTTATTTTACTAAGTTTTTAGCTTTGCCACAAATTTTGGGATAATAAAATTCAGTTTTTCAACCTATGGGCAAAATAGCGTCTAATCTTTATAATTGTGAGAATGACGCAACTTTTAATAAGAACTTTAAGAGACGCACCCCAAGATGCAGAAGTGGAAAGTCATAAATTATTGGCCCGAGCGAGCTACGTATTTAGACTCTCTTCGGGCGTATATAATTTTTTGCCTTTGGGGCAGCGTGTTTTGGAAAAATTGAATGTCGTAATACGTGAGCATTTAAACGAAGCTGGTGCTCAAGAACTGTTGATGTCAGTTTTGCAGCCTGTCGATCTTTGGGACGAAAGTGGAAGGAGTGCTGATTTCGGAGGTCTTTTGCCGGCATTTTTAGTTAAAGGACGTTCCGGAAAGTATGTAATGGGGCCGACACATGAAGAGGTGGCCACGAGAATAGTTTCCACATATGCAAAGTCCCACAAAGATCTTCCAGTTACTATTTATCAGATTCAAACTAAATTCAGAGATGAAGCTAGACCCAGATTTGGACTTTTAAGGACCAAAGAACTTATAATGTGCGACGCTTATTCTTTTGACGTTTCAAAAGAAAAGATGACTGAGACATATCAAGTGTTGCGAGACGCATACGACAAAATTTTTGAGACTTTGGAATTGGATGTAACTGCCGTAGAAGCCAAAAGCGGTGCAATTGGGGGAGACGTAAACCATGAATACATGGTATCTTCTCCAATCGGCGAAGATACGTTTGTCTCGTGTTCAAATTGCGGATATTCGGCAAATACAGAAATTGCCAAGAAAAAATCCTATTCGAAGGAAGAAATAGCTGTCTTAACTGAGAAAATATTAAGTAGTTACGAAAATTTATCTCCTCAAGAGACATATACGCCTGGGTCAGGATCTATCGACGATGTATCGTCGCAACTTGATTTATCGGATAAAAAAGAGCAATTTCTCAAGACTTATGTCTTAAAAGATATTGACAATGACAATGTTCCGGTATTTCTGGTTGTAACTGGTGACAGGCAAATTAAGATACCCGATAATCTGAGCCCGTTTGACAGGGATGATTTTGATGAGCATCCTCGTATCATTAATGGGTTTGTTTCGCCTTATAATATAGATTCAGCTCTGAAAGTTCGAATAATTTGCGACTATGAGGTTTTGGATGTCCCCGAAAACGGCTTTGTTGTAGGTGCCAATAAATCCCAATATCACGTAAAAAATGTAGTCCCGTTTAAAGATTTTGCCGTAGATGCTTTTGAAGATATTGCTGTTGTCAACGAAGGGGACGGTTGTCCAAACTGTGAGTCACCCTTAAATACTGTGCGTTCCGTTGAAGCGGCACATACATTTCAGATTGGACTCAAATATTCGACTTCGATGGCAAACGCGGAGTTCTTGGACGAAGACGGAATAAATAAGCCATATTATATGGGGTGTTACGGGATCGGGGTCTCTCGGCTGATAGCTGTTATAGCAGAGACTCACCATGATGACAAAGGGCTTATTTGGCCTAAATCTGTAAGTCCGTTTGATATACATATAGTTCCGCTGTTCTTAAATAAGGATGAAAGCGTGAAACTGAAAGCCGTTGAGCTATATAATGAGCTTTCACAAAAATATGACGTGTTGCTTGACGATCGAGAATTATCACCCGGTGTATCTTTGTCCGATGCCGATTTAATTGGAATACCACTTAGGGTAGTAATTAGTCCAAAATCACTACAATCTGACTCCGCTGAAGTCAAATATAGGCAGAGCGGTACCGTTGAAATGATCAAGTTGACGGAATTAGCAAAGCACCTAGCTTCTAGCTGGTAAAATATTAACTGACGCCATTTTATTTGGTGAATTTAGTTATTAGGACTTGCATTAAAGCGTGGGTCTTCCCCACGCTTTTGAGTTTTTGTGGACTAAGTTAGCAAATGGTAATTAGGCAGTCACGATGCGATATAGGTTAAAAGTTTGATGAGAAAGGAGTATGCCGTGTCAAATATTGAAGTTGACGTTGAAGAAGCGGTAATGTCTTCGGTTCTCTCTACCTTAACTAAGAATGAAGTCGATTTATACGATTGTTATGTCTCAAAAAATACAATCAAAATTTTTTTATCCAAAAAGTCTGGTATCAATTTTCAGCAAATACAAAATTGTAATCGTGAGATAACAGAGATTCTTGATTCCGTAGACCCTCAAATACTTCAAAGGTATGAATTGGAAGTCAGCTCACCCGGCATAGAGAGAAATCTAAGAAAAAAAGAACACTTTCTTGATTCTGTGGGTTTGACGGTAATGATAAAGACAAGGTCAGATTCCGGATTACCACGTAGGCTACAGGGTAAACTGCTTTCTGCCGGTGATATCGAGTGTGTAATGGAGCATCAAGGAGTCAACGAAACCATTGGCTATTTAGATATAGAGTCAGCTAAGACGGTATTCGTTTGGGAAGACGAGATGGTCGATAATGCATCCGAGAGTGAATCTAAAGTAAAAAACAGAAGTAGTGTTGCAAAGAAGAAAGCAGGCGAATTAAAGTGAGTCCGACTAATATTGAGTTCATGGAAGCTATCGGGCTTCTTGCCAGAGAAAAAAATATCTCCATTGATACTTTGTTGGAAGCTCTTGCAAATGCCTTGGTTGCCGCTTACAAAAGGTTGCCAAATGCCGCAGAAGAGGCGGTAGTGATGATCGATCCCGAAAAGGGTGAGATATCCGTATTCGGGCAAGAGTTGGATGAAGAAGGAAATGTAATTAGGGAATGGGACGATACTCCGGAGAATTTCGGAAGAATTGCTGCACAGACCGCAAGGCAAGTTATAACTCAGAGAATACGGGAAGTGGAACGCGATATTAAGTTCGAAGAATATTCCGGTAAAGAAGGAAATTTGGTAACCGGAATCATCCAGCAGACCGATAACCGCTATACCTTGTTGGATTTGGGAAAGGTGGAGGCGCTTCTTCCTCAGGCCGAGCAGGTCTCGTCTGAAAAGTACGATCACAATTCCAGACTAAAAGCTTATATCGTGGAAATCAGAAAGACCGTTAAGGGCCCGCAGATTGTTGTCAGTAGAACTCATCCCGGTCTCATCTATCAGCTTTTTGTTTTGGAAGTTCCCGAAATAGCCTCTGGAGTAGTAGAAATTAAGGCCATTGCCAGAGAGCCGGGTCAACGAACAAAAATAGCTGTTGCTTCAAATGATCCTCAAGTCGATCCAGTGGGTGCTTGTGTAGGAGCACGCGGGACAAGGGTATCTATGATCACCAACGAACTCAGGGGTGAGAGGGTGGATATCGTACCTTACTCCGAAGATCCAGTAGAATTTGTGAAAAATGCGATTCAACCGGCAAAGGTTAGAGACGTAATGATAGATGCAATAGAAGGGACTGCGATAGTAATAGTCTCAGATAACCAATTGTCGCTTGCCATCGGCAAAGAAGGTCAAAACGCAAGGCTTGCGGCCAGACTGACTGGATGGAGAATAGACATTAGATCTGAAACTCAGATTCAAGAAGAGCAAGGAAGCTGGGCTGAAGGTGAATGGGTTGAAGACGAGACTGGAAATATGGTCTGGAAACCAGCCGACGGTTCTGGAGTAGTTACCGTTGAAGAGTGGTCTCAAGGTGCCGGTGAAGTCGCAAAAGAGCCCGACGGTGAAGAAGATAAACTCTCAGAATCCGTTCAAGAGGAATCCGAAGCAGTCCAAAAAGAAGACGAATCAAGCGTTATCGATGACAACGGCGGAGACCAAAGCTAAGCGATACAAAAAAGATATTCCAGAAAAACGTGCACTGCTTAGGACGTGCATTGGATGCGGTATTAAAAAATCAATGAATGAAATGAAACGAGTTAAATTAACCGAATTGAAATTCGAGCCAGGCGTTGCGCAACGGGGTGCTTGGATTTGCTCAAATTCGGTAGATTGTGCGAATAAGGCGTTGAAGAAAAATGCTTTTAGCAGGACTTTCAAATCAAAGATTATAGTATCAAAAGACGAACTGTATCGGCTATTAAATTTAGAATAGCCGATTGCATTTAAAATATAAGGTTGAGGAAATAAACATTTAAAATAGTATTCTAAGTTGAATTCTAAATTGAATTATCCGATAGACGTTTGCAAATTAAAGTTAAGTAGGAAATATATTGGCAAATAAAAAAGTACGAGTTTACGAACTGGCCAAAGAGATAGGAATTGACAATAAGGCAACCCTTGAACTTTGCATTTCGCTGGGAATTGACGTCAAGAGTCACTCGTCGTCTATCGAAGAAGCACAGGCTGATAGAGTTAGAAATAAAGCTAAGAATCTGGGTCTTTACAGTAGCGTAAAAGCCGAAGCGAAACATCAAGATGCCGAAGGAAAAAAATCGGCCGACCAAAAAGAGTCCGCAACAAAACTAAAAGATTCTAAATCTAAATCGGCACCAGAAGATGTAGCCGAAAAGGTCGAATCAAAATCCGTCGTATCTTCGGTTAAGGCAGCAGATTCAAAAGTAGTAACTTCGGGTGCCGAAACGGCAACCGTAAAATCCGTGACCGATAGGGATAACAAAAGGGAAATAAAGCCAGAGCCAGCTGGATCGGTTAAAATTTCCAAAGAACCGACACCTATCGGCGATGACGGCTCAAACGCAAATATTCAGCGCAAAGCTTCGTCTGAAAAGAAAAGAGTTGACACCGTCGACGATAAGACCGCAAGCATCTCTTCGAGAGATAACAATTTGCCTGAAACCGAAACTGGCGCACCCAAATCGCCGAAATTGTTGTCATCGTCAGGCAAGCCGATTCCGCCGCCGCCGAGGCCTCTTCTTTCCCAGACCGGCAAGCCGATTCCGCCGCCGCCGAGGGGTGGTCCGAGAACAGCTCCTCCTTCGGGTGGACCAGCTGGGACTGGTGCGCCTAGAAGATTTAATTCTTCCACGGTTACTGGCAGGCAGAAGTTTTCACCTCGTCCCGGAGTTCGCTCAGACGCTCCAACTGCCGACCAGCCTCGAAATACCTTTGCAAGAGGTGGACTCGCCAGTCCTGAACAGGTAGTACCGCAAAGCGGTAAGGGTATTTCTAATGCGAGAAGACCTCAAAAAAAGACCGGCCATCGCAGACGTCGGAACGTCGAAGAGCTGGAGCCTACTCGGGCTACTTCCTATAACCCGTCAAATGCACCCGTGCCCGAGGGCGAAATAATAATCGAACGATCTTCAACGGCCCAAGAAATAGCACCCAAACTTAACAGAACTGCCGGCGACATCGTGAGATTCCTATTACTTCACGGCGAAATGGTAACCGCCACGCAGTCGTTGAGCGATGATATGATCGAACTGTTTGGAGCTGAGATTGGCGCTAACATAAAGTTGGTTGACGTTGGCCAAGAACAGGAAGCGACTCTTTTAGCGAAGTATTTTTCCGATTTGGGCGACGAAATTAACGGTCCTCTTGTTGAAAGACCTCCAGTCATTACGGTGATGGGTCATGTTGACCATGGTAAAACTAAATTGTTGGACAGAATAAGGAAAGCAAATGTTGTTGCCGGTGAAGCCGGTGGTATTACGCAGCATATAGGAGCTTATCAAGTCGAAGAAAATTCGAAGCTTCTGACCTTCATTGACACGCCAGGGCATGAGGCCTTCAGTGCCATGAGAGCCAGAGGAGCTAAAATTACAGATATCGTGATACTGGTAGTTGCCGCGGATGACGGTGTCATGCCTCAAACTGTTGAAGCCATTGAGCATGCCAAAGAAGCTAAAGTACCTATCGTAGTTGCGATTAACAAAATCGACAGACCCGATGCCGATCCTCAAAGAGTCATGCAACAAATTTCAGAACATGGACTGTTGCCCGAAGGGTGGGGAGGGGAAACTATAGTTGTTCCAATTTCAGCCGTAACTGGTGAGGGTATTACTGAGTTGTTGGATAATTTGTTGTTGGTTTCTGAGATCAATGAACTAAAAGCAAATATGGAAGCGCGCTGTCGTTCGATTGTGCTGGAGTCTAACTTGGATGTCGGACGCGGTCCTGTTGCTACGGTTATTGTTCAAAGTGGAATAATTCATGTCGGCGATCCAATTGTCGTGGGTGCGGCGTGGGGTAAGGTAAAGGCTTTGATAAATGATCGAGGCGAATTTGTTAAAGAGGCGCAACCGTCGACGCCTGTGCAAGTTTTGGGTCTCTCCGAGCCGCCGCTGGCAGGAGACGAGATGTTGGTAACTTCAAGCGTAGCTGATGCCAGAATAATCGGTGAACTTCGTGAAAAGCGAAATAGAATGGCAGCCAACGCAAATGTTAACGCTAACGTTCCCGGAGCAAAACTAGAAGATATTTTTGATCAGATATCAAAAGGTGAAACTGCTACGCTGAATTTAGTTCTAAAGGCTGATGTCCAAGGTTCATTGGAGGCTATTACTCAAAGTCTTAAGAAATTAGAAAAAGAAGAGGTTAAAATCTCAATCGTGCAACGCGGAGTTGGAGGTATTACTGAAAGTGACGTAAATCGGGCGATTGTTACAAATGCGACCATTGTTGGATTTAACGTGAGGCCTGACAGACGCTCTCGAGAGCTTGCCGAGATAAACAATATCGAAATTCGAACTTATGAAATAATTTATAAGGTGATTGAGGACATGGAAAATGCATTGCTCGGATTGCTTAAGCCAGAGTTCGAAGAAATTGTGACTGGTGATGCCGAAGTACTTCAAGTTTTCAGGGTTCCAAAGATCGGCTCGATTGCTGGTTGTATAGTACGAAACGGAGCTATTACGCGTGGTTCTCAGGTACGGTTCTTGCGAGAAGGTGTAATTATCTGGCGAGGAACAATTACGTCGCTGAAACGATTTAAAGACGATGCCAGAGAGGTATCAGCGGGATTTGAATGTGGAATAGGACTTTCTGATTTTCAGGACCTTAAACCCGGCGATGTGATTGAAACTTTTGAAGAGAAAGAAATAGCTAGAACTTTAAATTAAAAATTGTATAATTTTAATGTTTTAGTCCACAAATTACTTATCTTATTAAACAGCTGTTGGCTTCGAACCTAATATTATGAAATAAGTAAGCTTTTCTTTTAATTTTCGGAAACTTTTTTGCCCTTTTAGGTGATTTATATAATGATGTCTAATAATTCAGCAATTTCAATCAAAACACAATTCAAAAGGATGCCCAGATTCAATGGTTTTTTTTGTTAAAAAAGCAATTATTGCTGATTTTAACTCTCTCAGTGAAAAAGCGGACATTAGTCCGTGCAAAAATGGGTTTAATTCCCAAAAAATATCAAAATTAATATAGAATTTATACTAAGTTTGAAAATTCAATTATTCGACAAAAGTAATATTGTAGGCTCAATGTGATTTCATTTACCTTAGACCAATCTTTTGGTGTCTCCTCTCTAAACGACGGAGCTCATAAATTTTTTGGGATTGATAAATCTCAGAGAAGCGGCGACGGATATTTTTCCGACATTTTTTTAAATTCTATTATCTCGATTGGTCAAACTAGAGTCGACCCCTGTGACATTTCCAATGCAACAGGGTGTATGAAGCTGTTGATCGGCGAGCTTAAAAAAAATCACTATGCAATATTGGGATTTTTAATCAAAAATAAAATGCGATATTTGGTGGTTTACAGCTCAAATCTTTTAAATTCTTATTCTCTTAAACTTAAACTCGTTGCTTGGCCATTTGTTAATTTAAACCAAGCCAAAGACCACTTGGTGTCATTAACAAACTATTTCGGTAAAATTTTGGAATCAGCGATAGATTCCTTTGTGTTTGTCGACAGAAAGGGAAAGATTATTTTCTCTAACGGCATATTTGATGAAAAATTTGTTGATGGTTTTGCCCTGGACGAAGTAGAGACTTATCTCGGCGACCTAGCCGCCACTCCAGAGGCAGGTGAAGTGTTGCAAGTGGCATTAAGAGAATCCGATGAATTTTCGAAAAATTTGCCTTTGCAAAGCCTGCAACCCAGGTTAAATGAGCCGATCGAGGCTATTCTAAAGGACAAGAATGGGGAAGACCTTGACTGTGTTTTAAGAGTAGTGCTGTTGCCCGAGTTGAGTCTTCACTATGACGAAGAGTTGTTTTGTGTTTGGATACAAGATATTACAAACCATAAAGTTAATAAGCATCAACTTGAAGCCGTATACCTCCACGATCAGTTAACCGGGCTACCTTCTAGAAAACTTTTTGGATATCAGCTGGATGTGGATCTTATCGAGCAGCAAGCAAAGGGCGAAAATACAGCAGTTCTATTTATAGACGTCGACAGATTTAAAGGGATAAACGATTCGCTGGGGCATAATGCCGGAGATAAGGTTATACAATTAATAGCGGCAAGAATTAAAAATTGCATAGGCCCCAACCAGTTCTTGGCTCGTTTTGGAGGGGATGAATTTATTTTGTCGGTTCGCGGTAAGAATGTACTTCAAAAATCTACGAAGTCCGCAGCAAACATTATTAACGCACTATCCAGGCCAATTGAATTTGATAATAACAAAGTGTACTGTTCGCTTTCAATCGGAATCGCCACCGACGTTGAGGCGGGATATGACGGAAATACTTTAATTTCAAATGCCGATACCGCAATGTTTGAAGCTAAGCGAAAAGGCGGGCATCGGTTTGAAGTATTTAACGAGAAACTCAAAGAAAAAATTGTTCAGTCAACCTCTTTTGAAATGTTGCTTCATTCTGCAATTGAAAAAGACGAACTTAAGGTTTACTTTCAGCCTCTAATCGGGTTACCGTCTTTGAAGACGGTCGGGGTAGAGGCACTGATTAGATGGCAGCATCCAGGTAAGGGCTTGATAATGCCAGATTCGTTTATTAAAACGGCGGAAGATACTGGTCTGATCGTTCCCATTGGCGAGTTCGTACTTAAAGAGGCTTGCAAAACAATGGACCGATGGGTGACTTCGGACGAACTTCTTCTTCCGTTTGATTATAGGGACAGAGCCGACTGTGTGGTTGAAGTTAATTTATCGGCTAAACAGATAGACGAATCTAATTTGGTAAAAACCGTTGAAGATGCTTTATCTGAATCCAAGTTGCACCCAAGTCAATTGGTATTGGAAATAACCGAAGGTGCGCAGATGGAAGATCATAATAAGGCTTTAGATATATTCAATGAACTGAGATCAATGGGAATTAAATTGGCAGTCGATGATTTCGGAACCGGTTTTTCATCTCTCACCTATTTAAGAAGTTTCCCGTTTGACATTTTAAAAATAGATAAGTCGTTTGTATCCGTACTTTCGGGCAAACCCGAAGACAGTATTATCGTTAAAACTGTAATCGACTTATCCCATTCGTTGGGATTGGTAGTCGTGGCCGAAGGCGTTGAAAATCAAATGGAACTGGATATTCTTACCGAACTTGGTTGTGATATGGCTCAGGGCTTTTTATTCTCAAAACCTGTAGCCGCCTATGAGTTGGAGCACGCATACCTATCATAAGTTTTGATTTTTTGGCTAGAACCGTATGCGGCTTGAAAAGTTGTTTTTGAACGTGAATAATTTAACACGGCGCTGGCTGCACTAATTAAAGAACGATGTTTTTAAATATCTTCTAGCTTGTTTCAATCCTAGGTCCTTCGGAAGGTTTTACCAGCCAAAATTGGTGATTTAAGTTTGACAATGCTTGATAATCAAATTTTTCTTTTTCGGCCAGTACGACTAAACACCCCCCGAAACCCCCGCCAGTAAGGCGAGAACCTATAACACCTCTTATGCTATTGACATTTTCGACAAGATTATCTATCTCTGGCAACGAAACTCCGTAATCTTGCGATAGAGATAACTGACTGTTATGTATTATTTCTTTAATAGCATGAAAGTCGCTATCAATAAGCGCATTAGAAAAGTCTAATACGCGCTTGTTCTCCGTTATTATGTGTTTGGCTAATGGTTTTAATTCGGTTTCGTGAATTTCGGAAAGCTCGGAAATGGTCATCTTATTTAATTTGCCATATCTATCTTCAATTAAAGCTACGGCATCGGCTCTTTTGGAATAGTTTGAATCGGATAATTTTCTAGTAATACCAGAGTGAACAATTGCAATTTGAATGTCCGGCGGTATGCATATTTCTTTTAGCGAGTTATCCTCAAAGTTTATAAGCATCGCCGATCCCTTTTTGCCGTTTATAATTGCAAGTTGATCCAGCATACCTGTTTTTGCCGACGTGGCAATATGCTCAGTCTGTTGAGCCATCTTGGCTAAATTTTCATTGAGCGGTAAATCACTAAAGGAAAGCAGGAGGCTTATGATAAATGACGCCGATGATGACAGCCCGGCCCCCATGGGTAGAGTCGAAGTAATTTTGAGAATCCCAGCAGGAGTAGCGTTTGCAATGTCAGCTGCTGCTTTAATAAATCTTGTCAGCGGATCATCAAGCTTTATATCGTTGAAATCAATTTCAGACCGCAGGATTTCTTTTCCTTGTTTCGTGTCGATTTCGGTAGTTATGTTGAGGGCTCCAGCACTTGGGATATTTTCGTATCGAGCCACAATGTACAGATTTATCGCTACGGGAAGAGCCAATCCCTTTGAATAGTCTGTGTGATCGCCTATTAAATTTACTCTCCCTGGCGTGACAACCGTCCGCACTCTGTTAGCCGTTGCAGATAGCGTCATGTAACAATCAACTCAATAAAAATACTTATTTAATTAAATTTGTCTGATAAAAACTATTAATTAGTGACTTAAGCTTGCTAGCGCTGTCGTATCCCATGGCATCGTTGGCAAGGTATTTGAGCCCTCTTTCACGATCCACCCCAAATATTCCGAACCGAGGTTCGTAGCTTCCCCATTCGTAGTTGTCCATTACGGTCCAATAAAAATATGCCTTAATGTTTAATCCTTCCTTGAGAGCCGAATTTACCGAATTAAAGTATGCCGTTAAGAATCTGGGGCGGTCCCAACCGTCATTTCGCTTGAAGGCCCTTCCGTTTTTGACGCGATTACACATGCCGCTTTCTACTATCCATAATTCGACTTCTGGGTCGTTATTTGCTCTGACGTATTTTAAGAATAGGTCGGGATCGACTTTGTCGTCCCAAAGAAGACGTCCAGGCATCCAGTTTCGCCCACCAGATGTCTTATGTCCGGGAAGTCTGAAGTGAGACGAGGTTATCGGGTTATAGAAATCTAGTTGAATTACGTCCAATGTGCTTTCATGCTCGCTAGTGTAAACCGCATTAATAAGATTGTTGTATGAAGTTACGGGGTTCACCAACTTTGCTAAAGCCGACCTCAGAAGGGTATCTCGTTTAGTGGTAGCGCCGATCTCTAGGTAGTATTTCTTTTTTTGATTTTCCAAATAGGTCGAGATATCATCACGTCTAATTTTCCTTTTACGTGCAAGTAAAATGTCCGTTACGGCCTTGTCGAGCTCATAAACTGAAAAACAAAAGTTATTAAAACTTACACAGGAATCAGACTGTATAGACTTAATGGCTTGATAAGCCTTAACATGGCTAAGCAGTTGATTTTGATAAGAGGTTATTACATGCCGTATTTTGCCGATTTCTCCGGGTGGAAACATACCGGTAAAATATGACATCGCTGAATAGATTATCGGCTCATTTAAAGTTACCCAGTTATTACAGTACTTTTGAAACCGTGCGACTGCAAATTTTGCCCATTCGACATAGTGGTCTATGAAGGAAGTGCTAAACCACGGGTTGGAGCCGAAATAGTGTGGTGTAGTGAAATGAACCAAAGTAACAACAGGTGTCATATCTCTTTGAACAATGGCCTTTAAGATATTTTCATACCTTAAAATGGCATCTTCGTCGGGTGTATTGGCTTTAGGGAAGCATCGCGCCCATTCAATTGAAATTCTAAATGTGTTGACGCCAGTAGTGGCTGCCAAGTCTAAAATACGTTCGTATGACTCCCAGAAATTAATTGCGATTCCTGATGGTTCGACCTTGCCTAATGTTTCCCATTCAACCCAATTATTGGAAGGCTCTCCCGGACCGTTATAACCTCCTTCAATTTGAAATCCAGCTGTAGCCAAACCGAATTTAAATTCTGTCGAGGTATTTTTCAAAGTTTCCATTCGTCAATTTTAATCTATGCGTAAAGCCGTATTTGCTAACAATTTCTTATTGGTTATATATGAAAATGCCGTATGTTGAATAAAAATATAAAAATACATGATAATTTCCGAAACAGGATACCGGATTTAAACGTAATTAACTTTTTTTATCTCTGGGCTACTGTGAAAGATCCAAAATAAATATTATTTGACTTATTACTTTTTCTTTCTAGTTGAATGTCACAACCGAGTGACAATAAAGTAAATTTAAAGTTTAATAAGTTGTCGCAGATCCTTGTATATAGCGGCACTGAATATCATTAATTTGATGGGAATTTAAGTTTCAAGCAGACTCAGGATATATCGTTGAAAATGGTCATAAGAAAAAATGTTGGAATATTGTGTGTTCGTTCTTGACTTAATGCTTAAAATGCATAATAATTTTTAAATGGTTAGAATCAAAACTGTTAATGCAGAACTGGAAGTTGAGACTTACGGCAGGCGAGACGATCCTCCGATGTTATTGATTGAAGGCTTGGGAGGTCAACTCATTAGCTGGAATAAAAAGTTTGTTCGACTTTTGGCGGCCAGAGAATTTTTTATCATCAGATTTGACAACCGAGACAGCGGACTTTCGACAAAGTTTGAGAATCAGGGTGACGACGAGGATAAATATACATTAAATGAGATGGCAGATGACGCATCGCAACTATTGGACAGACTTGGAATTACTCAAAGCCATGTTGTGGGAGTTTCGATGGGCGCAATGATAGCACAAAGTTTAGCCATAAGGCATCCGAACCAAGTCATGTCTCTTTGCTCGATCATGTCGACTACGGGGGCTAAAGGAGTAGGCGTGCCTCATGAAGATGGCTATAAAGTATTGTCACTAAAACCGCCGACTAATAGGGACGAGGCAATCGAATATAAGGTGGCTACTTCTAGGTTGATCTCTTCGCCAAAATTTGATTTCGATGAAGAGTACTATTATGATTTAGCGGCTAGAGAATACGACCGCAGCTACGATCCGGATTCGGTGGTTCGACAACTCGTTGCAATTTTAAGTAGCGAGGATCGTACTAAAGATCTTGAAAAGTTGAATATCCCCACTGCGGTTATTCACGGTGATTCGGATCCGTTGGTTGACGTCTCAGGAGGGATTGCAACAGCGGCGGCAATAAAGAATTCAACGCTTCACGTACTTGAAGGTATGGGTCACGACCTTCCTCAAGCTCTTTGGTCGCAGGTTGTCGAAATAATTGTTGAAAATACTAAGAGGACGCACGGATGATTGAATTTCGCATTAACTTAATTCTGCCGCTGGAGAATTTCGTATTTTCGGTCTTGCATGCAGGCTAGAGCGGTAGAAATGTTTGAAAAATTTTCTGAAAATAAAAATGGTCCGCTTAAAGGGTTCGTAATTGTTGAAATCGCTGGAATCGGACCTGCACCGTTTTGCGGTATGGTTTTGGCTGATTTAGGAGCCACTGTAATTCGAGTTGACCGTGTTTCGGCAGTCTCCGGAAGCAATGTTGACGAATCCGACGAAATTAGTAAAACAAATAAGACTGATATATTAAATCGAAATAAATATTCGATAGGAGTTGACCTTAAAAGCCCTAAAGCGGTTGAAATCGTTTTGAAGCTGTGTGAAGCGGCAGATGGTTTTTTGGAAGGGTTTAGACCTGGAGTAGCCGAAAAGTTGGGAATCGGTCCAAAAAATTGTTTAAGCAGGAATCCTAAGTTAGTTTACGGGCGCATGACCGGATGGGGACAAGAAGGACCTATGGCTCCCTGGGCGGGACACGATATAAATTATATTGCATTGTCGGGTGTGTTGTCTGGAATTGGCCGAAGTGAAGGTCCTCCAGTGCCACCTATGAACTTGTTGGGGGACTTTGGCGGAGGCGGAATGTACTTGGCCATGGGAATGCTGGCGGGAATCCTTAACGCTCAAAAATCAAATCAAGGCCAAATCGTGGACGCTGCGATGGTGGATGGAGCTGCAATTTTGGCATCAATGATTTTTGGGATGAAGGCATTGGGTTTTTGGACTGACAAAAAGGGAGAAAATCTTTTAGATACAGGTGCCCATTTTTATGAAGTATACGAGACGAAAGACGGCCAATACATCTCAGTTGGTGCTATTGAGCCGCAATTCTATGCGGAATTTATTCGTTTGGGCGAGATTGACGATCCGGAATTTAATAATCAGTGGGACAGAAATAATTGGCCCAATCTCAAGGAAAAGCTTAAAAAAAAGTTTCTTACTAAAACATTAAATGAGTGGGTGGATTTGTATAAAGACAGTGACGCTTGTGTGGCGCCAGTTTTAACGATGGATGACGCTCATGAAAATGAGCATATTAAATTTAGAAAAACCTACGTCGAAGTCGAAGGGGTACTTCAACCCGCACCAGGTCCCAGATTTTCGGAAACGTCTTTAAGTAATCCAACACCGCCTCCGATGCCCGGCGTACATACCAGGGAGGTTTTGGCAGCCATGAATTATTCCGAAAATGACCTAAACGACCTATTTGGTCAAGGAATAGTCAAGTAACTTAAAACAGAATTACCTACTGTTTAAGCTTTTGTGGGTCTAAGCACAGATTTGACAAATCCGACAATCAAAAAATCCATTTGGGTTTGTGAAATTTATGATGCACATGATTGAGAGAGACGATCTTAGTATCTGTTCGGTTCATTGGCTCGAATATTGATTTTGACCGTTAACTTAGGATTTAATAAGGTCAAGGTTGTATGTATTTCAGAATGCAGATCCGTAGGCGATGCAGTGTCTTTGGGATTAATGTTAAAGAATCCCTCAACGTCGACGATTTTTTGGATATCTCCGGTTTATATTGTCGTCATTTCTTCAGGTAGCTCAGGTAGATCCGAGGTTAGTAGACAAACGAATGAGTATATCGCTCATAGATTAATTTGGATTATGTATGTACAACAGTTCCGTTGCTTGAATATATTTGATTGCAATGCCAGGCAAATTTAAGTATCTGAGCGAGATGGCTAAAAAATATAGACCAATAACTGACTTTGTCAGCAATCCCGCCTTCGTCCAAGTGGATTATTAAAAGGCATTAAATTGTTTATTTAATATCAGTTTCGTAATTTATTGACAAAATAAGGAATATATCTGTCGTATGAGTGATATCATGTAATTATGCTGCTCAGATTTAAAGTATCTAATTATCGATCCATACTGGATCCGATCGAGCTTTCCATGATAGCCGTTGACAGTGATAGAGTACCCGTTAGGAAGTTTGATTCACTTAAGGAGGGCGTACTGGCTGTTGCTGGCATATACGGACCTAATGCTTCAGGCAAGTCAAATGTCGTTGAGTCACTCGAATGGCTCTCAAACTCGGTTGCAGTTTCATTACGAGCGTGGGATCACTCCATACCGCGCAGGCCGTTTAAATTTGATAACGGATCGGGTATGCCGTCAACGTACGAAGTTGAGATGCTCATTCGCAATATACGGTATTTATATCGCCTTGAGTTAAATGATTCGGAAGTACTTTTTGAGGGTTTGTATAGTTATCCTGAACGCCGTCGACGATTTCTCTTTGAACGTGAAGGAAACGACATTCGATTTCGTAGGGGTCTCGGTGCTCTATCAGGAACAAGGGAACTTTTGACAAAATCGACATTAGCCTTGTCGGCGGTTAGTCGTTTCGATGAGCCTGAGGTAAGGCTCTTTGCAATGTCACTTACTGAAATCAGCTCGGTCGGATTACGGAGAATGTCATTAAATCGTAGCTCGATAAATAAGTTCGGGTTTTACGCTACGGTGAGACTTTTGGATGACCGTGATTCCAGGTCATCTGCTCCGTCTTTATTTGGTGATCCCGACACTGTTCATCGTTGGACTCCCGACACTGTTTTGGCGCTGCTACGGTTCGCAGATCTGGGGGTCGAGGACGTACGGATCGACGACGATATTGATGATGAGAGCCAAGACGTAGGGTATCGTTCCCGCTATCGATACGAGAATGTGAAATTTATACATAGTCATCGGGGACAGGAAGTTCAGTTTGAAATTGAAGATGAGTCTGCGGGCACCCAGACTTGGTTTTCTATTATCGGACTGGTGCTGAGCGCTCTTCGAAGTGGTCAAATTCTCATATTAGATGAGCTTGATGCAAGTTTGCATCCTAAGTTGTCAGTACAATTGCTCAAATTGTTTAATGACCCTGAAACAAATCCAAATGGCGCCCAGCTTATCTTTACTACGCATGACACGAGCCTTCTTGGTCATTTAAACCGCGATGAAATATGGTTAACCGAAAAAGATGACCGTGGAGCGACTGCACTGACAGCTTTGGCGGAGTATAGCGGCGATAAGGTGCGAAGATCGGTAAATCTTGAACGGGCGTACCTTCAAGGGAGGTTCGGAGCCTTACCGGATCTCGATCAATTTGCACTCCGTCGGGTTTTGGGACGTGACGCCGATGGTTTTTAATGTCTAGAAATCGCGAGAGCAATCTTAAGCGAGTAGTAGGAAAGCGCCAACCACGAAAGACTTTAATGATCTTCTGCGAAGTCACGAAAACCGAACCGGAATACTTTAAAGCCCTTAAACGGCAACCATGGGTCCGTGATGTCGCATCCGTAGACCTACTGGTAGATACTTCGCGCGGAATGGAATCTGTGCCGACTTCTCTTGTGCCACTCGCCATCAAAGTACGTAGTCAAGATCGTGATGAAGGCAATGAGATCGATGAATTCTGGTGCGTGTTTGACGTCGAATGGCCGGTTAATCATCCCGGGCTTATGGAAGCCTGTATTAAGGCCAAAAATAATGGGATTAAGCTTGCCATTTCTAATCCTTGTTTTGAGTTATGGCTGGCAATTCATTTTCAAGATCAGACTGCGTGGCTTGATAATGATCATGCATGCCGACTTATTCGGGTACTCGACAAATCTTACAGCAAGAAAATTGATGGAACAAAATATATGCCCAATATACACGATGCCGCAAAACGAGCAGAAGACCTGGACAAATTGCATAAAGGCAATTCCACAGTGTTTCCAAGTGATAATCCATCGTCGGGAATGTACAATTTAATTCGTACTATCAGTGAAAAGTAATATTAACTGACTTAAAAACCTAAGACTAAACAGTAAATATTTGGCTCAGGTCTTAACGTATTTGGTTAAAATCGTCAGGGCTTAAAACTGTAAGCTATCTTCTAGATAGCCCTTAACATATCTAGCGAAATTGGCTAAGTTAGAGAACTAACATAGAGAACCAAGTTAGAGATATGCTTGTAAGCATTAAAGTGGCAGCCGAGGAATTGGGGGATCCATCCTGAAACTCTGCGCTGGTGGGAAAGAACGGGATAAAATCTAACCTCTTGAACGTGCTCCTGGAGAAAAACTACGCTACGACCTCGCCAAACTGCATCACCTAACTCCGCATAAATCGCCTTCAGAACGTAGGACAATTCTATATGCGCGAGTATCAACCAGTGGACAAAGAGAAGGACTTGGTACGCTAGCGAGCGCTACTGGAGAGTTTTGCCATCGCCAATTAATGGGCATACGAAGTGATCGAAGACGTAGGCTCAGGACTCAATTACAATAAGCGTAGGCTTCGCCTGCTCATCTCGCGCATCTGTTCAGCAGATGCGAGCCGGCTGGTACTCAGTCACAAAGACAGGTTGTTACGTTTCGACTCGAAGCTGGTATTCTCTCTCTGCAAGCACTTTGATGTCGAGGTAGTCATTATCAATGCATCCGCCGAGTCTACGTTTGAAGACTGTCTGGCGCAAGATGTAATCGAGATCGTAACGGTGTTCTCTGCTCGTTTGTACGGTTCTCGAAGTCATAAGAACCACAAAGTAATGGAGGAGCTGCAACAGCCGACAAGCCAAGTGGCTTCTATAAATGACTCACTCCTGTGATACGATAACTATGATGAGACGTACCGCCAGACTTGCCACAATTCCGCTCAATACGAACAAGATTGCTTATATTCGTAACCTGGAGCGCACCTACGCAGACGCCAAGGATCGCTTTCTTCTCGCTCTCGCCCCTACAACCATGTGGCACCACCTCTCAAACAAGCGATCATTTCGTGACTGGGCAAAAGTGAATGACCTCTATCCCGCCGGGGTGAATGTGCATCTTCTAGACCAGGCGGCATTTGATGCGGTAGATACCTGGGTAAGACACATCGAGTCTGTAATAGCCATCTCCAGACTGAAAGCGAAGATCTATTGCAGATTTAAAAACGATGCCAGACATTACGCCTACTCTGTGTTGAAGTCCTATACGGACATCGGAATGTTGCTTCGGAGAGAAGTACCAGAAAGAACGAAGATCCCCGTCTCTGTCAAGGAGAGAGAATAGGAGGCACTAACAGGGATCAACCTCAATATATGGTTTTAGCGAAATAGCTTAGAAAATTGTAAGACGGTACTTCAATTAAGCACCACAATGACGCTATCAATGCAAATGGGATCAGGCTCTGATTGCTTTTCATGACGGCGACGAAGCAGTCAAGCGAAAGAAGACTCGCATCCAGCTTAATAAATGGACTTGACGGCGACGAGCGGCGGCATATAATTTGAGCAAAGAGCCTGATCCGATGCTCCTTTATGATGAACGTAGTTCCGTGCTCATTTAATGAGCGAATAAAACCATTTGAATCTATAGATCGGCTGATAATTCTACCGCCATAGAACCGCATTTAACGTATGATTCACTAACAGTGCCGACTCGCTGATTCCGGTTCATGCGGTCAAGAACCGGGGAGACTCAGCGGCTGGAGAGCGATCCAAAAGGATGCTTAGAGATGTCTAGGTATTCTAAAGCGGATCAAGAATTTGAAGAAGGCAATGTACCATACCGATAAAACCGATTTCTGTTAGATGCGTTAGAGAAATAAGTGAAAAATTGAAATAGTTCGACACGCATCCTTATAAAAACATGCCTAAGTGTATTTAACGGACAAACAAATTGACACTTTCGAGTAATAAGAGGGTTAAAATTAATAACGGTCATTCAACTGTTATTTCCAAATTTTGGATGCAGTTCGGTAAAATCTTATTTTAAATAAAAATTAAATTGCGTAATTCCCCAAAAGTCAATATCGATATCAAACAGCAATCAGGGAAAATCAAAAGTTATTGGATCCAAACATTGGGTTGTCCCAAAAATCAGGTTGATTCCGACAAAATAGAGTCAGGATTCAAGAATAACGGTTTATTGAAATCGTCCAGCGCAAAAGATGCAGACTTAATTGTCGTAAATACATGCGCATTCATTGAAGAAGCCAGAGAAGAATCAATTGAAACTATCTTCGATTTGGTTGATAAAAAAAAGCAAGGGTCAAAAATAGCTGTAACTGGGTGTATGGCAGAGAGGTATACTCAACAACTCAAAAAAGAGTTAAAAGAGGTAGATCTAGTCGGAGGTTTTGGTACTGACATATTATCGGCATTCGCGACAACCGAAAATTCGTCAAAAACGGTGGTTTCCAATATTTCACGGTTACCAAAACTTGATCTTTTAAATTTGACTAGGGTTAATCTTAAACCCAAACAGCCCTGGACTTACATCAAAGTTGCCGAAGGCTGTGACAAAAATTGTGGTTTCTGTGCTATTCCTTCGTTTCGCGGAAGACAAGTATCTAGACATCCGAATGTGATATTAGACGAAATAAATCATATGGCACCAATAGAAGCCATATTGATCGCACAAGATATTGGTTCTTACGGGAAAGATATAGCTGACGCCAAGGCACAAGGAATAAATTTAAAGAATCTTTATAAGAGTGCGTCTGAATTGGTTCCGTGGGTTAGGGTGTTTTATATCTATCCGACCAGCTTGACAACATCGTTGATTGAGATGATGGCAAGTAGCCCAGTTCCATATTTTGACTTGTCTCTGCAACATGCGTCTCAAGGGGTATTAAAGTCCATGCGACGATATGGGTCGATGGAAAAGTTTTTGGAAAAGATAAAATTCATTCGTTCGTTAAATCCCGACGCTGTGTTCAGAACCTCCTTTTTAGTCGGCTATCCGGGCGAAACTGAAAACGATCACGATATATTGCTTCAATTTGTCTTGGAGGCACAACTGGACTGGGTCGGATTTTTTACGTTTTCGAGAGAGAAGGGAACCCTCGCCGACACAATGTTGAATCAGGTTAGTCCAGAGTTAGCCAAAGAAAGGTTGAGGGAGGTAAAGTCAATTCAGGATGACATAACTCTGTCAAAGCGAAACGACCTTATCGGCACTACAGCTACCGTATTGTTGGATAGTCCGACTACAGGTAGATCCTACCGAGAAGCTCCTGAAATTGATGGCTTAATAAAGATAGTTTCCGATGTAAGTGGTGAGGAGTTGAATGGTTCAGACAAATTCGCAAACAAGTCTATGGACAAAGTGCTCAAACCTGGAAGCTTCGTAAAGGTTAAAATTGTGGGATCTCAGGGGGTTGATCTGATTGCGGTCGCTATATAAGTCAACATATCTTAGTGTGATGTTGAAATTAAAAATTCAAAGTTGTACAAATCAATCCTGCCACAGTGATAAAACGGTTTGAACTTAGAAAGCTCACAGAAACAACTTTTTAAATCTCACATTCGTTTGGTTCAAGTTTGAATATACCTTTAAAATTATGGTTATATTGCGTTTGCGGTACTAGTATTAATAGAGATAAAAATTAATTCATAGCCTTCATCCCTAACTTAATTTACGTAAATTTTTTGCAGTGACTTCATCGGACAGACTCTCCCATCAAAACGACGCCGAACATAGCTTCGGTCCTACCGCTCTATTGACACCCGCTAATTTGTTGACTCTGTTGCGAATTGTTTCGGCTCCGCTTGTAATCTATTTGATTGTCAAATATAATACCAGCTGGACACTTATGGGGATATGGGCGGTTGTGTCATTTTCGGACGGTTTGGATGGTTATGTCGCAAGAAGGATGGGCGCGACAAGGTCGGGTGCATTTTTAGATCCCTTGGCAGACAAGTTTGCCGTCATGGGTGCACTTTTTGCCTACGTCTACGTCGGAAGAATTAATTTAATTGTCGCAGTTTTAATATTTACCAGAGAAGTTGCAATGAGTATCTATAGAACGGTAATGGGAAAACATGGCGTGTCGATACCGGCGAGATTTACTGCAAAAGTTAAGACTTTCGTTCAAGACTCAGCCATTGGTTTGGCAACCATGCCGATATTGTTTAAATATAATTACGTTATTACTGCAGCAATTCTTTTGGCGTTGGCGCTGACACTTTATACAGGAATTGAATATTTCATGGATGGTATGAAGGCTTCAAAATCAAGCAAGTAGATCAAGGATATTATTAGGTAGTTTGGTGAGAACTGAAATCTTAGCTATTGGGACTGAAATTTTGCTCGGGCAGATTGTCGATACAAATTCAGTCCATATTGCACAGGAGCTGTCCGACAATGGTATATATCTTTACGGGACTTCGACGGTAGGTGACAATTTAAACAGAATTGTTGAATCTATGAGATATTCATTGTCCAAATGCGACGCGTTAATTGTTACGGGGGGATTGGGTCCGACTCAAGATGATATAACCAGACAAGCTGCATCCATAGTTATGGGTGTTGAACTTGAACAAGATCCGCAGCTAGTAAACATCATTGAAGGTTTTTTTAAAGCTAGAAACAGACAAATGCCAGCTAATAATCTTCTTCAGGCTTTAGTTCCCAAAGGTGCTTCATATATCGAGCAGAGACAAGGAACGGCACCTGGCTTAATCTGCGGTATCGGAAATAAAGTTATGTACTGTCTGCCGGGCGTACCGCACGAAATGAAAGAGATGCTTTCTCGTGCAGTGATACCTGATTTGCTTCTCCGAGATGGCGAAAAATGGGCGGTGAAGTATTCAAACATCATGACTTGGGGAATGAGTGAATCGGCCATAGCAGCTAAATTATCTGAAGAATTCGATCGTTTGGAAAGAATGCAGCTTGAAAATGAACTAAATACTCCTTCAATTGCTTTTTTGGCCAACTTGACAACTGGAGTAAAAGTTAGGATTTCCGTCAGCGGCCAAAACACGCCAGAGCTAGACATCGCTCTAAACAACGAGGTTTCTAAGATATCAGAAATTTTAGGAGACTGTGTGTTTTCTACAACAGGTGAATCAATCGAAGACGTAGTAAAAAACACATTTATTTCGAGAAACTTAACTTTGAGTGTTGTCGAGTCTTTAACTGGCGGACTTATCGGATCCCGGTTGGTTGGCGTTCCCGGAACGTCTTTCTACTTTAAAGGATCATTGGTAGCTTACCAATCTGAAATTAAACATTCAGTCCTAAAGATTAAGTCTGAATCCGTAGTTTCCGCACTGGCAGTAAACGAAATGGCAAAGGCGGGGTTGAGTCTGTTTGATAGTGACGTATGTTTGGCAATAAGCGGAGTGGCCGGACCCGATTCACAAGAGGGCAAAGAACCGGGAACAGTATACATTGGGCTTTACTGCCACGGTGACAAGCTGAGTACGGTTAATGTCGAACCAGTTGAATTAAAATTGTTCGGAACCCGTGATTCAATCAGACAAATTGCTGCAACAAGTGCTCTTGATCTGCTGAGAAAGCGAGTAGGATTAATTTAAAATAGGGTAAAATTTAAAAGTTGTGACGAAGCTAATCTACAGAATAAGCGGTTGTGGCGCTTAATTCATAATCGTAAGAAGTTGTTGTTTTTTTGCGATATTAAGATTTTATGCAAAGGCCGTCTTTTTTTTGATCTTGACCCAACAAAAGATTGAATCCAAAAAAACTAGATCAAAGCAAAAAACATATCTATAATATTGAACCTTTGACTTCTGGTCTTAGCTGATGTAGTGGTCATTGTCTGAACTACTAATCTGTTCACTTTTTTCTGGCGACCGTTAAAGAACGGCTTAATAATTCTAAGATTCGATCCAATTTTAGGCAGAACGTGTCGCTAAATTGGATAAATCGCCGATATTATCACGGTCGAATTAAAAAGGTGGAAAATGTCATCGATAAACGATCTAAAATTTTACTAAATGCTTGAAAGCTACAGCCTGTCTTCCTAAAATTTAAGGACAGCTAAACATTTCGGTAAGAAATTTACGAAATGTTCTTGCTTTAGACTCAGAAGTTAAGGGGTCGCTTTGCCGATAGTTTAGTGCTATGTATATAATTTAAATAAGTTGAAAGGATATTTGGGTTGACTTCTTCTCGAAACGGATTCGTTCACCTACACACTCACACCGAATATTCGATGCTTGACGGCGCTGCTCGTATAAATGACTTGGTGCGGATAGCAAAAACCGACGGCCAAATCGGAATAGGTATCACCGATCACGGTAACATGTACGGCGTTCTGGATTTTTATAAGGCCTGTAGGGCAAATGACATTAAACCAATAATTGGGATAGAAGCCTATATGGCTAGGGACTCGAGATTCGAAAAACCACAAAGAAAGCCACGTAGCGAATTAATGGATGACTCCGCTGACGGAGGCAAACTTTATTATCACATGACCCTACTTGCCGAAAACAACGAGGGATATAAAAACTTAATGAAGCTCTCTTCCAAGTCCTACCTTGAGGGTTATTACTATAAGCCTAGAATTGATTTCGAGGTTTTATCACAGTATTCGAAAGGAATCATAGCAACTTCAGGTTGTTTAGGAGGTCTTGTCCTCCAGTCGTTGCTTGTCGGTGATTCTGAATCCGCTAAAAAATATGCCACTACGTTTCAGGATATCTTTGGCAAAGAGAACTTTTTTATTGAAATCCAAGATCACGGAATTGACAAGCAAAAACAGACTAATCCTCAACTGATAGAACTAGCACGGAAAATCGGTGCTCCGTTGTTGGCGACCAATGATTCTCATTACTGCAGAAGAGAAGATTCCAGTTCGCACGACGCTCTTTTGTGTGTGCAGACAGCGTCATTCATCTCTGACACCAATCGACTTAAATTTGACGGAAGCGAACATTACCTAAAGTCAAACGATGAAATGCGGGAGTTGTTTGCCGAAGTCCCCGATGCATGTGATAATACTCTTGTTATAGCAGACAGAGCTTCGGTCGAAATAGAGTTTGGACGAGCAAATTTGCCGCATTTTAAAGTACCGAGCAACTTTGTCTTAGGGGATCAGTCTGAATCTGAAAAGAGTTATTTGAGGCATTTGGTTTTTGAAGGAGCGCGCGCAAGATACGGTGATTCGGTGCCCGAAGAGGTTGTTTCAAGGTTGGACTACGAGCTTTCGGTCATCGAAAGCATGGGATTCAGCTCCTATTTTTTGATTGTTTGGGATTTAATCAGGTTCGCCCGGGAAAGTAAAATTAGAATAGGACCTGGACGCGGGTCTGCGGCGGGATGTTGCGTTGCCTACTGTTTGAAAATAGTAGATATCGATCCGATCAGGCATGGGCTCTTTTTTGAACGTTTTCTAAATCCGGGACGTAAACAGATGCCCGATATCGACATGGATATTGACGATCGCTACAGATCGGACATGATTAAGTACGCATCTTCGGTCTACGGAGAAGATCATGTTGCTCAGATTATTACGTTTTCAACAATTAAAGCCCGAGCGGCTGTGCGGGATGCAGCAAGGGTTTTGGGATTTCCTTACTTTTTGGGCGATAAAATAGCTAAGCTGATGCCGCCGGTTGTAATGGGTAGGGATACGCCATTATGGGCATGTTTCGAGGAGGTTCCCGAACATATTGATGGCTATAAGGCGGCCAAAGATTTAAGGAATCTTTACGAAACCGATTCTGAAGCAAAACAAGTTATTGAAGTAGCCAAAGGGTTAGAAGGCCTATGTCGTCAGGACGGTATCCATGCAGCCGCAGTGGTAATTTCAGGTGAAGAGCTTACAGAATATCTTCCTATTCAGCGTAAACCGGACAGTTCTCAGGATGCAAGTTCGGCACCAATAGTAACTCAATATGAAATGCACGGTGTTGAAGAGCTCGGGCTGTTGAAGATGGATTTCTTGGGTTTAAAAACCCTCGGAGTCATCGACAAGGCATTGGAAAACATCGAGTACACCTCAGGACAGAAAATAGATATCATGTCTGTTGCCTTAGATGACGAAAAAACATACGAAATGCTTAGGAAGGGCAACACCGCCGGCGTGTTTCAACTCGAATCTGGCCCGATGAAAACGTTAATTAGAAGGCTGTCGCCGACCCGATTTGACGACGTGGCGGCATTGGTGGCTCTATATCGGCCGGGTCCCATGGCTGCCAACATGCATCATGATTATGCTGACAGGAAGAACGGTGTTCAACCTATTACCTATCCGCATCCAGATTTGGAGGAATTGCTTAAAGAGACTTACGGACTGATGATTTATCAGGAATCAATTATGCAGGTAGCTCAAAAGTTTGCTGGCTATACATTGACAGAAGCTGATAATTTGAGAAAAGCTTGCGGTAAAAAGGACAGGGAATTAATTCAAGCCGAACGACAGAAATTCGTTCAAGGCTGTATCAAAATCGGATATGGTGAAAGAATCGGAACTGAACTGTTTAATATCATCGAGCCGTTCGCCGACTATGCATTTAATAAGAGTCATTCGTACGGTTACGGACTTATCGCATATCAAACCGCTTGGCTCAAAGCAAATTATCCCGAAGCGTTCCTGTCTGCTATTCTAAGTTCAGTAGCTGACGATAAGGATAAAACGGGCTTCTATTTGGCAGAATGCAGGGACATGGGTATTAAGGTACATGTCCCTGATATTAATACTTCTGCGGCAGACTTTACTCCGAAAAATTATCCCGACAAGGAAATATTGTTTGGTTTAACTGCAATTAGAAATGTTGGAGAGCAACTTGTGGAGCGCATAATTAAAGAACGTGACGCAAACGGCGAGTTTAAAGATTTTTTGGATTTTTGTACTAGGGTCGATTCGACTGTTTTGAACAAAAGAGCGTTGGAATCTTTAATTAAAGCAGGTTCTTTCGATTCCATGGATTATACGAGACAGGGCCTTCTGGTAAGTTATGAAAAGGTCGTGGATTTAGTTGTCGCAAAAAGGAAAGACAAAGAAAGCGGAATGACTTCTTTGTTTGATGACCCCGAGATGTCAGGTTCGATTATGGATGTTTCCGTGGAGATTCCCGATATTGAATTTGACAGGCGAGCATTATTGAATTTTGAAAAGGAGATGCTTGGGAGATTCGTTAGCGACCATCCTCTTTTGGGGTATGAAGAGGCCTTAAAAAATTTGGGAGCAACCCCAATTGAAAATTTTAAGGTTACCGATGAATCCGATGTCGTTATGGGATCAGCGTCATCGTATACGAACATGGCTACGGTCGCTGGGTTGGTTACGTCAATTGAGAAGAGGACGACGAAAAAAGGGGATCAAATGGCCAATATTGCATTGGAGGATCTAACTGGAAGCATTGAGGTGGCGGTAATCCCTAAATATTATACGAAATTTTCGGAAATCTTGACTCCAGATGCCGTACTTTTAATTACTGGTAGGTTGGATTCCCAGGATCGAGAGGCCAAACTTGTCGCAAACGAAATATCCTGTGTAGATATCTCCAGGTTGACGATGGGACGATTGCCGGTTAAATTAAAGCTTCCCTGTAAATTTATGACGAGGAAGCGTCTGGATGTTTTGAAAAATATTTTGACGGAGCATAAAGGTGATACACCAGTAAATCTAATCATTGAACGTCAGACGTGGCGATTGCCTGCAGATTATTGGGTCAGCTTGGATTCAAATCTGTTTTCTGAACTCAGAGTTAATTTCGGAGACACTGTCATAAGCGCATGAATGACATTTACTCTTAGGCTTTGTGAGGTAAAACTACGATGGTAATATCGAGGGTGCTCACGATATTGGGTGTTCACGGCAAAATATTTGTTAACTGTAAGTTCGAATCCGTGAAACCTATTTTTGTACTCTGAGTGGTCATTTAAGAGCGCTTTCAAAACTCTTACTTAAATTTTTACTAAAATATAGGTTATGTCTTTTATCCTCGAGACCAAAGATGCCGCACAATTGTCAGATTCAGAGATTGAAGAGATGGCGAATCTGGCAGCGCATACTCAAGATAAGTTTGATGTTGGGTATCTGTCAAAGCAGGCCGAAGAATGGGTTTTGGTTACCAGATGTCATGAGGGCAGTAAACTTCGGGCGTGGTGTCTTTATTCCCTGGAACGCATCGGAGGAACTCCAGCGATGATCCTAGGACTTGGCTACGTTGAGTGTAATTCTAAATCGGAGATTTATCTAAAGCATCTTTTGGGAGATCAATACCGTAAAGCCCTCTTGGCATTTCCAGATGAAGATGTTTTGGTAGGTACCAAGGTAGTAAAGCCAGAATCTTTTAAGATATTTACCGGACTTCATGATATTATACCTGCTCCAGGACACAAGCTTACGGGCGAAGAGAGAGCGTGGTGTCGAAGACTTGCAAAGCGGTTCAATCGAGAGTCGTTCGTGGACGATCGAACATTTTTGATAACTGGCGCCGATGATTTAGGTGTATTTTTTGATTTCTGCGGACCTAAGGTTACCGTGGACAGTCACATTGCTGCACAATTGAAACCTCTGAAAAATAAACCCAACGACGCGTTGATAGTTTGCGGTTGGGCCATGGCTGAGGATTTGGCGGCTAACAAACTTGGTTTGTAATTTGCGCATGTAGTTAATTACGTTTTGTCTAACCGCGTCTTCAGATATATTTTTTGTTTAAATCCACTACTGCCGATATATTTTCTGTAAGACTGCAATAATGACTTTTTACTCAGCTAAATCAACCGCACTTGTATTGGGTGCAGGAGGGTTGGCGGGGATGGCATATCACGTAGGGGTACTCAGAGCTTTGGAGACTTTTGGCTTTGCTCCCAACGACTGTGATCTTATAATCGGTACCTCTGCTGGTGCTGTGATAGGGGGATATTTGCGTAAGGATTATACTGTAAATGATCTTTATGGTATGGCAGTTTCAGGTAACGGTAAAAATATGCCCAAAGTATTAAATCGGGCTGGAAAAAATCCGGTGGAATCGTTACCAAGATTGGTGGGGTCTTTATTTGTGGCTTCCCAGAGCTTGCTTAAACTGAATGCTGACAAATATGCCAATACGCTGTTGGAAAAACTTCCGGCCGGAGCATTTTGGTTGGGGGATGGAAAAGTTAAGCTCGAGCTAGATTTGGGGCAGGATTGGCCTAAAAATAAGTTTTGGGCAGTCAGCCAAGATTTTGCCAACGGTAAACGCTTCGTGTTCGGTCATGACAATGATAAACAGGTAAGTATTTGTGACGGAATAAGTGCGTCGATCGCAATTCCGGGCATCTATCCTCCTTATTTGTATGATGGAAGATATTACGTGGACGGAGGGGCATATTCCACTTCTAATTTAGATTTAGCGGTAACTAGCGGATACACTTCCATAGTTGCAATTGTACCTATGGCCTTTGATCCATTGCGCGCTCCAAATGCCACTCAGCGACTCTTTCGATCGTTTGCAGTTAGACCACTGAGCAAGGAATTGCATCTTGCAAAGAGTAATGCCATTAAAGTAACGATGTTTAGGCCCTCCAGTGCAATTTGTGAATTGCAAGGAATTAACCTAATGAAATCAGATAATTTGGCGGCGGTTGAATCTGCTGCATTTGACGAGACGATTATGATGGTAAATTCGGGTCGCATATCTAATGTATTTGCGGCCTAATATAAGATAACATTTACAAAGGTTCAGCAGTAGCCCGGTGTAAAATTTTAGATAGTAATAGATAAGAGCTGTTTGATTTCTAGGCATCGACGGATGCTAGAGTGATCGTCTATATTTTTAATATCTTGGGCTGTATTGAAGACTGTATTGAAGGTTGTATTGAATGAAGGTAACTGGATTGACTAAGTTGGGGATGGTAATAGGGTCGCCCATTAAGGGTTCTCTGTCTCCGATTATTCATAACGCGGCCATTGAGTCGTTGGGCTTAGATGCCATTTTTGTTCCTTATGAGCTTAGAGAAGATCACTTTAATCAATTCCTGAGCAGTGTTTGCGATGTAAATTTGTTTGGAATTTCCGTGACCATGCCTTTAAAAACAGTTGCTGCTCAAAGTCTGAATCTTACAGATACGGCCAAACAACTTAATGCGGTAAATACAATTTGTAGTAGCGAAGGTGAGCTAATAGGCGATAATACCGACGGCAAAGGATTCATAGAATCCTTAATATTTAAATTTGATATCAAACTTAAAGATAAATCCGTATTTATCTACGGAGCTGGTGGCGCCGCTCGAGCAATTGTATATTCGTTGGTCAAAGAGGGATGCAGAAGTATTCATATCTGCAATCGTTCCGAAGACAAAGTAGCTGATTTAATTACATTGAGCGAGAACGTCGCCGTGGCCGCCCAATTAAATGACGCATCGAGTTGCGATATTGTTGTTAACTGTACATCTGTGGGAATGAAAAATACGTCGGCTCAAGATATCGACCCGTTTAAAGATGTCGATTTCAGGGATCATCAAATAGTCTATGATATTGTTACATCTCCCACTGAAACTGCTTTATTGAAACATGCGATAAGCCAGGGAGCTCAGATAGCAGAAGGGTATAACATGCTGGTGTTTCAAGGTGTTTTGGCGTTCACAAAATTTAGCGGGATCGAAGCTCCTGTGTCCGTAATGCTACAGGCCGTTGCGGATTGGCTAGAGTCCCAAGTTTAGCTGTAAGTTTTGTCATACAATCGGAGAATCTTGCATCGACTTCTTCATTGGTGATTCTTTGATCCTATTAGTAAACGTTGTCGAAATTTTTGGAAAAATAGACGCTGAGGAATCCTTTATGCGGAAGACAATTAGATATATATTGTAATTAAACCACCGAAAAAAACCAAATTCACGTAAGTATTTAAGTATTTGCAAATAACAGCAATTTATTGAAACTGCTTAAATTGGCTAATTTAAAAATCGTGAGTTAATTTACGTGTTTTGTTGCCCAATTTTCTAATATCCCCGTTTGCAATGTACCAGGTAACCCCTTCTTCATCAAGAAGAACCGTAGATCGAAAACTCACCGAAGTAACGGTTCCCGTAACGTCTAAAACGGTAATTACATCGCCGATAATAATTTGATTTTCCATAAGCAACAAAAATCCGGAAAGATAATCTTTAACTAAATTTTGAGCCCCAAATGCGAGTGCGGCTCCTACAACCGTAGCCCCCGTTAAAATCGGTGTTAAATTTAGTCCAATTACACCTAACGCTGTGACTATGGCTATGGACCAGATGAATATATCAATTATATGTCTGACTGCAAGTGTTAAGGTTGCCACCCGTTTGGCAATATCTTTTTGAGCTGCTTCGCTGTCTATGTGCCTGGACAGTATAGTTTTAACAATAAGCGTTGAACTTTTTGATCCAAAATATGTCAAAAAGACTGCAATTAAAAGAATTAGAATTAAAGAGAGAGGTTTGTATACAAGAGTCTGAATTCTTTCGGCTTGGATTGGATTAACTCCCAATTCGTTTAAAAGATTTGCCAACCAACCTGAGGTCGTCTGTAGCTGAGTTGACAAGATGTGAAATGCAGTCGGTCGCAATGATGTTTGATATAAAAATAGAGTATTCATCTTTATCATTATTAAGCTTAATTGAAATATGAGCAGAAACAATAAATCGATATTTTATTATTTAAGACACGTAGATTATCTACTTTTGATGTCGGCAGTCGCCCTCTCTTTAATAGGTCTTGTAATGATATATTCAGTAACCAAAGCACAGGCTCCCTATTTGGGGGTGGGTCCTGATCATTATCTGATTCGGCAAGCATTGTTCTTGGTTATTGGATTTATAGTCATGTTTATGTTCATAGTGGTCGACTATCGAATTTTAGAATTCTTCGGAGTGTTGATTTACGGTTTTGCATTGTTAATGTTGGTGGTGGTAATGACTTCAGTTGGAAGTGTGGCCTTGGGTGCTCAAAGGTGGTTTCAGCTTGGTCCAATTCAAGTTCAGCCATCTGAATTTGCCGTATTGGCAGTAATTTTTATAATCGCTTATTTTGCCAGCAAAGAAGAGCAGATTGGCTTTAAGGCTTTAATAAAAATATTGGTTTTTGCGGGCATCCCCATACTTCTCGTATATAAGCAGCCTGATTTAGGAACAGCGATTATTTTAGGCGTTACGGCATTTACGATGTTGGTCGTGGCCAATACAAGGGCTTTGCATCTTTTTCTGATGTTTGTCGCATTGATATTAGCCATTGTAATAGTGCTAAATCTGGGAATTCTTAAGCAGTATCAGGTTGACAGACTTACGGCATTTTTACATCCTAAGAATGCCCCGCCAGCCACCGTTTATAATCTTCAACAATCTGAAATAGCAATCGGCTCGGGCGGAGCTTTTGGAACTGGCTTCGGAAAAGGTTCTCAAACAAATTTGGCTTTTGTGCCAGAACAGCAGACTGACTTTATATTTACCGCAGTCGGCGAACAGCTAGGTTTTGTCGGTTCGGCGACCGTGATCGGATTGTTTTTTATTATGGCTTGGCGATTAATCAGAGCCATATCTTTGTCGCGTGATTCATACGGAAGGTTACTTGTAGCAGGAGCTTTGGGGTGTATTGTCTTTTCGGTGTTCCAAAATATGGGCATGACCATTGGACTTATGCCGATAACAGGAATACCGTTACCGTTTATGAGCTATGGTGGTTCCTCCACGGTAGTGTTTTTTACAATGATTGGTCTGGCTTTAAATGTTGAAATGAGAAGAAAGTCTGGAAATATTGGCAGGTTTATGCCACTAAAAGCGAATCAGGAACTTGAGCCCGTAATTAGATAATAAATTAGGCAGATATATTTAAATTAAAATCGCAATGGCTAAATTAGAAAGTCAAGATGATATGATAGGTGAAACCGACGGCACAACATCTGAAGATATTGATCAAATCAATTCGGTTGACACCGGTTCAATAGAAAATGCCCATTTAGAAGACGGCGAACTTGTTTTGGATAAACAAGATAGTACCGAACCTAATAATACGGGAGTTGACATATTGGCCACACGGGAGTTCGTTCAGGTCGAACTTTTGAATATAGAAACCGTGTATCCTGATGTATTTCCAAAATTAGTACTACGGGCAGTAGATGACCCTAACTTGGAATTTGCATTTTCGGTTGGTTCTTTTGAGGCGGTTGCAATTGCGAATGCTTGGAGGAATTTAAAATCTCCGCGCCCATTGACGCACGATTTATTCGCAAACGTTCTTTATGAAATAGGCGCTACAGTCGAAGAGGTCAGAATTTTTCCTAAAGAGCAAGGTAATTATGTCGGTCAGATATTAATTACTTATTCTAAAGGACCCAAAATGTTTGACTGTCGTCCATCGGATGCCATAGCTTTAGCTCTTAGGCAGAAATTGACAGTTCCTATAATGTGCGCACCTCAACTTTTTGAAGAATAGGTGACGTTCACGAAGTTTATGCGACAACTTTATAGTGAAATATCACAAGACTAGCGGGATGGGACTTCAAATTAATTTGTTGCAGTTGTTTCAGATGTTTAAATTACTTTGCGAAGGAGCAGTTCTAAACTTTAAAATCACAAGGCATGAGTTGTGATTTACGGCATCGAACGAATTCGTTTAATCCCATAAGCTGACTATTCTGAAAATTGATACACGGAATAATTGTCGAGAATTTTTGTTTCAGTAATTGTCGGCTAATTTGTTACTTTAACATTTAACTGACATTAGAAGATAGAACGTGAAAGGAAGTAGGCTATGAAAAGTTTCGTTGGATTTATGTCTTCTGTCAACGGCAGAATTTTAAGGGTTGTTTTGGGTTTGATTCTTATTGGAGTCGGAATGTACATAGGAGGTTTTGGTCTGATTATATCGGCAATAGGGCTTATTCCTTTAACTTTAGGAATGGCTAACAAATGCTTACTTAGTCCAGTGGTTCATCCTAAGTTGCAACATTAAGAAATTGCAAACGAACCGAGTAGGTCATTAATTGGGCGCCGTAAATTTCCAGTAATGTTGCGTGCGCTAGGTAGCTGACGATTGCATAGACAATTGCTAATTAATTCGTAATTATATTCACGCAATTTAAAACACTAAAAGGGATGCTCGATAATTGTTTATTGGCTGTTTTTAATTTATACCGTATTTAGAATGTCGTCTAAACTTCGATCGTTTGCTTCCGTCGAAATTCTCATCAGAATGGCCAGTAAAAAATAGTTAGAAATCAAAGAAGATCCTCCGTAGGACATCCAAGGAAGGGTAATTCCAGTTAGTGGTAGCACTCGTTCAATGCCAGCGAGAATAAAAAAAGTTTGGAATCCTATTAATATGGTCAACCCGGCAGCCAGAAGCTTGGAGAATTCAGATCTTGCTGTTGCGGCTATTCTGAGCCCTGAACCTACAATTAATAAAAATCCGACTAAAATAGCGGTTGCTCCGAACAATCCAAGTTCTTCGCCGAAGGCCGCAAAAATATAGTCGCTTTGGGGTACTGGAACATAGATACCCGTTAAGCCAAGTCCCCATCCTTTACCTCCAATACCACCTCGTGCCAACGATACCATACCTTGTATAAGTTGATACCCCGAAGGTTTGTTGGGAATTGTCCCAAAAGGGTTCGAGTACGGATGTAACCACCCGAATATTCTTGCGTTGACTTGAACCAATACGTGCGATCCGACAAATGTACCGACGGCAAATAAAACTAAACCGACTACAACGTAGCTTAATTTTCCCGTAGCAAGCCAGATCATCGAGACAAACAATACAAATAAAAGAAGTGAAAATCCTACGTCATGTTCGGTGCCAATGGCGAAAAGGGATAACGCAAGTGCTAACGCCAGAGGACCAAAAGGTCTTAAATCGGGTATCATTCTGTTCCCGAAGCGCTTGGTGGAAATGGTAAGCATCTCACGTTTTTCGACAAAATATGACGCGAAAAAAATTGTCAACGTAAGTTTTGCTATTTCGACGGGCTGAAAAGCTAAACCTCCTATTACTACCCAGAGTCTGGCTCCATTAATGTCAGCTCCTACGCCGGGAACCAGAGGAGAGGCAAGCAAAATAATAGATGCCATCAGTAACAGATATCTGTAGCGATCCAAGTCTCGCGAGCGTTTGACTATGGCCATCGTTGCAATGTAAACAGTTACTCCAATGACTGTCCATAGTAACTGGTTGGGTGCTTCTGGTCGTTTATTAAATACGTCTAATCGATATATCATTACGTAACCCAAGCCGTTTAGAAGTAGTACCACAGGTAAAATTACACCATCGGCTTTGGGAACTAAAATCCAGTTGGCTACATGAGCCGCAAGACTGATTAACAATGCAACCAGAATGAATAGAAATAAATTTGATGGTATTTTGGAATGAAGAGATAGATTTACCAAAATATATGCGGAATCGACAATTAAGTTGGCGAGCAAGATCAAGCCAAGCTCACTGCGACGCTTAAAGAACTGATTCTTTTGTTTTATCTCAATCGAAGGCGGACTGGTGGTTATCATAAAAAATCTACTAAAATAGGCTAGCGCAATATTTATACCTATATGCGACTAGCCTGGAATATATGGAAACTATTTACAAGATAGATCAATCACATTTTTTAAACAGAGAAGTTTCCTGGCTGCGTTTTGCCGAGCGATTAATTGATTTGGCCGAAGACACGGCTATGCCTCTGATGGAACGAGTCAAGTTTTTGGCCATATATGGTTCAGGAATGGACGAATTTTTTCAAGTTAGAGTTGCGGGACTTTATGATCAGTTGGAAGCTGACATCAGAGCTAGATCCACGGACGGCATGACTCCGCTGGAGCAAATTAAGCTCATAAGGGAGATCACGTTGGATCAACAGGAAAGAATTGATGCCGTATACCTAAATTCTATAGTTCCCTCTCTGCGCGATGCTGGAATTCAAATTGCCGATTATTGCGACCTGGACTCAAACGACAGCGAATATCTTGATGGGTTGTTTAATGCAAAGATTGCACCAGTTCTGACTCCGTTGGCGGTGGACCCTAGCCACCCATTTCCTTACCTTTCTAACTTGTCGCTTAATCTGGCAATTATAGTGGCGGACCCCGTGACCGGGTCTCAACGCTTTGCCCGAGTTAAGGTACCTCAGGAAGTATTGGAAAGATTTGTTTTACTTCCAGACAAAAATCGATTTGTAACCGTAGAGCAGGTAATTGCCGCACACCTTCCAGAACTATTTTCAGATATTGCAGTATTGTCTCATTTTACATTCAGGGTCACCAGAAATGCTGACCTGACTTTAGTTGAAGAAGAAGCTGACGATCTTTTGGAAGCAGTCGAGATGGAACTCAGGCGACGAAGATTTGGTAGGGCCGTAAAACTTGATTTACAGTGGGGCGCAACAGATTATATTAAAGATTTTCTGACCAAGGAGTTGGAGCTGACCGAAGAGGATGTATATTTCTCTAAGTCTCCGTTGGACTTAAATTCACTTATGGCGGTCTATGCAATTGACAGACCGGATTTGCATCAAAAACCTTTTAAGTCAGTGCCTTCTGCTGATTTAATGGGGAAACATGCTAGTGCTAACGAATTATTTAAGGCCATTAAATCCAAAAATATCATGGTTCAACACCCCTATGAGTCATTTACGACATCGGTCACTGCACTAATCGAAAGAGCTGCATCCGATCCTAAGGTTTTGGCGATTAAGCAAACACTTTACCGAACGTCGGGAGATTCTCTCATTGTTAAGTCTCTCATAAAGGCCGCCGAAAATGGCAAACAGGTAGCGGTTCTCATCGAGCTAAAGGCAAGATTTGACGAGCAAGCCAACATCGAATGGGCAAAGGTAATGGAAAGAGCGGGGGTACACGTAGTCTATGGCCTTGTCGGGCTAAAGACTCATGCAAAGTGTGTTTTGATTGTGAGACACGAGCAGGATTCCTTGGTTAGATATTGTCACATTGGCACGGGAAATTACAACTCTAAAACCGCCCGGATGTATGAGGATTTAGGTATTTTAACGGCTGACGAAGAGATCGGAGCGGATCTGTCCGAATTGTTTAACTACCTGACCGGATATTCGAAACAGTCTAAATATCGAAAGTTGGTAGTTGCACCCTCAAACTTAAGACGGTTCATAATCAATAAAATCCAAGAGCAGGCTCAACTTAAAGATCAAGGTTACATTGCTATAAAGGTAAACGGACTTACCGACAGAGACATAATAGAAGCTTTATATAGGGCCTCTTCTAGCGGCGTTAAGATCGACCTTCTCATCAGAGGGGTCTGTTCTTTGTTGCCTGGTCTTAAAGATGTCTCCGATAATATAACTGTCAGATCTATAGTCGGCAGATTTCTTGAACACTCGAGAATTCTTAGATTCGGCAAAGAAGATCCGGAATATTTTATTGGGTCTGCGGATTTAATGGAAAGAAACTTGGATCGTCGGGTAGAGGTATTGCTGCCCGTTAAAGACGAAGAAATAAAATCGAGGTTGGAAGGGATATTAGAAATTGAGTTGGTAGATGATGTAAATTCATGGGAGCTACAACCAGACGGAACTTATAAAAGAATCAGTGGTCTTAAAAGAGTAAATTGTCAGGAAATTTCAATTGACATGGCTAACGACCGTGCCTTCTTGGAAAATCATATGGCCAAATCAGACAATTTCTAACATCCTGTCTAGAGCAAGTTTAGCCATTGCCTTTGTCTTTTCATTTACCTTTATTTGGTTGGTAACTTGACCTTCGACCAAGAGTTCCAATATCCAGGCAAGATGTTTTAAATCTATTCTGAACATCGTCGCACACGGGCAAATTAACGGGTCCAAAGAAATTACAGTTTTATCGGTGTTTTCGTTTGCCAAGCGGTTTACCAAGTGAATTTCAGTACCGACACCGAATATTGCGCCAGCTGGAGCTGCGGTAATTGTTTTAATAATAAAATCGGTGGACCCGGCTAAGTCTGCTTTTTCTACGACTTCATGCGAGCATTCTGGATGTACTATTACCTGCCCGGTTGAGTATTGTTGTCTAAATTCGTTAATGTTGGCAACGCTAAAGCGTTGATGAATCGAACAGTGCCCTTTCCACAGAATAAACTTTGCTTCGGTTAGCTCTTTTTTATCGTTTCCGCCAAGGTCCAACTGGGGATCCCATAATACCATATCGCTATGATCGAACCCAAGTTCAAAAGCTGTATTGCGACCCAAATGTTGATCCGGAAAAAATATGATTTTAGAGTCGGGTGATTTGTCTAAGGCCCACTTAACTACTGATTTTGCGTTTGATGAAGTACAAACACTTCCCCCATTTTGTCCTACAAATGCTTTTAGGGTGGCAGCTGAGTTGATGTAGGTAATCGGAACTACGTTTTGTATGTCAACGATGGCCTGTAAATCTTGCCAGCATTGCGAGATTTGATCTATATCTGCCATATCCGCCATTGAACATCCGGCATTTAGATCAGGCAAAATAACTATTTGATCATCTAAAGTAAGTATGTCTGCGGCTTCTGCCATAAAATGAACTCCGCAGAACACTATGTATTTTGCCTTGGCTTGTTTGGCCGCTAATTTTGATAACGCGAGAGAGTCCCCTTTTGCGTCGGCAAACTGAATTATTTCGTCTCGCTGATAGTGGTGACCCAGTATGAAAAGTTTTTCGCCGAGAATATCTTTTGATTTCTTAATGGAGTCAATCAATTCAGAATTATCAGCCTCACTGAATTTTGACGGAAGCGGTTTCTGCATCCGAAACATCGTTACCTCACTTTAAAACAAGGATCTCAATTCCGTCGGCAGAGTTATCTGGAACCTCTGCGGATATGGCGACCATGAGATCAGACACCGTTGTTTTATCCAGACCGGTACTTATATTCTAGTGTTGTTTTTTAGAATCAGCTGTCATATTTACATTAAATTTTGCGTTGGAAGGTTTCCGCCTTAAGGTGCTCTATTGGCCAATGAATGCAAAAATAATTACTAGAAACAGTTAATTGTAATCGTCGGTTCGTTGTGGTTATAATCGTGTTGGTCTTCTTTGAATGTGAAATTAAAGGATTTAATGAGTAAATAGTCATTAGTATAAATTTACGTATCGGATTTAATTTTGTCTTGGGTCGTGGCTAGCCAGTGGTTAGCTAATTGATGTTAGAGTATATCCACTTGAGCCAACAAGATATGATGGCTTTGCTGATCCGCTACAATTATGAATATATGGAACGTCCCGAAAATATACCAGATGCGCCAGGATCTTATCAATTTTTGGATTCAGATAATCGAATAATATATGTCGGCAAAGCAAAGTCTTTAAAAAATCGGCTCGGGAGTTACTTTAATAATCAATCCAGCTTAGATCCTAAGACTTCACAAATGTTGTCCAAGGCTACAAAGGTAGAGTGGATCCAAGTAAAAACCGAACAGGATGCTCTCATATTGGAAGACAGCCTTATAAAGCGCTACAGTCCTAGGTTTAATATTCGTCTTAGGGATGATAAATCATACCCAAGCGTTGCAGTCAATATTAAACACGACTGGCCAAGGTTGTTTGTAACTCGAAATTTAAAATTGAAAAATTCAAAGTATTTCGGGCCGTATGTAAATGCGGGAGCGATAAAAGAAACCCTGGAAACTTTACAAAAAATATTTCCCACTCGAAGTTGTACCGATGCTGATTTGGCACAGCATATTAAGTCAAATAAGCCCTGTCTGATGTATCATATCAAACGATGCAGCGGACCGTGCGTGGGTGAAATCACCTCATCAGAATATAGGACTCTTTTAAACGGAGCCATGAAGGTGCTCGGAGGTGAAACTCAAGCCATTAAGCTAACCCTTCAATCAAAGATGGAGGAGCTATCAACAAACCTTAACTTTGAACAGGCGGCTAAGGTGAGGGACCGAATATCTGACATCGGTGAAATTGAAAAAAGACAAACTATTTCTATGTCCAATAATATTTCGGCCGATGTATTTGCAATAGCAGTAGGACAGTTACATGCAGCCGTTAAGGTATTTACGGTTAAAAATGGTTTATTGATCGGGCACAAAGGTTTCTTTGTCGACAGAGTTGAACCTCTAAGTGGCGAAGAGCTTATTGCTAAAGCGGTTGTCTCGCACTACTCTGAACAGGCAGATCCAGAAGTTGAGTTTGAATCAATACTCGTAAGCCATATCCCAACTGATGTTAAGTTGCTGCAGCATTGGCTTGCAGAAAAGTTTGGCCATACTATCTTATTGTCATCTCCCAAGAGCGGAGCCAAGTATGAACTGTTGCAGGTGGCAATAGATAATGCTAAAGAGGCCCTAGAAAGACAGACCTTTAAGCGAGCTTATGATTTTAATTCAAGATCCGTACTTTTGACTGACTTAAAAAATATTCTTAAATTAAAAAATGTTCCCTATAGAATCGAATGTTACGATTGCTCTCATCTGTTCGGAACAAATTACGTAGGGTCAATGGTAGTTTTCGAAGACGGGCTACCTAAAAAAAGTGACTACCGAATTTTTAAGGTTAATACTAATAAGAATGATGATTACTTAGCGATGCACGAAGTTTTAACAAGAAGATTTAAAAGGATGATTTCAGATACTTCAAGCGACGCAAGTTTTCGACTAAAACCGGACTTGGTGGTAATTGACGGAGGCAAGGGTCAGCTTAAAGTAGCTTATGAAGTATTGAGTGATTTAAATATAGATGTTGGTTTGGTATCGCTGGCTAAACAATTCGAGGAGATATTCTTTCCTAATCAATCTCAGCCGCTTAGGATATCCAGAAACTCCGAATCGCTTTTTTTGCTTGAACGTCTCAGGGACGAATCTCATCGCTTTGCAATAAGTCATCACAGGAAGTTAAGGTCTAAATCCGCTATAGTTTCGGAGTTACGAAATATATCTGGGGTGGGGCCGAAAACCGAAACTTTATTGTTTGATAAATTTAGAACGGTTTCCAAGATTAAAGAAGCTTCGTTGGAGGAGCTAATGCAAACTGAATCGTTGCCCGAAACCGTTGCCAAACAAATCTATTCTTATTTCCATGACGACCTCTCTTTTCACCATGATACTTCGGGTGCGATTTAAATCTTAAATCCCAATAATGGATTCAACGGTAATTGAGTCGTGCCTGCCTCGGCAATATTATTGTTAGTACGATTTCAAAAATTGTCTCTAAAATGTCATCCCGGTGAAGACATTTCTTGTTTCGTCGTCGGTCATCGTCGTTTGTCGGCGGCACGGATTTACATTGAATTCTTAGAATGGGACGCTTAATAAAACTCAAAGCCTGTATGCATCAGTACTGATAAGAATAATTCGTTAGATCTAATTAAAAAATTGACACCTTTAAATTAGCGCCTATAAACTAAAACTAGGAAACAAAATGTTATGACAGTTATGAAAGTCAATTACCAAATTGTAAATTGGTTGTAAAGGTACCATATCAGATGCCAAATGAAATTTTAATTGTGGTGGGAATGTCAGGTGCCGGTAGGTCTACCGCCGCCGATGTCTTAGAAGACCTCGGATGGCTCGTAATTGATAATCTTCCAAGCTCGCTGTTAGAGAAAATCGGTGATTTGGCGATGAGTTCTAAAAATGAATCTCGTAATATAGTTTTGGTGTTGGGCAGGAGCACACCCTTTGAGTTTGGAGAGCTTCTGATTGCTTTAGACGAACTTAAAGCGCGAGAGAAAACAATGAAGATTCTTTTTTTGGATGCGACAGACGATATTCTATTGCGCCGCTTTGAAGGTACCAGAAGAAAACACCCTGTTGAAGGCTCCACTCTTTCTGAGTCAATTCACCTTGAAAGAGAGAATTTATTTGCACTCCGAGCCAAAGCGGATGTTGTAATCGATACAACTGAACTAAACGTGCATCAATTTGCTGACAAGATTAAATCGCTGTTTAGCGACGAAGACACGGTTGGTCTGAAAGTCCAAGTGGTTTCGTTTGGTTATTCTTACGGAATCCCCATGGATGCCGATCTTGTAATGGATGTAAGATTTTTGCCAAATCCTTACTGGGAGCCAACACTTAAAGAAAAGACCGGTCTGGATAAACCGGTGTCTGATTTTGTATTGAAGTCGGAGGCGACCCAAGAATTTGTGGATCGCTTTACCAAATTGCTTGATACGGTAATCCCGGGTTATAAAAATGAGAGTAAAAGTTATCTAACCATTGCCATAGGATGCACTGGCGGCAAACACCGCAGTGTAGCTTTAGCGGAATTCATTGGTGGCTATATTCAAGGGAGTGGTTTAAAAGTCGTGATAAAGCATCGAGACGTCAATCGCGGGGCACCCATTCATTAACTCAGGTAAATTGATTCAGGTAAATTGAACCGGGCCTTAAATCTTGACCGCGGGAAAGCTAGGAAATGACGCACGTCAATTGTAGTTATTGTAATAGTGTGGTTTTAGCGTCGGATGGTTTTGCGGTTGTCGGTGACTTAGATATCTATTGTCAGTTTCAAATTTCAGCGGTTTAAATTTAAATCCGTTACCTGTTTGGTTGCAAATTATCTGTTTTATAAAGTGATAGTTAATGGTGTTAGGTATCACTTTTAGCTATCTCAGCAAAGTTAATAATGATACCTGAAACTGAAAAAAAGATTATTTTAGTTAAATTATTTTCAAATAATGCTAATAGGCACTAAAATTGCTAAGGCTTAAGATTTTAAAATCATGAGGAGATGTTATGGCTATAAAAGTCGGTATTAATGGATTTGGTCGAATCGGTCGTTCTTTTATCAGAGCCTATTTGCAAAAGGGAGGGGATATCGAAATAGTAGGCATTAATGATCTAGTCGACACGAAGGTGAATGCTCATCTCCTAAAGTATGACTCCGTCCAAAAAAAGCTTGCCAATTCGGTTGAAGTTTACGACGGCGGTATAGTCCTAGACGGACATAAGATAGAGATAACTGCCGAAAAGAATCCCGAGGATTTGCCGTGGGAGAGGTTAGGCGCCGACGTTGTCATAGAGTCGACTGGTCGCTTTACTTCGCGTCAGGATGCGGCAAGACATTTGACTGCAGGTGCCAAAAAGGTTATTGTATCGGCTCCCAGCGGTGATGCCGATTTGACGGTAGTTATGGGCGTAAACGATTCGGCTTATGATCCGAGCGTACACAGTGTGATTTCAAATGCCTCCTGTACGACAAACTGTTTTGTGCCGATGATTAAAGTTTTAGATGATGCTTTTGTGGTTCGCACTGCTCTGATGACAACTGTTCATGCCATGACGAATGATCAAAACTTATTGGATTTGGCGCACAAGGATTTAAGACGGTCGAGAGCAGCCAGTATAAATATTGTGCCAACATCAACTGGAGCAGCTCGAGCAACAGGGTTAGTATTGTCAGCAATGAAAGGCAAATTGGACGGTACCTCATTAAGAGTTCCAGTTCCAGTAGGTTCAATTACCGACATTACGGCAGTTGTCGAAAAAAAGGTTACGGTAGATGAAATTAACGAAGCTTACTTAAAGGCTTCTCAGGATTCGTCACTTAAATCTGTACTTGTCTACTCAGATGACCCAATTGTATCGAGTGACATTGTAGGTTCGCCCGCTTCGTGCATATTTGATTCACCTTTGACGATGGTTATGGATGCTTCAGGAAAGTCGGACGAGTCTCCTACTACATTGGTAAAAGTATTTGGATGGTACGACAACGAATGGGGCTATTCAAATCGCTTGGTTGATCTTGTGACGCTGGTAGGAAGTTCTATAAAATAAGGCGGTTGTTGAATGCTTAAAATCCCCACAATCAGAGATTTGGATGATTTACAAAACAAGCGAGTTTTGTTGCGAGCGGATTTTAATGTCCCTCTGAAAAAAGATTCGGATGGCAACATTAAGGTTGCAGACGATTTTAGAATCAGGGCAGCATTCCCGACAATTGACTATTTGTTGAACAAAGGCGCAAAAGTTACAATTTGTACCCATCTAGGTAGACCTAAAGGCGAGCAAGTCGACAAATGGGTAATTGCTCCGGTAGCAGAGGTTTTGCACGAAAAATACCCCGACGTGGATATCATGGAGAATTTAAGATTTGATATCGGCGAGGAAAAAAATAATCCTGATTTTGTTCAAAAGCTTATCTTTGGACAGGATATTTATGTAAACGACGCTTTCGGAGTGTCTCATCGAGAGCATGCCTCTATCGTAGGTCCTCCAAAATTTTTACCGTCGGCTGCAGGGTTTTTAATTGAAGAAGAGTTGAGCGTACTTTGTAGACTTTTGCACGGACCTCAGAAACCTTATATTGCTATCGTCGGCGGAGCAAAAGTTTCCGATAAATTGGGAGTGGTGGGTTCATTGGCAAAAGTTGCCGATTATGTTTTGATCGGCGGAGCCATGTCGTTTTCGTTTCTAAAGGTACAAGGTCATTCCATCGGAGAGTCGATGATAGAAGAGCATATGCTTGACGAATGCTCTCAACTTTTGCAAAATTTTAACAATATCTTGTTACCCGAAGATTTTGTTGCATTATCATACGACGGTAAATTTGGAGATGCAGGTCAATCTGGAGAGGTTAGAATCTTTAACGGTGACATCGAAGATGGCTACAGAGGGCTTGATATTGGATCATTCACGATTGAAAAATATCTGAAATACATTAAAGAAGCCGGTACGATATTTTGGAACGGTCCGATGGGCGTTTGTGAAGACACAAGATTTTTTAATGGGACGTATCAAATCGCTCAAGGCGTAATCGATTCGAAGGCCTACAGCGTAATTGGCGGGGGAGACAGCGCAAAGGCGCTGGCTGATTTCCATCTAAACGGTCAACCCGATTACGTTTCGACCGGCGGGGGCGCAAGCATGGAATTTTTGGAATATGGTGATTTACCGGGCATCAAAGCATTACGTGAAGGTATGACTGTCAAGAACAGTTAATATTTTAAGATCGATATGGTTATTGTTACGACAATCGGGCAATTAACCTTTATAAATTTATACATTATACAATAGTGACATCGGAAAAAATATTTAGAAAAAAAATAGTTTGCGGAAACTGGAAAATGAATCACAGCCATTATGAAGCTGTACAGACGATTCAGCAGCTTAAAGCAACACTCTCGGAAGCCGAACTTACTAAAGTCGACGTAGTCATACATCCACCCTTTACGTCGCTTAGGTCACTTCAGACTATTTTTGAAGCTGAAAAATTGGGTATATTCTTGGGGGCTCAACACTGTTACTTTGAAAAAAGCGGTGCCTATACGGGTGAAGTTTCTCCGGACATGCTTGTTAAGTTGCATGTTAGTCACGTGATTGTAGGGCATTCTGAAAGACGCACTCTGTTTTATCAAACTGACGAAATAGTTAACAAAACAGCAAAGGCGATAGCCGAAGCTCAAATGATCCCGGTGGTTTGTGTGGGGGAAGCTTTGGATGTAAGAGAGTCAGGTGAACATTTTAATTTCGTGACCAGCCAACTTGAAGCAGCACTTAAAGGAATAAAAGTGGAGATTGTCAAAAAGATGCTCATTGCATACGAGCCAATTTGGGCTATCGGAACGGGAAATAATGCCATCGCTGACGACGCTCAGGCAATGTGTCAGTCAATTAGAGCCAAGTTGGCTCAACTATATGACGAGGACACTGCTAGTTTGTCACGTCTATTGTATGGTGGGTCAGTTAACGAAGATAATGCAGGTTCTTTTTGTAAGAAAACCGACGTTGATGGACTTTTGGTCGGTGGTGCATCCCTGGATGGAGTAAAATTTGGTAACGTTATTAAGGCAGTAATTTAGCCTTTCTTTCTTTCGTGAAATAATTGTTTAGTTCTGGAGTATGCGTTGTTAACCGATTTTATAGTTGCTATTAATGTATTGTCCTCATTAGGTCTAATAGTTCTGGTGCTTTTACACTCTGGTAAAGGTGGCGGTCTTTCTGACATGTTTGGTGGATCGGTAGGAGCAGCAGCAGCAGGTTCTACAATGGTTGAAAAAAATCTTGATAGATTAACACTGGTATGTCTCGCGCTGTTTGCATTTACAACTGTTATCGTAGCATTACGTTGGTCGTGAATTTTAAGAGAAGAAGTTTTTTTAAAAAACGAAAAGCGTTTTCAATAAGATTACTGATTATCTTTGTTGTTGCTCTCACGGGTTCTTCATTTCTGGCAGGTTGTTCGTCACCAGTGACCTCGGCTCCCCAGGTGCCGATTGAGACAAATGCAACCGTAACTGTCGCTGTTCCAAATCTTCCTACAAACTATAATCCAAACGTTCCTGCAGGAAATAATTTTTTAACCCAGCAGATAATGGATTGCCTTTGGCCTCAAATTTTTTCATATGACGGTAATTATGAAACAAATTTGGATACTGCAGTAATATCGCAGGCTGAATTAATTTCAATTGATCCTCAGAAAGTTCAATATACTATTGCATCTAATGCGGCGTGGTCAAATGGAACCCCGATTACGGTTTCCGATTTTGTATATAATTGGAAGGCTCATGTCGGTATCGGACTTGATTCGGGCAATAAGCCCTATCAGGTCGTGCAGCAGCCAGGCTATAATGACATTGCCTCGATTGAACCTACGCAAAATAACCAGATATTTACGGTTACGTTTATTAAACCTTTTGCTGATTGGGAATCACTGTTTTCAAATTTGGTTCCTTCTCAGGTTGCTCAGAAAGTGGGTTGGAGTACCGGGTTTACTAATGTTTCTCCGGCTACGGAGGTATCTGCCGGGCCGTTCGTGATAAGTGGATATGTTCCAAATCAATCTTTGACCCTGACAGTCAATAAGAAATTTAATGGTACTAAGCCTCACATAGCCAGACTGATTTTTAAAGTATATCCATCGGCTCAGTCAATGTTACAGGCCGTAGAGTCAAATCAGGCTCAGCTAACTATTGGCCAATACAGTCCGTTAACAGTCGCAAATTTAAATAAGATTAATGCCTTAAACGTTGAAACTCATAAGTCATTGGCTGCTGTAATGATGACCTATAACCCGGCTTATCCGGTGTTTGCCACCAGTCAGTTAAGGCAGGCTATCAGCTCTCTTGTCGACTACAATCAACTTGCCTCTGATACCGAAGGATTGTATAATCCAGGGGCATATCCGCTCACAAATATGATTTTTGCTCAAAATCAATCTGGATATACCAATGATGCCGGTAATTTGGCTTCCCCAAATACACCGGAATTGACCCAAATGCTAGCGGCTGCTGGTTTAAGCTACAATTCGCAGGGCGTGTTGGTGTTTAATAATCAACCTGTGAGCTTTACTTTGGGTTACGATTCCAACGATATGTTGCAAGCTACCGCCGCATCAAACTTGCAAGCACAATTTCGAGATGCGGGAATAAACGTAACATTAACGCCGTATCAAAACAGTGGAACGGAACAGACGGCTTTACAGGCAAACAATTTTCAAATGACAATAGAAAAAGTTACTTTAAATCCTTATGCATCGTACTCTACTGCCTCTTTAACTCAAGACCAAATTTATAATCAACCAAACGGCTCATGGCCAATCGGACAGGGAGTAAACCCATCGGTTGTGGAAAAAACTACTCCGCAAATATCTACCTTGATTGATCAGGCAGATTCCTCTCTGGATACTCTAAAGTCTCAAGATCTCTATCAACAAGCCGATCAACTTTTGTGGGCAACTTATCTTACGGTTCCGCTATTTGAAGAACCGTATTCAATTGTGACAAATAACCTATTGCAAAATGTCCAGTTCAACCCCTCGGAATTCGGTCCATTTTCGTCAGTATCAAATTGGGCAGTGGTAAATGCTACAGCGTTGACTACATCTACTTAGAACAGGTTATTAACCGCCATAAATTTATATCGAGATGTTTAATCGGTGTTATCATATAATAACGAAGTCTGACGATACAACTGCCGTTGAAATTATAGATCGTCTGATCGGTTATAGCTTATTTTAAGAGTCGGAGTGGCGGAATAGGTAGACGCGCTAGCTTGAGGGGCTAGTACCCGCAAGGGTGTGGGGGTTCAAGTCCCCCCTCCGACACGCTTATTTGTTAGTGCATATATATAATTGCGCGCAGTTATGTTGTCACATGCTTTTCAATTACGTATAGGTGGGTGGTTGGTAATCAGTGAGTGAATTAGCGTTTCGGAAACTAACGGTAAAACAATATTTAATTCATGCGCAAAGGTTTGGCATTGGTTAAAAGGTCACGTAAAGCGAATTGACATCAGCCAAACAGTCTTTTGTGTCACAGCATTACAAAAAGCTCAGGGTAAGCACGGCTATCTAGCTTCAATGGTATGTGTTCTGCTAGCAAGTGTCGATATTTATTAGTCTAAATAAATTTGTTTTGAGTACACCATAAGTTTTGTTGTTGGCACTTGATGTTTCTGATTATTAATGTTATAATTAAATACAGGCCAGTTCAAAAGTACGCAGTTTGTATTTTTTGATTTAAAATACGTAAATTATGATTTACAGTCATAAATCCATTTTGCATGGGAAATAATAGTTTTAAAAAAAATTTATTCCGAAATGTTTTACTAAGTTCAGAGTCGATATCCAATGTTGCGGATGATAGTAATTCGAGCTTGAATAAAGATTGTAACGATTTAAACGTTTACCCCAATGATGACTTAAGTATATCTAATCCACCAAGCACAAGGGGGGAATACACTACTTTGGGTTCTTGGCTGCGCTCTTGCGGTGTTTTACTCCTTGTCGGTGTCTTGATATTTGCATTTACACCGGCCATAAATGAATTGTATCTTGGTAGTTCTGCAACAAATGGAAACTTAATCCCTAAGGCGAATTCTGGAAAAAACAATTTACATAACAAGAGGCCTAACCTAAAATCGAATCGGCTTAAATCGGGTAGGTTAAGACGCTTTACAAAAATGAAACCGGTTGTAAGCGCAGCGAGTCTCGGGGCTGGATGTAGCTCAAATGGGGTCACCGTTGTTTGTAATTATTATCCTACCGGTTCGTCTCAAACTTTAACGGTTCCCGTACCAATTACTTCCATAAATTTTAGTCTATATGGGGCGCAAGGAGGAGGCGCAAACGGAGGGGACGGATCTTATTTGTCTGGAAGCATGGGCATAAGTGCTTCTAATGACATGATAACCATTAACGTCGGAGTCGGAGGTGGGATGAATGCAAATGGTACAAATGCAGCACAACAGTCCGGAGGTTGGCCTAATGGAGGTTCTGGGGGTTCCAGCAGTTCTAACTCGGGGTGCGGAGGTGGCGGAAGTACTACCTTGGTCGAAGGGGTAAATACTGTTATAGCCGCGGGCGGCGGAGGCTGCGGCGGTTTTTCCAGAAACGGATCTCCGTCGTCTGGCGGTACAGGTGGAGCCGATAATTCAACTGGAGGCAATGGTCAAACTGGAGGCAATGTACATGTACCTTTTTGCGGTGGCGCAGGCGGCGGTGGCGGTAGCTCAGGGGTGAACGGAGGCGGCGGTGGCGGTGGTGGCTCGTGTGGCGGTTCAAACGGCGGGAATGCATCCGGAAATTCTGGCGGCGCAGGCGGGAATGGATATAGCGCCGCATCTCCATATGGCGGAGGCGGAGGAGGCGGAGGCGGCGGCTGGGTCGGAGGCGGCGGCGGAGGCGGCGGCGGAGACGGCGGAGACGGCGGAGGCGGCGGCGGAGGTCAAGACGGTTGGATCGGCGCCAATGTCGTAGACTATGTTGGTCAGGGTGCGGGATACTCGTCATATCCATACGGTCGTAATGGATTTGCTCGAATATCTTGGAATTTGGTTTCCTCTACAGTAACTACATCTTCTTCTATAGTTAATGTTGCCGCTGGAAACTCTATTCCTTTATACGGTTTGGTGGCTCCTACTGTTGCAACCAATCCTACCTATATCCCTACGGGAACCATAAATTTCGTAAATACCAATACAAATATATTGGCGTGCTCGGCGAGCGTTATAGGCTACTCTCAAAATGGATTGGGCGAATGTTATATTTCAGCAACTTCGTTAGGAGAATCCCAATATTATGTAAATTATTCGGGTGACGGAGCAATTCAGCCGAGCTATGATTCAGTTATCGAAACGGTTGACGTCACTCCAGATCCCACATCAATTCAGCTTGCTACTCCTGTTGTAAACAATACTAATCAGAACATCTCGCTGTCGGCAACCGTAACCCCAACTAGCCCTCAAGTTATGCCACTCAGCGGAAGCGTAGACTTCAATTATTCGACTTCGAATTTTTCGGGTCCTTTTACTAATTTGGGTTGCAGCCAGACAGTATCTACGACGCTGACGATTGGTCAGACCGCTCAAGTTACATGCAACTTTAACGGAATTCCCGGAAGTTCATATTACATCCAGGCAACGTATGTACCAACTTCTGGTAATACTAACGGCTCATCTACATCTAACGTTACAACGTCTATCTTAAATAAAATATCTACTACGACTCAGGTGTCGCTCAATACGTCATCGGTTGTGTACGGAAGTAACATTACCGCATCGGCTCTTGTCAAAAATATACCCAGCTCAACAGACACTTCACCTACGGGTACCGTAACTTATGAGTATTTTGATTCAGCTACAAATACTGTGTCTAACGTTAGTTGTATAGGATCGCCAAACCCCGCTCTGGTGACATCTTCTGGTGGTGTTCCCTCGTGTACCTTCATGCCTTCTGTTGCGCAAAATGCGATTGAAACATACTATTCCGGCGACGCCCAGACACTTTCAAGTACTTCTGCTGCCGCTAATTTCAGCGTGAGTCGGGCAAGTCTTTCTCTCTCCCTTTCTGCGATTTCGACAGCGAGCGCAAACTATATTGGAGTACCAGTTGTCGTCACTGCAACGTTGAAGAATTCTTCGAATTCGGGGTCTGCTCCGTCTGGTCCAGTTGAGTTTTTGGAAAACGGAACTCCGATTACTGGTTGTACCGCAGTAATACCGACCGTTAGTTCAACGGCGGGAACCTCGACCGCTCTTTGTACAGGCGCAACTCCACCGACAAACTTAAGTCCTATTGTGTTCACTGCAAGTTACTGTTCTTACTCAAGCAATAGCGACTGCCAGAACTGGAATTTGCCGATTGCCGACGGTACGTTTAGTTATGTTGCGGTGCCTGATCCAACGCAAGTCGCATTATCTCCAGTTGACTCTTTGGTTCATCCGATACATATAAGTGCTGGCACTCCAGTTACCGTGACGGCTACGGTTTCTGACACATTTGGAAATGTGCCACCCACTGGTTTAATTACGTTTTATGAAAATGGGCAGGTGATCAGCGGCTACAATTCGACGAGTTGTCAAGGGATAGCACCCACTTCTGGAACCAATAATACGGCAACGGCAATATGTGAATTCGTACCCCCTTCTGGAACCGCGGTGTCCGTAACGGCTAGCTATAACTTGGGTACGGATAACACCGATCCGTTAACAACGGGTTCAAGTTCAAACCTTACTTCGGTATTGTATTATGTCGTAGGTGGTGCCACTACTTCGGTGGTGCCGTCTGTAGAGACTCTGTCGGGTACTCAAATTTCGACAACTACACAGATACCGTACGGAGAAAATGTTTTGCTTGCCGCAACCGTAACCTCCTCAGGCACAATTGTAAACGAAGGCACCGTAGATTTTCTTGTCAACAACCTACCCATTACTGAAAACGGAGTGCAAGTTTGCCAGAATATATCGGTGTCTAACGGTATTGCCGTGTGTAGCGTTCCCGTTGGCCTTGATTCAGGTTCGGTTACAATCGGTGCAAGTTATTCCGATGCTGGTACTGCTTTTAATTCAAGTTCGGGAAATCAAATGTATAGTGTGGTCGCCGCTACAACAACAACTTCGTTAAATATAGGACCTTATAGCTCAACTTCAATTTACTTAACTGCAACTGTAAATACGCCAAGTTCAAATATTGCGCCGTTGGGAACGCTGAGTTTTTATGAGAATGGAACTTTATTGAGCGGTTGCACCAATATGCCGGTAACGTCAAGCGGATCGAGTTCGTATGCCACGTGTATAATTCCAACTCCTGCCGGGTCGAATAACTACTATGGGCAATTTATTTCCAGCAGTACCGCAGATTTCATCGGTTCGACCTCGCCTACGGTGTCGTACCCCGTTATATCAAACTGTACTAGCGGATCCGTTTATTCTACAATATGGTCGGACGCTCAAAGTTCGTCGACTTTGACATTCGGAGTCGGACCTCTGGGGACCTCGGTGGATAGTTTAAAATTAAACATTGTAGCTCCTACCGGAACATGTAGTACTGGAACCCCGATCTTATTTAACTCTGGAAGTTTCACTTTATTTGGTTCGACTTTAGCATCTTCGTCTAACTTGTCCGGTTACATTCTTCAATCTTCTTCAGGCACGGTTCAGATTGAGATAACTGGGGGCACAATTAATTTTCCCTCGGGTTGGCATTTAGGGTCGGTTACTTTTTCACCGTCTACTTCGATCTCTTTTAATTTATCATCAGCAACTACCGTATCGTCACTGGCATCAGCACAATTTGCGGTACCGTTAACCGCGCTGCCCTTCGGAATACCAGATTCTTCTTTGAGCTACCAAATGATTGTTAGCATTCAATCAAATTCTTTAATTTCAGTTTCAATAGATCCGGTCGGATCACCGGGTTCAGTTCCTTACGTAAGCGCAAGTATCAACATAAGCATGAGCGGAACCCAACCGTCGTTGTCTTCCAGTGCGGTAATTGGCAATTTACCGTTAGGGGGACCAGTTACGGTAAGTCTTGCGGTTTCTCCCGGCTCTACGGGTTCTGTTGCAGCAAGTATAACGGTGCCTATTACAGGGAGTTCGGCGACTACTTTGGTGCCCGGACTTTCAGTGTCAAACGTTATTGCAACTTTGTCAAACACATCGGGGCTTACCATTACAGCAACCGCCCAATTTGCCAATTCAAGTGCACCAGTTACATTGAATCTATCGGGAAACTATTTGAATTCTAAGTGGACATTAAATGTCAGCACAACCACCATAACTTGGTCGCCGTTTGCTTCTTTGACTATTTCTGCAACATTCAGTGGATCTGTGATAATTTCTACGAACGGATCTATTGAGTATGATATCGAAGCGGGTACGGCACCTACGTCATTAACTTCACCAGTGCTTGCAACATGGTCACCGACGGCGGGACTGACTATATCAATTAACTGTATTGCTTTGGCCTACGGTATGACGCCTGGCTGCGGTGCAAATCTTAGTGGTCCGACTCCGACAGACCCGCAGCTTGTTATTCTTGCGGCTATAAATGTCGGCGGATCTACTTATGGTTTGACGGCGGGTGTAAGTGCATCTATTGATCTAAAGACAGGTGCAATCAATGCCGTTAACGACCCGTCAATTAGCCCCACTTCAATTTCAATCGGGTCGGCAATTACAGTTAATATTACTTCACTGTCAATTACCGGCATAATAGGGTCTAGCGTAAGTTTTTCCGCATCGGCTTCAGCATTAATTCCGTCGTTGAGCTATGGCTCTTCAAATCCACTTACGGTCAGCATTTCGGATCAATCAGGTCAACTTTTGATAGTCGTTTCAAATGTTAGTTTTGCAAATGTTGGGTTGCCCTTAGTTGGGTTGTTTATATATAGCTCGGGTTCGATTTCATCTTTTAGCACAAATGACTCAAATTTCCCGACGGTGAATATAAATCAAGGATTTAATGCCTGGGCGGTTTACACGCCTTCGACTGGGGTAATCAATACTCTAAATCAGGCCGGATTTTCGTTGTCGGCCGGTGATACTGTAGTATTTAACGGATCCTGGTCACCTGGTTCGCAACCTACATTTTATGCTGCACTTACTGCTCCGACTGGATTCCCATTTTTGAAGTTACCTGGCGGGGCTACCATTAATTCATTTGAATTAGAGTATTCAAACTCCAACTTAACAATTTCAGTTACAGCGTCGATTCCGCTGCCGTCTGCTGGTACCGCTCAAGTTTTGCTTTCGGTTGTCATTAATGCGGACGGTTCTTTCAGCGGTACGGCAACTATTTCGAATTTAGTCGTATTTGGGCAGACGTTTGGTTTAACCGGCACCATATCAAAGAGTTCATCTGGAACAATAACGGCAAATATCTCAACTTGTCAACCCACATCTACGGGATGTACTCCAGGGGCAATCGCAGGTCCGATTTCGCCATTTTCGTCAGTGCCGATTCAATTTTCTGATCTTAATTTTTCGTTAGGAACTTCTGGACTCACGTTCAGTGCCACGATGAGTGTAAGCTCCTTGGGGTCCCTTACGGTAACGGGAACGTTTAATTCGCTTTCAAATTGGACATTTACCGTCTCGTCATCGATGGCAGAATCTTTTTCGCCGGTTCCTCAGATAACGATAGATGCTGCTTTCAGCGGCACTTTGGCCGATGCTAACGGTGCCATAACATTTAATTTAACCGCATCTGGTCAAAACGGAAACCCATTGCTATTGGTAAGTATTAATGGTGTTACCTTTAGCATTGATTCTGTAGAGTTTGGCAACAGTGTACCTCCGAGCGGATGTTCGATTGCCAATGCGGGAGATCTTTGGTTGAATGCTTTAGGCAGCTTGTCTTTAACACTTGGAAATTTTTCGGGATCGGTAAATGCCGGTGGTTGTTTTGATATCTCCAATAAGTCCTTTTCTCTGACAGCTACAGATTCTTCATTAAGTTACACTTCTCCTGACGGTTACGTTACCGTTGGTTCGCCGGAGATTTTGCTAACAGAATCAAACGGAGCCTTATCTGTGTCGGTTCAGGCTAATCTTTCCATTAAAATGCCTGATGGAGGGGCATTCACTTCGACTGTAACGGTTCAGTTCCAAAACGGTGGTTTTATTGTCGGTTTGGCAGCGAATTTGTCCAGTTGGTTGGGATCTACAGGCGATTCGGTCTATGTTTACTTTTCAACTGTAGCTGTATCTAGCTTTAATACGGGAGCACCCACGATCGGAACCATAAGTTTGCCAGAGGGCATTACCTTTGCGTTAACTTTAAATGTCCCTCAATCAGTCTTAAATGCACTAGCGGCTGTAAACATTAATCTTCCAACCGGTACGGGTCTGGTGGCCATAGGTTCGGTGGATTTCGCAAATCATACCTTTGATTTTACGATATCGGTTAGCTTTGGTACGGGGATTCAGATATTCAATCTGTCAGGCACCAGTTTGGAGTTGACTTCAGGGTTTTTGTCTGTTACGATTTCTACTTCTCAGGTAATTTTTGGGATTGGGCTACACGCGACCTTAACATTGCCTGCAGGCGAATCTGGAGGGTCGCCCTCTTCGGTAGATTTAACCGGCGAATTGACTATATCCACGAGCGGAATAAACGTATCGTTAGCGATGGGGAATTGTGGTTCGCCGACCGACCCGGGTTATACAAACGCCTTCGGTATAACTGGGCTTACAATAAAGTGTGCAGCTCTTCAAGGAGGAATTAGTTTAGACCCACCCTTCCCAAACGTTGGATTCTACGGAACAATAACTTCTTTGCCTGCATCAATTGCCAATACTTTGGGTTATATCGAAGGTGCCCCCATAACGTTTGCATTTAACTTGGATCCTTTCTTGTTATCACTTTCTATCGGAACTCAAAATTCGACCACTCCCGCACTGGAACCGTTAATGGCCTTTGGTCAAGGGAGCCTCATAGAAATTAACTATGCCTCATTTTATGTATGTCCCTTTGGGGCAACCATTGCCGGAACTGTATATCAGCCTGGATTTGGCATGGCTTTTAATGCGGTATTATTTGGGGTAACCGTAGATATTACTGCAGATATAGGGTTTTCGCCACCGAGCATTTATTTCAGCGGTTATGTATCTCAGATAACGGTGGGCTCTCTATCGATAGGACCAATATCAATTCTTTTGTCCGCTTCTCCTTCCAGTTTCGAATTTAAGTTTAGTGGTGCACTTAATTTGGGCCCGGGTAATGTACAAATTGGGCCGGCTCTGCAAATCGGAGGCGCGTTAAATGCAAACGTGGAAATTGATTTGAATACCAGTGGCTTTTCTGCATACATTTGGGGCTCAATATCGGTTACCGTGGCAGTAAAAGTTGCGACGTCAACTTGCTATTGGCATAAGGTTGTTCCCTATCCGTGTAATTGGCAGTGGAGAGGTACCACGGGAAGTTTTACTTTATCTAAGACGGGATTCAGCGTTAATTCGTCGGGTATTACTTTGTCTGCCGACGGATATGCTCTTACATTTTCTTTCTCAGGCGGGGGTGTTTCCATAAGCAAAGCTTCCTATGAGACGGGTAGTTCAAAGATCCAGAGTCTGCAGTACTCCAAAGGGCATTCAAGCACAACGCATGGATCATATCTGTTGATGGCTTACGATAAGGTATCAAACAAGCCGGTAGTAGCAGGTAGTCTGCAGGGCGAACAAAGTGCCAGTGGTTTAAGTTCCAGAGTTTTAAGTGCCAGTGGTTTGCAATCACAATTAGTCGCTACGAAATCAGTGGTTCCTTTCAACAGTACCCAAGATACGGTAAATCTGAATTATGTTACGGGCATAGCTCATGTTATTCCGACTCCAAATGTAAGTCAGAAATTCAATGCCGCTCCGACAATGGGTAATCAAGTGGGTGAGTGGTCGGTATCTGCTAATTTGCCGACACCAACGGGAATGCCTATGTCAGTTGTTTTAAAGAATGGTGATGTCTTGGTGGCTGGCGGGATTAATGGTAGCGGTACGATTCTAAATTCCGTAGAAATATATAACCCAAAGACACAACTATTTACGTCTGCTCCCTCCATGATCTTTGATACCTTGGGCGGAACGATGACTCTGTTAAAGAACGGCAATGTTTTGGTATCCGGTGGATTTAACAATAGCGGGGCGATGTCTCAGGCAGAGTTATATAACGCCAGCAATCAATCCTGGTCGCTAACTGGATCACTTCTATCTCCGGCTGCATACAGCCAGTCGATTTTGCTTAATAGTGGAGAAGTCCTGATAGTGGGAGGTGTGAACTCCAACAATTCGCCGGTGGCTAAAGCAGAACTATATAATCCCGAAACACAAAAATTTAAATCGGTGAGTAGTATGAACTTGCCGAGAGCCGAATTCATGTCAGCCGCTTTAGACGGCAATGAAGTTCTGGTAGCCGGCGGGGTTACATCCCACGGTAAGATTACTGATACTGCCGAGATCTATAATGTATCGACAAATACCTGGTCATTTACTGCGAACATGACCCAGTCTCACTACTTAGGGCAGGCCATCTTACTTAAGAATAAGGAAGTCTTGGTTTTAGGTAACTCCGTTTCGGGTGATATATATAATCCCGTAACAAGAAAGTGGTCTCAGACCGCTGGAGGAGACAGCATTTTGGTGGCCTCTTCAGCAGTTCTATTAAATAACGGGCAGGTACTTGTTGTAGGGGGAAGCAGTCTCGGCCAATCACTTTCTTCAAGTCTGATATATAATCCGTATCTAAACAGTTGGTCTAATGCTGGTTCGATAAGTTCCCCGAGGCAGGATTCAACGATAGATGTGCTTCATGACGGTTCCGTGATAGTTATAGGTGGAATTAGACAAAATACGATTGGGGAGTCTTCTTCGTTTTCACCTATGTCGAGTAGTGTCAGATATAATTTGCAAGGTTATAGATATTCAATACCGAAGGCTCCGACAGGTCATAACAACTTTACGATCACTTTTGTTGTTTACTCACTTATATCACTTATTATTGTTGGACTATTTATGTTGTTAATGCTTAGTAAACGCAGAAAGAAAAACTTGACCGATAAGTTTTCGGTAAACTAATTCATTCCAATTCGATATCTTGCAATCTTAGGTTGCTAATAGAATTGTTATTAGTTTGCGCAAGTTAGAAATTGCGGTTTCGCCCAAAATGATAGAAACATTATTTTTTGTCAGCTGCAATTAAAGGTATCCCTACTTATCGCCTGTTAAACGATCCATTCAAATGTTAGATTCAAAATTATGCGGCAGTTTGCTTTTGATGATTTTATGTTAACTTTATAGTAAAAGATGTCAGGTCATTTAAGAAAACTACTTAATATAAAGATTGAAAAACACGGTTATAGGCGAAATTTAATTGTTGCTGGAATCGTTTTATTGCTTGCAGTTTCGGCCTTAGTATACGGATTTATTACACGCCACGAATACGTTGCGGTATCAACTTCAAATTCAACTCTACCGACAGTTACAACTAAATTCAATGGGACACTTTCGGCTAATCCTATAGTCGCCATTCACAATGCCTTCGGCTATTTGGCTAGAAGCGGTGGCACGGAGATGACTGAAGCTACAGACTTATCAATAATTGGGATAAATATTAAGTCTTCAAATAACGGTACGTTGGCTTCGATTCAGTCTTCGGGACAATTTGATTTTAAGAAGGCAATTGGAAGTTTTTCTGTTTCGACTTTAAACTCAAAACTACAACCCATGTCAACATTTAATTTACTTAATGTTGACTCAGAACTATTTCTGTCGTTAAATTTGGCTAAGTTGCCAAAACAGTATCAAAATTACCAATGGACACAGATTACACAGACGAATTCGTATACGGTTTCCAATATCCTCTATTATGTTTTGGCTAAACCCAATATTTTTATTAAGGCTTTAAACGCTGCGACTTCAGTAATCGACGAGGGACAAACCGTGACTCAAGGGGTGGTATTACACCAGTATGGCGTTAGCATCAATTTAAATAATGCTGCGGTATCCGAAAATAGCAATACGTTAAAACAGATAGCAAGTCTTATGGCTAATCCAGTTGTGTCCTTTAATATTGGTCTCGACAGCTCTGGTAGGGTAAGGCTTTTCAAATTTAAAATGCAAACAAACGCTACCCAATCGCAGAATACAGGATCGACATCAACAACTTCTAAGTCCCTTAATTCGGCACTAAATTTTGGGTATGAGTTTGATGTCGGGTATGGAATTGCCGCATTCGGCATACCTGTTAACGTAAGTAGTCCTGTCTCTTCAAAAATTTTAAATTACTCGATTTATCAGAAGTATTTAAATAGCAAACCTTAAAACAAAATAAAATGCAAATAGTCTTTCGCCTTGAATGTCTGAGTTGATAATTGTAAATACTTACAAACGACCTAAAGGTATTATTTCATTACTCCGGCCACGACCGAATTTTGATTCATCTGCGCTTAATCGATTTACGCAATTTAGAACTAATTTTAATCTAAACCAATGTGGTGGAGGTGGCGGGATTTGAACCCGCGTCCTTCAGACCTTTCACAGAGCTTCTCCGAGTGCAGCCGATTAGTTAAGATTTTGCATCCAACCGGCGGGTAAGCAATATCTTTGCCGATAAAGTTTTCCGTTTTAGTGCATCGGCATCAATAAAACGTAAGTTCTGCAATATGTCGCCTTATTCGATTCGCAGAACTAGAACCGATAAAACGTTGCTGTTATTTAAGCAGCAAGTGCGAGCTGTGGCTCGGCATTTATTTTTAAATTTCCGGCTCTTTTACATGGATCCGGACACCATGACTCGCTTCCTCTGCGTCCAATACCGAAGTCGAAACCATTCACCCCCGACAGACCGCATACTTAAGTCAGATGAATATTTTAGCAAGATTTTGGTATATCTATCCGAATTTATTTTTAAGTTCGCGATCAGATTCGCGGATTAAATCTTTTTGAATAATCGCCGATCGTTTGTCGTATGTTCTTTTTCCTTTTGCCAGTGCAATCAGGACTTTCACTTTACCCTGCTTAAAGTAGACCGAAAGCGGTACGATTGTCCACGATTTTTCCATAGTTTTTTGCTTGAGAAACAAAATTTGCTCTTTATGGGCCAAAAGTTTTCTTCTCCGATCTGGATCAAATGATCCGAATCCAGTAGAATATTCGTACGGAGCGATGTTTAAAAGATGCAGCCACAGTTGGTCGCCGTCAACCTTGCAGTATGCCTGCGTTAACGAAAGTCTTCCCCCTACCCGAACCGACTTCACCTCAGCACCTTTAAGTTCAATTCCACATTCAAAAGTTTCCAATATCTCATAATCATATCTGGCCCTACGGTTATTGGTTACGAGTTTATAGCCGTCATCTGACTGGCCAGCTGACTTAGCTGACTTTGTCTTTCCCGAATTTGACCGTGCTTTAGATTTCATTATATTAAACTACTTTTATCTTATGATTGAAATTCCAAGCACCATTTTAGATGCAATTGAGGGCTATCTTATCAGTCAGTATCCGCTGGAGGGATGCGGGCTGGTCGGTGCCTCTAATCTTGACGATATCTCCCTTCTGCGGGTTATTTCGTGGTATCCGTGCAAGAACACAGCCCAGTCGGGCAAGCTTTACGAGTTGGATCCTTTAGACTATCTTAAGGCCGACAGGGAAGCAGAATCTAAAAACCAACAGATTGTCGGCGTCGTGCATTCGCATACGCACTCGGATCCGTATCCGTCTTTGACCGACGTTAGTAGCGCTCCAGATCCAAATTGGCATTATATAATTACGTCATTTCGGTTCCATTCACCGTCCACTAGAAGCTATAAATTCCTTGCCGGGAAGATAAAAGAGGAGAAAATTGTTATAACTTAGTACTAAAATATAACTAAGTTAGTCAGAATTTGTATTTCTGAATGCGGTAAGGAGATTTTATGGAAGTAGAAGTCAGATTGCCAACGGTATTGAGACCGCATGCAAACGGTGCGGCTCTTGTAAAGGTGGACGCAGCAAATATTGGCGAAGCTTTAAGCGAATTGTCTTCTAAATATCCGGGTATGTCCGGTCAGCTTTTGACTCAGAGTGGAGAATTGCATAAATTCGTCAATGTCTATTTAAATGATGATGATGTTAGATATCTAGAAAAGTTAGACACGAAATTAAACGATGGAGACGTAATCTCGATTTTACCGGCGGTGGCGGGCGGAAGTGACTGATATTACTTTGCAACATAACAGAATAGCTTCGAGCGTGCTTGAATTGATCGGAAACACGCCGATAGTAGATATATCCCAGCTGTCTCCCAATCCAAAGGTCGGCCTTTATATAAAGCTCGAAGGCCAGAACCCAGGCGGTTCCGTTAAGGACAGGGTTGCGTTATCCATGATTCAAGACGCCGAGGCAAAAGGTCAAATTAAACCTGGAAGTGTATTGATCGAACCGTCGTCGGGCAATACGGGCATTGGAATGGCTCTTATATGTCGGGTTAAGGGCTATAAGCTAAAAGTTGTGATGCCCACCAACGTTTCTAAAGAGCGGAGAGATCTTCTCAAAATTTGGGGAGCCGAAATTATCGAATCCCCGGCGGCCGAAGGCTCCAATGGCGCTGTGAAGATGGCTCGCAAAATAGCCGCCGACCATCCCGAATGGGTATTTCTATATCAGTACGCCAATCAGGCCAATCCGAAGGCGCATTTTGAAACTACAGGACCTGAAATACTGCGCGATCTTCCCAATATCACTCATTTTGTAGCAGGACTAGGTACATCGGGTACTTTGCTCGGAGTCGGAAGTTACCTAAAGCAGGAAAAGCCGGACGTTCAAATTTGGGCCGTAGAGCCACCTGCCGGAGAAATGGTAGACGGATTAAGAAATCTAGATGACGGGTATATTCCTCCAATTTTTCTTGACAACAACGGTCCGTTGTTGCTTGACCGAAAGACGGTTGTCGGTCCTAGGGATTCCATAATCTGGACCAAAAAGCTCGCCGAGGTAGGGATATTTGCCGGAATCTCAACTGGAGCCGCTTTGGCAGGTGCAATTAAATGCGCAAATTTAATTGATACTGGAACTATTTTGATTGTCTCCCCTGATGCCGGTTGGAAGTATCTGTCAAGCGAAATTTGGACGTTGGATATAGATGAAGCTGTTCTAAGAGCTCAATCCACCATATATTTTTAGGGAAATTTAAGTTCATTTATCCTATTGCAACAGTACGTCGCATTTGCTTATTCTAAATTTATATTTAAAATTCTCTTTTAATGCCAACAAACTTAAGTTTGTAAACGGAAGCTCCACATAAGGACTTTGTATACGTGGTAATGTCCATTGAAATAATGGCGGGCGTTGGAACAGTTTAGATTGGGGTAGTTTTGAAGTTTTCTGATTAAATTACTTTTGTTATTATTAATTCTAGATCGGATTCTTTTTTTTGGCTAAATTATACTGGTGCTGCTAATTTAGCAGGTTTAGGTCTTAAACTTATTTTTGAAATAAGTCTTGAAGATATGTTCTAATCGCGTCTTGATTCAGTCAAACTTAGGCATCGAATAGACTAGGCTATTAAGTGATAAAAATGACGGATAACAATTCACCTATTGGCATCTTTGACTCCGGTTTTGGCGGTTTAACCGTATTAAAAGCCATAAATGATCTTAACCCTAATGAATCAACCGTGTATATAGGTGATTCGAAGCGTTATCCATACGGACCGCGAAAAGCAGACGAGATCATTAAATTCGCCGTTGAAATATCACGATCTCTCATTGAAGACTACAACGTAAAAATGATCGTTGTAGCATGCAATACGGCATCCGCTGTTGCCCTTGAAGAGCTTAAATCACTGTTTGAGATACCAATTGTCGGCGTCATCGTACCAGGAGTAAAGGCGACTATGTCAGTGACTAAATTAAAATCAGTCGGCGTGATCGGAACGGTTACTACAATTTCTTCGGGTGCTTATCAAGTGGAATTTGACTTGAAGGACTCCGATATTGACCTTCACGCTTTAGCGTGCCCCGGGTTCGTTGAATTTGTGGAAAGAGGGGATACCTCAAGCGATCAGGTTCACGTATTGGCAGAACGACTTTTGGCGCCATTTAAAAACTCTCCTATCGACGCATTGCTTTTGGGTTGCACACATTATCCATTTCTAGCCCGAACTATATCAGATGTTATAGGAAGAGACGTTGTCTTGGTCTCTTCGGCAGATGAAACTGCCTTCGAAGTGGATCGGTTGCTTAAAGAAGAAAATATGGCGTCTCTAAGTTTAGAAGAGGGTCAACGAATCTATCTCTCGTCGGGCGATCCTGATGAATTTGCGAAAATCGGTCGCAGGCTTTTGGGCGAAGCAATTAATAAGGTTGGCGTTTGGCAACCCTGAGCCGGATTTGCTTTTGCGACTATAAAACATGTACCTATTTGGTATGAAAATGAAAGGAAACATGAGAACAGATAGGAACGCAGATGAGTTGCGTCAAGTAAGTTTTGTGAGAAATTACACTGCAAATCCTGCCGGATCGGTATTGGTTACTTTTGGGAATACCAAAGTTCTTTGCACCGCATCGGTGGAGACGAATATTCCAAAATGGTTAAGAGAATCAGGTTCGGGGTGGATTACTGCCGAATATTCGCTTTTGCCGGGATCGTCGACTCAACGAGTCGCAAGAGAGGCCGCCAAAGGTAAACAGTCAGGTCGAACAATGGAGATTCAAAGGCTTATTGGACGTTCGTTAAGATCGGTAGCAGATTTAAACAAAATAAAAGATATCCAAATTACCGTTGATTGCGACGTTTTGCAGGCTGACGGAGGTACGAGAACTGCATCAATTTGCGGAGGTTATATCGCCCTGGTAGACGCCGTAAATAAGCTTTTAGGGGAGGGTTCCTTGGAGAGTAACCCCATAACCGGTAGTTTGGCGGCAATTTCGGTGGGGGTGGTGGATAAAGTGGCCTTGTTGGATCTTGATTACGAGGAAGATTCGTCGGCTGATGTGGACATGAATGTAGTTATGACTGACGGGAAGTATGTTGAGATTCAAGGTACCGCTGAAAAGGAACCTTTTGATCACAACCAACTTTTTGAACTGCTGTCTTTGGCAGATAAAGGAATTACCGAGATCCTTGCAATGCAAAAACAGGTGCTCGAGATAGCCGTAGGCTAAAAATGGAGTAATGAATTGAATCAAACTTTAAGGGTCGTACTAGCCACTGATAACGAAAATAAGGCTCGCGAAATACGGGAGATTCTGAGCGAAATCGATTTCATTGAAAGGCCACCAGAATTTCCTGAAATTCAAGAAACCGGAACAACGCTTTACGAAAATGCCGTTTTGAAAGCGGTAGCCATCTCTAAATTTACCAATATGCCCGCACTTGCCGACGATACCGGTTTTGAAGTTGAAGCCCTAAATCTTGCCCCTGGAGTGTTCTCGGCCAGATTCGCCGGTGAAGGATCAACTGATGCTGATAATGTTGCCAAGGTGCTTGAGCTAACTAAAAACGCCTTAAACAGAGTGGCTTATTTTAAGACTGTGATTGCATTGGCCGTAGACGGAGACGAAAAGATTGTTGGGTTCGGTACCGTTAAAGGTACGATTACTTACGAAGTAAAAGGTACCAACGGGTTTGGATATGATGGAATTTTTATTCCCGATAACGGCGATGGCAGAACTTTTGGACAGATGTCAGCCGACGAAAAAAATTCAATGTCTCATCGACGATTGGCGTTGTTAGATTTTAGAAAAAAATACACTGAATCAGACGCTCTTTTGACCTAATTCTTAATAGTAGGTACTTCCAGTATAAAACGAGCCCCGTGGTTTGGGCTAGCAAGCGATGAGGCTTCAAGAGTAATGTTCATCTTATTTGCAAGTTCTTTTGCAATCGTTAGTCCTAATCCCGAACCGGAAATGTTTGAGGGCTGTGCTTTTGATCGATAATATTTGTTGAAAATATGGGATATATCCGAAGCCGGTATTCCCGGTCCGTCGTCGGTTATGTATATCTGTACTCTATTGCCGGGCCCAGACATCATGCATTTAATTTCGATTGTGGAGTCTGCATATTTCGATGCATTGTCAACAATATTGGAGATAATCTGCTTGAATCGATCCGTATCCAACATCGCATTTACATTAAAATCTCCTATGTCTGCAATAATATTTAAATGCCTGTCAGATATGGATTTTGCCCTTTTAAATCCTTCGACAATTTCGGTTAACTTTACAGAAACGTTTTCGGGGGCCAAACTAACAGCAAACTGAGCACTTTCCAGTTTCGCCAAGTTTAAAATGTCTTGAACTAGTCTTTGCAGTCTTATTGCTTGGTTCTTGATAATAATCGCATCGTTTTTAACGTTATCTGAGATATCATCGGCTATGGCTTCGGCATAGCCGAGTATCGAAGTTAAAGGAGTATTTAAATCGTGAGATATGTCTAGGAAAAATTCTCTTTCCATCTGCTTACTTGATTCCAACGACGAAGCCATCTGATTTATTGCTTGAGAAAGTTCTTTTAGTTCGTCAAAGTCCTTGGGCTCAATGGGCACTCTAGCTGACAGGTCGCCTTTTGAGATGTCATCGGTGGTTTTTGCCACCGTTATTAGCGGTTTGGATATTCGTGTACTCAGGTACAAAGCTATGATTCCTGCAATGACTAGAGATACCAGTGCGGCAAACAAGAAATAGCCGGCATTGGGAAATATCGGTTCAATGCTTCGGATCAAAATTACAACGGGTGTATTGTTTTGAAAAAGCCTTATCGATAAGTTAGTTTTCTGTAGCGGTATTGCAGCAAATGCCGAGCTATTCCCGATTAAACCCGATTGAGGTTTTCCGGCAAGTAATTCGTTAATTTGCAACATCGAATAAGTGATGTTTTTAGGTAAGGTTCCTTTAACTATCTGTCCGCTCGGATCAAATAGCACTAGGTCTGCGTTGTCGGCTCGTTCAAAAATCTTAATCCTAATTAAAAGCTTGTTAAGGCAAGCTGATGAACCAGTATTTCTCCTGCAGCTATTTAGTGCGAATAGTGTCGCTCTGTTATCAAACTGCTTAATTAGAGATGTTGCCGCAGCAGTTGCTTGTCTTCGTGCCGTTAGGCTGGCCTGTCGACGCGACAACAGATAGCCCCCGAATCCCGAAAGGACTAACGCAAAAAGGGTGACGCCTATGAAAGCGTAGAGCAGTCTTTTCTTCATAAATTAACCGAATCGGTATCCGACCCCCCAAATCGTATGTAAAAGATCCGAGTGATCGGACAGTTTTTTTCTTATTTGTCTAATATGAACGTCTACAGTCCTTTCGTCTCCGAACCAATTGTCGCCCCATATCGAATCTAATAGTTGCTGTCGAGAAAATACTACTCCTTTGTTTTGAGCAAAATGAGCTAACAAGTCGAATTCTTTTGCGGCAAGTTGAATATTTTGCCCTTTTAGGGTAACTTCTCTTGCAACTAGATCAATTCTAAGGGAGTTGAATTCCAATATCTGTTGGCTTTCGTGTTTATCGCTCGTTCTTCTGGTAATCGCTTTAATTCGAGCAACTAATTCTCTCGGAGAAAACGGTTTTGAGATATAGTCATCGGCGCCTAGCTCCAAACCCATAATTCGATCAATCTCGTCATCTCGCGCTGTAAGCAAAATGATTGGCAAAGACGAATTAAGTCGTATCTGTTTAAGTAACTCCAATCCGTCTTCGTCGCCCGCCAAACCTATATCCAATATTGCAAGCATGGGATTGCTCGCAGCTATCAGTTCTTTGGCCCTTTTGGCATTATTGCATTGGAGAACTCTATAGTCGGCTTTGCGAAGATACAGATCAATAAGGTCACTTATATTTGGGTCGTCCTCTACAACGATTACCGTTTTAGGCGTTGAAATCTTCGCAGTGTTGGAATCAATTGCCATATTATATTATATGACTGAGTGACTTTATTTTAAGTGGATCTGAACGTATTTTCTATTGAGGTGTATCAAAGTCAATTATGCAAGATCTATTAACTGAATTGCATCAGCAAATATGAAAATAAATTTACCAAATAAAATTTACGTCATTTCGGTAAATAGCTCATAACTTATTGTCTACTGCTTAAGTGTCGGCGGCATTGAAATTATGCATAAATTATAGTAATATTTAATGAATCGGTAGGCTTTAGGTTTTAGGAATAAGTAAGGTAATATTTTTACAAAACAACTTGACGTTCTTGACGTTTAGAGTGTAGTCATTTATCGATTTTGTAATCGTAGGCTATATTAAGTTTAAGCTTCGATAATTATGGGGCGGTTAAATGGCGGTTAATAAAAAATATCTAAAGACGAAGCTCGTGCTGGTTTTTAAATCAACGTTAATGATGATTGTGGTGATCTTTTCTTTGGTCAATTTAAAAAGTAGCCCGCAATCTCTTCTGGGAATGAAAAATACCGCCGCCACGCTTCCATCTTGGCAGATTACGCAATCTTATCCTATGGCAGTATATACATTAAGCGACGTATCCTGTGCCTCATTAACGTTTTGCGAAGCTACTGGGGATAACTATGCCGGAAATAATGTCGATTTATTGACTTACAACGGTTCGAATTGGTCGACACAGACCTTCCCGTCAGGTATTAATGAACTTACCAATATGTCATGCATTTCATCTACATTTTGCGGAGCAATAGGTGTATCTAATTTAGGTTCTTCTAGTCCTTTATTGTACAATGGTGCTACCTGGTCAACGCAGAATCTACCGTCAGGCGTCAGCAACGCTGTGTATCTATCTTGCGGTTCGTCAAGTTTTTGTGAAGTCAGTGCGACTTACAGTTCAGGCATGCCCGCAGCTCTAATGTTCAATGGCTCGAGTTGGTCAACTCAGACCCTTCCGTCAGGTATTGTTGAATTGTCTAATATCTCATGCATCTTTTCAGGTTTTTGTGTGGCGATGGGAGCACTTAGCTCAGGCGTAGCGGTTGCTTTAACATACAATGGCTCGAGTTGGTCAACGCAGGCTTTACCGTCGGGTGTCAATCCGAGCAATCAACTATCATGTTCTTCATCGACCTTTTGTGCTACTTATGGGACAGACAGCTCAGGTAACCTAATTGCGCTAGTTTACAACGGGTCGGGTTGGTCAATCCAGAGCCTATCGTCAGAAATTCTTGATATCAACTCTATCTCATGTTCTTCATTGACCTTTTGTGTGGCTGTTGGGGATTTTCTAAACGGAAACAAAATGAATGGTTTAGCTCTTATATATAACGGGTCGACTTGGACAATACAGGCGCCTTCGCCGTCGTTATTTTTTCCTTCTACGGTGTCATGTACTTCATCGACCTTTTGCCAAGCTGGAGGTCCCAGTGATATTTCTTTGATGTACAACGGATCAACGTGGACAACTCAACCCTTATCTGCTGGATTCGTTAATCTGAACTCCGTATCGTGCAGTTCTAATTCTTTTTGCGAAGCTGTCGGACAAGACAGTTTAAACACCGCAGTTGCATTGATGTACAAAGGATCAACGTGGACAACACAAACTTTACCTTCAGGAAATGGTAGTCTAAAGGCAGTATCCTGTACTTCATCGACATTTTGCGAAGCTGTCGGACAGAATCAGTTGGGCGATCAAGTAGTATTGGCGTACAATGGATCAACGTGGTCAAATCTGGCCCTTCCGACGGGTATTGTTGAATTAAATAGCTTATCGTGTACTTCATCGACATTTTGTGAAGCTGTAGGGTACTCTGTTTCTGGGGTTACACTAGAAGGTGTAGTCGTAGTTTACAAAGGATCAACGTGGACAACACAAACTTTACCTTCGGGAAATAGTAATCTAGAGGCGGTATCCTGTACTTCATCGACATTTTGCGAAGCCGTGGGATACTCTGTTTCTGGCCCTTCCGAAGGTGTAATTGTTGGCTACAACGGCTCGACATGGTCAAATCAGTCGTTGCCGACGACAAGTGGTTACTTCACTGGAGTATCCTGCACCTCTTCGACCTTTTGTGAGGCAGTCGGCGCAACTTTTAACGGTTCGACGTGGTCAGCTCAGACTTTGCCACCGGCAAGTAACGGCGTCAATTCAATATCATGTGTATCATCGACTTTTTGCATGGCAGTTGGGAACTCTTCTGGTGCAACTTTTAACGGTTCGACATGGTCATCGGATTCAATGCCGACGGGAGTTTCTCACCTTAATTCTGTTTCGTGTGTTTCATCGACCTTTTGCCAGGCAATAGGGTTTACGGCATTAGATGTTGTTATAGCTACTTACTCTCTGACTCCGTCTATAATGGGTCTGTCGCCAAATTCGGGACCCGCCTCAGGCGGAACGGCTGTTACTATTTCGGGAGCTAACTTTAGCAATGCCGATACAGTTGATTTTGGAAATACTTCTGCCGTGTCTGTGAGTCATGATTCAGCTACTCAGCTTACTGCTGTGTCACCACCAGGTACGGGTTCTGTTCTAGTTACGGTTGCATACGGCTCGCAAATATCCAACGGCATGTTGTTTGGTTACAATTCTCTTTACGTTCCTGTTTCTCCGACGCGAATCTGTGATACCAGGCCGGTAGGATTGGGTGTGGCCAGCAATCAATGCAATAACGGTGCTACCGGCGAAACTGGCCCGGTAGCTGGCAACCAAACCTTAAACATTAATGTTCAGGGTACTTTCGGATCGGTGACCATACCTAACAATGCAACAGCGGTGGCTTTAAATATTACTGTCACTGGGACAACGCAAGCAGGAGGATTCTTAACCGTTTTTCCCAGCGGTGCCGCACAACCAAATACATCTGTTATAAATTTTGGGGCCAATGATTTCACTAACTTCGGGGCTAACGACACCGTTGCCAATCTAACTCAAGTTGGTATCGGGCAAAACGGACAGGTATCTATCTATAACTTTGTTGGGTCGACAAATGTAATAGTGGATTTAGAAGGGTATTATGCACCGACCATGAGTACGACCGGTATGTTTGTTCCCATATCTCCGGTGAGAGTCTGCGATACGAGACCAGTTTCTGGCAGTACCGTTGCAAATCAGTGTAATCAAGGCGCAAATTCTACGATGAGTTCAAATTCGATTTTGACCGTGAATGTAGCGGGTTCGGGCTCTGGAGGTACGCTGGACGGTGTTCCCTCAAGCGCCACGGCCGTTATCGCAAACGTCACGGCAACCAATACAACACAAGCAGGAGGGTTTCTGACTATTTATCCCACTCCGTCGTCGACAACTTCGCCACCTACAGCTTCAAATCTTAACTTCGGTGCTGGCATGAGCATAGCTAATCGCGTAATTGTTCCTGTCGGAACAAACGGCGATATAAACATCTATAACTTCAACGGGTATACAGACGTTATCGTTGATATTAACGGATATTTTACCGGCAGTTCCGTATCTACGGGTGTAACATTCAGTCCGATTGTTCCTACTAGGATATGCGATACAAGATCGGCAAACGGTACCGCCGTGGTATCCAATCAATGCGATAACGGATCAGTATCTTCGGGCTCATTAATCCAACAGGGGACCAAATCGGTTCAGGTTACTGGTATATCCTCAATACCGTCTAATGCTGTTGCGGTAGTATTAAACGTTACGGTAACCAATACCAATTCCAACGGCGGATTTCTGACTATCTATCCTACTCCCGCTTCTCCTACATCTCCCCCGAACTGTTCAGATTTAAACTGGTCTACGGGCGAAACTATTGCCAATCAGGTTGTCATAAAAGTCGGAAGCTTGAATTCGGTCAATGTATTTAACTCACTGGGGTCAGCAGATCTAATTATTGATGTCATGGGGTATTATACCTATGCTTATGCTTAGAGGGTCGAAGCAATTCTAATGCGACGGACTTGGCTATTTGTATGATTTGACAGAATACGACTAGTCGCAAGCATGATTTCAGGTCCTTTTGGTTGTCGATTGTATGTTTGATGAATCATCAATTTGTATTTGACGCATTTCAGGTCGACACTAAGAAGGTAGCCCATGCTATGGATAGATTACAAGCATATAATTAATTGGACTGTTTTGCAATTTCCGTCTTGAGTTTACATCTTATGATTTGTTGCTAACTTAGGGAACAATTTGTGTTCGGTTAAATTTAAGTTAAGTGAGAATATCCTGGCTTTATTATTTAATAGACTTGATATGAAATGAAAACATATCTGGACGAAATTATTAGGTGGCATTTAGATGAAAAAATAACTGCTGACTTAAATGAAAATGAAATTTTAAGAATTTCTTCGTCGACGTCACCTTCCAAATCATTTTCTTCTGCGATTATATCTCAGGAAAATATATCTGTTATTGCCGAAATCAAAAAAAAGTCACCCTCGTTGGGGTATATAAACAAAGAGGTATTGGTAGGCAGACAAGCTCTTCGGTATAAGAGGGGAGGAGCGGCATGCATCTCGGTATTAACCGATGGCAACTTTTTTGACGGGAAAAATGAAGATCTTCTAACCGTACGATCGACCGTGGATTTGCCGATTTTGAGAAAAGACTTCGTGGTACGGCGATCAGATGTATTTGAATCTAAGGTTATCGGAGCCGATGCAATCTTATTGATAGTGGCAGCTCTATCGGATTCGGATTTGAAGGAATTTATCTCATTAGCTAAAGAATTGAATATGGAGGCTTTAGTCGAAATCCATGATTTAAACGAACTCGACCGTGCCATTGATGCTCAAGCAGAAATAATAGGAGTCAACCAACGAGATCTATACACTTTCGAAGTCGACAGATCGCGAGCTCTGAAATTAGCCGAACAGATTCCAAATACCCTTGTAAAAGTCGCAGAGAGCGGAATAAAAGACAGGTCAGATATAATTGAACTGGAGTCTGCCGGTTACGATGCGGTGTTGATTGGCGAGCTTTTGATGAAGTCTGAGGATTGCGAAGCCGAATTAAGAAATTTAATGGTTCGCTAACACATCCGGTACTCACGATAAACTTTAAGTAGTGTTTAAGCTAAGCGAAGTGAGGCTGGGTTGTTTGTAAAAATCTGCGGTATTACCTCTGAGGAGGACGCGTTGTTTGCCGTATCGATGGGTGCGGATTCGGTGGGCTTTATTTTAGCGCCTTCGCCGCGACAAATTTCGGCCGATGAGGTTGGTCACATAAGTAAAAGGATTCCTTCAGAGATTATAACCGTCGGTGTTTTTAAAGACGAGCTTAAAGAGAATGTCGTCAAAATCGTTAACAAATTGGGCTTGTCTGGTGCTCAACTGCACGGTCATGAGACCAAAGATGAGACTCAGTGGATAGCCGACAGAGTTCAGTTCGTAATAAAAGCATTTAAAGCCGGCCAGCCAATGGTAAAAGAATTCATAGATTACGGAGCGGATGCATTATTGTTGGATTCGCATGCACCGGGTTCGGGTAAAGTCTTTGATTGGAGTCTTGCCGAAGATGTTGAAGATAATTCTAGGCTTATATTGTCCGGAGGTCTTACTCCGGAAAATGTCGCTGACGGTATAGTGGCAACAAAGCCGTGGGGTGTTGATGTTTCTACGGGCGTGGAGAAAGCTCCCGGAATTAAAGATCCTATTAAAGTGAAAGCATTTATCGAAGCAGCCCGATCTGTTAAGTTTGATGACGGGTTATCGCCAAACGGAGGCGATCTCTATGATTGGAGTAGAGATGTCGATTTTTAGCTTGGGAAGTCGAAACCAGTGTCCGAAGATTTAAGTAAATATTTAGAGTCTTATACGCCTTTGTTGCCCGACGATAAAGGGAAATTCGGTCAGTTCGGTGGGAGGTTCGTCCCCGAATCTTTAGTAAACGCCTGTGAGCAGCTTCAAATTGCTTTTGATAAATTTTGGTCCGATCCTGAATTTAGAAATGAGTATTTAAATCTGTTGCACTCATACGGTGGAAGACCTACGCCTATCACGTTTTGCGGAAATCTATCTGAACTATTAGGAATTAAGCTTTACCTAAAACGGGAAGATTTAACTCACACAGGTAGTCACAAGATAAATAACGTAGTTGGACAGGCGTTACTGGCCAAAAGAATGGGCAAAACCCATTTGATAGCCGAAACTGGCGCTGGTCAGCACGGTGTCGCTACTGCGACGGCAGCAGCACTTTTTGGACTTAAGTGTAAAGTCTATATGGGACAGGTTGATGCCAAAAGGCAGGAACTCAACGTATTTAGAATGAAACTTTTGGGTTCCGAAGTGCAAGAAGTGATTTCGGGTTCTATGACCCTTAAAGACGCAGTGAATGAAGCTATGCGCGAATGGGTGTCTCGAGTGGATACTACTCATTATTGTTTAGGTTCAGTAATGGGCCCTCACCCGTTTCCTTATATGGTTAGAGAATTTCAAAGTATTCTGGGGAACGAAGCCAAAATACAGTTTAAGGAATTAACTGGCGATGATCCCGATTATGTTGTAGCGTGCGTGGGAGGCGGTTCTAACGCCGCTGGGACTTTTGCGGGTTTTATAAATACGGATTCCAAACTTGTTGGAGTAGAGGCCGCAGGCGGTGCGGCGCTCTCATACGGACGTACGGGTGTAGTGCACGGAATGACCTCTAAGTTGCTGCAGGATGAAACAGGTCAGATCAACGAAGCTCATTCGATATCGGCAGGTTTGGACTATCCGGGTGTGGGTCCAGAACATGCTTACCTACAAGATATAGATAGGGCGAGTTACGTTGCCGCTAACGACGAAGAGGTTTTGGAGGCATTTTTAATGCTCTCAAGAATGGAAGGCATAATTCCAGCGCTTGAAAGTGCGCACGGACTGGCATGGATAATCAGAGCCGCTAAAGCTGGTGAAATACCCAAAGATAAAACGGTACTTTTGACGCTTTCTGGGAGAGGGGACAAAGACGTGCAACAAGTCCTATCGATTCTGCAGCTTCGCAAAGACGAAAAAGGCAATTTTTAGTTTAGAGTTTTATAATTAAGTAAAAAATATTTGAGCTCCTTTAATCTATCATGAGACTTTCCGAATTAACAGCAAAAAAAACTTCTAATCAAAAGATACTTGTTCCGTACATAACAGCCGGGATTACTGACAACTGGGGAGATCTGGTACTTGCCGCAGCCGACGGGGGAGCCGATGCTGTTGAAATCGGTTTACCGTTTTCGGACCCTATGATTGACGGGAATATAATTCAGCTGGCCTATAAAAAGTCACTCGATGCCGGTTATAATACGCAACTTATATTGGATGGAATTAATTCGCTTAAAGACAGAGTGGGAATTCCTTTGATAGTCATGACATACTACAACTTATTGTTTGCGAGAGGATTGGCTAAAGTCGCATTTGATTTATCTACGGTCGGAGTTGCCGGAACGATAGTTCCAGATCTGACAATCGAAGAGTTGGATCCCTGGAGCAAAGAATCACAGGCAAATAATTTAGATAATGTGCTTTTGGTGGCTCCGTCTACTCCAAGGGCGAGAACCGCTCAGATAGCAAATCTTTCAACGGGATTTATATACGCACTCGGGGTAATGGGAACCACCGGCATCAGAGATTCGCTGTCCCAAGACGCGATTGCAAATGTCACTAAAATAAAAGAACTCACCGATAAGCCGGTTTTAATCGGAGTCGGCGTGTCAACACCCCAGCAGGCTCAGCAAGCAGTTCAATATTGCGATGGAGTAATTGTTGGCTCCGCTTTAGTAAAGCTTATATTGGACAAGCTTGACAAACCCGAATTACCTAAATTTGTCCAAAGCTTTGTCACAGACTTTAAAACAGCGATTGCCTAGTCCGAGAGAGCCGAAGTACTGGGATTTAAGACTGGGATTTAAGACTGGGATTTAAGGCCAAAGTGTATAAATATGCATTTTAGTGTAACTTTATGTACTATAATGGATTTATGACTATCGCAACGGGGATAATGGGTGCCACGGGATTTACGGGCGTCGAATTGATTGACATTTTAGGCCGGCATCCAGAGTTTGAACTGAGAGTTGCCGGTTCCAACTCATCCGCCGGGGAGCTAGTCGCATCTCAAAATCCTTTCGTTTCTAATTTAGCTAAGGACTTAAAGTATACAGACTTAAGTTTGGAAAATTTTGCCGGGTTAGATCTTGTATTTGCGGCCCTGCCTCACAATACGTCTGCGAACATTATTCCAGATCTTATTGAAAAATATGGGGTCCGTCGCGTAGTGGATTTAAGCGCAGATTTTAGGCTCAAGGATAGCGGTCTTTACGAGAGCTATTATGGGTTTAATCACCCCAGAAAAGATTGGCTTCAGAAAGCTGTTTTCGGAATACCCGAGCTGTATAGGGATAACATGAAAGATGCCCAATTGGTTGCCGCAGCGGGCTGCTACGTAACTGCGGTTACGCTTGCTGTGCATCCCTTTTTAAAGGCCAAAGTTGTCGCAGATACAATAATTGCTGACTGTGCTTCGGGGGTGACAGGCGCAGGTAAAAAACTTGCTCCCGCGACACAATTTACGACGGTAAATGAGAACTTTTCAGTTTACGGGTTAATTAATCATCGACACCGACCCGAAATAGAGCAAGTTTGCGAAAATAAGGTCTTATTTACTCCGCATCTGTTGCCAATTGACAGGGGGATTCTGGCAACCTGTTATTTTAAGGTGACCCAAGGCGTATCGGTGGGCAAACTTCAAAGCATCTTGTCTGATTGCTATCAAGATGAAAGCTTTGTTAAAGTGCTCAACAGCCCGCCGGATTTAAAGTCGATTTGCAATACTAATTTTGCGGGCATTTTTGTTACGTTGGACGAAGCTACCGACACTGCCATCGTAGTCAGCGCCATAGATAACTTATTGAAAGGTGCGTCGGGTCAAGCGGTTCAGTGCGCTAATGCAGTGTTCGGATTAGACGAAAGCATGGGGTTAAATTAATATGAAATCAGAATTTAATGCAAGTGTTGTTAACGATGAAATATTCATTCCCGAAGGGTTTGAATTTAACGGAATGCATTGCGGCATAAAGTCTTCTGGCAATAAGGATTTAGCGTTGGTTAAAACCGTTGACAATTTGCCCGTATTAACAACGGCAGTCTTTACGACAAATGAATGCTGTGCCGCACCAGTCATCTATTCCAAAGAGGCGTTGATGAAATCTTCCAACAAGACTACTGCCGTATTGCTAAATTCGGGGAACGCTAATGCCGCAACGGGAGAAGGCGGATTGAAAACGGTTGAAGAATCGGTTGTCGAATTATCAAAAATTCTTAGATGCGATAAAAGCAACGTACTTGTTTGCTCTACCGGGTTAATAGGAATTCCCCTGGATTCGACTCCGATTGTATTATCAGCTCCAACCTTGGTCAAAGAAGCCACAGGAGATAGGTCAAGTTTTAAGAAAGCGGCCGAAGCCATATTGACTACCGACACGGTTTCAAAAGTATTTTCTTTGAAATCGTCATCGGGAACATACACTATAACGGGTTTTGCCAAAGGAGCTGCGATGTTGGCACCTTCGATGGCTACAATGCTGGCTGTAGTTGTTACCGACGCAGATTTAAGCCTTCACAATCTAAAGGATAGTTTGATAAACGGTGTCCAAAATAGTTTTAATTCTATTGTCGTCGACGGCTGTATGTCAACAAATGATACAGTCATTTTAATGTCTTCGGGAAAAAAACAGATTGAAGATATTAACGAGTTCAACTGGTTGCTTCAAACCGGGTTACGGTCTTTGGCATATCAAATGGTCAAAGACGCGGAAGGCTCCACCGTGACTGTGCATTTAACAGTCGAAGGTTGTTATGACTATCAACAGGCTAAAGCCTTGGCTCATCAGATAGCTCAAAGTGTATTGGTAAGATGTTCGATAAATGGCAAAGACCCGTATTGGGGGCGAATTATTTCTGAGTTAGGAGCGGCGGGGGTAAACATAAAACCTGAAAATGTTTCGATTTTCTATGGCGATTTTGAAGTGGCAAGAGGCGGCGTCGCATTGGCGCACGACGAGGATGCCTTAAGTAAATATATGCAAGACGATGAAATCGAAATAACCGTCAAGATGAACTTGGGTGAAGCATCTTATAGCATTATGTTTTGTGATATCTCGCACGCATATATTGATGAAAACCGGAAAACATCGTGAACGCTCAATACGAACAAAATTCAAATAACACTCAAAATTTGAATCCAAGTCAGCTTGTGGGAATACTTTTGGAGGCTCTGCCATATATTCAGAGTTGGAAAAATAAGATCGTCGTCATTAAGTATGGGGGAAACGCATTCTTTTCCACAAATTCTGATTCGATTGAGAGCGCTGGGTCAGGCGATGTTGACAATACAGCCGGGGTATTAACTTCGTTTGCAAATGACGTAGTTTTGTTGAGATCCGTAGGCATGCATCCAGTTATTGTTCACGGAGGCGGACCTCAAATCGGAGAGTTGATGAGAAAGCTCGGCAAAGAGCCGTCATTTGTCAATGGTCAACGTGTAACCGATCAGGAAACTCTAGAGATAGCTTCTATGGTCCTCGTCGGTAAAATCAATAAAGATATCGTTCGAGCCATTAATGTTCTAGCTCCAGTTGGGGTTGGGTTATCTGGTGAAGACGCTGGCTTGATTAAGGCCGAAGCCCTCGAGGAATCTTTGGGTTATGTTGGAAACATTACCGACGTAGATCCGTCTATTTTACTTCGTCTGATCGAACAGGGATTGATCCCAGTTGTGGCCACTATCGGATCGGATGTATTGGGACAAGCCTACAATATAAACGCAGATACCGTTGCAAGCGCTATTGCTCAGGCTTTGCTAGCGGAGAAATTGATATATCTTACCAATATAAGCGGAATTCTGGAGGATACCGACAATCCCGAGAGTCTCATCAGCACGTTAAATACAGCCCGGGCAGTTGAAATGATCAACTCCAAGGCGATTTCAAGTGGCATGATTCCAAAAGTGGAAGCCTGCGTAAAGGCCGTACAAAATAGTGTCAAATCGTGCCACATACTGGACGGCAGAATCGAGCATTCCGTTTTAATTGAACTTTTTACCGACTTAGGTTTGGGGACTATGGTGACAAAATGAAAGAAGAATATTTAATGCCGACATACTCTCCGGACGATGTTTGCTTTATTAAAGGCGAAGGAAGTTGGCTTTATGACGACAACAATAAGGCTTATTTGGACTTTCTGTCTGGAATTGCGGTAACTTCATTGGGGCATAATTTTAAGCCAGTTACCGACGCAATAAAAGATCAAGCAGAGAATCTGCTTCACGTCTCCAATCTCTTTAAAAATAATCTCTCAAATAAGCTGGCCAAGACGATAGGTGCTTTGATCAACGGAATACACGGTTTTGATGAGATCGCCGATGAGAGTGATGTTGATTACGGTAAAGTATTTTTTTGCAATTCAGGGGCAGAAGCTAATGAGTGCGCGATAAAGCTAGCCCGTAAGATAAAAGGTTCGCAAGCGCATAAAATTATTTCGATGGAGAATTCATTCCACGGTCGAACGTTGGCTACTTTGGCAGCCACAGGACAGAAAGCCAAACAGGTACCATTTGAGCCACTTCCGCCAGATTTCGTGCAGGTACGATATGATGATATAGATGCAGTTGCCGATCAAATTGACTCAGCCACTGCTGCTGTGCTAGTGGAGCCAATCCAGGGCGAAGCGGGTGTAATTGAGCCGTCTCAATCCTATATCAAAGAGTTATCGGATCTTTGTAGTAAAACAGGCGTTTTATTGATCGTCGATGAGATTCAAACCGGGCTGGGAAGATGCGGATCTTGGTTTAAGTTTCAAGATTCTCAAATTATGCCCGATATCGTCACGTCGGCAAAGTCATTGGCTAACGGTGTTCCGATCGGGGCCTGTTGGGCAAAGACTCAAATAGCTAACGAATTTCATCCAGGTGATCACGGTACAACTTTTGGCGGACAACTGTTGGCATGCCGAGCTTCATTAGCAACTCTTGAGGCTCTCATGTCCATGAATGCTCCCAATCAAACTAAAAGATTGGGTGAGATGATTAAAGATAAACTAAAGGATTTCTCTGAAATTCAATTAATTCGTGGAGACGGGTTGCTGTTAGGGATTGTATTAAGGGATTTGGATGCAAAACAGGTTCAGTTAAATGCACTGCGTCATGGGTTAATAGTAAATGCTCCAAGACTCGACACAATTCGAATAGCACCATCGTTTTTGATAAGTGAAATTGAAATAGATACGTTTTTAATTAAATTTAGACAGGCAATCGATGATACCAAGCAAGATGAAAATTCATAAATCAAATATTTTAAATCAACGTTGCGTCAACTCCTTAAATCTTGTTGTACCCTTAAATCTTGTTTTACTTTGGGGTTTAGTGGTAAACAGGAGGGAACCTGTAACGACATCGCGACAAATACTGGAGTCATAATATTTGGGTAAATTAAACTTAAGGGAACTGCTGACTATAGAAATGTTAAAACAGTAATATTTAAAAGATCGATATAAGAAAAGTAATAAAAAATTAAGGATAATAATTGACTTATCGTCACATTTTGGATGTAGATTCGTTATCAAAACAAGAGTTTTTAAATTTGTTGGGCTATGGGTTGAGTCCTTTAAACGTAAGTTTGAAGGGACGCCTTTCTGCGGCACTCCTATTTGAAAAACCTTCAAATAGGACCAGGCATTCCATGGAGACTGCAATAAATAAGCTCGAAGGATTTTCGGTGTATGTCAGAAAAGATGAAGTTGACATTGGCCAAAGAGAATCTATTGAAGACGTGACGAGAACATTGGCATGTTATCACAGCGTTATAGCAGCCAGGGTATTCAGTCACACCACATTGATTAAGATGGCAGAAATTTTGGATTTGTCGGGATCCTCAAGTTCGGTGGTTAATTTATTGTCGGACTATAGTCACCCGCAGCAGGCGATAGCAGATGTTTTGACTATTCATTCAGAATTGAAAAAACGAGGCGTCTCTTTTGAATTGTCAGCTGGCGAACTTGAATCTAACAAGAGTATAAAAGTTGTTTACATCGGAGATTTTAATAACGTGACAATCTCCCTGCTTAAGGCTCTAACCTATCTGGAGTGCTCGCTAGTGGTGTGTACCCCAAAGGGTTATGGTCCGAGCGAGGATTTTATTGCAACCCACGGGGAATTTGCAAAAAATATTGTATTAAGCGAAGATATCGACACTGCGGTAAGCAATGCCGACGTACTCTATACGGATACTTGGGTTTCCATGGGGCAAGAAGAGCATGCGAAAGATAAACTGAAAGATTTCGCCGGTTTTGGATTGAATACGGAAGTTATGGCAAAAGCCAAACAGACAGCAATATTTATGCATTGTCTACCCGCACACCGAGGTTTTGAAGTTACAGATGAACTGATTGATTCAAGTTTCAGTGTTGTGTTTCAACAAGCCGCTATGCGTCAGAATGCGGCAATAGCTTCGCTATTGTGGTTATTTAAAGATCAGAATACGGGTGAAGTAAAATGGCCATGAACAGAATCCAGCGACATTTTAGGATCATCAATATATTGGCCGAAAACGTGGTTACTTCTCAAACTCAGTTGGTCGAATTGCTAAATGATATGGGGGCCGAAGTAACACAGGCAACCGTAAGTCGAGATTTAGACGAGTTGGGTGCCATTAAAATTAAGGTTAAGGGCAATATAAGTGCCTACGCAATACCTGACAGTATCGGATCAGCGCAAGTAACAGATGATCATTTGAGTCGAGTTTTGGGGGATTGGGTGGGAGAGGTAAAAGCCTCTTCGAACCTGGTTGTTTTAAAAACTCCGCCTGGTAGTGCCCATGTCGTTGCCTCGGCTTTGGACAGATCCAACTTAGATAAAATAGTAGGGACAGTTGCTGGAGATGACACTGTTTTGTTGGTTGCCGACGAGTCTTACGGCGGAATGAATCTTGCCAGGGACATCGCTAAATTGTCGCAGGTGGAAATAGGGTAGTAGAGCTAGTAGCAATAGCGGCCTTAGGTGGTAGCGACGGTTGGATTATCAAAATATAATTTAAATTCGGATAGATAAGAATTTAAATGCAATTTAAATCCACCGATACAAGAAATATTGAATAAGTTAAAGAGATTAAATAAAAATGGAGAAACTGTAAATGAAAAAAAGAGTTGTGCTTGCATATTCAGGCGGCCTGGATACTTCTGTCGCCGTAGCGTACTTAAGTCATGAATTTGATATGGAAGTGATTGCCGTGGCCGTTGATGTGGGACAGAACGACGATTTTGAATCTATGAGACAAAGGGCAATCGATTCGGGAGCAGTAGAAGCGGTGGTCGTCGATTACAAGAATGAATATTCCGATAAATATTTAACGAGAGCACTGAAATCGAATGCCTTGTATGAAAACAGATATCCGTTAGTGTCGTCTTTGTCGCGGCCGGCAATCGTTAAAGTTTTGGTTGAACAAGCAGAAAAATTTAACGCTACGGGTATTGCTCACGGATGTACGGGCAAAGGAAATGACCAAGTAAGATTTGAAGTATCCATCAGAGCTTTGGCGCCTCATTTTGAAATCTATGCACCGACAAGAGATTGGAACATGACACGAGAAGAGTCTATAGATTACGCTCAAAGCAAGGGTGTTACGGTTCCGATTACCAAAGATAAGCTGTACTCCATCGACGAAAACATCTGGGGAAGAGCAATCGAGTGCGGCATTCTGGAAGATCCTTGGAATAGACCTCCTGATGACATATGGTCCATGACGAGAGTTACTCAAAACGAGCCGACCGAAACGGTCATTTCCTTTGAATCTGGTGTTCCGGTGGCACTGGACGATAAAAAAATGTCGTTTTTGCAAATTATTTCAGAATTAAACTCATTGGTCGGAAGTTATGGTTTCGGACGAATAGATATGGTGGAAAATCGAAGAGTCGGTATTAAAAGCAGGGAGACTTACGAAGCGCCGGGAGCTTTGGCTTTGATTCAAGCTCATAGAGATTTAGAGGGTGTTACCTTAGAAAGAAATCTTGCGCACGAAAAAATTACAATTGAGCCCAAAATTGCAGAGTTGATTTATGACGGACTTTGGTTTTCGCCTTTGATGGAGGCATACGGGCAGTTTATTGACAGTTCCCAAAAGTATGTAACCGGTGATGTCCGAATACAGTTAGCGCCTTATTCGTGCTCAATTAACGGCCGCAAGAGCCCCTACAGCCTTTATGATTATAACCTTGCAACGTATGACGCTACAGACAGCTTTAATCATTCTGACGCAGAAGGTTTCGTAAAACTATGGGGACTGGGAATTTCAACTTGGGCACAAAAGCAAAAGGGAGTATAGTTTTATTATGACCCTTTGGAACTCAAGGTTGGGAACGGATCCCTCGGATGCGTTGATGGACTTTTCGGTTTCCATACAGTTTGATAAAAGGCTGGCTAAATACGATATAGAGGCGTCCTTGGCTCATCTGTTTGGATTAAAAGAGGTCGGTTTAGTCGAACAGGGTGAATTTGAAAAGATCTCCGAAGCCTTGAAAATTATCGAAGAAGAGATGGCGGCTGGAAGTTTCGACTTTATACAAACGGATGAAGATATCCATACCGCAATTGAACGCCGTACAATAGAATTAGTAGGCGATGTCGGTGGTAAGTTGCACACCGGTCGAAGTAGAAACGATCAAGTTGTCACAGCTTTGCGACTTCTGTTAAAAGATGAATTAAAAAATATTTTTTCAAATATAATTGATTTCAATTCGGTCATTTTAAATAGGGCCAAAGAGGTTCCGGATGTATATTTGCCGGGATATACCCATTTACAAAGAGCCCAACCCATTCTTCTGTCTCATCACCTACTTGCTCACGGATGGGCTTTTTTCAGAGATCTGGATAGGATTTGGGATTGCTATCTTAGACTGGATTGCTCCAGTTTGGGAGCCGGAGCTTTGGGGGGCAGCACTTTGCCTCTCGATCCCAAGATCGTTAAGGATCGGCTGGGATTCAAAAATCTGTTTGAAAACAGCCTGGATGCGGTTGCAGATCGTGATTTCGTGGCTGAGGCGTTGTTCGTAATCTCCATGGTCGGTATTCATTTGTCCAAGATGGGCGAAGAGATAATACTTTGGACCACCTCCGAATTTGGATTCGCTACTTTAGATGATCGATATTCGACGGGATCATCCATGCTTCCTCAAAAAAAGAATCCCGATATCGCGGAGCTGGCACGGGGGAAATCTGGTAGATTAATTGGAAATTTGACCGGATTCTTGGCAACCTTAAAATCATTGCCGTTGGCGTATAATCGCGATTTACAGGAGGACAAGGAGCCGCTTTTTGATTCAATTGATCAAATAAAACTGGCGCTAAGTGCTTACCGTGGCCTGTATGAAACTATTGAATTTCATGATACGTCGATGCAGTCTGCTGCTGACTCGGCTTATTCGGTGGCTATCGACTTGGCCGAATGGCTGGTGAAAAAAGGTCTGCCCTTTAGGAGTGCTTATAATTTGGTCGGATCTATCGTTAAAGATTCAATACAGCGACATGTTGCTTTACCGGAATTGGTACTTGCCCATCCTGATCTAGGAGAGCAGGCAATGGAAATTTTTGAACCTGGATCTTCGGTGAAGCGCCGAGTTACCCATGGGTCAACGGGGGTAGATCCCGTTAAGATCCAAATTAAAAATTATGAAAAAAAGTTAAACGAAACCAAAAAGCAACTATTAAAAATATAGTCATTTGTTGCAGGATATCAGCGCATACCGTATTTTTTTTGATTTATTTTGCTGGCAGTTACATTTAAGATATATATAAAACCAGTTCGTTGACACATACTTTTTTGACGCGCAAATCGGATTATTCGGTTTGGATTACGTTCCAAGAAAAAGTCGAAATGTTTTAAATATAAATTTTGAATCGAAAACAATTCCAATATACTTTTTGTTTTAGAATGTTTAGTTAAGGCTGCGCATTCTATTTTTAGTGTTGATTGGTTTATTTGTAATTTGCTGATTGTAAATTTGGGTGCTTCGGTTGGATGACGAAATGTCTCAATTCATTATCCGTAATTGACTTATGATTGTTAGTGTTGTAAATTTGCAGACATTTTGCGTTTGTTGTAATTGATTAAGGTTTTATCTATATAAAGGTTTGAGTATCTATGGAAACTTCTCGTTCTAAACTGTCGTACTTATCCACACGATTTGTTACCAGTTCGGGCAATTCAAACAAGGTTTTGCAGAAGGTATCGTATATTTCTTACTTTTTTATTGTGGCGGTTGTGGCCTTAATACTTATTTGCGGTCCGTTGGTTCAACCTGCAAAGACCTTTTCTTCAGCCTTAGCTTCAGGCACCGCTCCTACCGTTACATCGATATCTCCTAAAGTTGGACCCACCACAGGTGGCAGTAACATTACAATTACTGGGTCTGGTTTTGCCACCGGTGACACGGTGGACTTTGGTTCGAGTGCTGCTACGGTTGTGAGCATATCGTCAGGATCCATCGATGCCGTAGCTCCATCTGGTGTAGGCACGGTCGACATTACGGTCATCTCGGGATCGGTCATTTCGTCAACTTCTGCGGCGGATCAGTTCAGTTACGTGGCATATACTCCAATAAACCCAGTAAGAGTATGTGATACAAGACCCGCATCGGGAACGTCTGTATTGTCGAATCAGTGTAACGACGGTACAACCTCTAATTCAGGTCCACTAGGTCTCAACCAAACGATCAACGTTAATGTAGCTGGTAGTGGTCCGGGTGGAACACTTGATAACATCCCTCAAAATGCAACTGCGGTAATTGCCAATATTACGGTAACCAACACAACTCAACCGGGAGGATTTTTAACTGTATTTCCTGCTGGTCAAGCTTTGCCCAATACTTCTAACATTAATTTCAACAACAATGAAACTATAGCAAATATGATGACCGTTGCAATTGGGCAAGCCGGCGATATCTCTGTTTATAATTTCAACGGTAATACTGACGTAATAATAGATATCGAAGGGTACGTTGCACCCAGTTCTACGAATTCGACCGTTGGTCAATACGTACCCATTACTCCGGTAAGAATATGCGATACCAGACCCGCATCGGGATCGTCGGTATTGTCCAATCAGTGTAATGACGGTTCGACTTCAAACAGCGGTGCGTTGAGTGCCGGTCAATCGATTAACGTAAACGTGGCGGGTAATGCACCCGGTGGAATATTAGATGGCGTACCCCAAAATGCAACTGCGGTAATTGCCAATATTACGGTAACCAACACAACTCAAGCTGGAGGATTTTTAACAGTATATCCGTCGAATGACGCGACTCCCCCCAACGTATCCAATATCAACTTCAATCAAAATGATACTATCGCAAACCGAGTTGTTATCGCTGTCGACCCTTCGACCGGAGATATCTCTATCTATAATTTCAACGGTGCCACCGATGTAATTATAGATATTAACGGATATTTTACGGGTTCAGGTTCCAGCGTAAATGGTTCTGTGGTAAATTCAATGACCCCGGTTAGAATTTGTGATACGAGACCGGCAAATTCAACTGGAGTGGCAGCGAATCAGTGTAATTCGGGCACAACTTCCAACAACGGACCGCTGACCAATGGTGAAACTTACAGTGTTCAGGTATCTAATATTGACAATATACCGCAGGATGCGACCGCCGTAATCTTGAATGTTACGGTTACAAATACCTCTTCTAACGGTGGGTTCTTGACAATATATCCCACACCTACTGGAACAAACGTAGTTCCCAACTCTTCTGATTTAAATTTTGGTCAAAACCAAAGTGTCGCAAACATGGTGGTCGTGAAGGTTGGTGCCCACAATTCTATAAATGTATTCAATGCTGTGGGTACGGCTGATTTAATTATTGACGTAGAGGGCTACTTTACCGGATCGGATCTACCTTCGATTAATTCGTTGTCACCTTCATTTGGTAGCGTATCTGGAGGGACTTCGGTTACAATAAACGGCGGTGGATTTGAAAATATTACGGGAGTTAATTTTGGTTCCACCCCCGTAAGCGTTGTAAATTCATCCGTTACTTCTATTACCGTGGTGTCGCCAGCTGGAAGTGTAGGTTCGGTTGATGTACAGGTTTCGACTTCGTTAGGAACTTCGGCGTTGTCAAATAACGATAAATTTACGTATTATACCTATCAGTCGGGTCAACAAATGGTTTCAGGCGTATCGGACGTCAGTTCGGTAAACTGTCCGAGTTCTTCGCTATGCTTTGGGGTGGCATCCGTAAATCAAGCTGTCAATGAACTAGCCTCAAATGAGGTTCCAACGGAAATCATGTCAAGTTCGAGCGGGGGAAGTTGGACGCCAGTTGCTTTGCCGGCGGCCTTCGTCGGATCGGTTTCAATGTACTGTTCGTCTTCGGTATGCTATGCTTTGGGCACAAATAGTCAAAAGCAGGTTGTATTGTTGTCGACTACTTCTAATTTTGCGGGATGGGTTGCTGACACCGTCGGAAATTTGTCAAACAGTACTGGTTTTGTGTCGCTTAACTGCTTTTCGGGAACCGTATGCTATGCTGACTATTCCGATGGAATTTTATCGGCACCACTAGGCTCAACGGCATGGGTAGTGAACGCAATGCCGATAGGCGCTAATGGAATTAACGGCATTATGTGTCCGACTTCATCCATTTGTTATGCATACGGTTTTGCTAACTCCGGTGTGGGTTTTATACTTTCATCGGCACCGACATCAACTACGTGGGCTTATGACGCTGTGCCGGCAAGCGCAAATGGTATAGGTGATATCTATGGAATAACTTGTTATTCGACCACAGCTTGTTATGCTTACTCCGACAGCTCGGTCGTTGGAGGCAGTATCATATCAACTACACCGGGTTCGACTGCATGGAGTTCAGACGTTATGCCGACTGGTAAGTGGAATACGTTGGGGATAATATGTCCAACTGGTGGTGTCTGTTACGCTTACGGCAACGATCTGACATCCTTAGGATATGTCTTTTCATTATCTCCAGGATCGGCAACTTGGACTAACGACAGCCTACCTGCCGGGGGATGGAACTTAACTGGTATGGTTTGTCCCAGTTCGTCAATTTGTTACGCATATGGCTTCCAAACATTTCTGTATACAAACGTGCCGTCAACTACGTGGTCAGGTAACTATGTGCCTGCGGGCACACAGTCGGTCGCAGGTGTAATCTGTCCTTCAGCTTCCATCTGTTATGCATACGGCAACGGTTCGTCGGCGGGGGGGTTTGTTTTGTCGGCAACGACGGCTTTAAATACGTGGTCCTTGAATACTTTGCCATCGGGAACCTATGACTTTGTGGGGATAAATTGCTCAGTGGCTTCGATTTGTTATGTCTACGGTAATGAACCGAATTCCATAGGCTCTATACTCTCTGTAGGCTCTGGATCGACGAATTGGACTTCGGATCCGATCCAAACAGGTCTTTCAAATGCGTCGGGGACAACGTGTGTCTCTTCTTCGTTTTGTTACGCATATGGGTCTTCTTCATCGGTGGGTTTTGTGCTCTCTTCGGCTTCGGGATCGACCGGCTGGACCGCAGACAATCTTCCAAGTGGAACAGGAGGAATACTTGGTATAACCTGCGTATCTGGAACTATCTGTTATGGCTATGGGACTAATGCGTTTATATCTGCGTCTCCGGGATCATCGACTTGGGCGGTGGACACGGTTCCGAGCGGTATAGCTAATATTAGCGACGTAATATGTCCGTCAAGTTCGATTTGCTATGCCATCGGGTATAACCAATTTTCGGTAGCATCCATATTATCCACTGCGCCTGGTTCGACTTCATGGAACGCCGATACCATACCTTCAGGAACCCAAAGTCTAAATGGTATTATCTGTCCAAGTACGTCCATATGTTATGCCTACGGTGGAAATCAGCTTAATGACGGATTGATCCTATCGGTTTCAGTCGGTTCTCAGTCATGGTCGGCTGACGCTATATCGGCAGGATCTGCGGTTGTAACCGAAATTGATCAATTGGTGTGCTCTTCTGGAGTTACCTGCTATGCATTTGGGAGCTTAAACAGCGGTGGTTCGGGCAACTTCATTATTTCAACTTCTATCGGATCATCGTCGTTTTCATCAGATACTTTACCTTCTGGAATTAATAACGTGTCAGGGATTGCATGTCCCTCGAATTCGTTATGCTATGCCTACGGTGAAATGTCCACGGGTAGTAGTTTTATTATCTCGAATTCTCCTGGGTCGATTATTTGGGCTTCTGACGCAGTCCCTAGCGGAATTACCGTTATAGACGACATAGTATGCCCAACTTCAAGTTTGTGTTATATGTCTGGAACGGATAATGCGAATTATCAGATCCAACTGTTTAATACAGTACCAGGATCGGATCAGTGGGTAGCAAATACATTGCCGTCTAATTCGTTTACGGGCGCCGACGATCAAGTCGTACTGAATTGTCTAACTTCATCCGTCTGTTTTGCCTACGATCCGGTGCCTCTCGGAAATACTCCAATTTTGATGTCTGTTGGTGGACAGAATCAATGGGAACAGATGCAATCTGTTGACTTCAGCGAAGTAAATTCAATTGTCGCCATTACCCCGACTGAATTTTTAATAACGGGTTACGGAACAAATGGCAATGGCATATCCTTTGCTACGGTTTCTGTCTAATCCTCTGAATCTTTATTGGCACAATTGTTGTAATAAGATACTGAAAAGTTTCTTCGTATAGCTTTGAGTAACGTATATTTATTTGGTCATATCTCTCCTATTTATTTACTTTTTCATGGGGAGCCACCCTGGCATGGAAGGAGAAATAAACACAACATCAACTATGATCGTTTAACGCGATAGCTTTTTAATTAGCTATTTAATTAACTACGGAAATACCTTCGTTTGATGAAGTTATTGTTAATTGTAGAATAAAGGTAAACTGATATTGAAAGTCTTATTAAAAAATTATTTTGAACAAAGTCCACTAATTGTTGCTCAAGATTTAATCGGTAAGATATTTCAGATTAAAACAGACTTAGGGGTTCTAAAGCTAATGGTCGTCGAGACAGAAGCTTATTTGGGAGATCAGGATTCGGCGTCTCATGCCTATAAAAAGCAGACAGAATCAAATGCTCCGATGTTTATGGATCCCGGAACACTGTATGTATATTTTACTTATGGCATGCACTACTGTATGAATGTAACCTGTTGGCCGAAAGGCAAACCTGGTGCAGTACTATTTAGGGGATTGCAGCCTCTTAGTGGTGCTGATATTCTGTATCGGCTTTCAGGCAAGGATCCTTCTATCAAATTATCAAACTTAACAAACGGCCCTGGGAAAATTACAAAGGCATTAGGTATTGATAAATCTTTTAATGGTTATGATATTACAAAAAAAAGTTCGAAAATAAAGATATTTGAAAATGTAGATTTTGCGGGTAAAGTTGTAAGCTCTCCGCGGATTGGCATCTCAAACAATAAAGAGAAATTGTGGCGATTTTATTTAAGTGATTGTCAGTTTGTTTCAAAGTATAAATTTAATTAGATAAACAAGACTGAGACAAAATTGAGACAAGATTGTATTGAAGTTAGGTTTTGTAAATACCTTAATTTTTAAAATTAAAAGTTTGAAAATTAACTCTTCAAATTTAAGTTTAAGTATAGTCTAAACTCATGTTACTACCGGGATGTTCCCTGCCATCTTGCTTAAAATCCATCGCCTTAAAGGCCAATTTTGTTTGACGATTTTGACCGCAGTAAGATGAAAAATCAAGTTACATTCTGGTTGTAAATCCAGGACTTTTTTATATGGTTAAAGTTAGTTCAAAACTCTGTTAATATATATAGACGCGATTTGAAAATCACGCAAGTGATTATCTTTAACCAGAATTCAAAAGCTAATCGAATGACTGTATTAACGGTATATTCGATTGCACTAATTGTTGTTAAAAATTAGTATTAGAGAAATTTGATATTAAAGAAAAACGACAAAAATACGGTGTAATGCAATGCTGAAATTTGTGCTAAAGTATAAGATTGCCATTTGAATAAGTTTAACTTTTTCAAATGAAAGTAATTTGAACCGAATAAGGATCAGATTAAATTTAGAGGCACCGCCTTGGATTCTGAACTGAATCAAAGTGTGCCTGTGTCGCTTCTTGAAAACGGAATAGAGCCGATTAATATATGCTAGTGCGGGTAAGTTAAGAATTTCTTAACTTATTTAGTCAATAGTACTAAAAATTTAAATTTTAAGGACAACCTTAAAGCCAGTCAGTTTAAACTGACTCTAATTAAACGAAGTGCTTAGGCACAAGTTTTGATGGAGAGTTTGATCCTGGCTCAGGACGAACGCTGGCGGCGTGCCTAAAACATGCAAGTCGAACGGAACTGATTGAGTGGTAACACTCATGAAAGTTTAGTGGCGAACGGGTGCGTAACACGTGAGGAACCTGCCCCAAAGACCGGGACAACATCGGGAAACCGTTGCTAATACCGGATAAGCTTATTAAATCGCATGATTTTATAAGTAAACGTTTTTTCGCTTTGGGAGGGACTCGCGGCCTATCAGCTTGTTGGTGAGGTAATGGCTCACCAAGGCTTTGACGGGTAGCTGGTCTGAGAGGACGATCAGCCACACTGGGACTGAGACACGGCCCAGACTCCTACGGGAGGCAGCAGTTGGGAATCTTGCGCAATGGGCGAAAGCCTGACGCAGCAACGCCGCGTGGAGGAAGAAGGCCTTCGGGTTGTAAACTCCTTTCAGCAGGAAAGATTATGACGGTACCTGCAGAAGAAGCCCCGGCCAACTACGTGCCAGCAGCCGCGGTAATACGTAGGGGGCAAGCGTTGTCCGGATTTATTGGGCGTAAAGAGCTCGTAGGCGGCTTGACAAGTCGGATGTGAAAACTCCAGGCTCAACTTGGAGACGCCATTCGATACTGTTATGGCTTGAGTCCGGTAGGGGACCACGGAATTCCTGGTGTAGCGGTGAAATGCACAGATATCAGGAGGAACACCAATGGCGAAGGCAGTGGTCTGGGCCGGTACTGACGCTGAGGAGCGAAAGCGTGGGGAGCGAACAGGATTAGATACCCTGGTAGTCCACGCCGTAAACGGTGGGCACTAGGCGCGGGGTCTTATCGACAGAATCCGTGCCGTAGCTAACGCATTAAGTGCCCCGCCTGGGGAGTACGGCCGCAAGGCTAAAACTCAAAGGAATTGACGGGGACCCGCACAAGCGGCGGAGCATGTGGCTTAATTCGATGCAACGCGAAGAACCTTACCTGGGTTTGACATGTAGGGTAAAGCACAGAGATGTGCCGATCTACGGATCCTACACAGGTGGTGCATGGCTGTCGTCAGCTCGTGTCGTGAGATGTTGGGTTAAGTCCCGCAACGAGCGCAACCCTTATCCTATGTTGCCAGCGGGTAATGCCGGGGACTCGTAGGAGACTGCCGGG
>JAJZNL010000030.1 GCA_021852345.1 Actinomycetes bacterium
ACAGACGAACTGAATCACAGACCAAGAAAATGCCTAGGATATAGGTCTCCATATGAAGTACATAATTCAATACAGCTAAGCTATACTAGTGACATTACTAGTGTTGCACTTCGGAATTGAAGTTAGGAATTAATTATGAAAGTAACTGTAATCGGAACCGGATACGTTGGATTGGTAACGGGAGCTTGTTTAGCTCGAGTTGGAAACCATGTCATGTGCGTTGACATTGATGAATCAAAAATAAGTGACCTGTCAAACGGTATTATTCCAATTTATGAGCCTGGTTTAGATGAGCTGGTTAGAGAGAACCTAAAAAGCAGCAGATTAAAATTCGATACTAACTTAAAAAATGGAGTCGAGTTCGGAGAAATACTCTTTATCGCCGTAGGTACACCACAAGGAGATGACGGTTCAGCTAATTTAACCCACGTAATGAACGTTGCAAAAGATATTGGCACATTTATGCAGGACTATAAACTAGTTGTAAATAAATCTACGGTACCAGTAGGAAGTGCCAAAAAGGTTAAACAAGCAATTTCTGAAGCCATGACTTCTTTGAAAAAAGAACCCGATTTTGATGTAATTTCAAATCCCGAGTTTCTTAAAGAAGGAAATGCGATTGAAGACTTTATGAAACCGGACAGAATTATTGTCGGTTCAAGTAGCGACAAAGCCACCAAACTGATTAAGCAACTATATGCACCATTCAACAGAAACCATGACGTGATTATAGTTATGGACGAAAGTTCTTCAGAACTTTCCAAATACGCCGCAAACGTAATGCTGGCTACAAAGATATCTCTGATGAATGAATTTGCCAATATTGCAGAAAGCACTGGCGCAGATATCGACAAAGTACGTCAAGGAATCGGATCTGACCCTAGAATAGGTTATCAATTCATTTATCCTGGATGTGGATACGGAGGATCGTGTTTCCCGAAAGATGTTCGGGCTCTTTACCATACGGCGAACGAATTTGGACTCGAAGCCAATTTGATTAATGCCGTAGAAAGAGTAAATGAAAACCAGAAAGATTTATTGTTTAAAAAACTAAACGAGCAATTTGGCGGGAATTTGACCGATAGGACCGTCGCATTGTGGGGACTCGCATTCAAACCACGAACTGACGACATGCGCGAAGCACCAAGTAGGAACCTTATAGATTCAGTATTGGAACACGGCGGACGAATAAATGCGCATGATCCAATTGCAATTCCCACGGCAAAACGCATCTATTCTGATAATGATAATATTAAATACTTTGAAGATCAATATGATGCACTGCAAGGAGCAGATGCTCTTGTAATTTGTACCGAATGGGAATCTTTTAGAAGTCCCGACTTTGATCTAATGATTAAATTACTGAATAAATCGATAGTTATTGACGGCAGAAACCTGTACAGTTTAGATGTGATGAAGGACTATGGCTTCAATTATTCGTCAATTGGCAGACCAACCATTACCAGTTTTAATAAATAATATCATCATACTATTTCAATAAAAATTAAATGGTATTTCCTTTGAGCCGCAAGTTTAGCTGGCTTATAATTGGATAGGCAAGTATAAATATCGCTCATGCATACCTGCTTAAGTATCGACAGATGAAACTTACCAAATTTTATAAATTCTTTTTCAAAAATAAACTTAGAACGCTACTGACGCTTGGGTTTATAATATTTCTGTTTTTGGCCATTCTTGCCCTAAATTCATATCTATCCTTAAATGCGGCAAAGTCCAATCTACTTTTAGCCAAAAATATCATTGACAAGGTGGACGGTAACCCCAACTTTTACGAAACGTCCAGTTCAAGAAATACCATAAAACTCCAACTCAAAGCGGCTCTTAAACTATCTGATTCTGCAAACAATTCGCTTTCTGGGTCATTCGGATTAAACGCATTTAAATATGTTCCGTATTTAGGTAACCAGGTTAATGGCATTGACAGTTTATCAACAGATGTTAATAAAACTATAAATTCAGTTTACGGTTTACTCGTACAATTTGATTCGCTGGATACTTCAAGTGGACTAAATGGGCATCAGATTCCCGTATCGAAGCTAGTTTCACTTTCGAATGTACTAAAGGGAACCCTAAATACTTTTCGTACGTTAACTAGTCCCTCAGCAGGACTTATAGGACCGCTTGCACATGAACGAAATCATTTTAATTCTTTAATTGCAAAAGCCGATACCGAACTTTACAATGCAATTAATACCCTAAATACAGTTGTTAAATTTTGCGGGAATACCTCACCCCAGACCTACCTAATTGTGGGAGAAAACAATGCAGAGATGCGAGATCAGGGCATTCCACTTTCATACTCGGTAATGACCATAAATAATGGTAAATTCAAAATATCTAGCCCTAGTAGAATCATCAATTTAAACATATCCCAACCGATAAATTTTCAGCTTCCCGCTGGCACGCAAAAGGTCTTTGGAATAATGCAGCCTACTTTGCTTTGGCAATCCACCAATGCAACGGCCAATTTTAACCTTACGGGTCAATTGATGTCTGAAATGTACAAGCAGGCAACCGGCACATCCATAGACGGCGTCATAGCTTTAGACGTGCCTACCCTAGCAAAGTTGCTTTCCTTAACGGGACCAATTGCCATACCTGCGATTTCAACTACGATAACCAGTTCAAACTTGGATACCGTTATTCTTCACAATCTTTATAACTCCGTACCGGCTAATGATCAACAATTTAGACGAGATGAGATAGCTAAAGTTGCAGTAAGTATACTCAACAAGCTAAGTAACAACTCAAATGTCAATATTGTAACTTTGGCTAAAGATTTGGCCCAAGAAGCAAAAGGAAGACATCTTCTTATCTGGACTAAGAATTCAAGCGAGGAAAACGTTATAAACTTTGACGGATTTGGCGGAAATCCGTCATATAAAAATGCAAATCGAACTTTTCATTTAGCCATAGAAAATGCTACTGCGACTAAAATGGACTACTACATAAATGCAACCGCAAACTACAACATTTACGTTACACGAAGTGGTACTGCAGTTGTTAATACTTCCGTAACTGTAACAAATAGTGCACCGGCTAATGCAAAACCCTCATATCAATTAGGCCCTGATTACATAAATTCATTTGTACCAGGAGAATATGTAGGAAGGGCTGAATTCTGGGGTCCAAATGGCTCTCAACAGTTATCAAGCGTTGAAGAATCCGGCTTAAGGCTAAATGAAGTCGACTTTAAAGTATATGCAGGGCATTCGATTACTGTTAACATGCAGACCATTATTCCAAATGCAGTACAAGGTTCCAAACTATCTCTTCGCTTTGTCCCGCAGCCCCGAATGACACCAATTACATTAAATGTCAATATAACTGGCGCAAGATTTAATATAAAAAACGGAAACGCTTCAAATCAATTGGCTTGGAATAAAACAGAAAATCTTACGTGGTCACTGAGTAAAAAACACGGCTAAATACTAAGTAATCCATTCAAACCAATTGGATGCAAATCAGAGCAATTTAAAACAAGTTTAAAATTGTTTACTGCTCATAGTTGCTTAATTTTAACTAATATGTCAACGCCACAGACACAGGTTGATTGCCATACGGCTATTATTCTTACAAAAACAGCCTTGTTTGGTTTTAAGTGTCCGCTCGTATATTAATCTAACTTCAACTAATTAACGGCTGACTTTCTTCTGAGCAGTAAAGTCCCGACCAATAATAACCCCAAAGCAACCAATATGCCAGCTATCAATATCTCCCCATTAAAAGGTTTTCCAGTTGTGCCGTTTATGGAAACACTGGAAGTAGATACAGCAAAAGTGTTATTTACTGTAAGTTGACTGCCATTGGACCCTGTACCCACTACAGAAAGTTGATTGTTAGTAAGGTTTACTGCAAACTTTGACCCGTTAACTTGAACTTGACCACCAGTTGAGGTTACTGACAATACATCAATAGGGATGGATACGCATCCCGTGGAACTGGCAGTACCTGAACCAGCCGACGACCCGTTAACAGTGATAGTGACGGCTGCACCTGCGGTAAACCCACAGCTGGATGACTGAACAGTTGACCCTAACGTTCCGGTTCCCAAATTTTGTGTCACCGTCGAAGGCCCAGATTGAGTCGTAGTCGTCGGACCAGGATATCCGCTAGATGTCGTAGTCGTAGTCGCTGCATAACTTGCTTTTGATGGTGCCAGCATCAGATCAAACATGCCCACTAATATTCCAGACATAACCATGATGACAGCAATCAGTGCGATGAAACCGCTTGATTGGACTATAAATTTTTTGGTAATGTTACCTTCGACAACTTCATGTCCATTCCTCATTTATCCTACCTCCATGTACTATATCTACTTTACCTATGCGACACTCTTACTTATAACATTTACTACAGCTTTACCAAAGTAGCTAAGTTATCATACAACCACTTTAATCCAACAGTTTCTAGCCATGCTTACTATTATTATAAATAGTTATTTACAAAATCTAAAATTTATTTAGAATATACATAAATTCTAACATATTTTATTAAAAAATGCCAAATTTTTAGAATTATTGACCAATGTCTACAATTTGAACGTCAATACTTAGTTGGGTAATTTTACTGATTCCCTTAATTTAACTTAAATGAATTAAAGGAGAATTAAGCTAATCCCCCTTGTACGCGTCGATATTTACAAAAATAACCCGATTTTTATTCCATCTTTTCAACTAAAGATTGAACAATTCTTTTTGAGGCTTGACCGTCCCATAAATAAGGTACAGACACTTTAAATTCTTTGTTAATTACTTGATTAAATGTACTTAAAATCTTATTTTTATCATTTCCAACTATGAAGTTCGTCCCTTCGCTAACCGTTATCGGTCTTTCGGTGTTGTCACGCAAAGTCAAACACGGAACCCCTAGAATCGTACATTCCTCCTGCATGCCCCCACTATCGGTAAGCACTACTTTAGCCGCGGATTGAAGGGCTATAGAGTCAAAATAAGATACCGGATCAATAACTTTAATTGTCTTCGGCAGGTTAAATTCCTTGATTTTATCTTTTGTCCTAGGATGACAGGGAAAAATAATTTGTAGAGTTTTAGAGATTTCGATAATTGCCTCAATTAAATTTTTCAACACCTCTTTGTCGTCAACATTTGACGGCCTATGTAATGTCAATAATCCATACCTGTCAGCGCCAAGCTCAGAAACAATAGGTCTTTTAATTGCACTATTTAAATGCTGACTTAAGGTATCTACCATCACATTACCGACAAGCTCTGTCTTATTTAATAGCCCCTCGTTTTTTAAATTTACAACCCCGTCTTGACTTGGCGCAAATAAAATATCAGAGATGTGATCAACAACAATTCTGTTGATTTCTTCTGGCATTGTCTTATCGAAGCTTCGTAAGCCCGCCTCAACGTGAGCTACCTTTATACCAATCTTCACAGCTGTCAAAGCTGCTGCCAAAGTCGAATTTACATCACCGACCACAACCAGAAATGATGGATTGAATTCGGTTACAATAGGTTCGAATGCCTCCATTATTTTGGCAGTCTGACGGGCGTGCGTATCAGAACCTATGTTTAAATTAAAATCAGGTGGCTTTATATTTAATTCTTCAAAGAAACTGTCACTCATAGCTTGATCATAGTGTTGACCTGTATGAACAAGTGTATTTTTAACTTGCATCTTGTCAAGTTCTGCGACTATCGGTGCAATTTTCATGAAATTCGGGCGCGCACCAGCGACTATCATAACCGAAGTCGGTTTAGAGGTGCTCAACGTTATCTCCATAAATCACTCGCCTCAGGTCAAATATGTAACTGCCATGCTTTGATATTAAATTCAGATCGATTACGTCATGGGGTGAAAGAATTAACACAATGTCAGACGAACCAATAGCTTCCTCAGTTAAGTCAACAAAATTACAACAAGACAAATTATTATTTTGTTTTACCAACGGGTCAACAACTTCAATCTCTGCCCCCAAACCTGCCAATTGATTAATTACAGCGATAGCTGGAGACTCTCGGGTGTCACTGGTATTGGGTTTATATGACACCCCTATTGCTAAAACCTTGCTTCCATTTAGGGCTTTTTTTCGCTTGTTTAGCCCTAGAATCACCCGTTTAACGACATAAGAAGGCATAGTATGATTTAATTCGTTTGCCAGTTCAATAAATTTAAATGTTTCGCCTACTTTTAACTTGACTTGATACGAAAGATACGAAGGGTCTATTGGCAAACAGTGACCACCCACACCAGGACCCGGATAAAACGGCATGAATCCAAAAGGTTTAGTTTTTGCGGCATCAATCGATTCCCAAACGTTTATTCCCAACAAATTTGCGTAAATCGCCAGTTCGTTGATTAAAGCAACGTTAACATGCCGAAAAGTATTTTCAATTAACTTTGCCAATTCGGCTTCATTTGGCGTACTCACGGCAAACGTAGTGTCTACTATCGACGCATAAAATCTCTCTATTCTTTCCAACGATTCTTGGTTTATCCCCGAAACTATTTTTGGAGTATTTTTGAAGTTAAATTGTTTGTTGCCCGGATCAATTCTTTCAGGTGAAAACCCAACATAAAAGTCCGATTTCGCCGAAAGTCTTGAAGTCGATTCTAATATGGGAACCACAAAATCTGTTGTCGTCCCTGGATAAGTGGTGGATTCCAATACTACCGTTGCGTCTTTTTTTAGATATTTGCCTACAAGTTCAGTAGCATTTTGCACATAGGTTAGATCAGGCAAAGAGTCTTTTAACGGAGTCGGAACTGTAATTATTGCAAAATCGAAATCTTCCAACTCGTCACAATCACTGGAAGGAGCATAGTTCAATGTATCAATTGCCTCTACCAAATCAGAATCTGTGATATCTTCGATAAAAGACTTTTTTGCCTTAAGGCTATCTATTTTTCTGACGTCTGTGTCATACCCAACCACATCATATCCGCATCTTGCCGCAGTAATTGCAAGCGGTAATCCCACATAACCCTGACCGATAACAACTATTTTCACAAATTTTTCCTCTACTTACTTATTTTTATAATTCTTCAACTAAAAAATCAGTTGATTATAGTTTTTCATCCCGTAATTACGACTTTATGATATATTTAATAATTTCAAATATCCCAGCTCAGATAACTTGCCTGCTATTATTAACATTGTTATGCGCGCTACTTCAAGTACCCCCATTAACGTATTATTAATTTGCTTCATAATTGTAGTTATCGGAGTTCCCATTACAATTTATTTCCTTAGAAAATTTAACAATTACGATGTCCCAAACAATAGATCATCGCACATAACTCCGACTCCACGTGCAGGTGGCATCCCGTTAATCATTGCCATCGTTATCGCTTCTTTTTTTTACCTAAACGTCTATACTCAAATTACAATACTAGTTTTACCGTACGCCATTTTGGGGCTAATCGATGATTTTAGAAATTTAAGTGCAAAACTTAGATTACTTATTCAATTAATTCTAGCGATACTTAACGCTTATATCCTGCTCCCACCCAAATACCTAATATGGCTTTTACCTGCCACTCTTTTTATTTTAGGATTCGTAAACGCATGGAATTTTATGGATGGCATAAATGGCCTAAGCGCCTTTTCTTGCATATTGATCGGAGGAACTTGGTGGATCTTAGGCAGCTTAGAGCATTTTAAGTTTGATTCGATAGTTGGTGCCATCTCAGTTGGAATTGGCATAGGTTTTGCAATTTACAATGCTTTTGTACCAAAAGTCTTTTTAGGTGACGTTGGAGCGTACGGTCTGGGAGCGCTATTTAGTGGATCTCTAATATATTCACTAGCAGAACCGAAAATTGTAGTTTCAATGCTATTGCCTCTTCTACCAGCTATAGTTGATACCAGCTTCACAATTGTCAAAAGAGCCATTAGAAAAGAGAGGTTGTTAGAATCCCACAGAGACCACACATATCAAAACTTAATTGACAAAGGTTTTTCTCACTTAACCGTAGATTTAATTTATTGTTTTTTTATTTTGTACTGTTCGTTGATGGCAATTCTTGCTACAAAGAGTAATTGGTCTGAAATTGTGATTGAAGTGGTGGCATGTTTTTTTATTATTGGACTCTATTTAATTTCTCCCAACTTTCTCACTCCCGCAGAAAAAACAGTACCAAATAGTTAAGATGAAGATATTAATCATTACTCACTATTTCCCACCCGAAACCGGAGCACCTCAAGCTCGTCTTTCCGAATTGGCCAAAACATTTGCCAAAACTGAAGATGTTACCATTCTTACCGGAATGCCAAACCATCCCACGGGAATCATTGCAAAGGGATATGAAAAATCTATTTCAAAAGAAGAATTCATCGACAACTATCGAATTTTAAGATCTTGGGTTTATGCTACACCAAATGAAGGTTTTGTAAAAAAGACACTATGTCACATATCCTTCATGATATCCTGCGTGCTTTTAAATTATAGAAAAATTAAAGATGTCGATGCTGTTATAGTGTCATCTCCCACTTTTTTTTCAATCTTTTCGGCATATTTTATAGCGAAAGCAAAACATGCCAAATTCATATTGGAGATCAGAGATCTGTGGCCTGGAATTTTTATCGAATTAGGTGTCTTGACCAACAAATACATAATTGCAATATTGACCAAAATAGAAATGTTCTTTTATAACCAAGCAGATCTCGTAATTACAGTTACGCAAGGATTCAAAGATAACATTGTCGACAGAGGAATCCCAGAATCAAAAGTAAAAGTAATCAGGAATGGAGCCGATATTGAGAAATTCTCACCGGCCACGAGATCCACATCGGCACGAAAGAAATTCGATGCTTCTGATAATGATCTGGTGATTTTATATTCGGGAGCTCACGGTATCTCTCACGGTTTGGATTCCGTGGTAAGTGCAGCCGAACTTTTGAAAGACAGAGATGATATAAAATTTATATTCGTCGGCGAAGGTGCAAAAAAACGCGAACTAGTTAATCAAGCTAAGTCTTTCAAAAACGTGTCGTTCTTTCCATCGGTAGACCGAAACCTAATGCCCGACATAATAGCCAGCGCTGATATTTGCTTAGCCCCGTTAAAAAATGTGCCACTTTTTTCTACTTTTATCCCCTCAAAGATATTTGAATATATGGCAATGTCAAGACCTGTAATTGGCTGTTTAACCGGTGAACCGGCAAGCATCTTGTCTGAAGCCGGGCAAATTGTAATCGAACCCGAAAACCCACAAATGCTTGCTAAAACAATAGAACAGCTAAACGATAACAGATCTAGATTGGAACAGATGGGAATCGACGGAAGAGCCTATGTCACCAATTACTTCAATCGCGATAAACTAAACGGCTTTTATCTCGAACTTATTAAGCAACTTTAAAATTGCGTTTTAATTTAAGAAAAGGCCACAGTAAAGGTTAAATTTCAAATTATACCTAATCAACATCAATAACATTACTAATCGATTCCATTCCTCTAAAATTATTACTGATTAAAGATTTAATTTTGAAATTTGCTTGATAAGAGAGCAACTAATCCGAATTTGGACTCCATTAACTTTGCTGTCGAACTTGCCGATGATATCATATTAGAATAAGCTAAGAAATGATTAAGATACAAATCAATAAGTTTATAGCGACAAAACGAACTTTAATTCAAGCAACATACGATATTCTTGCGTGGGTTATAGCTTTATTGATCGGAATAGTCATACGGTACAATTTTCAACTTCATTTTGTCGACTGGGATGCTTTTATTTTTGTGATCCCAATTCTCATTTTGCTCCAGCTGTCCGTAGGAATGCTAATGGGGCTATATGCTGGGAAATGGAGATTCGGAAGCTTTGAGGAAGTCGGGTCGTTAGGCAAATCTCTTATAATCATTACGATCTTTGCTTTTTTGATTGATGCCACATTAATGCATATACGACCAGTTCCGCTTGGATCTATTCTGATAAGTGCAGCACTGGCTTTTCTTGTTATGGCTACTGGTCGATGGTTTTGGCGTGCCAGAACTGAAAAACTTCTACTACTAAAAGGTGACCGATCTAAAAACTTATTAATAATTGGTGCTGGTGAAGCCGGCTATCAAGTCATCTCTGCTATTCAGCGGGATCCAAATTGTGGCTACAAGCCAATTGCAATATTAGACGACGACAGAGAAAAACAAAATCTACAATTGATGGGCGTACCCGTGGTGGGTATGACTAAAGACCTCGAAAAGTCAGCCAACAAATTTAGCGCAGATGCAATCCTTATTGCTATGCCAAGCATCTCGGTTACAGATATTACGCCAATATTAGAAAAGGCTAAGGCGACTAATCTGCCGATACTTGCCGTTCCTCAAACAAGTGCACTCTTTCACGACGCTATAGATACTTTTGATATTCAAAATATTAATCCCGAGGAAATGCTCGGACGCGAACCAATTCTTATAGATGACGACCAAGTAAGAGCATTTTTAACTGGCAAGCGCGTACTTATCACCGGTGCTGGAGGTTCAATTGGTTCTGAAATCGCAAGACAGGTAGCTAAGTACTTACCGAAAGAACTAATACTTATCGACAGAGACGAATCAGGATTGTTAGATACGCAGTTGTCAATAGAAGGTCACGGAGATCTAATGTCTAAGTCACTGGTTTTGGTCGATATTAGAGATTCGGAGCAAATAAATTCAATATTTAAAAATACCAAACCGGAAATAGTCTTTCACGCAGCCGCACTAAAACACCTAACTTTGTTGGAAAGATACCCCGGTGAGGCGTGGAAAACCAATGTGTTAGGAACACTGAACTTGTTAAAGGTCGCCAGAAATTATAACGTTTCAAATTTTATAAATATATCCACAGATAAAGCAGCTGACCCAACCTGTGTCTTGGGATACTCAAAACGAATAGCAGAAAGACTGACCGCTGGAATAGTTTGTGGTAGCGGTGACTCAGGAACATACGTTTCAGTACGATTCGGAAACGTAATCGGTTCGCGCGGGTCGGTTTTGGATATATTTAAATCTCAAGTTAAGAGCGGGAAGCCGCTAACTGTTACTGACAAAGAAGTTACGCGCTATATTATGTCAATACCTGAAGCCGTACGACTAGTTACCCAAGCTGCCGCAATAGGGCGACACGGTGAAGTTTTAGTCTTAGACATAGGAACCCCAGTAAAGATATATGAAGTTGCAAAACATTTTGCTGTTAGACAAAATCCACCTCGCGAAATTATCATTACGGGGTTAAGAAAAGGTGAAAAACTGCATGAAACATTAGTAGGAGAAAACGAAGTTGGAGAAAGACCTTTTCACAACAAAATAATGCACATAAAAGTACCCAAAATGATGGAGGATGAATTATTCAATTTCGTAGGTGAAGCAGAGTTTAACCGCACTTTATTTAATATGACTGGCTCAGACATAAAAGCGTCACTTGCCAACTTTTGTAAAGTCTCATCTGATTCAGACTTGATGAATTTAGATACTTAGGCTCGCTTAAAAATATACCGCTTAGAATTATATTGCACAGCTGCAAAAATATATTTTATTATCATATATATTTACACTCAAACCGACTACACTTTTAATTTAATTACAAATCCGCCGTAGAGCCATTCTCATTAACTTAAATTTTATTAGCTATAACAAAACCGGCAAAATATGTGACTCCAAGCAAATTTATCTCAAACTACATGAAACGCAAACCCCCAAACAATTTAAACTCACTGGTAGCCGATGTTTCAACAGATTGGCTAAACAAATACACGACCAGACAATCATATATTGCAAGATTAAATTTCGTTAGTGGTGAAATAAAATCATTTTTTCTTGAAAACGGATCTCGGCTCAAAAATCCAACCAGAGCATTAGATTTTGGTTGCGGGCCGGGAATATTCGGAGCAGTTGCAACTGAATTCGTTGATGAAGTAATTTTAATGGATCAATCGGAGGCTATGCTAAAGTCGTTTAAGGACAACGAAAAACTGCTAGCTGATATTGTTACGGACAATGGCGGTTGCTATATTTCAGATCATGTAACCATTATCAATGCCGACGAGCACAGTTTAAGAGAATTTGAAGATAAGAGTTTCGTGTTAATCACGGCTATAGGCGTTTATGAATATATTGCCAAACCGTTAGATACATTATCTGAAATGCTGAGATGCTTAGATGACAAAGGGGTTCTGCTACTCTCAATTCCCAATGAAAAATCTCTATTCAGAAAAATTGAACCGACATTGAACTTTATCTTAATTAACACTGGAAAACTCTTAGGTATAAAAAGATTTAAACATCGAGAATACACCGGATTTAAAGCTGGTTTTAATTTTCCCAATTTAAACATAGAGATACCTAAACTCGGCGGAAAGATTTTAAAAATTCAAAAAATACCACTTGGAACAGAAGGAATGCGAAAAGTGATCTATCCAAATCTACTATTTATTATTGGCAAGGACTCTTAATCTTGTTACAGAACCTCTAGGCTTGTCGTCATCGCATCATTAGTAATGTAAGCCACTATTACTATTACATACTATGCCAAATCGACATTATGTCGATATCATGGACTTGCTTCGATTTCCGTACATGTCACACTTGTTGAAATAAAGGAAAAATAAATATTGGAAATAAGAAAGAAAAAGGATATGCAGCTAAATTTAAAAGCGATTCCTTAAACTTGCCGAAACGAAATTCAACGCCGTATTATTGACTTCAATAAAACTTGAAATCAATAATTAGAACTACGAGCGATTAAATCGTAGTGTCAGGTTAACTATGAGCCAAGCTCATAAATATTGCAATGCAAATCCAACTCTTGGCCCTACAATGTTAATCCTTAGTCGAATCATCGTGAAGCTCCTAATTATTTAGTTAATTAACTTTATCGTAAGAATTATTATTCTCAGTCGTCCACTCTCAGAAACTCAACTAACCGTTTAACTCTATCCACATAAGTGTGATCTAATAATATATTTAGTTGTCTTGGCCTCAACTTAGTCGGATCTGATAAAAGTATATCTTCAAGATCCAATTCCGAACTATACAAAATTGTTCTCGAATCTTCGCCTAAGTATTTGGTGTGGTCATTGGTACTTAAAGTAACTTGATTTCCACCTATACCGGGGATCTCAAATGTTCGCATATTATGAGATCTTCTATTCTGGATGTTTAAAATGTTTAAAGTCCACTTAGCTTCGGCGATTATCGAAGACATTTCTTTTCCATATACTGCAGGGAGTATTTCGATCCCACTTATTTTCGGCCAATTATTCCCAAAAATAAGTGGGTTTAAGTGTGCTAATCGTGAAAAAAGTTTAATTCTTATGTCAGTGCCAGTTCCTACGAACACGATACGATCTCTAGCTATTCCTTTGCCAGAGCTATAATTGTGGATTTGAGGATCCCATGCGAAAGGAATTACTCCAACGTTTTGGTTATATCGGCTGATTTGTTCTGCAACATCATCTGCCCATGTAATATATGCATCATATAAGCCGATTACTCGGTTCATTCCTGCTCCACGATTTGACATAGCTTGATCAAAGGGGCTGTCAGGATTCCAACAGATGACTGGAGCGGAAGTTTTCTGTCGAATAATTTTTATCACCCTGCTATTTATAAAAGGACCTTTGACAACTAAGACAAATTTATAATTAAAATGTTTCGGTAATGAATTGATTGTTTTGATTAGTTGCTCGCGATACAGTAGTGATAATTGAGGTATTCGAAATGCCAAAGATCCTAAGTACCACGGTTTTAGTGGGGGCAAGTCAACTGTGTCAATTTCCCAATTTATTTGATTTAAAGCTGAAATGATGGAGTTTCTCAAACCACAAAAAGCATTTTCTCCAATTACTAATGCTTGTTTTGAATTCATTTATTTCCCAGTTATGTATGTCATCGCCAACTCAATACCATTAGCAGTAGCTGAAATGCTGTATTCCCTAGATTTAAGTTGACAAAGAAATCGCTTGTCAGCATTTGTGCCGTCTGCGATTGCATTTTTTATGGCCATAGCTAGCGCTCCAATGTTTCCAGTCTCGTATCTGTACCCTGTATCAGTGGTTACTAAATCGGGTCCACACCCTGCTTTGTCGGACACAATAGGTATGGCACCCGCTGACATCGCTTCATTGACTACTAATCCCCACGGTTCATGCTCAGACGGTAGCACGAAAATATCAGCTACTCCAAACCATTCGCCAATTTCAGACTGGTTAACGAATCCAAGAACTTTCATCCATTGTCGATCGTAAGCCAATTCAGTAATTTCTGACGTTAGAACTCCATCACCGATTATTATTAAGTTAACCGAATAATCCAACTGATCAACTGCTTTAATTAAGTCAATAGGCCTTTTCCACGGTTGAAGTTTTGCGGCATAGATTATCGTTGGCAATTCTGGATTTAAACCTATGCTTAATAGGCGCTCCGTCCTTTCTTTTCTGCCTTTATTTCCAGCCTGTTCAAATCTGTCAGTATCGATAGAATATGGCGCTTTAAATATGTTTGAAGGTGGTACTCCGTAGTCAATATAAAATTGATGGTTGAGCGATCCGATAGCAAGACATGCCGCAGCATTGCGTACAATTGGACTAATTGCTTTATGTTTTAAAACAAGCTTTGGACTGGTTTTTTCATTCTGGTCTGGTTTGGTTTCTCCGCGCAATATATACGGAATGTGAGATAATCTCGAAGTAGTAAATCCCAACCAGTTTGAAATGCTGTACCACCCATGGAACAATACTGCATCAAAGGAATGTTTTCGAATTTCACTAATTAAACTTGGATTGATAGCTCCAATAATCGTACTTGGTGACTTTTTGGGGCTTATATTACGTAAAAATTTATAGTCATAACCTTCCAGTAAAGGTATATCGTATTTGACACTTCGACCAAACCCAGGGTCGAAAGATTCATCAACTCCGTGCCGTGTTAGAAATAAAACAAAGGGCTTAATGGAACTATGGGCTTCTAAATATCGGTAAAGGGGTGCTTGATACTGTATGGGGTGAGTAACAACAATCCCAAGTTTAGATATTTTCATATATTCCCTTGGATTCATTACGAAAAGTCATTTAACACAATTTGCCCACAAGCTTGTTAATCGCTTAAATATTTTATACGATTACTAACTACAATATCTTAGCTTTGATCGATTTAAAGTATTTAAAGCAACTTATTTATTGCGATTGCGTCTACTTCACGAATTCTAATTAATAGGGTACAATGGAATCAAAATATATATACAACGAATAGTTAGGATTAAAGTTTAGATTCTGTTATTTTTAAAATGTCAATCAAATATTTGGGAGAATACCCAAATATAACCTTGCGTAACAGTGAAAGTAGGTAAAAAATAACATTACTGATCTCTAGATATTTAAACAGTTAAGTTAAAAAATTCAAATGAAAATAGTAAGCTAGTTTTCAAAGGATGCAAAGATAAAGGAAATCTACAGCAAGCTCGTTAGCCTCAGAATTTGTTTAAATTAAACAATTTTGTTGTTTCACGCATCGCAATAAATTTTAAGAGGACAAGTATTAAGTAGTTAGTGTCGTATTTTATGTTTTATTATTTTGTTAATTGGAAACTTTAATACAAAGTGCGAATAAATTTGAGGCATATTAATATATGAAGGAAAATTCTGATACTTTCAGTACCCTTAAAATTACGACAGCAACAAATATTTTCATAACATTCTTGGGCATAGCTACTGGCATATTGACCCCACGATTGCTTGGGCCAATTGGCGAGGGGCAGCTAGCCGCTATTCAAACGTGGTCGTTAATATTAGCAAGCTTTGCGCAATTGGGTCTTCCTGAGGCTCTCGTATATTTGTTGTCAAGAGATAGTGAAAACGGTCTCCAATATGTATTAACTGCAGAATTGCTGGCATTTTCGTCGTCAATCGTCATGTTTATCATAGGATGGTTCGTGCTGCCAATATTCCTTCATTCTCAAAGTAATTCGATAATTGATGCTGCAAGAGTATTTTTAGTCGTTACGTTCATCTATGCATTATTTGGACTTCCGCATGGCGCACTGCGTGGAATCCAGTCGTTTAAATTGTGGAATATACTTCGCATTGTGCCATCGACTTTATGGCTTTTGGTTGTAGCCGGATTCATGGCGTTCAATTTAAAGCAACCGATAGATCTATCAAGAACTTTTTTGATCATTAATGCAATAAGCGGAATCCTACTAATATCAATTGTTTATAAAAGAATAAACGGCAGAGCAAGAGTGGAACTAAAATATATTGGCAAATTGATTAAATTTGGCATACCTTCGGTAATGACTTCAATTCCTCAAACGCTAAATTTGAGACTTGATCAATTTTTCATAATTGCGTTATTGCCGGCAAAATACCTTGGATATTATGTTGTAGCCGTGGCATGGAGCGGTGGAATTTCACCAATAATATCGGGGGTTGGGTCTATAATGTTCCCTAAAATTTCAGCAGATAAAGACAAGCATGATATTCGCTTTTTGAAAACGGGATTACAAGGAGGTTTGTTAGTAGGGTCGATTGTAGGTGCGATTTTGACCCTAATTGCTCCAATAGCTATACCAATAGTATTTGGAAATGATTTTAGAAATTCTATTGCTCCGGCATTATTTTTAGTTCCGTCTGGCGTAATATTGGCATGGGCAGGTATTGCAGAAGAAAGCTTAAGAGGTTTAGGGAGACCGACGGTTGTTTTGGTTGCAGAGTCCATTGGAGCAATTACTACCGTAATATCACTTATAATTTTACTTCATCTATTTGGAATTGTCGGTGCTGCTATATCGAGCTTGATCGGCTATACGATAGTGGCGACGGTATGCGTTATCGCTATTTCCAAATCTACACATACTCCGATAGTTGCTTTTGTATTGCCAGACAGTTACACTTTAAAATGGATCTCACGCAATACTATGAAGCTAACAAAGAAATTACTTAAGGGACTCCAGGCATAACTGTGGGTAAATTTTAGGGATCTGGAGGTCGTTTACATTCATGTGGTAATACATGTTCAATGGGGCCAAGAGCTAACATAATCAGTCCAAGTGCTGCATTGGCACTGTGGAAACCATAGGCTCGATTAATAATTAATCTGACTCTACGATTTAATCCTTCATGTGTCGCATTATTAATTCCAAGTTTTATCGCAGCCAGTATGCCAGCTTTATGTTTTCTAATAGTTT
>JAJZNL010000012.1 GCA_021852345.1 Actinomycetes bacterium
TCCACAGTGCTAACGCAGCACTTGGACTGATTATGTTAGCTCTAGGGCCCATTGAACATGTATTACCACATGAATGTAAACGACCTCCAGATCCCTAAAATTTACCCACACTTATGCCTGGAGTCCCGTATTTATGCCTTAATCATTGTTTATTTATGTATCTTATTGGGATATCGGTTAGGTATTTTACATGCCTAATCCAATTGGCAAAATTGCGTGAATTAAAGTCGGTCCTTCGATAGACAGACACTTTAGGAAGGCACTTCTGAACTCTTCTGCGGTTTCTGCCCTAAAAGCTTCAACATTAAAGCTTTTAGCAATTGAAACAAAATCAATACTGGGATTTGAAATGTCAAGCATCGATGACGCGACTTTACCCCCGTGAGTCGCCCCAACTCTGGACAGCTCCATTTCCAGTATGGCATATCTCTGATTATCCAAAATGACCGTAATAACGTCGAGGTTTTCTCTGGCTTGAGTCCATAGAGACTGGATGGTGTACATGGCGGATCCGTCGGCTTGAATATTTATGATTTTTTGATTCGGTGCCGCAATGGCGGCACCAGTTGCCAATGGCATTCCTTGACCTATGGAACCACCAGTTAAGCACATCCATTTGTGAAAAGCGGAATTATCCGTGGCCTTTGAAAGATGAATTCCTGCGGTATTGGATTCGTCTGATACAATTGCATTTTCAGGTAGAAGGTCACCGATAATGAGGGCTAGCTTTTGCGAATTTAGATCGCCGGTCAAACCCGAGGTATCTTCCGGTTTTTTATCGCTCGCAGTCGCAGATTCTAAATTACTGGTTACGTTTAGTCTGTCTGCAAGGAATTCCAGAGTTGCGATTGAATCTACGGTGTGATCGCTAAGTTCAATGACTTCACAATTAGTTGGAATTAAACTGCTGGGTACATTTGGATAGGCGAAAAAGGAGACCGGAGATTTGGCTTCAACCAATATCAAATGTTCAATGCCCGCTAACTGCATTTGAGAAAATTCGGCTAGGTAGCTCAGGCGATCTATGGGCAGTACCCCGTGTCCGCGTTCGATTACGGGGGGAAAAGTTTCTGCAAACAATTTAACCGATGTACCTTCGCAGATTTTAGTCGCTAAAAGTATGCCGTCTTTGGTAAGTGCATTGTTGCCAAGTAACATAGCGGTCGATTTTCCGCTTGCAATTATCTTGGCAACTTCGTCTATAATATTTGCATCTTGCGGTGTCTTGGGTGTGAAGTTTTGAGCGGTCGTAGACATTGCACCTTCAGTCCAGGCAAGGTCTGCCGGTAAAACTACAGTGGCAACGCCGCGCGGGTAAGTCATTGAAGCTGTAATGCCAGAAGCAACGTCGATGCAAAGATCATCGACACTTTCAGAAGATTTAAAAAATTTAGAAACCGGTAAAGCCAGTCCGCGAACGTCAGATTCTAACGGGGCATCAAAACCATGATGGTATGTGGCATGGTCTCCGACGATATTTACCACGGCGCTGAATGCTCGTCTGGCATTATGCAGATTGGCAATTCCATTGCCCAAACCAGGTCCTAGATGCAATAGTGTGGCAGCGGGTTTCTTGGCTATTCGGTAGTAACCGTCAGCAGCTCCAGTAGCTACGCCTTCAAATAGGCACAACACGCTTTTGATGTTAGGAGCAGAATCTAACGAAGCGACGAAGTGCATTTCAGAGGTGCCGGGGTTCATAAAGCATGTGTCGATTCCCGAACCCAACAACGTTTCGATTAAAGCTAGCGCACCGTTCATGCAATTCTCCTTGATTTAAACTATCCAGTTACCGAATCAATTTTATACAAACATCCCGATATAAATCAAAGTTCCGGAATTAAATGACCCGGATTGAATAAATTAGAAGGATCCAAGGTAACTTTGATTTGTTTTTGAATTCGTAACTTTACTTCGTTTTCTAATTTTGCAAAATAAGGCAATTTTTCTGTGCCGATACCGTGTTCACCGGAAATAGCTCCTCCCAAATCGGTACCTGCCTTTAAGATTTGAAACATAACTTCGTGAAGTTTTGAAGGTTCGTTTTGGAATACTGATAGGTGTACGTTCCCGTCGCCCACATGCCCACAGCCAGCGATTAGCGATTCTGAGTTTTGTGCGATCTCAGCAACTGTGTTTAAGTATGACGCCATCTTTGATCGCGGGACCACTACATCGACTATGTCATTGGCATTTAGCGCTTTAGCTACCCAAAATGCTTTCTCTCTTGCGTCCACGATGGCCGTGCCCGATGATGCTGGCAGAGAATATATATCCAAAGCCTCAGAAGACTCTAAAATCTCTCCTATAACTGCAAGGTCTTCGTCGAGGCGCTTTGGGTCGCTACCTTCCAAAACAATAAGCAGGTACGCCTGGGCTTGCGATTTTACCGCTTCGGGTATCCCCAAATCAATTCCCGCAGATCTTGTGGTGGCATCTATTGCAAGAAAGTCCAGGTATTCTAGGATGGAAGGCATGACCCCAGTGTTAACTATCTTGGGAATTGCTTCGGTTAAGTTTTGAAGAGTTGAAAACGGCGAAAGCACGGTCACCGAGTTTGAATATTTAACGGAGAGTTTTAGAGTTAGCTGACTTATCAGCCCCAGAGTCCCCTCGGATCCGATAAATAGCTGAGTTAAGTCATAGCCGGTCGATGACTTAACAAATTTACCTCCCGTTGTCAACTTATCTCCGTTTTCTAAAATAACGTGAAGGCCGAGTATGTGGTGACGTGTTACGCCGTATCTAATTGCCTTCATGCCGCCAGCATTTGTGGCGGCATTTCCGCCGATTGTTGCACTGGATTCACCAGGCTGGACCGGATAGATAAGAGAATGTCCCAACAGCTCCTCATTTAGTTGCATAAGGGTTACTCCAGGTTCAATAACTGCAACGTGATTTTCCAAATCGATTTCTAAAATCTTATTCATTTTGGCAAAACTCACTATAATAGAGTTTTCTGAAGCATTGCAAGCACCGCTCATGCCTGATCCAGATCCCCTAGGTATCAATGCTAAGTTGTGTATCTTTGCAAGCCGAACCAGGTCAATAAGCTGACTCTCTGCCGTGGGATAAACCACAGCGACCGGCTTGTTGTAATCGGCGGTCAAGGACTCATCATGTGTTAATTCCGGAGCGATCTCTTCGGTTAGCACATTATTGATTCCAAAGATGTCAGTTAATGCTTCTGCTATTGATGTTTTTATCATCTTAAAATCCTTAAAGTTTTAAATAGTTCGTTACGGTTTTTTGTTTACTTCGCTAAATTGGCGTGATATCTACATTGTAGCTGAATAACGGCTGCATGATTAGTTAAAAAAATTGATGTAGGTTGTAAAATTAACTAATATAACCGGCTTGGGAATCTTTAAGGTTGACGGGAATCTTTATATCTGCGTCAAAACCTATTTTTCGCTAAAGAGATAGTACTTGCGTCAAGCTGTCGGCCAATTGGTTCAAAGTTACACGGGAAACGGATTTGCAAAGTGTCGTTAACGGAGTTGTCAAGTTGTAGATATGGTGAATAAACGTGACGAAAGCTGGTGTTCGTTAAAATCATAAACTATACAGTTTTGTCTGGCTACTTCGCGTTGCTATATATGTGAGGACGTCAATAACTTCAAGTTGGAAAGTCGCAAATTTTATTTGGTTCAATCGGGATAATTAGTAGGGCTAATTTACAATTTCGTCGGACCAAAATTTTGCTAAGGCGCAATACCGAGGTCTAATCTCATGGTCGAGATTTATGTTATGTGACTAAAGCGTCATGATAAAATGTTTTAAGTATTCGGTAGCGTATTTTGGGTGGAACTATATGATCTGTTTGATGTGAAATTATCTTCAGTCAAATTTGATAGAAGAAAATTCCTTAAGCTTTCCCAAAGAATGCGTTGCCATGATGTATCTCATGGTGCCAGATTTCGACCTCATCACCAATGAGTGAGTCATAGCACCATTCGGTGAAAAATTGACTCCTTTAAGCAAATCGCCGTCGGTTATGCCCGTAGCCGCAAAAAAACAGTTATTACCTTTAACCAAATCGTCAGTGGTAAGAACCTGATCTAAGTTATAGCCTTCGTCTAGCGCAGCTCGTTTTTCGTCTTCGTTTCTGGGCCAAAGTTTAGCTTGAATTTCTCCGTCGATGCATTTGAGTGCCGCTCCAGCGATCACGCCTTCGGGCGTTCCTCCTATTCCCAGCAATATGTCGATACCGCTTTCTGGAAGAGCAGCCTCAATAGCTGCTGCAACGTCTCCGTCAGATATTAGGCTGATTCTGGCGCCTGTATTCCTAACTTCGGAAATTATGTTCTGATGTCTGGGTCTGTCTAGTATTACTGCCGTAACGTCCCTGACTGGAACTCCCTTTGCCTTGGCAACCTGTTCGATGTTGTAAGCGATGGGGGCATTAATATCTATTTTCCCGGCGGCGGACTTGCATACCGCAATTTTTTCCATATATACACACGGGCCCGGATTAAACATTGTACCTCGTTCGGAGACAGCGATGACCGACAAGGCTCCTCCTCTTCCCAACGAAGTTAAAGTTGTTCCATCTATTGGATCAACGGCGATATCGGTTTCCGGTTGTTCGCCGTTTCCTATAGATTCCCCATTAAACAGCATCGGGGCGGCATCTTTTTCACCTTCTCCAATAACTACGATTCCGTCCATCGAAACCGATGACAATACTACTCGCATGGCGTTTACTGCAGCGCCGTCAGCACCATTTTTGTCTCCGCGCCCCATCCAACGACTTGCCGCCAAGGCGGCCGCCTCGGTAACGCGTACCAATTCAAGTGCTAAATTTCTATCAGGTTGTTGATTTATCACTAAAGTGAGATTATCAGATTAAGAGAGGCAATGTGGAAATTTTTGAAATAAATGAATCTTTTGACTTAAAAGGCCAGGTCGATATTCAGGGTGCCAAAAATTCTGTTTTGAAGTTGATGGCGGCTACTTTGTTGTGCCCAGGTACACATAGGATAGCAAATTGCCCCAATATTACCGATGTTTTGGATATGCTCAAAATTCTTAAGCAATTGGGGATCAAGGGAAATTTTAATCGTAAAAGTAAAGTTTTAGAGGTCAGCGTACCCGAACAAATTAATTTTGAGTTTGATTCAAAATTAATAGAAAAAATGCGAGCCTCCATAACTTTGTTGGGCCCGCTATTGGCACACAAATCTGAATTCGATCTTCCGTTTCCCGGAGGAGATGATTTTGGCGAACGTCCGATAGATATTCATTTAAGGGGATTAAATGAACTTAATGCACCAGTCGTTCTTGAAAAAGGGACCATAAGCTATGTCCCCGATAAGAAAGGTTTGATCGGCAAGAGGATCGTTCTGGAGTATCCTTCACATACGGCCACCGACAACCTAATAATGGCATCGGTATTGGCAAAAGGCGAGACGATAATTGAAAATGCGGCAAGAGAACCAGAGGTAGTGGACCTATGCCAATTTTTGATTTCTCTTGGTGCGAACATCGAAGGGCTTGGAACTTCGCGACTCTTAGTCCGAGGGGTTGAGTCTTTGACCCCTTCTAACAAAGAACATTTCGTAATAGGAGACCGAGTTGAAGCGGCAACCTATATGTGCGCCGTCGGGGCTTGCGGTGGCAATGTCTATCTTCATGGAATTCAATATACGTATTTGGACAATTTAATTTATAAATTAAAATCATCAGGGCTTGAAATTATTCCAACCGGTGATGGTTTATTGGTTTCTATGAAACATCGACCCAAGGCGGTTAATCTATCCACCTTGCCGTATCCAGGTATAGCCACTGACTACAAACCTACTCTTGTCGCAATGTTATCAGTGGCACAAGGCACATCCATGGTGAGTGAAAATATCTTCATCGGAAGATTCAGATATATTGAAGAGTTGTTAAAAATGGGTGCTGAAATTATGACCGACGGACATCATCTCGGAATTACGGGTAAGTCGAGATTAAAAGCGGCAACAGTCGTAGCATACGACATTAGAGCTGGGGCTTGTTTAATAATTGCCGGCATGTCTGCCAAAGGAACTACACGCATTGAAAAGGTAGATCATATTTTGCGCGGTTATGAAAATATTGGTGAAAAATTTAGCTCAATAGGGGGCGACATTCGTTTTGTTAGGTCTTCATAATATGCCCGATTGGTCGTGTTCTTAGTCTTTTAGTCTTTCTAAAAATTATGGCCGCCGCGGGTTAATGTAAAATATTGTAAGCAATTTTTTAACAAAATTGTTGAGTTAAATTATTTGTCTAAGCAATATGTTTTGGGACATAGTCGATGTATTCGGTGCGCTAATATATAAATTCGCGGTGAAATTTAGCGGTAAAACAGATTAATAAGAATGCCAGCGCTATACCATTTAGCGTCGTTGATGGTAGTAGTTGATATCGCTATTGCAATTAAATTTGGCAACTCACTTTCAAATTGCTTTAAACCAAATTGCTTTAAACGATTGTAACGACAAAAGAATCGGTAATATAAGATATATTTTTTTAACGATTGGGTTGAAAATTTAGGTACGGTACGTGAATAATTATTCATGTACCGCAAAGGACATTAAAGGATTTAGGTAGTGGCCGAAAGCAGATTTAACGCAGACGAACTTTTTATGAAGGCCAAAGCCGGTGATCGAAGATCACTGGGTCGACTTGTAACGATGATTGAGTCAGGGTATTTTAAAACCGCCGAAGCCAATAAAGCAATATTAAAATTTGACTCAAACACAATTTTGGTCGGTATTACGGGATCACCGGGAGCCGGAAAATCTACGTTAACGTCACAACTTATCGGATCGATTCGTAAAAGTGATAAAACCGTTGCAGTAATAGCAATAGATCCTTCCTCTCCTTTCACTGGAGGTGCGATATTGGGAGACAGGATACGCATGGGTGAGCACGCTATGGATTCTGGTGTCTACATTAGGTCTTTAGCCACACGGGGTCAGCTGGGAGGGCTGTCTGCAGCGGTTCCTGAAGTGGTAAAGCTAATGAGCTCGTTGGGGTTTGATTTTATAGTGGTTGAAACCGTGGGAGTCGGTCAGGTTGAAGTTGAGATAGTCGGTCAAGCTGACACAACCGTGGTTGTCGTTAACCCTGGCTGGGGAGATTCTGTACAGGCAAACAAAGCTGGATTAATGGAGATCGCCGACATTTTTGTGATCAACAAAGCCGATCGACCTGGAGCTCAGGAAACTGCTCGTGATCTAAAGTCAATGTTGGAGCTGTCTCAGTCAATGGCGTGGTTACCTCCGATTTGTCAGACTATAGGAACAGACGGTACGGGAGTGCAGGATTTGCTGGACGAAATCCTCCGCCACCGTCAATATCTAGTCGATTCGGGTATTCTAAATCAAAAGGTTTTCAGTCGAACAAAGAATGAGCTGTTGTCGTTGGTGAATGAAAACATTTTAAATAGAGCCACCACTTATGTCGATTCGGTCGAAGGTTCGGATTTGATAAAGTCAATCATAGAAGGCAGCGATGACATAGCGGGAGCGGCTGAAACGCTGTTTACTATGATAGTTAAGGGCTTGTAAGTTAATTTGGGCTAGTTTGTTGTAGGACTCTGAATAAGGAAACCGTGTCAAAATCACTTAAAGATGATCCGTTGTGGTATAAAAAGGCAGTATTTTATGAGGTCTTCTCGCGGGGCTTCTACGACAGCAATAATGACGGTTTTGGTGATTTGAACGGCGTGACCGCAAAGCTGGACTATTTGGCTTGGCTGGGGATTGATTGCATTTGGTTATTGCCTTTTTATGGTTCTCCCATGAAAGATGGTGGGTATGACATTGCTGATTTTGAAAATGTAGACCCTTCGTATGGTACCGAAGGAGATCTGATCGATCTTATCGATAAGGCACATTCGTTAGGAATCAGAGTCATATCAGATTTGGTCATGAACCATTCGAGTGATCAGCACCCCTGGTTTTTGGAATCTCGATCTTCAAAGGACAACCCCAAAGCTGACTGGTATATTTGGAGAGACGATGATTCAATGTACAAAGGTGCTCGAATAATCTTTACAGATGCCGAGAATTCCAACTGGGCGTGGGATCACGTTAGGCAGCAATATTACTGGCATCGTTTTTATTCCCATCAGCCTGATTTGAACTATGACAATCAGGAGGTAAAAGATGCGATGCTTGCCGCCGTTAAGAAATGGCTCGATCTCGGTCTGGACGGTTTTAGATTGGATGCGGTACCTTACTTGTTTCAGGAGGAAAATACAAACTGCGAAAATCTACCCGCAACTCATGATTTTTTGAAATTACTACGAAAAGAGATTGACAGCAGGTATCCCAACAGGGTGTTGTTAGCAGAAATAAATCAGTGGCCAGCAGACTTAGTGGACTATTTTGGTAATGACGACGAATGTCACATGTGTTTTCATTTTCCGCTAATGCCCAGAATGTTTATGGCAATAAGACGAGAACAGAGGCTCCCTATTACAGAGATACTGTCGCTGACTCCAGATATACCAAACAACAGCCAATGGGGGTTGTTCTTAAGAAATCACGACGAACTTACCTTGGAGCAGGTAAGCGACGAAGAGCGTGACTATATGTTTTCCGAATACGCTAAAGATTCAAGAATGAAGCGCCATATGGGTATTGCCAGAAGATTGGCTCCATTGGTTGATAACTCTCGATCAATTGCCGAGCTACTATATGCCCTTTTGTTCTCATTGCCAGGCAGCCCAATTTTGTATTATGGGGATGAAATTATGATGGGAGATAACATATACCTTAAAGATCGTGATTCTGTGAGAACGCCGATGCAATGGACACCAGACAGAAACGGGGGATTTTCGTTGGCAAACTTTGAACAACTTTATTTGCCGCCGTTGATGGATTCAGTCTATGGGTATCCTGCAGTCAATGTGGAGTCTCAGTTTAAAAACCCTGGATCATTTTTGTTGTGGATAAAAAAACTTATTTCAGTCAGAAGTAATTATGAAGTTTTTGGTACGGGCAAAATTGAAGTTTTACACGACGACAATCCTTCGGTATTTGCATTTGTCAGATTTTTTGAAAATGAAATGAATCCAGAAACTCAAACCGAAAATGACAGCCGTATTGAAGTTGGTAGGATGGAAGGTGAAGATCCGGTAAGTGTCAATAAGGTACTATGCGTTTATAATCTTTCAAGATTTCCACAACCCGCAGAACTGGATCTAAGTAAACATAAGGGAGCAAAATTGGTCGAGCTTAACGGAAGGGTTATTTTCCCTATGGTAACCGACGGTTCGTATAGGCTAACTTTGGGTCCGCACGGATATTATTGGTTTGAGATCAGCGACCAGATTTGAATGAAATACTATAGGATCCATGACACGGCTTAATTCAAAATCCAAAACAGAATTACTTGAAAATTTTAAAGGGTGGATTTTTGAACAAATCGGTTCTCATGACGAAATTTCAATTGATTTAACAAGCTTTAAGTCAAAATACTTTCCCGTCCAAAATGACATCCAAATTGAAATTATATTGATATCTGGAACTATAAACGGGTCTGAAGAGGTTTTTAGAAAGTTTTTAAATTTTAAAGATGATAATAAAAGTTTATTTCAGCTTCGAAAAGACGATTCAGCGCCTTCGGGTCAAGTAAATTTTTTCTGGCCGTTGGGGGTTATTAAAACTGAAGACATACCAAAAGTTGAATTTGATACGGTAAGTTCACAGATATTCACCTCAGAAAATGGGGTATACTCCGTTTTGGATTGTTACGAATCCGACCTGCTTATACGCAAACTATTTGAATCAATAAATTTGACATTTCAACTTGACGATGAACTTGCCACAAAAGATTTTGTAACCATTAGGAGAGTGACTGATTCGGCCGACCGTTGTCAAATTTATGTCATTGATTCAAAATTTAGGATCTGTTTTTACAAATATTGTGTCGATTCGCCTAACGCAGGAGTGGATGTTCTTGAAAAGCTTGAAGTTTCCGGTTTTAACCATTTGGCGGCGCCATTGGCCAGATATATGGTTGGCAGAAACTTGGTTGGATTGGTAATTGAGAATTTCGAGGCGGCCATAACCTTGGAGGCGATGGTAAACGTGTCTTTGAGGGATTTGTTTGATTACAGAGGGGATCCTACAAATGCCGGGGCAGATCTTTCTGAAGAGTTCAGAAGGCTAGGTGAAATGCTCGCAAAACTGCATATTTTGTTGGAACAAAAGTATCATTCGACTCCAGAGACTTCCGAAAATCTCACTGAGGTTTGCGGCCTGATGATCAAGAGAGATGCGTCGAAGGAAGCTAAGTCAGTTAAGGAAGATCTCAAGACAATCGGATCGTTTGAGGACTTTGGCTTGGCAATACGTATTTATAATTCGCTATATCTGGATATTATTTACAGAACCGACATGGGGTGGTGCTTGGTTGATTTTGGTCAGGATAATTTCGAAATCAGGGTAACACCGCTTGTTAATATTGCCCAACTTTTGGCACAAGTTAAACGCGTGATAGACGAGCAAGTGTCGATGCAACTGGAATCAGATACGCAAAAAATTACGATACTTTCAAATGCTTGGCTTAAATTGAATAGCGAAGCTTTAATTGACGGCTATATGGAACAAATTGAAGCGCATGATATTGTTCCAAGAGACCGAGAAGTCGTTAACAAAATAGTGACTACCGCATATAGATGTCTTTTGGCTGCAGCTAATTAAGTTTCCGATTTCGTGTAACTTTTGCAGGCCAAAGAGAAAAAGGATGGAATATTAAAATTATTACTATCATCGGGGTTGCTCTTTAAAAAAATTTCAATCAGAACATAATTTGAGCCAAAATATCTTTGTCAAATTTTAATTTTCGCCGCTCAAGCTATTCATTTAAGCTGGAAATAAAACCGAGTGTAGGCCATTAGCTTTAGTTTCCGCTACGTCGACATGAGGCGCGGTACTGTATTCTGCATCTGATATTTGATTACCAACGCGTCAAATGGTTGAAGTCATTGGCTTTTGGCTTCGCGAAGTTGTTCGGCTGCAGACTCCGGAGAAACAATATTTATCATAACACCAGTGCCCAATTCAAATCCTGCTCGAGTTGTAAGTTTTGGAATTAAGTGGATATGCCAATGATATGTACCCGATGCTCGATATGGTGCCGAATGAAAAACAAGGTTGTAACTTACGTCTCCTAGGAGATTAATAAGTCTTAAAATCGCATCTTTAATGCTGAGGCCAATTTCATAAAGCGAAACCTGATTTGATTTATGCATGTGTTGGCCGTGTTTTTTGGGGATAATTAGCATTTCGTAAGGATGCCCTGCCCAGTAAGGGCTTATTACCGCAGAATACTCATTGGAACTAACTATCCTGTGCTTGGCTCGATTTTCGGCATCAAGTGTGGTGCAAAGAAGGCAACCCCCGGCGAATCTGGCAAAACCAGCTTGTTCGTCAGCCAACTCCCTGGGAACAAAAGGGATGCCGAGCAGTTGTGCATGAGGGTGCTCGATAGAGGCACCCGCTTCTCTTCCGTGATTGATAATTGCTTGTGTATATCTGAGTCCTGGAGTAGTACAGTGCTCTTCGGTCCTGTCTCTTATGGCTGACATAACAAGTGAGCACTGTTCGTCAGATATCTGACCGAAATCTTCTGCGTGACTTGGGGATAGTATCAATACTTCGTGAATTCCACTCGAAGGTGCTTCTGTAAAGACAGGGCCCAAATGGCTTACTATGAAAGGTTCGTCTCCGTCGAAGGCCGGATAAAGGTTGGGAAGCACTCTAATTAACCATTTCCCGTTGGCACCGTAAGTTTCAAGAGCCGCGGGCGTCTCTTCTTCGTTGCCCGGACAGAATGGGCATGTAGCCGAATCAGAATTCGTAATTTTCATTCGCGGGGTAAAGGCGGTCGGCCTGTTTGCCCGACTAGTGCTTACGGCAATCCATCTGCCGGTGAGGGGGTCAAGCCTGAGTTGGTTGGATGTTGTCATTTGGCCGCGTTTTTCATTTTAAAAATCTTTATATTTAATTTTTATACTATATTGAGCATTTAATAGTGCTTTTAATAAAAATTCTGTTTCTCTTACATATTTTAGCTTTAAATATTGGGATTCGATAACTTGAAAAATATTCGTAAAGGTCCGTTGTGAGAATAGACAGTATTATTAAAGGTTTTTCGTTTTGATCCTTTTTATTAAAGGTTTTTCGTTTTGATCCTTTGCGGATCTTTAAAATGCCGCAGTTGCCATATTTTCAAGCGTGGCAGAGTGGGATTGCCTGATTAAAGAATAAAGTTAATGTTTTACGGGTGTGGTAAAAATCCCGATGACATGTAATACCGTGGTTCGGTTAATATGAATTAAAACGTTATAGGATTTCGAATCTTTTACGATTTTTAACGCTTTGTTCGAACGACAATTTTGGCCAATTGCATAATTTGGTTGGTTATCGTTGCTGTTGTCGTTGTGCCACTGGAGTGTTAATCGGTTGCCAATCGAGAGTTAAATAAAGAGCTGTTGTAATTTCAATGAAAAATGACTTAAGAGACATACTTCTACTGATCCACGTAACATCTGCAATTATTTCGCTTACATTTCCGATAGTAATGGCCGTTAGCTCATGCAGACTGTATTTTGAATTAAAAAAAATCGGTTTAAGTTTAAGCAGCTTTAATTTTTTTAAGTCTAAATCTAAATATCTGAGCAGAGTCACGTATTTGCTGCCAATTACCGGGGTTGTGATAGTTGTGCTGTCAAATTTTAAATCCTCTTTTTTTTGGGTCTATATCGGTGCTTTGTGCTGGATTATTAATGTATTGTTAATAGAGATTGGGGTTCTTAGGCCATGGAACAAAGTGTGTCTAAACTTAAATTCGCTTTCAACTCAAATGTTCCAAGTTGGTAAGTCAAGCGAATCTTTTGAAGATGAAGTAAAACTTCAAAATACGTCGGGAGCTTTGGCGACCTTAGACTTTAAATTGAATGATGAAAATCGATTCTTAAATCTTGTTCGAAATGTTAAATCAATGATCATATGCTCATCGGTGGCATTTGTAGTTTTGTTTGCGGCTCTTTATGTGATGATAAGGCAACCGTAAATATATAAGGATTTAAAATGCAATGGGTATTGCAGTACATACCAGATTTTTTTTAAATCCTTAACGTTGGAGTGAATAGAGTCGGTAAAAATTGTATTATAATCTATTATGGAACCGCATCCAGAGCGGCTGAGGGACCGGGCCCTTTGAAGCCGCGGCAACCAGTGAAACTGATGCAGATTTAAAAATAGATATAACAGGTAATTTTAAGAAACTCAAGGCTTATGTTTTGGTTTTAATTTAAAATTATCGGGTTAATTTGAATCTGACAATAAGACATGGTGCCAATGCCCGAGCGATGAGGAGGATTGTTTGTCTGACAAAATAGAGCTCGTATGTAAAGAATGCTCTCGACATTATGCACCAGAAGCCCTTCACGTATGTGAATACTGCTTCGGGCCGTTGGAAGTGCAATACGATTATGAGCAAATTAAATCAACTATTAATATTGAAGAGATAAAGCGCGGGCCAGCCACTATGTGGCGATATTCAAAACTACTGCCGGTAGAAGATGCTGCCCCCGTTGACTTAGGGGCCGGTTTTACCCCATTGGTGAGGGCGGATCGATTGGGTGCTTTGTTGGGGATTTCAAACCTGTTTATAAAAGACGACACGAGAAACCCAACTGGGTCTTTTAAAGATCGGGTTGTTTCTGTATCGCTTACCAAGGCCAGACAGCTTGGTTTTAAGGTTGCTGCCTGTGCATCGACGGGAAATTTGGCAAATTCGGTAGCGGCTCATGCAGCCAGGGCGGGTATGGAAGCGTATATTTTTATACCTTACAATTTGGAGAAGGCTAAGATTGTCACGACAGCCGTTTACGGATCAAATCTCATAGCCGTAAAAGGCAACTATGACGACGTCAATCGGCTTTGTGCAGAACTTACGTCAGAAGTTCCAGATTGGGCGTTTGTTAATGTAAATGTCCGACCATATTATGCCGAAGGGTCCAAGACCTTAGCTTTTGAAGTTAGCGAACAGTTGGGATTTGAACTTCCAGATCATGTTGTCGTGCCGATTGCATCGGGTTCCCAACTTACGAAAGTTCATAAAGGATTTGAAGAACTTAAATCAGTCGGGTTGGTAGATACGGTTAAAACGGTTCGAATATCCGGTGCACAGGCAGAAGGATGTTCACCGGTAGCTACCGCATTTAAATCCAACGCTGACTTTGTGCAGCCAGTCAAACCGGATACAATCGCTAAGTCTCTGGCTATTGGGAATCCAGCCGACGGTTTTTACGCTATGGAAACTGTAAGAAAAACAGGTGGAGCAATAGAATCTGCCACAGATGCAGAAATTATCGATGGAATTAAGCTTTTGGCTAAAACGGAAGGAATATTTACCGAAACCGCTGGAGGGGTAACAATCGCCAACTTGGTAAAGCTAGTTGAATCTGGGGTAATCCAAAAAGATGAAACAGTCGTTGCGCTTATTACTGGACATGGCCTTAAAACTGTTGAAGCCCTGGAATCGTCAGTGGGACCCACCATGACGATCGAGCCAAAATTAAGCTCTTTTTTAGAAGAGTATAGTCTCACATAGTACTAAGGGAAATGATTAGGAGTAGAAATGACAATAAAAGTTAGAATCCCGGCTCAGCTGAGGTCTGTCACCGGCGGAGTCGGAGAGATTGAGGCCGAAGGTGCTACCGTAGGTCAGGTTTTAAAAGAAGTAGATACGCTCAATCCGGGTTTTGGCGAAAGAGTTTTCGACGAAGACGGAAAACTTAGGAGGTTCGTAAATATATTTTTAGCCGACGAAGATGTGAGATTTATGGACGGTTTAGAAACCGAGGTTAAAGACGGTCAGGTTATATCGGTTGTTCCTGCTGTAGCTGGAGGGTAGCTCTTAGGGTTGAAAATTTACGCGGGAAGGACAAGCTGCTTGATCGTATAAGTCGACAGGATTTGAACTGACTGTAAAATTGATTTTGTATGAATTGGATTGGGTAACAGGAATATAAATTTTAATATAACCGATCTACGATAGCCTTATCTAAGTTTGATAATGCATGTTGACTATCCGGTTTTAAATAAAGTTGAAAGAATAAATTTGCCTGTCGCTATATATCTCGTAAAAACGCATCATAAAATTAGTTTATGTTCTTCATCATGCAGTTGACATGCAATGTTCTATTAGCACGATTTAAGAACTCTTTCTAAATTTGCGAATGAAAAATTATTTTATATTAGTAAAAATGATAGTGTCGACGTGATTTTTGTAAATACATTTCCAAAAAGAAGATCGTGGCAGATCACGGCAATTAAACTGTTTTCTGTCGGGCTGCTTTTGTGTATGTCCTTTATCGGGCTTGCTTTGACGCCGGCTTACGGCTTAACTTTAAATCAGCCTGTTTTGTCAGTAATGATAGTACCGAGACTATCAAATGGCTACCTTCCTGTTGCAGTTTCTTCTTTAAACTCCTCAATAAGTTCAGGAAGCCTGTTCCCAATTCCCAACTTTATAGATTTGCCGGGTAATTTGAATTCGGTACCGGCTAATTTAGACGCATATATAAGAACCTTTACCCCCAACGGTAATCTGCCACAAACCCTCGATAGAACCAATTTATTTGTTATCGAAGGCGTTTACACATCTGACCAACCTACGTTAGGCGGGTTGGATGAAAAGTTCACGGACTACATTAAAGGTTTCAAAGGATCAAATATGGTAGCTTCTGGTCAAAGGACAGACGGTCAATGTGTGTCATGTGTCTTTTCAGTCAACTATAAAATTGATACTTCGTCGGGTACGATACCGGTTTATTCATTCGTTTCCGATTTTTACATAAACGGAGTTTTTTATCTTGTTGCCAGCGAGTCGAGTTCGAATTCGATTAGTCTTGTCGACTTTAGCAAAGAAGTCTTGGCGCAGAAAAACTATGCCGTTAATTCGGGACTGCCAAAGGTTTCTGTTACGGTTCAGTCATCTGTTGCTACAAGTAAAGCCGTTGAGATTATTGTATTGATTGCATTGATTGCCTTAGTTATGGGGTATTTTTGGTACAGAGCTGCATCTAAGAGATCGGCGGTGGTTTCTCGTCAAATGGCATACAGATTTCAATCCGATAAGAACTAAATCTTTTTCATTATTTTTTCAAAATGTATTGAAGCCAAGTTTTTCAAAATATAATACATTTAGCACTCTAATATTGAGAGTGCTAAATTATGCTATGATCGGTTAGTACATGAAATTAAAGGTAATTTAAGAGAAAATTGGAGGAAACGTGTCAAAGATAATATTGTTTGACGAAGAGGCCAGAAGGTCATTGGAAAAGGGTATGAACGTTTTGGCCGATGCGGTCAGGGTAACTCTCGGGCCTAAAGGAAGAAATGTGGTTTTGGAGAAAAAGTGGGGAGCTCCTACGATTACTAATGACGGTGTATCCATCGCAAAAGAGATTGATTTAGAAGATCCTTTTGAAAAGGTCGGAGCCGAATTAGTAAAAGAGGTAGCCAAGAAGACCGATGATGTTGCAGGTGACGGAACAACTACGGCAACAGTATTGGCATGGGCTCTAGTGAGAGAAGGGCTGAGGAATGTCGCAGCTGGTTCTAACCCGATGTCGCTCAAGAAGGGGATCGAATATGCTACCGAAGCTGCAGTAAATTCCCTTAAAGATTTAGCGGTAAAGACGGATGACAAATCCCAGATAGCTCAAGTGGCTTCCATATCAGCTGCCGATCCCGAAATTGGGCAAATAATTGCCGAAGCAATTGATAAGGTCGGTAAAGACGGAGTAATCACAGTCGAAGAATCGAATACCTTTGGGATGACGATGGATCTAGTTGAAGGAATGAGATTTGACAAGGGTTATATCTCGCCTTACTTTGCAACCGATACCGATCGCATGGAGACCGTCTTAGAGGATGTCTACATTCTCTTCCTGTCGTCCAAAATTGCCTCAATAAGAGATATTCTTCCGTTGTTGGAAAAAGTTATGCAGGCTTCCAAGCCGTTGGCGATAATTGCCGAAGATGTTGAGGGTGAAGCTTTGGCGACTTTGGTTGTAAACAAGATTCGAGGAGCTTTTAAGTCGGTGGCAATTAAAGCACCCGGTTTTGGAGATCGACGAAAGGCTATGCTCGAAGATATGGCAATTCTGACCGGGGGCCAGGTTGTCTCCGAAGAAGTTGGATTGAAACTGGAAAACGTTACGTTAGACTTGCTCGGTAAGGCACGAAAGATTGTGGTTACCAAAGATGAGACCACGATAGTTGAAGGCGCGGGTGCCGAAGATAAAGTTAAGGGCCGCATAGCTCAGATAAAAGCTGAGATCGAAAACACCGATTCGGATTACGACCGGGAAAAATTGCAGGAACGACTCGCAAAACTGTCTGGCGGAGTTGCCGTCCTTAAAGTAGGTGCAGCTACGGAAGTCGAGCTTAAAGAGAAGAAGCATCGTATCGAAGATGCGGTCTCGACCACCAAAGCGGCGATCGAAGAAGGTGTGGTTCCCGGAGGTGGAGTCGCACTACTTAGAAGCCAGCAAGCAATACTCGATGTGTTATCTAAAGTAGAAGGCGACGAGGCAACTGGAGTTAAGATAGTTGCTAAAGCCATTGAGGAACCGTTAAAGCAGATAGCTGTAAACTGCGGCCTTGAAGGCGGTGTAGTGGTAAATAAAGTTAAGCAACTTGCTTCTCCAGCCGAGGGTTTAAATGCGGCGACGGGAGTATATGAAGATCTTGTAAAAGCTGGTGTTATAGATGCCGCCAAAGTTACTCGATCCGCGCTTCAAAATGCGGCTTCAATTGCTGCACTGTTTCTGACGACTGAAGCGGTAGTTGTTGATAAACCGGAACCAATCTCAGCACCTGCTATGCCAGGCGGAATGGACGATTATTAAACCAACTGCTTAACCTAAATAAGTTTTTCAAGTTATGGGCGTCCCAGAAAAATTAGCCTAGGACGCCTTTAACTTTTAGAAGTTGTATTTGGAGAAAAAACATGTTGTGTTTTGTTCGCACCTTTTAGCCTAGACTTTTAGTTGTGTTTAAAATAATGAGTCCGGATCCCGGATTGATGGTCGTTCATCTTGGCGTAAAACAGACCGGAGTTTTTGAATCTGACAGCCTGCGTAAGATTTGCGATGATTTTTGTTCAAATAACGGACAGATTGTCTATGTATCGACGGTCGGCTCGGTTTCGCAAGCAGTTTTTATGTTACTGTCAAAAGATGTTGTGGCATTAAAAATTTTCCAGTCAGGTCTCAATAGATGTGGCTTTGACTTGACTTTAACATACGTATCAATCACCGAGGTCAGTGAATATGCTCAAGGCATGCCGCAACCTATGAAAGATTTAAGACTTTATCCAAGTTTGCCTCCCGAAGGTTTTACAAGCTGGTGCTTTTACCCTATGTCGAAACGACGATCTGGCTCACATAATTGGTATCTATTGGATTACGAGGCGAGAGACCTGCTCATGAGAGCTCACGGCGCCGTAGGTAGAAAATTTGCTGGCAGGGTCGTTCAGCTTGTTACAGGATCTACCGGTGTCGATAATTACGAATGGGGAGTCACGTTATTTGCCAAAGCGCCGACCGATTTAAAAGAAGTCGTTTATACAATGCGTTATGATGAAGCGTCTGCAAAGTATGCTGATTTTGGTGATTTTATATTTGGATTTGTTGTAGAAGATTTAGAGGAACTAACTAGGTTAAACCGTTGGAATGAATGCACTCCTAAATAAAGAGAAAGATTTGCTTGCACTCCTGAAAAAAGCCTCTCCGCTGGTGGTTGGCTTCAGCGGCGGCGTTGATTCGGCTCTATTGGTTCAAGCGGCAGTTGAAGCTGTAGGCAACGACAATGTGGTTGCCGTTACGGCTAACTCAGCTTCGCTGGCTACTAGTGAATTTGAAAAATGCAAGGAACTTGCGATTTCACAGGGCTGGAATTGGATGGAAGTTGAAACCGATGAAATTAAAAATCCGGAATATGTTAAAAATGATATTGATCGGTGTGCCCACTGCAAAACTTCGCTTTTTGATGCACTGCAGCCTATCGCTCAACAGTCGGGATCCAGCATCGCTTTGGGTATACATCTGGATGATTTGAACGATTTTAGACCGGGGCAGAAGACCGCTAAAGACAGAGGAGGAATATTTCCGCTAGTGGAGGCAGGTTTTACAAAACATGACGTAAGAGAATTGGCAAAAAAATTCAATTTGCCGGTTTGGTCAAAGCCTGCGATGGCTTGTTTGTCTTCTAGGATTCCTAAAGGTACATCTGTAACCGTGGGACGGCTAAAGCAAGTTGAATCGGCAGAATTGCTATTAGATAATTTTGGATTTATTGACTTCAGAGTACGGTATCGTCATGAAATTGGACAGTTGGAGCTTCGAAAACAGGATTTTAAGAGAATCGTACTCGAACCTGAATTGAGGACCGGAATTAAAAATAAATTTGCCGAAATAGGTTTTAAAAAGGTAACAATAGATATTTCCAAATTTAGGTAGATCGGATATATCTATTGCTGGTGCAATCGATATCGATTCTGATATTTGGGTAATAAGGATTCGTTCGCTGCCTAGTCAAGTTTTGCATAGCGAAATCAGTTTAAAATATAGCTGGAAGATATCTTGAACAGCAAAAAACTATATCGGAACCGATCGTTAGTTTTGATCTATATCTAAGGGATTAAAAATAGTAATTGGAGCTATACGGGCCGAATGAATACTTAGGTATTGAAGCAAATTCATCGTAAGTAAGTTAGATTTAATAAAATTTTGATAAAATTACAGTGTTGGGAGATTGAAATTGGTAAAGTTACGAGTTAAGTTGGAATACCCTGAAAGTTTGGTTACTCAACCAATCGTCGCTCAGCTAGTTACGCTATTTAGTGTTACTCCTAACATTAGGGGTGCACATGTGAGCAATACTTCAGGTTGGGTGATATGTGAGATTGACGGGGAAGCTGAAAATGTAGATTCAGCAGTGAATTGGCTCGAGAATAACGGTATTACCGTTTCGGTTTTGGGCAGCGAAATTTAATTTTAGTTCTTGTCTGATATAAATATTTTAATCAGCAATTTCAATCGCAAATTCCGGGCAGTTTTCACAAGCTAATCTTGCTTTTTCTTCCAGGTCGGTAGGAATGTCTGTTCCAAACCTACTATGTGAGTATCCGTAGTCATCTACTTCAAACAATTCAGGAGCAATAATATAACATCTAGAATGACCCTGACATTTTGATTCGTCCACACGTATTTTCATCGTTTGTTCCTTAATGAATTTAAATCTTTATTTAATAAACTTTAACGGAAGTTTTCTGGGGCCTCGTACCTGTCCGCCAGCCCAAACAACATCATCGTCATTGTCAACCATAAAATTCGGCAGGTTATCTATAAATGTACTAATAGCCATTTTTAGCTCCATTCGTGCTAGGTTTGCTCCGCCGCACCTATGGATACCCGAACCGAATGCCACATGCCGGTTGATTTTTCGTTTCAAGTCGACGGTTTCCGGATTTTCAAAGACTTTAGGATCTCTATTGGCCGCAGGAAAATTCATAAGCACCTTTTCCCCTTGCTTCATTGGGCATCCATTAAATTCAGTATCTTTTGTAACAACTCTTGCCATCGTTACGGGGGAGTAGGCTCGTAAAATTTCTTCGACGGCTGTATCCATTATTTCGGGTTGCTGTTTAAGCATTAAAAGATCGTGCGGGTTTTTGCCCAAATGCCAAAGTGCCGATCCGATTGCCGACCAGGTGGTATCGATTCCGGCGATTAGCAAAAGTATGGACATTCCTAAAACTATCGCGTCATTTATTTCTGGATTATTTTTCTGTTCCTGAATTAAAAAACTTATCATGTCATCTAAGTGTTGACCTTTGGATAGAAGTATTTTTCTTTCTTCAATAACTCCTATAAGGTACAGTACGATTTCCCTAATTGAATTAAATCTGTTCAGAGAGTTATCAGCGAATTCAAGAAAATCACGTACCCAGGTAGTAAATATATCAGTCATGTCTTCTGGGACACCCAGGATATGGCTGATGACGCGTACCGGAATTTGTTGAGCGTATTCGGTTGCCCCGTCTATTGTTGTTCGCTTAGAAAATTTGTCAATTAACTTTTTGCAGATAGCCTGTGTTAAAGGTTCGTACTCACTTACCTTCTTGTGGGAAAACCATGGAAGTATAAGACGACGGGTCCAAGTGTGCAACGGAGGGTCTGCGGTTATGGGAGGTGCTCCATAACCAAGCACTTCTGGGTTAATATTTTCGTAGCTGAAACTCTGGGATTCAATAAAGGGAATCACCAGCACCTGTGTCGAACTGAAGGTTGCAACATCATGTGCAATTTTGGTAACATCCTCATATGTAGTCGGGAGCCAATTAGACCCTCGACGGTTACTATGTGCAATGGGACATGAATTTCTTAGATGGTCCCAAATCTCAAACGGATTGTTGAGATATGCGCCATCCAGTATGTCAAAATCATCTTCCCAATTGTTTACCGGTCCAAGCTTTGATGTTGTCATTTAATAAATTTTAATAACATGTGTGTAAAAATTCCAAACAACAGGAATTCACTGTATATTTTGATTTGAAAATTTATCTAAACATACAGTATCCGAAATATAATTTTCGTCATCTCCCTTTAATACAATATTCAGCTAGTTAAGGTGCTTTTTTAAACTTCTTTAATCCAAATTAACCGTCTGAGACGCTTCGAATTGATAGTTGTTAAATCTTAGGGATGCGATAATGTGAGTATTTGACACGTGATTGCCATTAAATTGTCACCTTTTAGCTATTGTGTATCTTCATTTGATGGTGCATAATATTTATCGAGGTAGAGTAAGAATTTAACCGGTTTTGAAGTAGATTCTATGAATAAATTAAATTTGAGAAAGTTTAAAGGTCGATTGTGTAAACGAATTGACGACAGACTCAATGCAGAGCAATCAGATGCAGGCGTGGGGTTAATAGAGATGATTGTTGCTTTGGCAATATTGGCAATTGGTTTGGTTGGATTTATCGGAGTTTATGTTGCGGTAGGGAAAGCTACAAAAATGGCCGCAGACAGACAGGCAGCTATAAATATTGCAGCTCAGCAGTTATCTGTAATAGAAGGTTTTGAGTCTATAAATTGGCAGTATTATAGTTCGAGTGGCGGCGGCATACCTTCGAGCGTACTTTCATATTCGGGAAATGTAGGGAGTACAAAGTTTACGGCAGCAACTACGGTAACAAACTGCACAGGATATGCTAGTGCAGCCGAACTTCAAGCAACTGTTGACGTCAGTTGGAACTACGGTTCAAGTACTTACCACTATAGTGAGTCGGTTCAGCTTACGCCATCGGCCTATAGTGTTGGTGTACCACTAAATTGTCCGTTTCCGTAGTTGTTGAATCATTTATTAATTCCAAATATAGGTAGAATCAGCACAGCCCAATATATTGAAATTTACAACAAAAGAAAATTGAAAAAAATATTTGAAATGTCAACAAATTTGCAAAAAAAATTAGATTTTGAAGAGCGCGAAACCTTCGTTAAAGACGTTGTATCAACAAGGTCAGAGGGTGGATTTACGCTGATAGAAATGCTTGTGTCTTCATTTATTATGGTCATCGTGTTGGTCTTGACTCTAATGGTGTTTGTTACTTATAATCAATCGTTTAATGCCACATTGTCATTAACTAAGGCGCAACTTCAAGCAGAGGCGGGAATGAATTCATTAGCTTCAATGGTTCGATCAATATCGGATTGCCCTCCAGCAACTTCGAATCCAACTATAGCTCCCCCTTACCAATATCCTGCGCCGAGTCCAAATCCACCAAATAGTCTATTGATTATGACTCCGTTCTCTAATCGAACCTTCAAGAATTCGACAACTGGCACTACTACTGATGTTGAACAGGTTGTTATTTCTTTAAACTCTTCCACGCACGCCCTAACCGCAACTGCAACACCATGTTCTGGTTTTACGGCAACTGGGTCAACTCCGAGCACTAATGAAGTAATCAGTATTGATCACGTAATGAATCTTACGTATACATTTTACAATGCAACAGATTCACAACCTGGAGATCCCGAATGGACTTCCGCTGTGACTCCATCGCCTTCAACCAAACCTGCTTTTACGAGTTCGTCGATAACTGTTGGAATAGGAATGTCGCTGGTTGTAGGTGATGCCGGCCACGATATTACATTGCAAAATACAGGTTATCTTATAAATCTATATTGCTCTAATGCTGCGCAGACTCAACCGCCCCCGGGTGCTGGTGGCTGCGTTATCTAAGACATGCGTTGACAAGACTGAAAGTTGGTAACTGGAAATGCTCAAAGAGCTAAAACTTAAAGTGAGAAATTCTTATTATCGGCATAAATTTATTATTTTAAATTGCTGGATTTGGAATATTGAAATTGGCAACTAAAAGTTGTAGGGAAGATTATTAATGAAAAAAATGTTGATTAAAAATTATAAGAAACTTGGCGAAAAAGTGCCCGTTGACTTAGTTCGCGATAACTCAGAAGATATCGACAATGATTACTCACGGTTTAAATTTGGCAATGTCAAAGAAGGCGGTCAAGCTTTAATAGCGGTAATAATGTTAATGCTGATTATCTTTATCATGGCTTTTGGTCTATTGACTTCAACGATAAATTTAAGCACTACTAATCAAGGCGATGTCTATCTGCACGGCTCTCAGAGTGCTTCGCAGGCAGGATTGGGATATTTTGCGCAACTGATGAACGAGTATAATTTTATTAATTGCACTAATTCACCGTCAGCCTCGTCGTCTCTTCCAGTCTGCGTTCATAGCAACCAACAAATCACCGGTAATTTGGGATCGGGCAACGGTCCGTTCGAACATTTTGCCTCTCATCTGGAATTTCCAAATTGTATATATGTAAATTCCAGCGGACAAGATGTAGCATGTACTTCCACTGCCGACTGTGAAATGGCTGCAACCCAGAATAATACTACTTGTTCATATGATGTAGTTTCGGTAGGATGTATGGTTGCAAGTCAAGGCTCTAAAACGTGTATCAACGGTATAAAATCCACCGCAACTCAGACATATGAGATTTCAGGCAATTCATTTTTAAATTATGCTTTTTATAATAACTACTCTGCTGACGATCCAGGTGATGCTGCTTCATACGGTACATATAACAGTACTAGCGGGACATATTCGGAATCAGCTGCACAGGAAAACTTTGCTAAGCAAAACTGTGCGTTCTATATGTGGGCGAAAAAAGGTATCAATGGCAATAAATCGTTGAATTCAACGGGTTACGGACCAAATTATGGTACTTATAATGGGCCCAACGGCAATACGAGGGCGTGCGCTTTTACCTATGAAGACTACGGTAATGTTTTTACCGGATCGGTATATTCGACAGACATCATGTGGGATTGCGGAGCCACATATAACGGACAGGTTACAACGGGAGACCCAATTAAGGGTGGTTATACTTTAAACCAGAATATGAACTGGTTAGGATTTTACGGTAATAATGGCAATTTTAATTACGACAATCAGGTAGGATCTCCGTTTAATATAGGTTCGCCGTACTACGACACATATCCGGTAGGTTGTAACAATACTAGCCCTACCTACAACATTAACGGTAATCCATGTACCTCAAACTGCGTTAAGCAAGTTGCTGCCCTTTCTCCGCCTCCTGCTCTAACTCAGCTTCAGTCGGAAGCAGAGGTGGGCGGTTGTGAGTTTTTTGGACCTACAGTAGTTGACCTAATGCCTGGAGGTAAGATGGCGGTATATTCGCCCGACACAACTATGGCATTGGCTGACAGCGCCGTTGGCCTCGGTTTTGGTGTCTATGGACATTCTTATGTTTCTGGAGGAAATACGGTTTGGCCTTGCGGGACACCTGCAGATGCAACTACAGGTGTATCACTTGGAGGTCAGTGTAATACCGTAAACGGTACAGGAGGTCTTGGTGCTCCTCTACCGGCAAGCGGAATTCCGCAGTGCATAATCAATGTACCTGATCCTAAAACAAATAACGGAAACGGTGTTACGGCAACTGGCGGTGTATATGTTGCAAATGTTCCGAGTACTCCTTATTCAACATATTGTCCGTTGGTAGAGGGTGAAATAAACTCACCAGGAGAATCGTCGGTTGGTTGCCAGTACACTATGCAGCAGGTGCAAAAATGCGGTTATTACGGATGTCATTATGTGACTAAGAAAGTTCCGAATGGGGAGCAACAGGGAGATCTTTTAATTCAAAGCGGTAATGGCCAAAGCAATTCGAGCAATACTGGGTTTGATGCATTTGCCACATTTGGTTCGGCTTCTAATATAATTATTACGGGTTCGCTTATCTATGCCAATTCGGCCCAGCAGGCTTTAGGCAATAATAATTTCGCTTATTGGGATTCTTCAAACCCTGCACTTTCAGATTCGCTAGGACTGGCCGCAACAAAATTTGTCGAAGTTAATCTTGGAGTAGACCAAGGCTATTTTGGTTATAACACCGGTAACGGAGCCGGCGGTGCCCATCAGAATTATATTCTGGACGCGGCAATATTGTGCGCTCAGCACTCTTTCGGTGTGGCTAATCTATCAAGTACGGGTGGTAACGGTCCCCTAGAGGGCAATATAGTTGTTAACGGGTCGATTGCCACAAACTTTACCCTGAACAACTGTCTAGTTGGTACGTCTGGATACTGTAATTACCAAACTACTTATGATCAAAGTTTTGCGAATGTAAATAATCAGCCCCCGCAATTTCCGACTCCAGTAATAATTCCGACTCAATATTTAGAAGGGTAATTAGTTAGATATGAAAAAAGTTGTTTTAATTTTAGGAGTCATCTTCATAGTGACAACCGTAACTTTGGGGTTTGCGGGGCGGTCGTACGGACTGACTGGCAATACTCAACCATCGGGATCAACTCCTTCCAGTTCGCCCCAGTCAGGGAACAGTGGTAATAGTGGTAGCAGTGGTAACAGTGGATCAGGGACGACTACTGTTTCATTTAATACCTCTCAGACAACTGCTCCCGTCGGAACCGTTGTTGAACCGAAGGTGCTTAATCCAAACAATCAATATACGGGGTCCAATTCGGGTGATTCAGGAAATATAAACAATGGTAATATTACCAACAGTACTGTTAAAGGTTCCGGAGGATCTACGGGTTCAACTTCTGTTAAAGGGTCAAGCAATTCGTCGTCAACTGGGCCATCAGGTTCCAATGGCTCGACAAGCCCTGTGACAGGGTCTAATGGGCCCGTCGTAGCTAGTGGGAAATCTCCTTCGTCCAAACTTTCGAGCCCCAGTGGTTCGTCGTCGAGCTGGATTGTATTTATTGTGGTTATAGCGGTGTTGGCGGGTATTATGTACGCGGCGTACAGGCTCAACTGGGGAAATATCAGACAGCTACTAGGTAACCTCCACAAGAAATAGTAGAAGCTGATTTTTATTTCGTTTGAGCGATAGGATTCTCAGGTTGCTGGAACCGTTGGTAATTTATCGGCGGCCTAATTTGATTAGACTTAAATTAATGGATCAAAAGCTAGATGAGATTTTATTTCGATGGTCTCAAGCAATATCTGCGTTGTGTAAGACCGGATTGGCCTTTACGTCGGGGACTTATGAAGCCGATAGGTATGAAGAGATACTTAAAATTGCTGTTGAGATAGAGTTAGTCGCCCGTTCAATATCATCATCTGAATACAGAGCTGAAAATAGGGATTTGCCAACTGGTAATTTATCGGATTTAAATCAAAACAATTTAGGGTACGACAACCTTAATAACGAGGGTGCGGCATTATTGTTGCACCTCTTGGCTGAAGTGGAACAGGGCGTACCAGGATATGTTACCCCTAAAGTTGCCGTCGGAGCCGTAGTAAGCAATGACAAAAATCAAATCCTACTCATTCAACGCAGCGACAGCGGCGTTTGGCTATATCCGACGGGGTGGACCGAAGTTGGGTATTCGCCTGCAGAAGTGGTCGCTAAAGAAGTCTTTGAGGAAACAGGAATAATTGCAGACCCTCTTCGCCCCGTTGCAATTCTGGATGGGATGCGCATGGGCTTTAATAGGGTGCCACTGTACTCCCTTGTTTTTTATTGCAGAGCTACGGGCGGAACTTTGAACAAACATCCGTTGGAATGTTTGGATGTCGGATGGTTTGACAGGAACAATCTTCCAAGCCCGTTAGCTGGAGATGGCAAATGGGTGGATTTTGCATTTAAAGCGATTGACGGAAGCCACGACGGGGTTTATTTTGATCCAGTGCGTGATCAAGTTTGGAAGTCCGGTGAAATTAAATAAAAATATGACAGAAACGATTCAATGTAATTTGATTAGTCGCAGTTTGTAAGAGATAATAACAGTGGGAAATCAATGGAATTTATAGTTAAAGAAGTTACCGAACCTAGGGTAGGAATAGTTGCAAGTTTAAATGCACTCCTACCTCAGCTTTCTGAGAATTCAAACAGGTTGGATCTAAATAAATTAACCGAGATTACGGAAAGTACATGCAGTCACTTACTGACGGCAATAGTAGAAGAGTCTATCGTTGGCATGCTAACCGTCACCGTAGTTAAAATCCCAACAGGGACTAAGGCTATGATCGAAGACGTGGTAGTAGATAAAAATTTTCGTAAATTTGGAATTGCAAAGCAATTGGTTGCTGTAGGAGTTAATCTCGCCAGACAATATAATGCAAAAGACGTAGAACTTACATCCCGTCCCAGTCGTCAGGCGGCTAATAAATTATATACTTCTATGGGATTTGTACAGCGTGAAACTAATGTTTATAGGCTAAAGGTTAATTGATGGTCATCTCTACGCAATCTCATGAATTTAAAATATGGATTTTATAGGCTACGAATGTGAACCGATGATCTGACAAAATTAATTAAGATTAAATATCGTTGGTATATAACTAAAGAGAAAGAAGAAATTATGACAGACAGCATTACGATTGTCGATAACAGGACTGGAGAGTCTAAGGAGATTCCAATAGAAAACGGTGGGGTCGCAGCTTCGGAATGGCAGAAGTTGTTACCAGGCATATGGTTTTTTGATCCGGGTTTCACTTCGACCGCAGAATGCGCATCATCTATAACCTATTTAGATGGGGATCAGGGAATTTTGAGATATCGAGGCTATCCTATCGAGCAGTTAGCTGAAAAGTCAAACTATTTGGAAGTCTCATATCTTTTGATTAATGGAGAACTTCCGACCCCGGCTCAGTATGACGCCTGGGAACACGAAATTACTCATCATACATTTATCCATGAAAATATGCGTAAAAGGTTTTTGGAAGGATTTCACTATGACGCCCATCCAATGGGGATATTGGTGTCTGCGGTGGCGGCACTTTCAACATTTTACTTGGATGCAAAAGATATATTTAATGAAGAAGCCAGATCTAAGCAGGTAATTCGATTAATCGCTAAAATGCCAACCCTTGCGGCGGCGGCACATCGTTTTAGTGTGGGCATGCCATTTGTATATCCCGATAACAATCTTAAATTTTCGGCCAACTTTTTATCGATGATGTGGAAGACCGGTGAGTTTAGATTTGAAGCTGATCCCGTATTGACTAAAGCAATTGACTTGCTATTTATTTTGCATGCAGATCATGAGCAAAACTGTTCGACGACAGCGATGAGGGTGGTCGGCTCATCTCACGCTGACCCCTATTCAGCTTGTGCAGCAGCTAGTGCCGCCCTCTATGGACCAAGGCACGGCGGAGCAAATGAGGCAGTTATCAAAATGCTAACCTCAATCGGCTCGATTGAAAATGTAGATGCATTTGTAAAAGAAGTAAAAGAGGGTCACGGCAGGCTTCAGGGATTCGGACACAGGGTTTACAAGAACTATGACCCCAGAGCAAAAATAATTAAAAAAGTTGCCGACGAAGTATTTAAGGTAACTGGCAAAAACCCCCTTTTGGATGTTGCGTTAAAGCTTGAAGAAGTGGCCTTAAGTGATGATTACTTCATATCTAGAAAATTATATCCAAACGTTGACTTTTATTCCGGGCTGATCTATCAGGCAATGGGATTTCCACTTGAGATGTTTCCAGTTCTGTTCGCCATACCGAGAACTTCGGGTTGGCTTGCCCATTGGCTTGAAATGTTAAGTCAGGATGCAAAAATTGCCAGACCTAGGCAGTTGTACGTAGGTACCGATCCAAGAGATTATATTTCGATAGATCAAAGAAATTAGAACACATTAGCTGCTTTGATTTAGTTAACCGTAAAACTTTTAGGCTAAATCAAGACAATCCAAATTAAAATAAGTCAGTGTTCCCCCGGTGATATCGCTGGGGGAGCTTCTTTTTTGATTCGGACTAGTCCCTCTTGGGCTACGGAGCATACTATGTTTTTATTTTTGGTGAAGATGGAACCCATCGCAAGACCTCTTGCTCCAAAAGCCGCCGGAGATCGTTGATCAAATAAAAGCCACTCGTCAACCCGGAATCTTTTGTGAAACCACATGCAATGATCGATACTCGCACCCATAAATCTGGGGTCGTCCCATCTTATTCTATGAGGTAATAATATCGAATCAAAAAGTGTCATGTCAGAAGCATAGGCTAAAACACAGGAATGAAGCAACTGGTCATCTGGAAGTTGCCCGTCGGCACGTAGCCAAAGCTGTTGGCGTGGTTCGCGAGGGCCACCTTCTTTATTCCAGGGAAGTTCCCCTATGAAGCGTTGGTCTATTGGCAAGGGTCTTTTTAGGAAGTCGCCAAGTTGATCCGCCCATGGCTCCAGGCGTTCACGTAATGTTGGTAAGGTTTCTGGATCGGGTACTTCGGGCATATCTATTTCGTGTTCTAAGCCCGACTCTTGTACATGAAATGAGGTAGACATATTAAAGATGGCTCTACCATTTTGAATCGCCACGACTCGCCTCGTAGTAAAAGATTTACCGTCGCGAATCCTGTCCACTTCATAGAGTATGGGGATGCTTGGATTGCCAGGTCTTAAGAAATAGGCATGCAAAGAATGTACGAGCCCGTCAGTTACCGTTCTACCTGCAGCCATTAACGCTTGTGCGCATACCTGCCCCCCAAAAACCCTTTGGCGTTCGATAGGCGGTGAAAATCCTCTAAATATATTTTCTTCAATAACTTCCAGATCTAATATTTTTAATAGTGATTCGAGTGCTTCTGTCATATCAATCGAGCCTAGTATAAGATTAAGGTAGTTCTTTCAAAACGAATAAAACGATCATTAAAAGTAATATCCAATCGACTACAAAGTTGGTGGCAATTACTCTTAAAAAATTGCTTATTAAAAGATACTGTTATAAAATTTATATGATCCGCGTGTTATAAGAATCAATTTACACTTAAAATTTTGAATCAAACCGCAATTTGTGCAAAACTAAGTAAGATCTATTTTAAGAGGTAGTAATGAGTGATCCAGTAGTTAAAATATCCGAAGGTATTTACAGATTGCCCACGGTGTTGTCACATGCGGTAAATTCGTTCGTTCTAATAGACGACGACGGCAAAGTTGTTTTAATTGATGCAGGATTAAAAGGTTCCACCAAAAAGATTCTCGCAGCCCTGGACTTTATCGGTAAACGGCCTGAAGATGTGAAATCGATATTGTTGTCTCATGCGCACGTAGATCATCTGGGTGGCGTAAACCGACTCAATTCTAAAAGTCATTCTCACGTCTGCATACATGAGGCTGATGAAAAAAGTGCAATTTCAGGGATAGCACCTAAGGCGCAAAGTCCGTTGGCCAGGGCGTTTTCTCTGTTTGATAGAAATATGGAAAAGGTAGCTATCGATTCTACGTTTAAAGACGAAGAAATTTTAAATTATAGGGATGGGCTTTTGGTAGTTCATACTCCCGGACATACTCCAGGTCACGTATCATTTTATGATAAAAAAACAGGAACCTTAATAACCGGTGATGCGTTATTTAATATGAGAGATAAGATTAGTTTTTCGTTGAAGTATTTCTGTACTGATTTTAAGCTTTCGAAAATTTCGGCGCAGAGATTAGGTGATTTGGAAGTCGAGAATATTGGTTTTATGCATGGGCGTGAGATTCTAAATGACGCTCAGACGACCCTGCGTGAATTTTTGAAGAGAAAAACCGAGATAGACTGAAAGTCAATTCAAGCGCGAGATCTTTTAAAATCAAAGATATCTATATCGGTCGGAATTTGTTACCTTTGACTTTATCTGTCTTTATCTGTTTTGACAACTGAAATGAGCATTATTTTAAGGGAATATTCAGATATTGGTTTGTTTTATTAATCGTTCGGACATGCAAGCCCTTAGTTTTTTTAGTAAAATTTATTAAAGAAATATATTGTCAGTTCGAACAGAGGTTACAGTTTAGACAATGGTTAGTCGTATAATTCAATATTTAAAATCTAAACAAGGCGCAACATTGATGAAGTATGCGGCTTCGTCGGTAATTACTACTGTACTTACTTGGGTAATTATTATCATTACCTTCGACATTATGAAGATTCTCTCCGCTGGAGCAAGCTCTTTTGTGGCATCTGCCTGCATGATTCCACCTTCATATTATTTAAACAGAAAATGGGCTTGGGGTAAAAGCGGAAAATCTCATCTCTGGAAAGAGATTGTACCTTTTTGGGTTATAGCATTGACTGGGTTGGCGCTGGCAACCGTCAGCGGTGAGTACGCAGCAGTCTTGGCGCATCATATAACAAAATCCAGGAATGTTGCCACTCTTTTTGTGGGAGCCGCAAACTTTATGAGCTACGGAATTTTGTGGTCTATTAGGTTTGTTATTCTAAATAAGCTCCTTTTTAGTACTCACCACCACAATCATGGCAATCATGAATTGGTCGAAGAGCACTTGGTTTAAAGAAGCGAACTGAGTTTAAAGAAGCGAACTGGGTTTAAAGAAGCGAACTGGGTTTAAAACAGAATAAAAACTTTAGCTTAGCGTCGGCTAAGACAATAACGGATCTGTTGTTAATAATTCTGTTGTTAATAATAATGGGTTTGGCTGTCGTTTAGTGTGTTACTAATTGGACCCGAAGATAAGGGGCAATCAATTATGTTAATTCATCTGTTGTTTTTGTGACCTTTTCTGTTTACGACTAAGACAACATATATTAAAAAGAGCGAAAACATTTCTAAAACTATCGGCGGCAAATCTCCGTATATGTCAAATGGTGTCAAATGATTAATCAAGCCCAGATTGGCATAAGTGAGTGCAGGTACGCCCAGTTTGGATATCTGGATTATTTTTCCCTTCGGGTTGACTTCAACGCTGTAACCTGTCGGAGAGGTCATTAAAACATATCTGTCGGTCTCAATTGCTCGAATTTTTAACGCGCCCAGCTCTTCTTGTGGCATTTGACTGCCTTTATAGGAAGCGGTGTTAGTTGGTACGAGTATTACCTGCGCTCCGTTTTTTACATCGACGTAGGCACGATTGTCAAAAAATACCTCATAGGATATCATTATGCCGATTTTGCCAACTGGATAGGTCAACTCGCCTGGTTTTGTACCCGCTATCGCATTTCTCGGTACTAGATTTACGTTGCCAAAGTGTTCAAAAAACGATCGATATGGTACGTACTCCCCGAAAGGAACTCGATGAACCTTAAGGTAGGATCCCAATATGCGACCTGTCGGACTTAACAAAACAGCTAAATTTAAAAATTTAGAATTTCCCACTGGCTGGGTAACCCCAACCAACATGTAAGCATTAAATCTTTTTGCAAGAGTTTTTAGGACGGAGTAGTCGTAAGATTCTGTAAGCGGTTGCGATAAGGCAACGGTATCTTCGGGCCAAAGGATCAGATCTATTTTTTTGTTAATTTTATAAGACTCATTGACCTGATTGTCAAATACCCTTTGTTGATTTCCGTTTACAACAGCTCTTAAACCGGTTTTCCCACCTCCCTGAACGGCCACTGCAGAAAGGTAACTTTGTGAAGTAATTTGGTTAGCGTAAGATAAAACTTCGCTAAAAGTGATTATTAGCAAAATGGCAATAAGGGAAACAAAAAATTCCGGCGATTTAAGCTGATTATAAGGGTTAGATTTATGAAGTTTTAGAAGAGCCAATCCCATTAGAGCTGAGAACGTTGCAGTAAAAAATACGATTGCAGGCTCTCCTCCGATGATGGCAAAATATTTCAAAAATGAATCGGATTGGCTAATTGCCAATCCGTCAATCGGCAAACCGCCGAATGGAAATCGGCTGCGAAAGGCATCAATTAACGAAAAGCATAATCCAAAAGTAATTGCGGTTATAAGAGTGCTATGTTTTGAGATTTGTCTGCTAGGGAAGATTAGAGCGGCTAAGCCAAAAAGTATTGAATCGTAGACGACAATTACCAAATATCCCGGGACGCTGAAACCAGTAACCCAGATTAGAGAGATTAGGTATTGGCTGATTCCGCACAGGAAGCCGAATAAAAACCTTTTTCGCGGTGTCGAATTATAGGTGGCCATTGCAAAAATGCCAAGTCCTAAAATTACAAATTCATATAATTTAAAGGGTGGTTGCCCGAATGCGAATAGAACCCCGACTAGCAACGGTACAACTGCTTTTGCTGCTTTCTTGACCCTAAACATTGCGGTTAGAACGGTAATTTATCTTTAGGTATAAGTTCTGATGCCGCCTTAGCACCAGCCAATATTCTGTCGCTTAGTCCTACCCCCCCTAAAATTGCACTTGCGAGCCTGATGTTGCCCAACGCTGCAATTTGATCTTTAATTTTATTGGCAAGTTGCAGGTGATTAACTCCGTATTGAGTAAATGCATTATTAAAGTAAACAACCTGTGTATCGTGAGGTGCTAGATTAATTCCCAGAATCTCTTGCAATTCTTTTAGCGTTGATGTGATTAGCTCGTCTTTGGTAATATCCAAATGTCTTTGATTGCCTATTCCGCCTACCGCAACTCTAATAATCGCCGTCTTTTCGTCTCGCATTGATTTCCACTTGTTGGACAAAAATGTTATTGCTGTTGACATAGAATTCAAGCTACGCGGTATCAATATCCCTCTTCTTTGAGAGCTGTCAATCAGATTGTCGATTTCAAAAGCAAAAAATACCATTGCAACGCTTGCTACTTGAATATTTGATAGTTCATCTGCAATGCCCTTATCGATCGTGCCAAACAGTTTCACAGCGGTTTTTGCATCCGTTGCTACGACAGCACCGTCAAATTCGTAAGATTTTTCATTATCATTGATGATAACTACCTGTTTTTTGTGGTTTTGATTGTTTAATGAAATCTGTTCAACTCTATGCCCGATTAAGATGCTCACGCTATTGCTGACAATAATAGAATCTAAAAGCTTGCTTGTGAGTAAGTTCATTCCGCCAGATATTCCCAGAAATGTCGGCAATCTGTCTTCGGTTATAGAATTCAATGATTCCTTTTTTGGTAGTAGATGTTTTAAATTTTCTGTTAACGATCCAGTGCTTACTGCTGCGGCCAACAGCTCTGGCGCCGTTGCAGCTACGCCCAATGAGTCAACCGTTCCTGCGTGAATTCCCGCCATTATTGGTTCTATGAGCAGATCGACGATCTCATTACCAAATCGCGGAGTCAATAGCGCCCCTAAAGTAACGTCTCCGCCATTATGTTTGCTAAATTTTTTTTCCTTTTGGAATTTTTTTAATGAATTTTCCGATACGATGCCAGCTTTTTTCAGTTCAATTGAATCGGTAGGGATACCCATATAAGTTCCGGCTGGGTATTTTTTAAGAGAATCACCGTTAAATATCTCAACGGTGCCCATAGTGGGAACCATAAGATTATCTTTTAATCCAAGTTCCACCGCCAGATCATAGGCGTGAGTTTTCTTAGTAATGAAGTTATCTGGGCCGGCATCTACGGTTATGCCTCCCACTTTAATTGTTTGGAGATTCCCCCCAGGGATATTTCTTTCGAAAATTGTTACTGAACAATCGGGGTCTAAAGACAACAACAGGTGAGCGCTGGTGAGCCCAGTAATGCCAGCACCTATAATTGCATATTTTCTTTCAGACATTTTCGTGGAAAAACTTAAATATTGATTTGATCAGTAGTTGAATGAAATCTGAACTGTCGTTAAACATTTCAATCCTAGAGTAGTTTACCTTATTTGCTTCGCAGTTGGCCTTAAGTTCAATATCTAAATCATATAATATCTCAGCGTGATCGGACACGAAACCAATCGGAGCGACAATTACAGAGTTGTAAGCTATGTATTCCCGAGACCGAATGACTTCGTTAACATCGGGTCCCAGCCAATTTCCCGATCCTAAAGTTCCACTCTGATAAGCGGTGACATAATCTCTGACTTTGCATAGCGAGGCAACTGTTGCAGCCAGCTTTTCGTGTTGGTTCTGATAGGTTCTGTCTTGTTGGAGCGCCGCCAGAGGTAAAGAGTGTGCAGAAAATATCACTAGCGATTCAGGGTGTTTTCGAAGTGATTCTTCGAGTCTTTTTGCAATTAACTCAGGATAGCCTTCCAACTCACATAGAGGAGGTAGATTTAAATATGTAACGTTAGATCTGCTCGACTCAGTCAAGGTATCTCTTACGGCTTTGTTGTAATCTTCGATATTTACTTTGGAATAGTAGGCCGACGCAATTAAACCTATTATCGTTTCAACGTTTTTTGCGATTAATGATTTAACGGCAGATTCGATTTTAGGATTAACATGTTTGTATCCGAGACTGCAAATTATGTTGTATCTGGTCTGATTTAATTCCGATGAATCTTCAATTTGGGTTTCCAGCTTATTGAAAAACGATTCAGTAATATCGGTTAGAGGAGAGAGGCCGCCGATTAACGAGTATCTTCTTTTTACTTCTTGAAGCAGTTCTGTTTCAGGCGGTCTTCCTCTTCTAATTGAAGTTAGAAATTCTTCAAAATTATTATAGTCGCGAGGGGTACCGTGGGCCATTACTATTAGTCCCACAGGGATTGGATCTAATGAGTGTAATGTTAGCAAATTAGTCCCTTATTGGAATTTTCTCGACTGGTCTTAAGTGTGCGGTTTGTCTTTTTAAACATAAAGGGTGATTAAGCATAAATAAAAAAAGTCACAGAGTCGAATTGTATTTGAAAATTTCTGAAATGTTTACAAAAAGTTAAAGATTAAATAATTCGCCGACTGAATATTGTTTTAATAGTATGAGATTTTACTCACGGTTTAAAATGCATATTGAGTTTAAAATGCAAATTCGTGTATTAATTTTACTATCTGTGTCAGGGTATTGGGGTCAGTAGCAGGCAGTACCCCATGACCCAAATTAAAGATGTATCCGCTTGTCAATGATCGATTATTCTCATCTGTATATGTAGTTCGTGAGGAAAAACCCTGTTCTAGGATATATTTAATTTCATTTTTTAAATATTCAAATCCGGCAAGACAACTGACGGGATTAAGATTCCCTTGAATCCCGACTGAAGATCCGACAACTTTTTTTGCCTGTTGAATTTCCATCGTTGAATCAATGCTGACTACGCCGGGGCTGAGTTGAGATATGAGAGGAAGCTGCGATAAGTTTTGAAGTCCAAAATAGGTAATGGGAATATTGCGTGAGTCGGCAAACGCAATGATATCGCTTAGAGGATTCATTAAATACCTGGAAAATATTCGAGGCTCAAGAATGCCCGCCCATGAGTCGAATATCTGTATTGCATCAACGCCTGCGGTTATTTGAATGTCGATAGAATTTATTACCACCTGAGCCAGTTTTTTAAATAAAGAATTTGAAAATGATTGGTCGGTTAACAGCAGTTTTTGCGTAGCCGTCCAATTTTTCGTGGGACGACCATCAATTAAGTAGCAGGCTAAGGTAAAAGGGGCGCCGACAAATCCAATTAAAGGAACTTCGGCTTTTGATTTGACAATTTTTATGGTTTCTTTTTGCGCCCACAGCAGCTCATCCATCTTATTTGTATCGATTTTATTAAGATCTTCTTTGGAAGTAAAACCAGTCTTCAAAACTGGCCCTACCCCTTCTTCGATTTCGATATCAACGCCAGAGGCGATCAGGGGCATCATAATGTCGCTGTATAATACGGCAGCATCTACTCCGTGTCTTTCTACTGGCTGTAGTGTGATGGCTGCGGATTTTTCTGGATCTTCTAATATCTTTAGAATGCTGTCATCACCTTTGAGATTCCTGTATTCAGGCAACGATCTTCCAGCCTGTCGCATAAACCAAACCGGTATTTTATTGGTTTGAACACCGTTCAGTGCATCCATGTAAGTGGTATTTTTTAACATTTATTTATCTTAGTTATAACATTATCTTTTAAAATGTTGCATGTTAGGTCTATTTTTTGGATAATAATATATATGTGACCCAATCTATTACAACTGAAACTTTACCAAAAATTCCCGGCCCTGCCGGCCTTCGGCGACCTCCAGTCTTGGCCGTCGGAGTAATGATTTGGCTCGGTTCTGAGTTTATGTTTTTTTCGGGACTGTTTGCTGCATTTTTTACCATAAGAGCTCATGCGCTTCACTGGCCTCCACCTGGAACAAATTTGGATTATGTCCAGGCGTCAATATTTTCAGTGATTCTGCTGGCGTCTTCGGCTACGATGCAAAAAGCAGTGTTCTCGATTGAAAAAGGAAACAAGGACCAAGCAAAAAGATGGCTAATCCTCACATTTATTATGGGGTTCCTGTTTGTGGGTAATCAGCTGTACGAATGGATAACGTTACCGTTTTCTCCTTCGTCAAACGTATATGGTTCCCTCTTCTTCATTATGAGCGGCCTCCACGGATTGCATGTTCTCTTAGGGCTGGTTGCAATGATTGGTCTGATGGGGCGAATATCTGGTAAAGAATCAGATCCAGGAGAAGTTTCCGTATTTCAAGGTGTGTCATATTACTGGCACTTTGTGGACTTTATGTGGATAGGATTATTCAGTTGTTTGTTTATATTGAGCTAGTCTATAATAGTGGCCGTTAGAAAAATGAATCTCAAAAATGCACCCATAAAATCAGTAGTATTGGTAGTTGCAGTCATCGCATTGTCGTTGCTTTATTCACTCATGACTAATGGAGGGAACGGAGCTTTAAAAAATGTAAAGAATGTTTCAGCCGATGGATCTACGACTGTTTCGTCGACATCCAACGTATCTTTAGTCGGTTCAACCGACAAACCGGTTTCGATGAGTTCTGCAACAATTGCTAAAAAGACCGACCATCCAAAATTTGTCGGCCCTCTCTTGTATCAAAATTCTGGCGTCAGGGCAACGTACCAGCAAGTACAGCAAGGGCAGACTCTGTTTGACGAAAGCTGTTCCTCTTGTCACGGAGCCTACGCTTCGGGTACCGATAGGGCTCCGAATCTAGTTGGACTTGGACCAGCTACAATTCAATTTTGGGTAAGTACTGGTAGAATGCCACTTTCCAATCCAATTATTCAACCTATCAGGAAACCGGTAAAGTTCACTCAAGCACAAATTTTGGATATTGTATCTTTCGTGGCCTCACAGGCACCAGGTGGCGTTTTGATACCCAATATTAAGGGGGTAAGTTCAGCCACGTTAGCCGAAGGCGCCTCTTTATTTGATATTAATTGTGCTGGTTGTCATACGATTACGGGTGCCGGTGATGCTTTAGCCAGTGGTGCATATGCGCCGAGCTTGCATCAGGCGACTCCAGAACAAGTGGCTGAAGCCATTAGAACTGGGCCAGCTAACATGCCCAGATTCAATCCTGGAGTTTTAACCAACGCACAGGTTAACAGTTTGGTTAAGTACGTTACTCAAGGAATTCAACATCCAGATAACGCAGGCGGATGGAATTTGGGTGGAGTTGGACCAGTTGCTGAAGGATTTATCGGTTTGTTGATTGGAGTAGGACTTTTGGTTTTGGCGGCTTTTTGGGTTGGTGATAGAAAATGAGCGATAGTGATAATGACTTGACTTCTGATAATATAAGTGGCAATTCGGTTAGCCCAGTGACTATCAGGAATTTAAATATTGAAGATGACCCGAGGTTCGAGTTACTGGCCAAGAATCCAAAGAGAACCGAAATTTTGATCGCTATAAGCTTCGCGATAGCGGCTGTATTGTTCGTAGCCATGATGGTAGATTATGTTAAAGGGGCGAATACTCAAGTAGAAGGTGGCCTAATGGCAGCAGCATTTTGTTTGCTGGGAATTGGAATGGTTGCCTGGGGGAAATACCTTATGCCTAAAGGGCCCTTTGAAGAATCAAGGCACAGGACGAGCTCCACAGACGAAGACAAAAAGGAGTTTGTGGATGCTTTTATAGGTAGGGGCAAGATTGCTGTATCCAGACGAAGTTTCTTGGGAAAAATATTGGGTGCCGCTATGGGACTTTTTGGATTGTTTTTGTTGGGACCCACATTGAGGAGTTTGGGACCTAATCCGAATAACGCTTTAAACCACACGGCGTGGAAAAAGGGTTCCAGGGTTGTGACAACGGACGGTAAGTTAGTTCACGTCAATGATTTGGATGTCGGAGCTTTTATGACGGTGTTTCCCGAAGGAGTAATTAAAAAAAGTGAACTGGAAGAAAATCAACAGGATCTCTATAATTCTCAGACTCTATTGATAAGAGCCAGCGTCGACAACATAGTAACCGAAAAAGGAAGAGAGACATGGGGCCCTCAGGGTTATCTAGCTTACTCTAAGGTATGTACTCACGCGGGATGTCCGATAAGTCTTTACCAACAAGAAACACAGCAATTATTGTGTCCTTGCCATCAGTCGTTGTTTAATGTATTGGACGGAGCAATGCCGATATTCGGACCGGCTCCCAGACCGTTGCCGCAACTGCCTTTAGCCGTAGATCCTCAAGGATATCTAATCGCTCAGGCCGACTATAACGAGCCTATCGGACCAGGATACTGGGGGTTCTAGCAGATGGCAAAATTAGACGTTACCAAATTAAGAGATCAAAACCCAAAAGGCAAAAAGACCGTTAACGATCAGATTGCCAATACCGCCGAGTGGTTTGACGATCGTCTTGGATTGGCAAAAGGCACTCGCATATTTTTTAATAAAATTTTCCCGGATCACTGGTCGTTTATGTTGGGCGAGATTGCTCTTTATTCTTTCGTGGTCTTGCTGGTTACGGGAATATTTTTAACTCTTTACTATGTGCCATCGGCAAGTTTAATGATATATCACGGAAGCTATGCACCCTTAAGAGGAACCGTAGTTTCAGCTGCTTACAACTCCACAGTAAACCTGAGTTTACATGTTAGATTCGGTTTGCTTGTTCGACAGATGCATCATTGGGCAGCCGATATCTTTTTAGGTGCGATCGCAGTGCATATGTGTAGAGTCTTTTTTACGGGTGCATTCCGAAAGCCAAGGGAACTAAACTGGATTGTCGGAGTAACGCTTTTAATTTTGGGGATTGTAGAAGGTTTCTTAGGATATTCTTTGCCCGATGATCTTATATCTGGTACCGGTTTAAGGATAATGTTTTCCGTAACGGAATCAATTCCGATTGTAGGAACGCATTTGGCATTTTGGATATTCGGCGGTAATTATCCAGGTGACGGCTCAATTATTCCCAGAATGTTTATAGCGCACGTCTTACTTATTCCTGCACTTTTGGCCGCGCTCATCGGCGTCCATCTGGCATTGCTCGTAAAGCAAAAGCATACCCAATTCCCCGGGCCCGGAAAAACTGAGAAAAATGTAGTAGGAACTCCGATGTGGCCTGGCTTTATGTTTAAGACACAGGGATTTATGTTTCTTGTGGTCGGAGTTATCGCTTTGTTGGGTGCGTTTGCTCAGATTAACCCGATTTGGCAATACGGACAGTATCTTCCTTATAAAGTGAGCTATGCCGTACAACCCGACTGGTATATGGGATGGTTGGACGGAGCACTTAGGATTATGCCTTCGTGGGAATTTCAGTATCACAGTTTTATTATTCCGAATCAATTCTTCCCTTCCGTACTGCTTCCAGGTATAGCATTTAATATCTTTATTATCTGGCCCTTCATCGAGGCAAAAATTAAAAAAGACAAAACCGAGCATCATCTTTTGGAACGCCCTCGCGACAATCCTGTGCGTACTGCAATAGGTGCGGGAGCGCTGACATTTTTCTTTATGTTATTTGCGGCTTCGGCGACTGATGTACTTGCAAACTATCTCACAATTTCTTTAAATATTGTTTTATGGTTCTTTAGGATAGCAACGTATATAATTCCGTTTATAGTCGCCGCAATCGCTTACAGGGTTTGTATAGAGCTTCAAAGAGCAGGTGACGCCGCTGGGAAGCGAAAGAGGTTTAACGTGGTTTGGAGAAGCGACACCGGTGAGTATTTCACTGAAAAATCACCGGCCCGGTCCGATGATGTTGATTATTTAGATGGCGAGCCAGAAGAGTCCTTAGAGCTGACCCCTGAAGTTTCCAAGATGGTTAACGAAAAAGCTGATTTAATCGCTAGCGACCGAAACGGATCTCAGGAATCAACTGACTCTAATCCAGAGGACTTACAACAAATATCTAGAGATTAGAAGCATTTTATAACGGATTTATTTATACTTATAAGTTTCGACTCTTTAAATTTAAAGTTTGCGCCTATTTGGATCACGTGAAATTTAAATTAGATGTACATAAGTAGGCTTGTGCGGATGTAGGAACTTTTGACATAAGTTGTCGTTCGTAAACCATTTCTGAATTTCTTCGACGATGTGAAAATTCGCGTTGGAGCTAGTGGGTTTTAAAATAGAAAGATTTGAATTCATCTTTAGTCATGTAATATACTGATTTTAATGTCAATAGACGATTGGAGAAATCTATGATAAAAACACGTATTACCGAAATGCTTAAAATTACTCATCCCGTGATGTTGGCGGGCATGGGAGGAGTCTCTTATTCTCAATTGGTTTCTACAGTCAGTGAGGTGGGTGGCTTTGGTTGTTTGGGAGCTTCAACAATGGGCACCGAAAAGATGATTGCCGAAATTGATGCCGTAAAAAAAGCTACGGATAAGCCGTTTGGGGTAGACCTTTTAACGGCTATGCCTGGGGATATGGTTGCCCAAGTCGAAAAAGTTATTGAAGGCGGAGCCAGTCTTTTTGTTGCGGGTTTGGGCGTGCCGGCTGACATAATTGAACTTTGTCATAAACATGGGGTTTTGGTGGCAAATATGTGTGGCAAGGTCGAGCATGCAAAACGGGCGATAGACGCTGGTTGTGACATAGTCATAGCTCAAGGAACCGAAGCTGGAGGCCATACTGGTCTTGTCGCTACAATGCCTTTGGTCCCCCAAGTCGTGGATGCAGTAAGAGGCCAGGTGCCAGTAGTTGCCGCTGGAGGACTTTTTGACGGCAGGGGTTTGGCGGCGTCGTTGGCGCTGGGAGCCGATGGTGTCTGGATGGGAACAAGGTTTATAGCCACTCCCGAAGCTAGGGCAGTAATTGGTTATAAAGAGAAGCTAGTTGCATCGCAAGAAGATCAGACTACGATTTCGCGCGGATATTCCGGTAAAACAATGAGAGTTATTAAGAACGAATACACATCATATTGGGAGCAACATCCTGACGAGCTTCAAAAGTTTCCGAATCAGGCACTGCGCTCAATATCCGATGGATATTTTCATTTAGGGGGAGACGAAGAAACCGAAGGAATAAATCCGGATAACGAATGCTATCCAGCAGGACAAGGCACGGGTGCAATACATGAGGTTACACCCGCGGCTAAATTGGTGTTAAACATAGTCGCCGAAGCCGAAGACGCTTTGTCACGTGTAAAAAACTTAATCAATTAACCTTTTTTGTCGATAAATTTAGTATTAAATATATATAAGAAACTTTTCTTTTATCACCCATTGGGTGTATAGAATGTTTTGGTATTGTTTTTATACCTCATAACAAAAAATTAATGATTTTAAAAAGTAAATTTGAAGCTTCGCCTCATCGTATGGTTCCTGGAATGCTCCACATTGAAGGCAGGAGGATGCGTTACGCAGTAACGCTGAGTTCACCGGTTGGTAAAGCCATTGAAGTTGAAGAAGCGTTGGCAAAAACCCAGAACCGTCACATTAGACCCGTTAATCATACTTCGGCAACCGAATTTGCGCAAAAACGCCCTAAAATCTGGCTGGTCAATATTCACGGGTTTTTTGCCGGCGGCGGGATGTACTGGCGTGAAAGTACCTATATTAGCGAATTTGATAACATGTGGGTGTTTAACCCGTCGATGCCTGGCTTTGGCGGCAGCGATTCGTTGCCATGGGAAGAACTATCAATGAAAGGGATGGCGCGCAGAGTCATTACCATGATGGATATTTTTGGAATTGACAAGGCCGTTATGATGGGTCACTCAATGGGCGGGGCCATATGTCTTCAAATGGCAGCGGACTATCCGGATCGGGTACTGGGAGTGGTCTACAGGGACGGAGCGGGAACTCCGAGTTGGAAAGACAGAAAGAATACCTTTACCAAGGCATTGGCACCTTTTATACCCGATGCTGCAGGTATTTTGGATCTTTTAATTGCTGCGGCACTGGACGTGCCAGATTTGGCACTTGGAAAATTCGGCTCGACTTTTAAATCCATATTGCCTGATTTCAGTAAAAATATACGATCGTTAGGCAGAACTCTTCCAGCCGCCGCCATGCTTTTCGGTTCAGATTTGTCCGATTTGGCAATCAAAATGGGAAACGATAAAAGTATTCCTTTTTTGGTGGAATGGGGTTTGTCGGATCAAATAACTCCTTCCAAAACTGCTTACGAGTTTCAGGAGCTAATTAAAGAAGAAATCATATGGCTATTTGGGGGTCATTCCTGGATGTTGGCAAGGCCGTCAACTCAGTCATGGATTTTTAATTATCATAAATTGGGACAAGAGTTTATCAACAAAGTCAAACAGCGCCAAATTTTGCTGAAGAAATCAACTCAACAACAACTGGCTTCGGTAACTTCGATTCAACGTCACTAGAGCATCGAAATTTACAATTCATACCTTCTCGTTCACAGACTAAATCATTTCAGTCGTGCGATTAATACTGGTCGTTCTAACGGTATTCTTAAACTGGTATATTTTAAATTGGAAAAATTTTCGAAAGTTTGATAGTTTTTATTTCGAAACATATTCCGTTTATTTACAATCCGGAGGAATTATGAACTTAAAGCTTGAAGATACGCCTGAACACCTCGCGTTTAGAAAGGAGTTTATTACATGGTTACAATCCGTGCTTCCTTTAGGGTGGATTGAAGGTATCAGAGATGGGGACGAAGAACTTTTTAAAGAGGCCAGGGCCAAATGGGACGTGCTTACCTGGATGAAAACAATCGGCGACAGCGGTTATGCCGCTCCGCTTTGGCCGATCGAATACGGTGGGTTGTCGGGACATACGTGGATGCAGCAAATTATTCGTGAAGAACTCGGAAACTATCGCTTGCCGCTTGCAGGCTTTAATCTACTTGGAGTCGGTTTGGCCGGCCCAACAATAATTGAGCACGGATCTCAAGGTCAAAAAGAGAGATATCTTAAGAAAATATTGACTGGCGAAGAAATATGGTGTCAGTTGTTTAGTGAGCCAGGATCAGGCTCAGATTTGGCTTCGGTTGCAACCAGAGCCGTAAAAGACGGAGACGAGTGGATTATAAACGGTCAAAAAGTCTGGACGACAATCGCTCAGTTTTCTAAATTTGGAATGCTTCTGGCACGCACCGATCCTGATAAGCCAAAACATGAAGGTCTTTCGTACTTCATTTTGGATATGAAAACTCCTGGAGTTGACGTAAGGCCGTTAAAACAAATGACTGGGTCATCGGAATTTAACGAAGTATTTTTTAGCGATGTCAGAATTCCGGCCGAAAACTTAGTCGGCTCAGAAGGAGACGGTTGGCGATGCGCCAGAACCACCTTAATGAACGAAAGATCCACATTAGCGGGCCTGTCGATCGATGAGACGACCTTTATCGGCGGAAGCGCCAGGAAAGACCCGTGGCAACTGTTTGTTGACATGATTCCAAATACAAAAGATCCTCAAATCAGACAGAAAATGGCTCAATTCTATATTGAGTCTACGGTTAAAGAGATTACGGGTTTGAGGGCTAATTTGAAGAGAATGCGAGGAGAAACTCCGGGTCCCGAAGGCGGTGTAAACAAAGTGTTTAATGCCGAATACAACAAACGAAAATCTTCCTTTACTGTTGATGCAAACGGTATGAGAGCTATAGCGTGGGCGAAAGATGACTCGACCGCCGAAGGCATAGCAACGAGATTTTTGCGCGCTCGCGCAAATACGATCGAAGGCGGAACCTCTGAGATTTTGCGAAACCAAATGTCTGAGAGGATATTGGGTTTGCCCAGAGAGATTGAAGTCGACAAAGACGTACCATTTAAGGAGATAAAAAGACAGTGATCTCAGAAGATCAAGTATCTATCGAACGCGATGATTCCGAAGGCTTACAGACGCGGTTGGTTAGGCGGGCGAACTCACAGGATGAAAAAGAACAACGGCGACTGGACATTTTAGTTGCGGCAAAAAAAATATTCGCCGAGAAGGGATATAACGCAACATCTATTTCCGATATTGCCAAAGAGGCTAACCTTTCTTACGGATCGGTATATTGGTATTTTGACTCGAAAGAAAGCTTGTTTGAGGAATTAATGACCTTTGAAGAAGAGGAGCTTAAGACTCATATTCAGACGCAAATAGAGATGGATCCTAAAAACAGCGATCCCTTGTTAGCTCTAACGGCTGCCATAGAAGCGACACTGACATTTTTTGAACTTAATAAAGATCTTTTAAAGTTGCTTTTTAGGGATTCTTTGGCGCTCGGAGATCGATTTGAGGCTCATCTGTACAATATCTATGGCGGCTTCGCTACCATGCTTGAAGAGAATATAGTGTTTTATCAGAACACAGGTAACGTGATCAAAGGTTCATCCAAGCTTATTGCATTTGCAATCACATCTCTGATAACCCAGTTCGCACATCGAAGATTTGTTACCGACGACAATATGAGTGCACATGATTTGGCTGTGTTTATAACAGAATTGATAATGTTTGGCATTATACCGAGACACAGTAATATAAAGATGAAAGGCTAATATGGATCCAGATAGAACGCCGGTAATTTTGTCTGTTGGACAAGTTACGTACAAAGGAGAAGATCTTAAGGCGGCTCAGGACTTACTCACAGAAGCTGCCCAGATAGCTGTAGATGAAGCCAATTCGAAACAATCGGGGATGCAAGTTCAAAACTTTATTGACAAAGTGGTGGTGGTAAATATCTTGGGTAAAAAGGTGGAAGCACCAGCAGGGCTTCTGGCCCAATCCTTAAAGATCGAAGACGCCAAATGTTACTACACTACAGTTGGCGGTAATACCCCCCAGTATTTGGTAAATAAATATTCTAAAGAGATAGCTGACGGCAAAACGACGGCAGTTTTAATCTCTGGAGCCGAAGCTATGGCTTCTTCCAAAAAATATAAACACCAGAAGACTGAAGGAGTTCTGTCGAACTTAGATAAAGTAGATAAAGAGTATAAAGTTCAGTCCGATATTTTATTAGGTGAAGATAGAGTAGGTTTAAGCGAGCAAGAGATTGAGGCAGGTTTGATATCGCCCGCCCACGTCTATCCGATGTTTGAAGCCGTGATTGCAAAAAATGAAGGTAGATCCATACTCCAGCAGAGGAAATACATTTCGGAACTGTTTGCCCATTTTACCGAGGTTGCGGCAAAAAATGAGTTTGCCTGGTTTAGAACGCCTTTGAGTTCCACTGAACTCGCCGAAATGTCCAGCGACAACAGACCCATAGCAGATCCGTACCTAAAGTTGCACTGTGCATTCTTGGGCTCGGATCAGGGTGCTGCGTATATATTGACTTCGTTGGCTGTAGCACAAACGCTTAAGATGCAAGACGAGGTAATTTTTGTCCATTCGGGTGCGGATGCCACCGATATTTGGAACTTTTCGGCTAGGCCCGAATATGGCATTTCAGAGGGAATCAAACTTGCGGCAACATCGTGCCTAGAAGTTGTCGGTCTTACGATTGACGACATAAATTTTATAGATTTTTATGCATGTTTCCCGTCGCCGGTTGAGCTTGCAATTAAGGCGCTGGGACTTTCTGTTAAAGACTCTAGGGGTTTTACGGTTACTGGTGGGCTGCCATACTTTGGCGGACCGGGCAATAACTACGTATCCCATTCGATCGCAAAAATGACTGAAATCCTAAGAGAAAACGACGGATTTGGTTTAGTAAGTGGTCTCGGATGGTATGTCACAAAGCATTCCTACGGAATTTATTCGAATAAACCGCCTACTTCTGGTTTTAAAATGGCAGATACACAACACGGTCAAGGGCAAATCGACTCAAAAGAGATAACTGTTCAAAAGAATGCTGAACTAACACCGCAGAGTGCCAAAATAGTTACGGCTTCACCCGCTTACGGTCCCATGGGTGATGTTTTTATGGTACCAGCGATACTGGAATTAAGAGATGGATTGCGCGCAGTATTGCCTTGCGGTGAACGTGATTTAAATGAATTCAAAGAAGTCGAACTCGTTGACAAAACAGTTGAAATAAGAGGTGAGCAACCGCGATGGTTTCTTGGGTAAAATTAATTTGATTTGATCAACCAGTAAAAAATTGCATTTCAGTGCTTCGTTTTGATAGCATTAAAGACTGCAAGAGTAATATAAATCAATTATTTCTAATAACATTGAACATAACAGGAGTAATATCATGACAATCCTTAGGGAAAAAAGAGATCACGTCGAAATTATAACGATAAACAGACCCGAAGCCCGAAATGCAATTGACGGACCGACCTCAACGGCGATAGGCAGTGCGTTGGATGAAATCGAAGAAGACAAAGACGTATGGGTCGTAATTATTACTGGAGCGGGAGATAAGGCATTCTGTGCCGGAATGGATCTTAAAGCTTTTGCGGCTGGGCAAATAGGGGAGATTGCTTCTCCCAAATACGGTTTCGCAGGTATTGCTAAAAGAAATTACCCCAAACCCATCATAGCTGCTGTCAACGGAGCTGCATTGGCCGGCGGATGTGAGATAATGCTTTCCTGCGATTTGGTGGTCGCTTCTGAAACTGCAATATTTGGAATTCCCGAAGTCAAGAGGGGGCTTATTGCTGGAGGCGGTGGATTGATTCGTTTGCATAGAAGACTGCCGTTGTCGATTGCCCTCGAATTAGCGCTTACGGGAGAGCCAATTGATGCAAAACGAGCAATGAATCTGGGCCTTGTTAACAGGGTAGTGCCTCAAGATAAGGTTCTTGAAGAGGCGCTGTCGTTGGCAAATGTCATTGCGGACAATTCCCCTATCGCAGTTCGTAACTCGAAGAAGGTTATATACGATACCTTAAGTTCTTCGGGAGACGATGCCTGGAAGATATCAGATTCTGCATTTGGACAAATCTTTGTTTCAACCGACGCCATGGAGGGAGCGATTGCCTTTGCCGAAAAACGTAAGCCAAACTGGGGCGCAATTTAAACTATAATTTTTTATCTTTCTGGATCCATGGGTTAATAGATGCAGTCTCCACTGGGAGTTTTTAAGATTGATGCGACCAAAGCAGTAATGTTTCGCTCACCAGTAACAAGATATTTGTACCGCATAAAGGATCAAGACTGGCCCTTTGGAATACGTATCAAACATCATGATCTTGTTAGCTGAAAAGTTGTTGTTTGGGTTTTTGGCTAATTGATTTTAGTTAATTTTTGCAACTCACAGGCTGCTTTAAAAAAAAGATAATTTTAACGAGTTTTTTGTCGGCCAAGTTGCCATATTATAATACTTAGATATGTTTATTTCAACAGTCTCATTGATAAGTTCGAACGTACCTCACCTCAGTTCTGCATTAAACGGAATAAGGCTAAGTCTGCACGTTTTGGCTGCGGCCGTTTGGGTTGGTGGACAGATCGTTTTGGCGGGTTTGGTACCGAAAGTTCGTAAGGTCAGCCCCGAAGTTTTGTCTGCAATTGCCAATCAATTCGCCAAAATGGCATGGCCGGCATTTGTGGTCTTGGTGCTTACCGGACTTTGGAATGCATCGGCAATTGATTTTTCGGCTACCTCTTGGGCTTGGAAAGTTGTTTTTATAATAAAGCTTGTTTTAGTTGTTGTGACTGGGCTGGCTTCTTTTTTGCACACAAAAGCAAAAAGCAAAAAACTAATCGCAGCATGGGGATCCGTTGCTGGGACCTCGGCAATCGCAGTGCTTGTATTGGGTATATTTATAACCGGGTAACGTCTGCCATGGAGGTTAAGCCGTGGCAGTTGTAGAGGAGTGCAAATCGTAACGGTTAAATGTTCTGATAAATACATCGATGGTCTAAGAACCGATCACCCCTTCGTGCACTTAAGAAATCAAATTTCGCGATGGCAATATATGACATCTAGACCCAAAATTGATGTAAACTAATAAATAGGTTCACTTAAGTATTGTGAGTATTGTCCACTTAAGAATGATCCTTTGTAAATGGAGTATTTTATGTCTGTTGTTTTAGCAGAATTGTTCGGCGGAGATCTTCCGATTATATTGGTAATCGTAGCAGTACTGTTACTTTTTGGTGGAACTAAGCTTCCAAAATTTGCCCGAGGTCTGGGTTCAGCTTCCCATGAATTTAAAAAAGGGTTGGAAGAAGGAGCCGAAGGATCAAAATCAGGAACTACGTCAACTGAAGATCAAAAATAGAAAATTTGACAATTAGACCGATTATTTTAAACGTTAGTTTAATTTAGCGATGTATTAAGTCAGTAGATTGTGTACAGCGTATTGCGTGCCGTGTAAAGTTTTTCAATCTGTGACATCAGAAGGTTTGGCCATTCTTTCATAGGCTTTCCTTAACCTTTATTTAGGTTTTATACTTTCTATTAAACGGTAATTCAACCAAATAGCAACTTCTTAAATTTAGAGTTGTGAACGCACATATATACAAGATTTAAATATCTGAAATCTGTTAGCAGTGATCCAAACGGCTGAATCACTCAAGTCTATTGATTCCGTACACGAAGCTAGTCCCTTTGATACTTGATTGAACTGAAATAATCGTTTATATAAATGACAAATTGTCGTCAGCAAAGTCGGATGTGCCAAGCCTTCATTTAATTAATTGTTTCAAGCATAATTTTGAATCATATTAGGTTAAATCTAATTAGTTAATAGCAGGCGTATCCACGAGTGTTAACTGCTAATACTCTAGGCCTTGATATTTAATATTAATACATACATTGATACATTTGGTCAGGTCGAAATCTCGATTAAAGGTGTACCATAATGTTGTGGAAGTGATAAAATAATTTATTGATCAGCTGTTTGAAAAGCGGTTGAATCGGGTCGTTTTTAAAAATCGTGATCTGGCAATTTCGATAAGTTTTTGAGATACTTAATAACTATTGAAGTTGTCCGGGCAGCGTAAATATACATAGTAAAAATACCGCGTAAAAATACAGCCTAAATATACTGGCAGCATAGATATCTACCAGTATAGATTTACTTGGGTAGAGGATAACCGGGTAAGGTATGTAATGGTAAGCGCATAATGCGTGTAACTGGTATGAGCTTGGTTACAGATGTCGTTGTAACGATTTTAGATTCGGTTCCACTTATATTTATCAGAGGTCGCAATTAATTAAATAATTAAAATTAAATAATTATATGTATTGGAAATCTGTTGATTTGAAAAATCGCTATGTATGACATGAACCCGTAATAAACTCAAATATATTGCCGAATGTCATCGCTTATGCCTTTTAATTGATAACTGTTGTTTGACCTAGAGATGGAATTAAGATTTAAAGATAAGATATGAATTTGAAACTGATTAAAAAATTTAAAGATAAAAAATCCGCAAAACAGATTTCTACAGTTGCTGCAATAACTGTTGCGGGAATATTTTTAGGAGGATGTCAAGTCCCGTCGTTTGGATTGTACAGAGGATCTACGACTCAAGGTCAAGACACATTTAAGATTTTTGTGGGATTTATTATAGCATCGCTGATTGTGGGCGGCATCGTTTGGCTTCTGATGTTTTGGGCTATGTTTAGGTATCGCCGCAAAAAGGGCGACGATTCGGTACCGAAGCAGTTCCACGAAAATCGTATTGTGGAAATTATATACACGATTATCCCGTTTATTATTGTTTGCGGACTCTTTTATTTTACGGTTTTGACGGAAAATAATGTAGATGCCGTAAGCGCACATCCTTATGTAAACGTAAAAGTTACGGCATTTCAGTGGGGCTGGAAATTTGCATATACATTTGATGAAAATGGTGTTATTAAAAAATCTCTGGTTTTCGGCTCAGATGCTGGTAGCAGCTATTCGACCCACAATGTACCCGTTGCAGTTATGCCGGTGGGCGAGCCTATTAAAATTACGTTGGTATCCAATGACGTAGTCCATGGCTTTTATGTTCCGGCATTTAATTTTTCCCGTTACGCACAACCAGGATATACGAACTATTTTGATCTGAATATTGTAAAAGCAGGTTACTATCCGGGAAGGTGCACTCAATATTGCGGTGTTTATCATACTGAAATGTTGTTTGGCATAAAAGCAGTATCACCGGGTGACTTTGTTAATTGGATAAATACACATCCGGCTAGCTTAAAGTCATTGGTTCATACAGGTTAGGAATTAAAGGAGAGTTTTATGAAAGTAGAAGCCAAACTTCTATTAGTGATCGCAACGTTCTTTTTGGTGCTAACTTTGGTCTATTCCATTTGGTCTAGGGAATATGCGGGAAGCATAATGTTGGCTGGCTCGGTGTTGTTGGCCGCCGTCCCCGGATCTTATTACCTGTTTTGGTCTCATCGTATGGATCCAAGGCCTGAAGATAGAGAAGAAGCAACCTTAAAAGATGGTGCTGGAATTGTAGCTGCATTCCCCGACTCGTCGGTCTGGCCGTTTATATTTGGTATCGGCGCAGCTTTGATTGGGCTGGGTCTTGTATTTGGAATTTGGACAGCTTTGGTGGGTGGATTTATGGTCGTTTCCGCGATGGTTGGGGTCGCTGCTGAGTCAAGACGTGGCGGACGTATATAGCCAAGTCCAAATGTGAAGATTACCTGTGTCGGTCATGCGGGTCTGCTGATAGAAACTGAGTCGACTTCTATTCTGTGCGATCCTTGGTTTAATGAAGCTTATCTTAACTCGTGGATTCCCTTCCCGTCAAATGAGCACGTGGAACAAGATAAACTGCTTCACTGTGATTTTTTATTTATTTCAAGCTCGGGACAAGATAGATGTGATGTTGAGTTTTTAGGTAGAGTCGACAAAGCCGTGGCGGTAATACTTCCCGACTTCAAAAGCTTCAATTTGCAAAATATTTTAATTGACTTGGGTTTTTATAATTTTATTCATATCCCAAACAATATTGTTTTCAAATTAACGAATTCTCTAGAAATAATAGTGTCAACAAACAGCTCAAATATGTACGGTGCAATGCCAACTGCGACCATTGCTATCGGCGATGGAATAAATAGTATTTTTGTTCAGACAAATCAATTGGATAAAAAAAGCAAAGATTTGACTACTTTTAAACAATATGATATTCACTTTGCACAAATTGCTGCGCCCAGTTGGTATCCCATGGTGACCGAAAATCCTGAATCAATCAAGGATATCTTAAGTAAACAGTTAAGAAATGAGCAGATGCAAGGTTTTTTGGAAGTGATAAAGACTTTTAATGCCAAAGTTGTGGTGCCCTACGGCGGACCGCCGTGCTTTCTGGATAAAGATCTGTTTTATCTAAACGATGTCGATAGCTTTGAGACAGGTTCCAAGCTTTTCGTGGATGCCTATTCGGCCATACAATATCTTCAAAATAATGGAATTGAAAACACGTTATTGGCGTATCCGGAAACCGAAATTGTTATCGAAGGAAATTTTATAAAACTCACTACGCCAAATCTTCAAAGCAAAGGTCTAGACATAGCCTACGTCGATAAAAAAAGGTATTTGACCTCTTTGGCAAACAAAAGATGCAAAGAGAGTATGCCTGATAAAGAGAGGCCTACAACTGATCTTTTAAAACAAAGTTATCTATTGGAAAAGCTGTGCGAGTTTATCGAGCCCATCGTCCCGGAATTAAATTTAATTAGGGTCGGACTAAATGGCAGAATTTTAATATCGACGCATACCGAGTCGGTCGTTATCGATCTGTTGGATTTGAAGATCGAGAAATTTTCTGGTCAACTATGTAGATTTAAGTTTTATATTGAAGATGATGTTTTGAAGCGGGCCATTGAATCGAGTAATAATGAAGCTTTTAAGTCCTTGTTTTATTCCTGTAGATTTGCAACGGAGTTGGACGGTTTTAATAATGACCTGGTTTATGCATTTTTGATGGCACTTTCGCCCGAAGCGATAGAGAACCTGGAAGCGGTATTAGAAAAGAATCCAAAAATCTCTGACGAGGCAGAAATTAATGGCTACAGAATTCAAAGATATTGTCCTCACCTTAAAGCCGATTTAAGTCAATATGGTCAAATAGATCAGAATATTATTACCTGCACCGTGCACGGATGGCAATTTGACTTAGAGTCCGGCAAATGTATAACTCAAGATGACAGAAAGTTGTTCGTTAAAAAGCTAAATAACAAAAAGTAATCTAAAGACAATTATTTTCGCTGATATCACACCTTATTGTTTCAGGTTCAATCGTAAGATGATCGATATGATAGGTTTTAGCGAGCGAAGATTTTACGGAGTTGATTATATCTTGAACCGCATCCAAAGAGCAATTGTTTTCTATCATGATGTGAGCTGACATTGCATAATAGTCAGAAGAGATGGACCAAATGTGAACATCGTGCATATTTGCAATATTTTCCATAGATTCAACGGATTTAATAACGTCTTCAATATTTATATCTATAGGAGTCGCCTCCATCAGTATATTCCATGATCTAACAATTAATTTGTAAGTGGTGTAAAGTGCAAAAGCGGAAATAAGTATAGCGGCTATTGGATCTAGCATCTTTAACTGTCGGTCGGCCATAGTTGCCAGACCGACGGCAACTATCATCACCGAGCCAATTGCGTCAATTAAAAAATGTACCGCCGTAGAGGTGGTCATCAAATTACCTTTATGCGATAATCCAAATCCGGTTTTTGAATTTGAACTCGAAATAATGGCCACCGCTAGGTTGCTTAAAACAGAAATCGACCCCATAACGATCAGATTAAGCGAAATTACTCGAATTGGATGACCGAATCTTATTGTTGAAAATACAATCAACAAAACTGCAGTTATCCCTATTACTCCAGCGTTGAATACGGCAGCCAATATGGAAGTGCGCAAATATCCAAATGTCTTTTTGTTCGTTGGCGCTTTTGTAATCAAATAAGCGGCGATGATTGAAACTCCCACAGCCAAACTGTCGGAAAAATCATGTCCCGCATTTGCTAAAAGCGCCAATGAATGTGAAAAAACCCCAACTGCAACTTCTCCCAAGATTGTGACCAAACTGATACAACCCACGATCGCAAGAGACTTTAAATTTTCTCCGCTTTTGCTTCTGTAGTTTTGTTCTGTCGGTTCCAATATGACCCAAATTTTCCAATATGACCCAGTATTAAGCTTATCGGATATATTTTAAAAGAAGTTGATAGGTAAGATTAGCGGTAGTTCAAGAAGTTTTGGTCTGATGGGTTGTTATTTTTTATTAACCTATAAATAGAAAATAAACTATCTTAAAAGCGAGAATATATGTTGGATCAAACTGAATTAGAAGAGAGACAAACCGGGCTGAAGCGCGTACTTGATTTAATGCGTCCCGCCATAAAAGATGACGGCGGAGATTTGGAACTGGTGGATGTGGACTATGAGATTGGATATGTAAAGGTCAAATTGTCTGGAGCGTGCGGGTCATGCGCGCTGTCGGGCGCTACTCTTGAGGCAGGAGTGGAAAGAATCCTAAAAGGAAGATTGCCCTGGGTGGAACAAGTGGTCGGAGAGGTAGATGATTCCATGAGCTTTGAAGAATCACACAGTCTGGGTACGGGGTCTTACGTTCCCAATTTGTAAATATTTAGGTATCTAGACCAAGACGTGTTTGTAATTGTAAATTCGAAAAAGGACTTACGGTAAAAAGCTTAATAAGTCGCACTTTTTTATCGCTGAAGGTTCGCAATTTCCGATTGTTTTTTATCGGTCAGGTGATCTCTGTTAGTGGAACTTGGGCACAAAGTTTCGCACAGGGCTGGCTGGTTCTGACGCTAACAAAAAATGACCCCGTTGATTTGGGAATAACAACCGCATTTCAGTTTTTACCAATCCTATTCTTGGGCCCCTGGGGAGGTCTGATAGCCGACAGATACGACAAGCGAAACATACTTTTTATTACCCAAACTGTTTCTGCCATTCAGGCTGCGTCCTTGGGCGTAATGGTTTTGACCGGAACAGCTACCTTTGCCTGGGTAATTGTATTTGCATTTTTGTTGGGGATGGTTAACGTATTTGATAACCCTGCCAGGCAGTCATTCGTATTGGAAATGGTTGGCAAACAGTACGTTTCTAATGCAGTAAGCCTCAATTCGGTTTTAGTAAATATGGCTAGAGTCGTCGGACCAGGGGTATCGGGAATTTTAATTGAAACGCTTGGTATCGGTTACAGCTTCGTATTTAATGCAGTAAGTTTTGTCGCCGTCATTTTCGCTTTGTATCTTATGTCGAAAAATGAGTTATTTCTGATACCTCCCGTAAGTCGACAGAAAAAACAATTACAAGAGGGGTTTAAGTACGTTTCGCATAATCGTGATCTTTTGGTCCCACTGATATTAATGGCAATTATCGGAACTTTGGCGTACAATTTTCAGGTCACGTTGTTGTTGTTGGCCAAGCAGACATTTAAACTTGGCGCCGGAAGATCCGGGCTTTTCTTTACGATAATGGGGGTGGGCGCAATAATCGGCGGATTAGTAGTTGCTAACAGGAAAACCCCTACAAATAGAAGTTTTTTATTTGTGGCGTTTTTATTTGGGATACTTTTAAGCATCTTGGCCGTTGTCCCCAAAGTTGTATGGGCATATGTTGTATTGGTGCCGATGGGTGCATTTTCCATAGCTTACGTTGCTCAGTCCAACACTCTTCTGCAAATAAGGTCTAAGCCTGAATATAGGGGTCGAGTAATGTCCTTGTACTCGGTCGCTTTTTTGGGATCTACGCCGATAGGTTCTTTTATCGTTTCTTTTGTAGCTGCAAAAACTAACCCTCGAAGCTCAATTTTGCTTGGAGGGCTGTCTACTGTTTTGGCAGTTTTAATTGCCTCTTTTATACTTAAGCGAAGAGGCCAAGCTGATCCGATGACAAAAAAATGACGTTACGCAGATATAACTTTGGCAATCAAATAAGTTGTTTTGTAATCCTAACTCGCCTTAGGCTCTTTAGGTAAACCTAGAATTCTTTCGGCTACAATATTTCGTTGAATCTGTGCCGTTCCTCCCCAAATTGTTTCGGATCTTGAGAAGAAAAATGAGGCCTGAAGAGTTGACGCCGGATAATTCTTTAAAATTGTTCGATCTGGAAGTCCGGGCAAAGGCGACTCACCCGAATTTAATGATCCAGTTAAGATTTGTCCTTCCATACCCAGTATGTCAATTGCGAGTTCCATTACGTCTTTGTGATATTCAGACCAATACATCTTATTCGTGGCACTTAATGCCGCAGAGGAGTTATCATTGTTTAAAGCCGAAGTCAGAGACCTGAGTCCGTTTATCTGCATGATTTTAACTTTTGAATATGCCGTAGCTAATCCCTGTCGAATATTTGGATCAGAAATCTTGCCGTTGCTTTTGGCGATTTGAATAATATTGTTGAGCTCTTTTTCAAATCGTCTGTGTCCAGTGGTCGCAGACGTACCTCGTTCGAATCCCAAAGTTGTCATGGCGACGACCCAACCGTTATTTACGCCCCCTACGACATTATCTTTGGGGCATCTTGCATCCGTAAAAAATACTTCGTTGAATTCTGCACTTCCGTCTACTTGGATAATGGGTCTTATCTCTACGCCTGGTTGTTTCATCGGTACTAACAGATATGAAATTCCTTTGTGTTTTGGAACATCGGGATCCGTTCTCGCCAATAAAAATATGTAGTCAGCGTGTTGAGCTTGTGTAGTCCATATTTTTTGACCGTTAACAACCCACTCGTCTCCGTCTAAAACGGCTTTGGTCTTAAGCGAGGCCAAATCAGATCCGGCATCAGGTTCAGAGAATCCTTGACACCAGGCAATTTCTCCAGACAATATTTTTGGTAAGAATTCCTTTTTCTGTTCTTCGGTCCCCCATTGCAAAATGGTGGGCCCTACTAGAGTGTCGCCAAAAAAGTCAGCTTTTATAGGGGCGTTGGCATTGGCAAATTCTTCATTTAAAACAACCAGCTCGATTAAGGACAGACCCTTACCTCCGTATTCTTTGGGCCATGCCGCACAAATCCAACCTCCATTGTTTAACTTTTCAACCCATTCTTTGGAAAAATTCGCTCTTTGCTCGTCAGACATTTCAAAACCTTCTTGTCCCCAACCTTTAGGTAGGTTTTCATCTAGCCAAGTTTTAATTTCTTGTCTGAAAGTTTCTGTTTCTTGCGGGTAAGTTAAATCCATAATTAATAGGTTAGCTGAAATTTTTATTCATTTTTTTAATAATGTTCATCTAGCCTGTCCATAATCTGGCCAGTTTTATGACTAAAGCAATGACGGCTAAAATAAGGTATCCCCTTAATACGAACATGGAAACTTTAAACAGCATGGTTCGTTGGGGTTTGTTTATTAAAGCAAGCGACGGAGTCGACCACTGCTGCCTTTTTTCGGCCAATAACATTTTTCGATGGCTTCTGCTTGTTTTTTCACCCGCTAAGCTGGTATTTTTTGTCAGTAGATGTCTATGCTGAACTCTTTTAACGATTCCGACTGGTATTCCGATTGTCAAGGATATTATTAACAACCATTCCATTATGACAACAGAATTAACATTTGGGAAGACGGTGTTAATGGTTATCACCAGCGAAAGATCTACAAGAGCAAATACTATTATTGATGCCAAGATGTTTAACCAGGACGAGTTTACCCAAGGACCTAGCAGCTCTGAGTCGTTGCACAGTAACAACAAAAAAACTATTGCACTCGGAAGTAAAATTCCGGCAAGTATCTGCACGTAGTAAGTTATGAGTCCCAATGGAACGTGGGGTATTAAAATAAGTCCGGCCGCCAGCGCTATTTGCGACCCGTAAGTTAGATAAAACCCTTTTGCTTCGCTGAATTTTTTGTGAAGCGAATGTTTTAGTCCAAAAGTGTCACCGTAAGCATAGGAGCTTGACAAGGATACAGCCGCCGCTCCCAAAAGCGCGGCATCTATTAAGAGTACGGAAAACATGTCTCCCACATAAGAACCTATCGTGCTTCCTAAAGACTTTGCTACGCCCAACGAATTGGTAAAGTTATTGAAATATTTGGTGTTTGCAAAAGCGAATGCCGTAGTTATCATTATTGCAATGGCGGCAATGTTTGTAACGGCTGCCCCGATGAAAGTATCTGCTCTTTCGTACTTTAACCATCTCGGAGTAATTCTCTTGTCGATGACATTGGACTGTTGAAAAAATAGTTGCCAAGGAGCGATGGTCGTGCCGACTATGCCGACTATCATCATTACGGCTCCAGTATTCCAACCGCCGAAGGCCGATGGAACTACAAGACCTTTAAGGATGGGATGGAGCTGAGGCCTAACCGAAAACATCATTACGAATTCAACCAGCGTTATAAAAATTAAAACATATAGAAACCTTTCCCATCTACTGAATGAACCCGTTATCGCAATTAAAAACAGAATTACTGCGCTTACAGGTACCGAGATATAGCTGCTTATACCAAAATAGCTAAAGCCGAATGAAATGCCTATAAACTCTGTGGCAAGAGTCAAAAAGTTGAGAACAAATAAATCGACTACCGAAAACATCGCCCACCATTTCCCAAACCGTTCTTTAATGAGTTTGCCGTGACCAATTCCAGTTACCGCTCCGAGTCGAGCCACCATCTCTTGGGCTATCATCAGCACGGGGATCAGAAGAAATACTACCCAAAGTAATGTTGTTCCATAGGACTGGCCAGCCTGCGCATATGTTGCGACGCCGCCAGCGTCGTTGTCGCCGATCATGACGATCAATCCTGGACCCGCTATCGCTGCAAAAGCGGTAAGTTTTTTAACCAAAGACATTTTGGGAATATCGTCGTGGAGCGAAACGCTACCGAGCGCACCTTTGATTTTTAGATTTTCTTGGGCGATTGATTGTGCAGCTACTGCACTTTCAGTAGTTTGGTCTGCGAATTCTGCCATTCATCTTGTTCCTTTCTTCGGTTCAACGGATTTATATTGAACCTCCGGAACGGCCGTTTAGATGATTTTCAAGACAACTGTTACGTGATTGAAACCAGTCTTATAGCTCCGGAGGTATTAAATAACAAAGTCTTACTTGGGGGTTCTGACTTAGTCAACTCTTCCTCCTTTTCTATATAGTTCTTAACAACAGTTACTCTAATGATTCTAAATTTGCACAATTACCACTTATTAATAAATAAATTAGTTATTATCCTAGTAGGTTAACTTATGCAGTTGTTTATTGTAGTACCCAACGTGCCCATCTTAGTAGGCGCTTCTAATTTCTAAAACCTGTTTTTTATTGTCTAGATCCAAATATCGTTGATATCAATAACATCGACCACAATTTTACTTTACGGCAACCGATGAATTGGCTACGATAGGCGATTTAACCAGTATTTCTAGGCTCTTATGGGCAACTATTTATAATTATACCAGATTAGAATCTATGGTTAGACCACCGACAACTGGTAACTTCTCCTAACAACAGAATATTGTGAACAGAAACCGGTTATTAAATTTAACTTCGGTCAACCAAAGCTCTTTTTCGCCAATTCTCCGGCACCAATTTTTCAAGGATATCGTCGACTGTTATTACTCCCACCAGTCGGTTTTCATCATCCACTACCGCCAGCGAATAAAGATTAAAATCACTCATCAACGTTACTATCTCTGGAAAGTCAGCACCGGTTTGTATGGTCGGAATATCGTTATGAAATATGTCTTTAACTTGGCTATCAAAATTTAACTTAATTAATTCGGCCGTTCGGATGTATCCCAAAAGTACGTTGTTGCCGTCTACGACGAATACTGTGTCCATGAGCGTGGGATTCAACTTAGAGTGTTTTAACTCTTGTAATACTCTATCGACAGTTATTTCAGGATCTATCTTGATTATCTCGGAGTTCATTAAACCTCCTGCAGTCTCTGAGTTATACCCTAACAGCTTTCGTAGATCTTGCTGCTTTTGAAAGGGAATTAGCTTAAGTACAGGTTCCCGCCTTTCTTGCGTCAATTCGGCAATGAGATCTGCGGCGTCATCGGGTTCCATATTAGAAAGTAGTTCGGCGATCTCTTCATTTGAACGTCTTGAGACAATGTGGATTTGGTGGTCATCTTCCAACTCCTCTATCACATCGGCTTCAAGCTCTTCGTTTTCGCCCACGGCATCGAGAATTTCCTCTGATTCAGCCGTATTGGCTGATTCAAGCAAATCAGCAAGTTCACTCGGATGGATATCAGCCAATTTATTGTGTCGAAGTCTTAGTTTGGAGGTTGGTACGTGACTCATAAATGGTTCTACGTTTAAAAAATCTATTTTATGGTGCAGGTCTCCTTCGGACTGTTTTCGCTTAATTATAGACTTTATTTTTCCCTGCCGAAGCTGTATTAACGAAGTGAGAGACCAGCTGTTGTTCAGTTGGGTTATGTGGAAATCGTCGGCTTTAACTAAGCTTGGGTGGTGTTGTTTGCTAATGTGAATTAATTTATGATTTAAAATATCTCGAGCCAGTAAAGCTTCTTTCGGTCTCCTTAAAAACGGTTCGTAATTGGAGGGACTGTCTGGGGCCAAAACAATTTTGTTGGGTTTTATTTGAATGACGTATCTGATCGGTATAAAAAATTCCGATCCGTGAGAAATCATTAACAGTCCAGTTACCGGCGGATAGCTTTCTTCGTCGAAACGAGCAACCATGTCAATTACTTTGCCCACAATTTGATCGTACCGTGTGTGATCATCACGTATGCGATCTTGGTGCTCAACCACTGTATCGCTACCACATATTATCGGGAGGTCAATCAGACCTTTAAGAGAATATGACGACGTTTCGTCAAAGTCTTCGATTTTATTACTCATCGGCTATCACTAATATCTTAACCTAAATTTAAATTTTACACAAGATATTTTATTGATAACGAGAATTATCTAGTCTGTGGAACCGTTTGTGCGGTGCTTAGATTAAAGCGAGGTAGACTACCGAGTTCTGGTTTTTGCTCTGGACTGCGCCGCCAAAACAACCTTCCTTATTCGGGTGTTTTTTGGCGTTACTTCGACACACTCATCTTCGGTGATAAATTCCAGAGCTTGCTCCAGGTTTAATATTTTTGCCGGTGTCAGTTTTTCAAAAACTTCCGATGTTGATGAACGCATGTTTGTCAACTTCTTTTCTTTAGTCGGGTTTACGTCCATAGAGTCGGTTCGAGAGTTTTCACCGACAACCATTCCTTCATAAACCTCCGTACCCGGTGCAACAAAGAGAACTCCTCTCTCCTGCAGAGAAGTTAGGGCATAGGATGTGGTCGATCCTTGTCTATCTGCAATAAGACTTCCGTTACGTTTCAGCTTTAAGTCTCCGGCATATTCGTCATAACCGTCGTATATATGATTTAATACACCGGTTCCACGGGTTTCGGTTAGAAATTCGTTCCTCAATCCGATTAGGCCTCTTGCAGGGATTCGATAATCCAATCTGATCCAACCAGAACCGTGATTGACCATTTCGTTAAGAGTACCTTTTCTCAATGCAAGTAGTTGGGTTACAATTCCCAAATAATCTTCGGGGATATCCACGGTAACGCGTTCAAAGGGCTCGAATGTTTTACCATCAATCTCTTTTGTAATTACCTTCGGTTTCCCGACGGTCAGTTCAAATCCTTCTCTTCGCATGGTTTCTATCAATACGGCAAGCTGGAGTTCACCTCTGCCCAGCACTTCATATGTTTCGGGCTTGTCGGTACTGCGAACTTGGATGGAGACGTTACCTATAGTTTCTTGATCTAATCGGTCTTTTAGGATTCGCGAAGTAAGTTTAGTTCCTTCTTTTCCCGAAAAAGGAGATGTGTTAATACCGATAGTCATTGCCAGTGAAGGTTCGTCTACCGTAATTACTGGAAGTCTTTCGGGAAAATCGGCGTCGGTCAAAGTTTCGCCGATTGTAATTTGATCGATTCCCGCTACGGCGGCAATCTCTCCTGGTCCTACGGAGTCACACGAGACTCTTTCAAGGCCCTTGGTCGTGTAGAGCTCTGAGATTTTTACCGATTCAGACGAACCGTCCAGCTTTATCCACATTACCGTTTGCCCCTTTTTTACATAGCCATTTTTAACTCTGACTAGTGCAAGCCTTCCGAGGTATAAAGATGCGTCCAGATTAGTTACAAGCGCCTGGAATTTTTTATCGGGTTCATAGGAGGGCGGTGGTATTGTAGACAAGATTTCTTCAAATAGAGGGCTTAAATCGGTTCCCGTCTCTCCTTTTTGATTTGAGCACCAGCCGTTTTTGGCACTTGCAAACAAGATTGGAAAGAGGATCTGGTCTTCATCAGCATCCAAATCCAAGAACAACTCCTCTATCTCGGTTATTACTTCGTCAATTCTGGAATCTTCTCTGTCAACTTTATTAATGACAACAATAACTGGGAGGCGAAGTCTCAGTGCTTTTCGCAGGACATATCGGGTTTGAGGTAAGGGCCCTTCTGAAGCATCAACTAATAGCAAGACTCCGTCCACCATCGTAAGGCTCCGTTCTACCTCCCCTCCAAAGTCGGCATGCCCGGGCGTGTCTACTATTGTTATTACAGTGTTATTATAAATTACAGACGTGTGTTTGGCAAGTATGGTGATTCCTTTTTCTTTTTCCAAGTCGTTGGAATCCATAACCCTGTCTTTGACCTCGCCTCGATTCGAGATGGATCCGGTTTGCATCAGCATTTTGTCGACCAGAGTAGTTTTTCCGTGATCGACATGTGCCACGATTGCAATATTTCTAAGTTCGTTTCTGGTAGTTAATTTGGTTTTCATAGCTTGATAAATTTAATTTTTTCGTTGGTTCATTTGAACATTTGTTTATATTGATTATATTGATTTTATTTAAGTCGTTGTCACCGAAAAGAAACTAAATTCGATCCAATTTCAATAACTGATTTATTTGAACATTACAGCTTTCTTAGATTTTTTGTTTGATTTTGTATCGACTTTACTCTATAGGCATTAACTCTATCGAAATAGGATTCGTTGAATTAAATTAGGAACATAGCGCTATTGACGTTGCAAAACATCCAATGTTTGGTTGGTGGTTTTTTGCGAAAATGAAAAATAAGTTAGCAAACTAATTAAATCTTAAGTCTGCATATTTATGTTTTGTTGACCGGTTTTTCGATTTAAGTTTGTGTCTTTAACCAAATTGCAAGGACACATCTATTTTAATCCATAATTTTGTGACTGCCGCAACAGATTTATTAATGTTCTGAAATATTGCTTGTCATTGAAAAGCTTATTGGTCCATAAAGCAGAAAGTTTATCGACAACTGGAGCTGTAAACTTCGAAAAGGCGCTATTGCCATCGCTCTTTTTAAAGGCGTTAGTTCACCTAAGTTTCCCAAATTAATAAAAATTAATGAAAGGTGTTGTCTCAATAAAGACAGGTTTGAATCGCAGCTTTCATCTCCATGATGTCCGCTGTACTTCGGCGTGATTCTGTTTTCGCAAAAAACTTCGACCGTTTTGCAACCGTGGCTTATTCATCGATAATTTATTAAGTGGACTAATGTCTCCAAAATTTTGGATTAGAAGTTGCAACTGCAGCCTACTTAAGTATATTATTCAATATACTTAAGATATACTAATGACATCAAAAGTGTTGTACTCCAATAGTGTTGCTCTGCAGAATTGAAGTTAGGCGTAATAATAAAGGAATAAAAATTTGTATACCGTTGAGAATTTGGATGCTCTGGAGCTACCGTTTCCAACTGTAGCTACGGTTAGACGTCACGTCGTTATTGACAGACCGGCTAACGAGGCTTGGGAATATATCGGTCAGCCGACAAGAATAACCGAATGGTTTCCTGGGATTGTCTCGGTCTCCGTCGTAGGAAACAAAAGACAGATTGAGACTGCTGCGGGAATGATATTTTTCGAAGATATAGTAACAAATGATCCCACTATGATGAGATTCGAGTATTCATTAAAAATTCCGCTGGTTATAGACCACAAATCCACGATTGACGTTTACGACATAAGTGAAAATTCGTGTCTCGTTAGCTATCAGGCGACGGCGATTCCGGCAACCTTGGCTTTGGTTATAGCCGCCGCTGGTGGCAATGCTATTACCAATTTAAAGGAGATTTTGGAAAGATAAATAAAGTTTGTGACGAAATTGGTAAAGTTGGGCACTTGGAGCATTTTTACCAATACCTTAAAACATGTGCTATTTTGTAAATCATGAATCATCAATGGGCAAAAATGTCAAATTCATATAGGAATTCGTGGCGTAATCTACTAACAATTAATTGAGTCTGTGCTCTTTGGCGGAGGCATTTCTTAATTTAGCCGTAAACTTTAAGTGGGCGTAATAGGACAGCTTTCAAACCCCAATTTACCTATAATTACTCAGAGGAAAACTGATCGATAACAAATAGTCAAGTAGACTAATTTACATCGAAATTATTTCAACTCACGAATTATAGTTACTTAAAGTTGCACTTCGTTATTGAATGCATGGGTAATATTAGACGGAATCACTTATAAATCAAAATAGCTGCAAGATAAAACCGGTGACTATTTTTTATACACCCCATCACTTCATATGATTTGGGCGTGTGGTACAGCCATTGAGACTAGGTAAGGACTGCACCAGCGTCGTCAAATATTTCAAATGATGGTGACGGTAGTTCAATATTGTACTGATTGCCGGTAGGTCTAAGAGTTAGGTCTTCTTCGTAGTCGTGAAACACC
>JAJZNL010000028.1 GCA_021852345.1 Actinomycetes bacterium
CGTTGTTCGTTAGTGAGCTGATGATAATTTTTCAAGTTAATCCTTTCTGGGTTTGTATAAGTGCTAGAAATTTATCCAGCTCACTTATATTAACCAATCAAGTTGCACTTGGAAGTTGAATTCAGGATTTGATCAAATAACTAAGATTTAGAAACAAAATTGAATTTCTAAGTGTGCGAGAGTTAGCATGCCTACGTTTTAATAACCTTGGATTAAAAAATAAGATTTTAAAATAAAGTTTTACAATTTAAACTAAAATTTCACTTTAAGTATTTTTACCTAAATTTATATAGGAGTTATTTTATGACAGAAGCAGTTATTGTAGCCACGGGACGAACTCCCATTGGCAAGGCATTTAAAGGATCCATGGCTGAATGCAGGCCGGATGACTTAGGAGCCTTAGTTGTTAAAACGGTATTAGATAAAATCCCGCAACTGGACAGAACTGAAATCGATGACCTTATGCTGGGCTGTGGTCAACCTGGAGGTGAATCGGGATTCAACATTGCTCGCGTTATTGCAGTATTGGCCGGCCTTGACAATGTGCCTGGGGTGACCGTAAATAGATACTGCTCATCATCACTTCAAACAATAAGAATGGCAGCTCACGCTATTAAGGCAGGCGAAGGCGACGTATTCGTCGCTGCAGGAGTTGAGACCGTGTCTCGATATAGTAACGGGTTCACCGACACGCCAAATGCCACCAACCCATTATTTAAAGATGCGCAACTTAGAACAATGGACCGAAGTCAGGGAAACGGAGGATCGTGGACACCACCAGTTGGTCTGCCTGATATCTACATTGCAATGGGTCAAACCGCTGAAAACGTTGCCGAAAGCGAGAATGTTTCAAGGGAAGATATGGATAATTTTGCGTTACTATCACAGCAGCGAGCAACTAAATCTCTTGAAAGAGGTTTTTTTGACAGAGAGATAATCCCTGTAACGCTCTCGGATGGAACTGTTGTTAGCAAAGATGATGGAATTCGTCCAAATACTACTATTGAAGGTCTATCACAGCTCGCTCCGGCATTCAAACCAAACGGCACTGTTACAGCAGGAAATGCATGCCCTCTTAACGACGGAGCTGCAGCCGTAATAGTCATGAGCGATACAAAAGCAAAAGCACTAGGTATTAAGCCGTTGGCAAGAATTATTTCTTCAGGCGTAAGCGGCTTAAACCCTGAAATCATGGGACTTGGACCTATTGAAGCTTCGCGTCAAGCGCTAAAGCGTGCGAACATGACCATTAATGACATCGACTTAGTTGAGATAAACGAAGCGTTTGCCGCACAAGTTATACCAAGTGCCCGCGCTCTAGGTATCGAATTCGACAAGCTCAACGTTAACGGAGGAGCCATTGCAATCGGACATCCGTTTGGAATGACTGGTGCCCGAATTATGACAACGTTGATAAACGGTCTCGAAGATGCAAATAAATCAATCGGACTTGAAACAATGTGTGTCGGTGGTGGTCAAGGTATGGCCATGATCATCGAAAGACTTTAGGATTTATCTTTAGGCCGTTTATAGAAATTCTATAAACGGCCTAAAAAACCCTCAACTTCTTCAATGTCGGTGGAAAATCGCATAGGCGGTAAGCTTTGTATTAAAGTTTTCCCATAGGATTTGGTGATTAATCTTGAATCTAATATAGCAACGGCTCCAGAATCAGTATCTAATCTAATCAACCTTCCGACACCCTGAGCTAACATTTTGGCAGCATAGGGAACATCAATCGCCCAGAATCCATTTTCACTTCTTTCCCTCCTGGCTTCAAGAAAAGGATCACTCACTTGAGGAAAAGGAATTTTGTCAATGACTACCAAGATTAATGCCGATCCCGGAACATCTACGCCCTGCCAAAAACTTTGAGTGGCAACGAGACATGAACTCTCATTTTCTTTAAACTTATTGAGTAAAACTTGTTTTGGATACTCATCTTGCCTGTACAACTTATAATCAATCTCAAGCTGAAGTGCATCATAAATTTCGGTAACAGATTTATGAGATGTGCACAAAATCAAACTGCGCCCTTTTGAGGCTTGTATCAATCGCTTAATAATAGGAATTTTAGCGGTAGTTTGAGAACGGGATTCTGAATAATTTGTTTCTAAATTTTTAGGACAATAAATCAAAGCGTTGCTTTCATAATCAAATGGACTATCTAAGCTAAGTTCAGTCGGATTAAAATTTGCTAACCCCAAGGAATATTTAATACGATCATTCAAAGTTGCGCTTGTAAGAATAGCGGTTAACTCTGAGAAAAGATTGTTTTCCAGGTAACTACTTATATCTGTCTGAGCCAATACCAGCGCCATACTCTTTTCGCCTCGATACTCCACCCATAGGGCATCCTCTGGGGTTGAATTTAAAATTGATTCAAGAGAAAGAATAAAAAAATCAATGAGATTTAAACTGGAGAGCTTCTGATTTTTAATTAAAACATCTTTCGGAGTTTCATTAAAATTGTTTGAGCCGGCTGTAGAGTCTCCAAATTCGAATGCACTTTGAGTCTTGGCAGAAACCTCGGCATTTGCTAAAGTTGTTTTCAACAAAACCATTAAATCTTTTATGTTTGTCAATGACTCTAAAATATCCTCACTTAACGGATGCTTAACGCGTTTACCCCTATTATTTACCAAGAAGTCGCGCAATAACACTACATGCGAATTGAATCTCGGTCCCATTAACTGATTAACGTCGTCTTCGATTGATAAAAGTCGGGCGGATTTTTTAACAGACGAAAGTAGAGAGTTAATTGAGCTTAAAGATATTTCAGTTCCCATTGATCGCAATAATATATCTTCAAGCTCGTGAGCTTCATCAAATACAACTACATCGTGGTCTGGTAGCACGGCTTTATTGGATTTTAAATGCTGTGCGTAAAGAGCATGGTTGACAACTATAATTTGAGACTCTTGAGCTCTTCTTTTGGCAATTTCAGCATAACATCTGTTAGATAAACTGCAATTCTTTGCACCCGGACACTCCGAAAATGTAGAAACTATCGAGGCTAACTCAAATGGCTTCAATGAAATTCCACTATCTTCGACATCACCGGTGTTTGTTGAGCTTAACCACCTTAATATAGCCTGAATATTTGGATTTGACTTCACTGAATTGGGTTTTTTAGTCTTAACTCCGTTTAAAGATCTGTCCAATTGATCTTTGCTCGAATCTTCGATAAAATATCTGTCATCATCGTTATCAAACATAGAATCCGAATCGGTATCAGCTGCGCCTACAACATCTGAATTTAACTCACTAATCTTTTTCAAACACACATAGTTGCCCCTGCCCTTTAAAATCTGAGAGCGGTTTGGCATATTTAAGGATTCATAGGCCTCTGGAATGTCCTTTTTAATCAACTGTTCCTGGAGTGCCTTAGTAGCTGTAGAAATTACTACCTTTTCACCCGACAAAATTGCAGGCACTAAATAAGCCATTGATTTACCAGTGCCAGTGCCAGCTTGAACTATTAAAGGATGATTTTGACCGATTGAATAATCTACTGCAACTGCCATTTGAATTTGTGAACTGCGCTTCTGTTTGCCCATTGCCTCAATTAATTCTTCAAAGCGTTCTTTAAAATTTTCCATTTTTAATTCAAGATTTTCCTTGTTTATGCTTTACAAACATGTTCTATCAAACGTTCAACATATCGCCATAACGTATCAAATATTGCTTTATCTAATTATATGATCAAACCGATACTTTAAAGTCAGCCGGCATTCTCAATCTATGTGCTTAAATTAATTTAATTGAATTTTTAAATTATCATTTAGATTCATTCGACAAATTATTTAAGAAATTTTGAACGAATCGATGAATTTTCGACCCGATACCAAGTCACACCAAATAGAAAAGTAGGTTGTTTGTCTGTTTTTTGTTAAAACCTCTTACAAACAACCTACTTTTAAAGTACCCCGCAGTGACGAATTAGACAGTAAATATTAAATTATAAATGCGCCGAATTAATTAATGGTCAGCCCGTTCATAATACGAAATAGTTAATTTTGATTGATTTTCAAAATATGAAATTAAATAATTATTGAATCCAGGTCTTGCTTCAAAGTATCGTTTAAGTTATATCAACGACTATATATGGAGTCCACATTCCGTTTTATCCATATTGGCCCACCTGCCGCTCCTAGCATCCTTGCCCGCTTCTACCGGGCGCGTTGTAGGTGCGCAACCAATCGAAAGATAACCTTTGGAAACAAGAGGATGCTGGGGCAACTTATTGGTTTTCGAGTATGCTTCCACGTCGCTATCATCCCAGGTGACAATTGGGTTTATTTTGTAAAGACCTTTTGAGTCATCCCAACCCACGACTGGGGCATCGGCTCTTTCGGGAGTATCAACACGCTTTATTCCCGATATCCAAGCTTTAACACCATAATCCTTTAAATATTTATTAAAGGGCTCGACTTTTCGAAATTTGCAGCAATCCCCCGATCCGCATGGGTATTCATCGACACCGACATCGGGTTTTATAACTATCAAATTTAAGTTATAGCGATTTTTTATGTAATTCACAAATTCGGTAGTTTCTTTAAAGTGACTTCCAGTATCTATAAATACGATTTTAATATCAGGAATAACTTTGGTAACAATGTCAATCATTGTGACGTCCTGGAAAGATGCCGCGAGAATCAAATCATCTTTAAATGTTAGATTTGCCCACCTTAAAAGCTCTTCAATACTTAGTGACTCATAATCTAATTGTTCATCATTGAGCAATGTCATATCGTATCGCAACTCCTTACTAAAATCATCTAAACTAATAATGTTGACTAATTTAGTCAACTTTTAATTAATACATGACCATTCTAGTCAACTTTTAATTAATACATGACCATTTTAGTCAACATTGCAACAATTGTGATTTTTTTAAAAAATATTGAAAAATTTGAGATTCTGTGACTTATGATTAAAATTGCCTAAATCAACGACATAGACAAAATTCAATGAGCGAATACCATACCTTTCCAGTCAATTTAATTTTAAACGACAAGCCTTGTTTGGTCGTTGGTGGTGGACAGGTTGGCCTTAAAAAAGCCACGGGGTTGTTGGCCTCAGGGGCTTTGGTAACAGTCATATCTCTGAATTTTGTAGAGGGCTTTCACAAACTGCCCGCTGACAATTTAACTTTAATTACCAAATTATTTGAACCCGATGATATTAAAACTGCGTGGCTAGTAATATCTGCAACTGGAGACGAACAAGTCGATCGGTGTATATATGAAGAGTGCGAAAAGCAACAAATTTGGGTTAACTCAGCCGATCGACTGAATTCATGTAATTTTATTCTCCCGGCTAAGTCTGAAAAATCCGGAATAATGATTTCGGTTTCGACCTTCGGCAAATCCCCCACATTTGCAGCATGGTTACGCGACTACTTTGATTCCCTGCTGGACGATCAATTAATTGAACTTTTTAATATCCTGGCTGTCGCTAGACAGACCTTAAAGGATAGAGGCATATCTACACAAAAGGCCAACCTAAAATCATTCGTATACGACAACATAATTGACCTAATCAAAAACAACCAATATGATAATGCTAGATCCCTGATTGAAGATTACATTTCAGACATACTTTAATGTACTAAATTTAATCTAGGAAATCTTATGAATATCGGTGCGTTAAACCTTAAACAAATACCCAAACATGTAGCCTGCATAATGGACGGAAACGGAAGGTGGGCAACTCGAAGAAATCTTCCACGGATTGACGGGCATGCTGCTGGCGAAGATGCGTTGTTAGATACCGTATATGGAGCGCTAGACATTGGAATTTCATGGCTAACCGTTTATGCTTTTTCAACAGAAAACTGGAAACGTCCAGTAGACGAAGTCAAATTTTTGATGAACTTCAACGAAGGAATACTGACCAGACACAGAGATGAGCTTAACGAGAAAAAGGTTAGAATACGTTTTGCTGGAAGAAGTGATTGGAGAGTTCCAAAACGGTTGCAAAAACACATTGACGATTCAAGTGAGTTGACTAAAAATAACAAAAAGTTAACGCTTACCATAGCTTTTAATTATGGAGGAAGAGCCGAGATTGTCGATGCAGTAAAACAGATTGTTGACAGCAAAATAAGTTCTAATAAAATAAACGACAAATTAATATCAAAATATTTATACTATCCGGACATGCCAGATCCCGACTTAATGATACGGACTTCAGGCGAATTTAGAATCTCAAACTTTTTGCTATGGGAATTAGCATATACCGAATTAGTCTTCATGGATGTACTTTGGCCTGATTTCAGAAGAGATCACCTGTATGAAGCAATCTCTCTATTTCAAAAAAGAAGCAGAAGATTTGGAAACATCGGCGAAAGCTAATTAATGAAAATATTAATTGGAATCCTATTAATATTCATGATAGCTTTATTGGTGATTATGGGGCTTGCTGGAGCCGGAGGAGCGATCGAACTATTGGTTGCAGGTCTGATTCTGATATTTTTAATTGGAATTGGAAATCTCTACTTCAGCCACGGTTCGTCGCAACAAAACAATTCCCAGCCTCGAAATTCAGATGACAACCTGCGAAAAGATAACAATTAAAATATCGATGTAACCAAAGTGGCCGATAGATACTTCAAGACTCAGGGAATTGTTTTGCGTACATACAAATTGGGAGAAGCTGACAAAATTGCCGTTATCTATACCCAAGACTATGGAAAATTGCGGGCTACCATCAAAGGCATAAGGAAACCGACTTCAAAATTCGGTGCGGTTATTGAGCCTGCTAGCTTAATTGAATTTTATCTGTACAAAACCAACAGAGAACTTCAAAAAGTCATTCAGGCAGTATCAGTTGACAACTTCGCTACAATTAAAGCTGATCTGGACCGATTGACCGAAGCATTTGCAATTCTAGAGACGGTTGATAAAGCCTCCGAAGATATGAACCCTGATATTGAGGTATTCACAATGTTGCATAATGTACTCAAATGGCTAAATACCTGCAATAAAAATATTAGGCTTATATTTCCTGCATTTTGCCTTAAGCTTTTGTCTATTGAAGGGGCCGGTCTGGTGACTCAATATTGTGTTTACTGCAATCAAAATACCGAATTAGTAGCTTTTGAATTAAACGAACATGGCTTTTCGTGTGATAAATGCAAGAAATCTAAAAGAGTCGCTAACTCCACCATAAAAGCAGTCCAGCAAGTTTTTAACGGTAACTTGAGAAGTCTGCTTGAATCCGATAATCAACTCGACGTAAAGCAATTCGAATCTATTGCGATAACTTCAATCGAGCAATATTTAGGAGCTCAAATTAAATCGATTAAAAAATCCGCAACTATCGTTTAAAAACCTCCTAACGATTTTTAAACCGTATCGTAAACCGAGAATGCACATTTTTTTGTGTCAAATAGTTTCCATATGGTGCATGCAATAAAAGACAGTACTGAGCAGTCAGATTATAACTGTCATTTTCGCACAATGCCTTAAGGTTAGACAAGACAACGAAGTTGTGCTTGGTTATTTTATAGACAACTTGAAATTTTATTTGTGATCGGTTATGAATGTATAATCGAACCGTATTAATAACCTGCGACCTATTTTTTATCTAATTGACCCGCGGCTAATTTTTGTGCTGTCGATTCTGCTCCCATTATTTTAGTAATCTTTCGTGAAAATTCTGGGGCCACCAATGCGACTTTGGCGCCCATCCACATTGTTACGGGTGCTACATCCAATTCGGCTAAGTTCTTTAATATTACCTTCACAACTGCGTCGCCCACATCTTCTGGAGTTCTTGTACTTACACCTTTGGGCAGTTCAATTTTGGCATCGGCAAACATCCCGGCATCGCGAATAAAACCAGGACTGACAACGGAAATACCTATATTTTTATCGTTTAAATCTGCCCTCATCCCAAATGCAAGTCCCCTCATGCCGAATTTAGTTGCCGAATAGATAGATGAACCTGGGGTGGCCGCTTTACCCGACAGCGACGATACAAAAACTATGTGCCCCTTGCCTTTTTCAAGCATTTTTGGCAAAAACAGTTTTGACAATTCCAAAGGAGAATACAAATTGACTCTCATTACTTTTTCAATATCGGAAATATCTAATTCCTCGAACTTTCCGGTTGCGGGCAATCCCGCATTCAATACCAAGATATCGACATCTTGCACTTTTTGGAAAAGTTCTTTGGCTCCGTCGGGTTTAGATAGGTCAGCGGCAACAAATTCACCTTTTAGGGATTTAGCCAAATCATCAAGTACTTCCGAACGTCGTGACGTTAAAACAACCTTGCCGCCCAAACTTGCAATCTTTGTTGCTATTGCTTGTCCAAGACCCCCAGAGGCTCCGGTAATAAGAACCTTAGAATTTTTAATTTCAGTCATATGTATCCTTCTTACTTACTTACTTGTTTACTTACTTATATATATATTTATTTAATTTCATATATTACAAATTTAATAACATAACCATTTTTCAGGTTGGAACCGTATAATTAGGTGCGATATCAATCTTAATATTTTTAGTTATAGCCGTACCACTTTGATCGATTAGCGGACCTACTTGTAATGACACATAATATTCCTGGCTGTAATTGACCGAGAATGGATTTAAAGTCAAATTAACAGAGCTGCTTTGAGCGACATTTCCTTTAACGGGCAAGACACCCGACGGCAAGAGAGAAACCGTGGATCGTCTGGTCGCTATTACGGTATTATCAGATGCCAGTAATTCGAGTGTAACTGGAACGTTATTTTCGATAAAACTTCCGTTATTGTTGATGACAACGCTTACCGTTATGGACTGCGTAGGTGGCAAAACGTCATAACCACCAGAACTGTATCGAACTGGAGTCGGTGAAACACTCCATGACGGTACATTGACTGAATGAACTCCGTTTAATTGAAGTTGTGTAGCTAACTGTGTTGCCCAGTCATACACAGAACTTTGCGACCACTGGCTGCTTCCAAGTACCCAAGCCGAACTCACACCTGATCCATACCTGTTTTCAAAATTATTCAGCTGTCGATACTGTATATCTGCACTATTAAAAATTCCCGCAACCGACTCCAAACAGTTTCCGATTTGAGTTGATCCTGTTTCGTTCACCAACGAGTAAAAACACCCAATCATACTGTCAGTAGCCGTTAATCGAAGTTGATAAACCCGATTAAGCGTTTCAAGCTGGGCATTTAACGGAACTTCATCTTCGGCAGTAACAACTGAGCTAATTTCACGGGAGATCTTGTTTACCAAAACTTCTGATTCCACAAACACATTTTGGTTCGTCGATATTAAAGCCGTAGAAGACCTTATTTGATCTAGAAGGCTATAGCCACTTTGATCTTGTAAAACCAGAGTATCCAACAGCGACGAAATCGATTTATTTGAAAACAGTTTGACTGATTTATTGGTTTTGTTAATATCAACAGAAATATTGTAACTTAAATAGCTCAAAACTAAAATGATTAATAATCCGATTATCAATCTTTTTTTCTTGGAGGGATTAGGTTTTCTGGGCACTTTAATCAATTAAAGCAGAATTGCACCAACTCTCATAGAGAAATTTGGTAAATGCTTATTTTAACAATGAGTTCGCGCCAATTCGGCCAAACGAAAAAACCCCGCAAAAACTTAAGCTAAAGGCTTATTTAAATCTACCATACCAAAACCTTTTCATTTCAAAACTGAAAAAACCAGACCTAAAAACTGACAACTGCAATTCTCAAATTTGTATAAATATTAATAATCTCGAATCATTATCGCATAAAATTGACTATTCCAGTGCATTGAAACACTCCTGAATTCTAAATCCAAGTGCAATATCCAATAGATAAATGTTAAGCTGCGATAGTATCAATGTGAACCAAATTATCAGAAAGAATGCACATTAAATAAATATTCGTAACTCACCATTAATATACGTTATCAAATTTATGCCTTTTGGCGTAGCGGTTTGACTCAATCTGAGATGGTCAAAGAATTATCTATTCTCCGTTTTCAACAGAATTAGCGGTAGCCAAAGTAGATTTCGTATTCTTCCAACCTACAGTTGGATTAATTGCTAGGTGATCAACCCTGTCTGCATACTTAGTGGCGGTATTGATGATATTTTTTACTACCTCTTTGGATAGATAATGAGGCAACAATCCTAGATCCATCAATTTTGTATGTTTCGCGTTATAGTAATGCTCGTGTGCTTCCACTCTTGGATTGTCAAGTTTAGTAATCTCTACCTTATCGTCCCAACACTCTTTTACCAATTCGGCTATCTGATTTATCGAAAACGACTCGGTGAACTGATTGTAAACTCTCATCTCTCCAGACTCAGCTGGATTCAAAATGGCCAACTCAATACATGCAAGAGTATCGCGTATATTTAACATCCCTCGAGTTTGTTTCCCGGAACCATAAACTGTCAGTGGCACTCCTACGGCTGCCTGAACACAGAACCTATTTAATACAGTTCCAAATACAGCATCATAGTCGAATCTAGTTGCCAAATCGGGATGCAATTCAGTTTCGTCAGTCTCTTGACCGTAAACAACTCCCTGATTCAAATCGGTGGCCTTAAGACCCCATATTCTACAAGCAAACAAAATATTGTGCGAATCATGAACCTTTGATAAGTGATAAAAAGATCCCGGCTGCTTTGGGTATGGCATTACGTCTTTTCTGCCATTATGTTCAATGGTTATATAACCCTCTTCAATGTCAATATTGGGAGTACCGTATTCACCCATAGTACCCAATTTCACCAAGTGAATATCGGGGTTGATTTCAGCTATTGCATATAAAAGATTCAAAGTACCCACAACATTATTAACCTGAGTATGCACGGCATGGTCTCTGTCGATCATTGAATAAGGTGCGCTTCGCTGTTCGGCAAAATGTACAATTGCATCAGGTTTAAAGTCTTTAACGGTCTCGTATACAAAATTGTTGTCAGTCAAGTCACCTACATAAGAATTAATCTTAAGTCCTGTAACCATTTCCCAAGTAGAAATTCGTCGACTCAGCTTCTCGATCGGAACCAATGAACTGACGCCCATCTCATCGTCGTAATGACGACGAAGAAAATTATCGACCACGCCAACTTTGTATCCTCTCTTGGAAAGATACAGTGCGGTTGGCCACCCTAAATATCCGTCTCCTCCTAAAACCAGAATTCTCATAGTTCCCATAGCCTCCTTATTCAACATGCTATCGATTTCTATTTATATCTTTATACGGATGTCTGGGATTGAACTGGGATTGACCTACTCTAAAACTGTGATTATTGTTATGATTTTGTTAAATATATAAATTAGACTGTGATTGAAGACACTGGATAGTTAAGATGAATATAGATGTTTAAGAGGTAATTATGGATAACGCAGTATTTAACGCAATGACTAAATTTGCCAAAAACACACCTTCGTTAAACGGATTTGTGAAAGAATTCACCACTTGGGGAGTGGTGTTATTGGCAGTTTTGATGCTATTGGTTTACCTGAGAGGGCGCTACAAAGAGGATGCCGCAGAACGGTTGTGTCGGGTAGTAGCTACAGGACTGGCGGCAGTAATTGCCTATGGAATAAGTGAATTGATAAAAGAAATAGTTAAACGTCCGAGACCCTGGAGGACTCATCCTTTAGCATTTATTCTTGCCCCGCACGAAACCTCCTATTCATTTCCTTCTAACCACGCAATCGTGGTGGGAGCTGTCATAATGGGGTTGTGGCTTTCCCGCGACATCCTGATTACAGCAATTGCTACAATAGACGGACTTTTGGTAGCCGCTTCCAGACTATATCTCGGAGCCCACTACTTCAGCGATGTTATTGTCGGCTTACTGTTAGGCTTACTTATTGCAATTATAGTATCTACTGCGACCAGCAAATTATTAAAGCCCACGGTAGACAAGATTGCCGATGGTAAATACAGAAAGTTGGTAACCTCTCGGCCCAAAAAAGTTCTCGAATTAACGGACCGCAGAAAATTCAAACCCTTAGATACAAATCTCTTATAAATGAACATTTTACAATAGGCGCAGTTTTTTAATTTTAAAATGACCATTTTGATATTATCTTCATTCAGATAATTGCCAGTAGTAGATAATTGCCAGTAGTTAAGACAGACTTTGCCGAAAACCGAACAATTGATCTTTCAGTAGTTGTACCGATTTTTAATCCCGGTGACAGCTTCGTTGATCACATAGTTTCTTTGTATAGCCTTACCGAACAACTCAGCCAAGATGTTGAAATAATTTTAGTAAACGACGGTTCTAATGACCTTAAAACCGATAAGATACCGAATCAAATTTTAGATAAGATAACATTGCTTTCTCACTCTAAGAATCTGGGTAAGGGTGCTGCCTTAAGAACTGGATTTAAACGGGCCAAAGGCAATTGGATAGGATTTATTGATGCCGACGGTGACATACCAGCACACTATCTAATTCAAATGGCAAATGCCATCAACTTTAAATCAAATGAAAAGACTGAGGTTGCAAATCCTGATATCTTAATTTCATCTAAAGCAATGGAAGGATCAAAAATACACTCGTCAGTATTAAGAAAAATGTCGTCTTTGGGATTTAGTTATTTTATAAGGATTTTGTTTGATCTGCCTATTAAAGATACCCAGACCGGATTAAAAATCTTTTCTAAGAATGTTCTCGACAAAATCATGAATTCGTCAGAAGAAGACGGATTTTTGATTGACCTTGAGCTATTAAATTTGGCAAAGATATACGGTTTCATGAATATTAAAGAAGTTCCCGTAACCATCATTAAAAGACACAATTCCACACTTTCGGCCAAAACGGTGACAAGTATGTTGATCGGAACAATAAAGCTTAAGTTCAAACTTTCAAGAATGACCCGAACCAGAACTGGAATCGAAAATTAATTAACTCTAATCTGTCCAATCCTATTGCACTTGAATACATGTACTCATTTGTTATTAAGTTATAGCTATAGTTTGTAAATATTTATAGATGCAGACAATCAGTTTAATTAATTGGGGTGATTAATGTGAATTACTTATCCAATTTTAGTTATTGTCTTTTATTGCTATATAATCAGCTTTATCTTGGTAATAATTTAAAACTGAAATAACTATTTCCTTGAAATAGTTATATATCGGTCATTTAAACCAACGACAACAATGTAAAACCGATCTCAAATTAAAACCTACCTGTCTAAATTTTCAGCAAAGAAACGGTAAACACTTATATCCGAAGACTTAAATTTAACTTAGCATCTTTTTATATTTTTGTTGAGTTTTGGATCCCATGTCTGCCGTAAACTTACCTAAATTCGAAACCAATTTTGGAGCCTCACCCGCAAATCTTGCCAATATAGCTCTATATAACGGGATCGATCCCGTCATTGCTCTGGCTTCGATGAGTTTTATTCCCAAGCCTGCAGCCTGCTCAGGCTCAAGCAATTTACCGGAGCTAAACGGCATGGCAGCGTCTTCGTTGTCAACCTCAGATTTTAACATAGGTGTCCAAATACCGTCAGGGCAAAGTAAAGACAGATAAATATTATGACGTCTCAACTCTTGAGCGGCGGTATGTGTGAATCCTCTTACACCAAATTTTGATGTCGAATATATTCCGATTCCATATGTCGGGCTGTAGGAAGCCAATGAACCTATGTTTAATATCGATCCACCCTTGGATCCATTTTTCATAACCTCAACGGCAGCCTTAGTGCCATAAATTACACCCAATATATTTACATTAATTACAGCCTCTACAATTTTAATATCAATATTTTCAATAAGTCCAGGTCCTAATAATCCAGCATTATTTATCCAAATGTTTGGCTCGTATTTTTCGGCGATTTTCAAGCACTGTTCATAATTGGTTACGTCCAATACATCATCAACGCCATCGCCTTTTTTAATATCCGTTGACACTACCTTGGCGCCTTTATTTTTTAATGCTTTAACGAAAGCACCTCCCAACCCGCCTGCTGCACCCGTAACTACGACCACATCATTGGATCCAATTGCAAACTGTTTTTTCATATCTTTTATTCCACCTTAATAATTGACTCTTTCGATTTAATCAATATCGATTTTAAATAATTCGCTTCAGAATGATAAACCTAACGATTACTTTACACTAGCGCAATCTTATATGACAGTTTTCCAAAATGTCATATAAGCTATTGCTTTCTGATTAAACAATTTACCCAGAGTTATCTTATAATTTTTATTAGCAGAACTCAAATGCTAAACAAAATTGAAACTTCAATAAATATAGATGAACCAGTGGTGACATATTTAGATTAAATTTTGATTAAATTTAAGTTCCTTTCTGCGATTTGGTTTAATCTTGTAAGTATGGAACAATTTAATGAGAAGGCCGCAGACACCAATACTCGACCCATGTTGACGGTAGAAAAAAAAGTGGTGCAGTTGTTTCAATTAGTTACTGACTCAACAGCCGGAGCTACAGAAGCTTTACTGTCATCAGACAGAGCAATTGCAAAAGAAACCATGGCAAGGGAGGAGCTTGTCGATTCTTTATACAGCGACGTAGAGAACTTGGTATTGGAACGACTTTCTACGCTGGATCTTCCTAAGGCACGAGTACAAGAACTAATAGTAATTCTTAGAATGCTGCCCGAACTTGAACGATCTGGAGATTTGGCCGAACATATAGCCTGGAGGGCTAGTCGCGGATTGGGAAATGAACTTACATCAAGACTTCGTGGGCTTATAAATTCAATGGGACATCAAACCGTTAAAATGTGGACAGAAACTACGCTAGCTTTTATTGAAGGAACGGGCGAAAGAGTTGATGAGATAAAAGAACTGGATGATGAATTAGACGAACTTCATGTTGCCCTAACCGCTGAAATTGTCGGCAGTGGTATTCCGACTCAAGTTGCAATTGAAATGGCTATGGTAGGTCGGTTCTATGAACGATTGGGAGATCATGCAGTTAACCTTGTTAGGCGAAGTTCAAAAATCGGCATAAATGAACCTCGATGGAATTAAGCAGCTGGTTGCATTAGCGCAGCGACTTTAAAGAATATTTGACCTTTTTGCGACTTAAATTTATCATTCGGTAGTCTTGGTATGAACGAGAATACTTTCGCAGAGGCTTAACTGATAATTCCGTTGCACATAGGCCAACATTCCTGATTCTGAGGGCCAATAACCATCTCTGACTATTCAAGTACATTCAAACACCCATTCCAACTGACTATTCCAACGACTCTCGTGCGCCCAAAGCAGTAGACGCCTCAATGAAATGCACCTATACCTGCAACAGCAGCTACTACACCAACAGTAATTCCAGCACCAATTTCAAATCCCGTTTATATATCGATAACCCACTATCGCAATCGAACACGATGTCATGTCGATTTACTGCTACGCTTTTCTCTAATAAGTGCTGCTAAATTCAACGACACAAATGAAAAGCCACCTATTGCACAAATAAGAGCAATAGGTGGCTTTGATGAACAGCTACAAAAGTCAAGCATAGCGAAACACAAATAATAGCAGGATCAACCAAACGACCATGCCATGGGGTAGAGAATAACTTAACTTTCAAAAAATTATCGCTACTTTCAACTTCCTGCTGCCCGATCGCTTTACAGAGAATTCCATATGTGTTGTCGATTTTAATAGTTTGGAAAAGACCTAGCTCTGAGTCCATTATTACTACAACCAAGACTCTTTTCAAGTTTCTTGGCACGATCCACGGGGCTGCCAACTGAATATTACTAATATCATCTAAGTTGTAAATCCATCGCTTTGCACCATATATAACAAATAGCTTATGTGGTGTAAATATTAACCGTTTATTTGTAAGAATAATCCTTCCACTTACTGCGATTTTCCAACTCAGCCGCATTACACACGATCTCTGCCATTCAATGCTTTTCACCTGGCAACAATGTAACTCGAAGAAACCAAAACGACATTTCTAATCCATCAAAGCTTGATTAAATATTTTAAACACCAAATAAAAGCAGACTACCATCTTGGGCACAATTCCTGATTGCTTTACAATCATCATAATTTAATTCCGGCCAACACCGCACAGCCGACTAAAACTACACAAATATACGCACCTAAGGTCAGTCCAATAGCAAAATATCTCTGATCAGCTGAAAGTCTCTTAAACGTTTCAGTGCGAAATTCATAAAAGAAAAAGAAAAATACTTGAACCAAAGATATAACGTAAAAGCTAGGCTCTTTATGGGATAAAAGCAAGTCCACTAGAAGTAAATAGAGGGTAACACATGAAGTAATTATTATCGAACGAAGAATTTTCATGTGCTTATTCCAGAAATTAAATATTCTTGAATGAATCCCATTTGTAGTAATAACTGTCAAAATAATCACACTCCTATCTACAAATTTTTATATCAACTAAAATTAATCTAATCATTTATCATTATACTAACTCCTTTTAGTGGTTTAATAGCTTCCTTCTAACATCATAATTTAATTCCTGCCAACACCGCACAGCCGACTAAAACTACACAAATATACGCACCTAAGGTCAGTCCAATAGCAAAATATCTCTGATCAGCTGAAAGTCTCTTAAACGTTTCAGTGCAAAATTCATAAAAGAAAAAGAAAAATGCTTGAATTAAAGATATAACATAAAAGCTAGGCTCTTTATTAACGGTACAGAAACCATAC
>JAJZNL010000050.1 GCA_021852345.1 Actinomycetes bacterium
TTGTTCGTTAGTGAGCTGATGATAATTTTTCAAGTTAATCCTTTCTGGGTTTGTATAAGTGCTAGAAATTTATCCAGCTCACTTATATTAACCAATCAAGTTGCACTTGGAAGTTGAATTCAGGATTATTAATAAGGCGAATTTAGATATTACAAGATATTTTAAAGCCTTAATCTGATTTTAATATTAAATTTAAAAATGTTAAAGCTTTATAAATTATAGGTCATGTGAAGTAAAGCAAAATGGTTTATTGTCTCTCTTTATTTGTTTTAAATTTGCAGGTTTTTCATGTGGCTGAATGCTGACTTAATTATTGTTATCAACTGGTTAGAATTAATTTGCGTTGGTTAATTGTCCCAATCTTAAGATTACGAATAATCATTGCAAGCTTGATTTATTGTTAAGCTCTTTTAGTTTTTGAAATTTTAAATCGGTACACATTTCTTGCCAAGCTTCAAATATAGCACGATGAAATCCAGCCTTACCGTCAAGAATTCCGAGTCCGACAATGTAAATTTGAATAAATCTTAAGGCCGGTTTGGCAGGCAGTCTGTCCCAAATATGTTGTCTAAGAAATCGCCTGCGCAAGTGGGGTAATTTGATTGCAGTTTTGATATTAATTTTTGATTCTGATCCGAGAAATAAGTTAAGTCTTTCTTTTGCTTCGAGGGAAGAATATTTATTGTGCTTGGCAATGTGGTCTTCCCAACTGACGACATCATCGTTGATTAGCAATCCTTTTAATTTTTGAACCGAAACTTTTGGAGAGATTGAAATATGCTCATTAACGACTCTTGTTCCATAAGTTGCAATGTCTGTTCGAAAAACCCGAGGTAACCAAGTCTTTTGAAATCCACCCCATTTTAAAGTCTTGTTATCAAATAGAATTTGAAGATGCACTAAGTAAATGTCATATTCATATAAGGCATTTGCCTTAATGCGACAATTTAAGTCTGCTACAAGATCGTCGGTAAGCCATTCGTCGGCATCAATTGTAATTATGTAATCTGGATTAAATATCTCTTTTGTTTTTTCAATTGCAACATTTCGTTGAGCGGCATAATTTTCAAATTTGTTTACAATACACTGTGCACCTAAGGATTGGGCGAGTTGTATTGTGGTGTCTGTGCTTTCAGAATCTAGAACAACTATATGTTTTGTAACTTTTAATAGCGAAGTTAAACATCTTTGGATATTTTGCTCTTCGTTTTTTGTTATCACATAACCAGCGATTTGACTAGTCGGTTTTTCATTCGTCATATTTTATGTATTTTATATTTTAACGTGATTATGAATTTTGAAGTTAGAATATTTTAAAACTTAGCCTAAAGATTTTAGGTAACGTTAGCCTAACTTGAGAACATTAGTTTCAGTTTGCTCCAGTTCTAATGACTACGCTTTTACCACTTGAAAGTTTAATAATTCCGTAAGTAACCAATGCTACGCCGACAAACTCGAATCCAAGTGCCCACCAGCTTGACCTAATACTCCCGTTAAAAACGGTAATGGCAATGATAGTAGCCGCAAGCGGATTAATTAGGTTTACCGTCGGTAGCGACCACGATAGTTTTTCAGATTGAAATGCGCTTTGGATTAAGATAAGCGCAATTATAAAAGTCGGAATTAATAGATATGTTCCTGGAGACTCAAAGAGTTTGGCCAATGTTGCATAATTGGATGCCTTATTTATGTTGTTAATAATTTGTTTGATCTCGAGTGCCATCAGTGTATTCATCAGAGATCCACCAGATGCTAGCCAAAAAGTCTTGATATTTATAGATTTAGAGTAGGTTGATATTAGAGTAAAGCATGTTGCCGCACCGCCTAAAATTACAACACTTAAGATCACCTTTGTGGCAGTATAACTAGTTGCAATGTCTTTGGCATCAGCCGAAATTAAAAACAGTACAAGCCCAGCGACAGTCACTGTGCCAAATAAAAGCTCTTGCGAATTAAACCTACGTTTTTTAATAATGTCTGCCAGCGGTAGTGCAAACAAAAAGTTTAAAATCATCAGGGACTCGACTAAAGTCAACGAGCCATATTTAAGAGCCATAAAAGATGCAAAGTATCCGATAAGCGATAGCAAAAAGCCGACAACCCACATTTTGGTAGAGAAAAGTTTTGTTAACAGTTTTAATTTAAGGCTGTAGGTCGGATCTGTTGAACTCGCCGCATCTTGTTGCAATACGCCTGAAATCGCAAACAGAATATCTGCTAGCACCGCAAGTATTATTGCTGTTCCCATTTATCGCTATTGCCTTTAGTCGCTTTGTTTACGTAGAGTTGAAATTTCAGTATTTTGTCCAAAGTTACTGAAATCGATCGCGATACTTTAGATTATGTCAATTATTTAAATCCAATTATCTAAAAATAACATTACCATACATTAAATTTTTTCACAAAATTTCAAATTGTTTTGCAGGGCAAGGGGTGGCTACGACTTATAAACATACTTGTTGTTTGAAGCAAAAAATGAGGATTGGAGCTAGTCGCCTCGTCTTGAAGATATTGGGCGAAACAATAATATTCTAAGAGTTGAAATATTACAAATTTTGTAACGACATTTTATTAATTAATGAAAAACTCTAAAACCGACGAGTTTAAAACCCTTACATAAGGCCTTAATCCATAACTGGAAATTATGAATTAAGTTTTAGGAGACATCTTAATGATGCGTAAAGTCTGGCTTGCCCAAAAGTTCACGTATTCGTCGAATTTAATTTCTAAGGGGGTGGAATGCCAATTAGCAAGCTGGTAAACAAAATGCGAGATTGCACCGAGTGTCATGACCGACATAAGCCTTGAAGCTGACTCATCTAACTCGTAGTGCAAAAACAGGTCGATAAAGATTCCGTATGCCTCATTCCAAGTGTCGCTGATTGCGCCTCTGACATCTTCGGGAATACCGTTAGTATCGCCTGTAATGGCAAGCATATTATGTTCTGATTTCATAAAATTGATCAGCGTTTTTAATATTGATTTTAAATCTGCTTCTAAATCACCCGAATAGCAACCGAATAAGTTGTTCCTGACCGAAATGATCCTAACGTGATATTGGTTAACTACTTCCAAAAGTATCTCGGCTTTAGACGTGAAGTGCCTATAGAGTCCGCCGCTACCAGCTTTTAAGCCTGAGAGCTGTTCTATTTCGGCAATTGAGGCATTGTTATATCCTTTGGTCGCAAATAGATGTGATGCATTTTCAACTATCTTGTCTTTGGTATTATTTCGTCTTTTGTCAGTCAAAGACGCCTTCGTCGACCCATTTGTCATAAGTGTGCTTTCTGATTATTTCCAATTCTAGAAATTCGTCTAAAAGTTTTTTAAGCTGTTTAATCACTGCCATTGTAGCAGGTGAAGTTGAAATGTTATCTTCAAATTCCTCTTTTGAAATATATTGGTCAAGTTGGCTGGAGTATCTGACGGGGAGTAGATTCTGACGACTTATAATTGCTTGGGCTCCTAATTCGGCTAAATTTTGAATCTCATTCTTTTGAGATTCGTTGAGGTGCATCATTCCTTCTTGCAACCACTTTCTCGCATAAGAGATGTGTCTGGCCTCTTCTGAGGTATGAGCGATTCCGATCTGTACCAAAATAGGGTGAAGGCTACGTCCGTCATCACCGACTTCGCGGTTTTTTCCACCTTTCATGGCTTGGTTTAAATCATCACCTATAAATTCAAAGAGCAAAACGTTAACCCAGAATGCTTCGGGAAGTCTAATCGCAAGATCTTGAGTAAAGTCGGCTATGGTTTTTGACCACTGCGATTCGCCCATATCTCTGGTTTTGATATCAGAGTTTATTCGTACCCAATTATTAAACATTGCCATGTGCTGGCACTCTTCGGCGACTTCGTGTAAAAGATATCTGAAATTTGGATCGTATTGATCAATCTGCCATAACAAAGCTAAGATACCCTGCATAAGAAGGTGCTCTCCGTGAGCCACATTTCGCATCGTCTGAGTTGTCTCCCAACGTTCGATAAAACTTCTAGATTCTGGATCCAATTTATCCAATAGCCCTGAAGAACTAAAAAGCGAATGGCCGGCCGGCATATAAGCCCAATCATTTGTAAGCGGGACCGACCAGTCGATTATGTCATCACTAAACGGGTACCATCTTCGATTGGCACTTGCAACATTAAGTCTTTCTGCAACCTTTTGAGGAACAGCTACGGTAAAAGTCATTTTATCTCCATAGGTAATTACTTACTTATATATATTTCAATTACCATTATAACTTGGATTGTGGGATTTTATCAATTCAGATTTAAAGTATTTTCAGGAATCTAGATAGTTTAATAAAACCCCCACGGCAATTGCGGCGGTCTCACTTCTAAGAATGCTGTTAGCCAGCGAGAATTTAGTTTGAACAGATTCCAATTCCTCTAAGGTAAAACCGCCTTCTGGCCCGATGAGTATAATTTCAACTGACGATAAGGCATCTTGATTCATGGATGCATAACCGGGTTGGACTAGGGCGGCTTTGCCTAGGTAACTTTCGGTAAGATTCTTAAATGACTGAATTTCGTGAACACTCGGCAAAAATGGGTTTCTTGATTGTTCGCCTGCACTTGCAGCTATTTTTTTAAATCGCCTAAGTAACTTGCCCTTGATATTGTCGTCGACTTTGAACGGGGTTCTTTGAGATATAAAGGGGAAAATATTATTAACGCCTAGTTCAGCAAGTTTTTGAACTGTAGTTTCCGAGGCGGTCGGCTTTGTTAACGCAAATCCCACAGAGACGGCCATAGGTGTCAGCTCTGACTTAACGATATCTTCTTGGCCAACAAGCCAGAAGGAGCTTTTAGTATTGGTATTCGCGACACAGAGTCGCCAGTTGCCCAAACCGTCGCTCAATATAATCCGTTGCCCGCTTTTAATTCGAAGGACATTTGCAAGGTGATGCGTAGTTTCATCAGAAATTACGCATTCGGTAAGATCTAAAGCATAGATGAACGCAGCTGCTTCAGGTAGATTGTAACCGCTTATGCCCAAATCAGATCTAGTTTATGACGGACTTAATTTTAGAGAACAGCGAATGGCCTCCGCCACCGTGATTTATCTCTTCACCCGAAATTTCGGCGAGCTTAGTTAAAAGTTCGACCTGCTCATGATTTAAATCGGTGGGTGTGGTTACATTAATGATAACTTTTAAGTTACCGCGGTTTTTGGACTTAATATGAGATACGCCCTTACCTTTAATAACTTTGACTGTTCCGCTTTGAGTACCTGAAGGAACCTCAATTTCTTGGGTTCCGTCAAAGGTTTCAATTTTAGTGGAAAATCCTAATGCGGCTTGTGAAAATGAGACGTCTAAATTGTAAATTAAATCATTGCCGTCTCGAACGAAATTCTCATCGGGTTTAATGTTAAAATGCAGATACAGATCTCCATTTGGACCTCCTCGACGACCTGCGGCTCCGTTACCAGGCGACCTTAAAACGGTATTTTGATCAACGCCTGCGGGAATACCGATTTTTATGGTTTTGGTATTTCTCTTTAGCCCTTCACCGCCACATTTAGAACATTTTTCTTGAATTACTTCGCCTGTTCCGCTGCAGTTGGAGCATTCGGATGTCGTAACTATTTGACCTAAAAACGAATTTCTTACTCTTGAAACACTACCTGACCCCTGACAGGAGCTACAAGTGCTCTTACTCGTGCCTGGTTTTGCGCCGGATCCGTTACAGTTATCGCATCGTGACGGAGCGTAAACCGTTACCTCTTTTTCGGCACCGAAGACTACATCTCTTAAATCAAGATCGACGGTAACTTCAAGGTTTTGGCCTGCTGGAGGTCCACTTCTGGTAGATTGTCGTCGTGAGCCGAATGGGCCAGCACCCGATCCGAAGAATGATTCAAAGATATCGGAAATATCGCCAAAACCCCCACCGCCGCTGAAACTAGGGCCTTCCGATCCGTAAGTATCGTACATCTGACGTTTTTCGCCGTCGCTTAACACCTCGTATGCCTTGGTTATCTCTTTAAACTTTTCTTCAGCGGCTGGGTCTCCGCCGTTTTTGTCTGGATGTAATTTGTTTGCAAGCTTTCTGTAAGCTCGTTTTATCTCATCCTGAGTCGCGTTTCTTTGAACACCTAGAATTTCGTAGTAGTCGCTCATAATTTTATCTTTCGGCCTTAATTATTGTTTCCAAATTTCAAACTGTTGGAAAGGGTTTCGCTTATAGTTGATACGGTTGCCATGGCCTGGCTGTATCGCATTCTGGTCGGTCCAATCACACTTATAGAGCCGGCGGGCTCCCCGTTGATCTCATACGGTGCCGTGATAATTGAACATTCGCTGAGAGCCTCAACGGAATTTTCCTGACCTATAGACACCTTTATATTTCTGTTTAAAAGATCTTTAATCAAAGAAACAACAGTAATTTGCTCTTCTAATATCTTAAGAAAATTTGAGACGTCTTTTATCTCATTAAGTGTAGTCGCAATGTTGTAAATACCTCCGTAGTATACATGTTCGGGTATTTTGCCATTAATTCTATTGTCAATATCTTTAATCGCAGATAACGTACTTGAGATGTAACACTTTTTAACATCCGTAAGGCTGCTTAATGTATTGAGTTTTACTAGCTTTTTTACGGATTTATTTAACATACTCTGTATAAGACAGCTTTGAATTTTATTTAAGTCTTCTTCCGATATTGATTCCGGAAAAGCTATGTCAATCTTTTCAATGTCCCCAGAAGACAATACTATTACCATAATCGCCGTAGTCGGGTTTAGCTTAACCAACTGAATTCCTTTTATTAAAGTGTTATCCGGCTGCGTACCAACGACAAAACTTACCTGACCGGTCAGTTGCGACAGAAGGTTTGAAGTTTGGTGCAAAAGCTCTTCTAAAGCCAAATGGGTACTGGAAAAAAAGTCCATTACGGTTTTTTGCTGAGATGTACCCATCTGTTCATTTTGAATAAGGTTGTCCACAAAATACCTGTAGCCTTTGTCGCTGGGAATTCTCCCAGCTGAGATGTGAGGTTGGACAAGATAGCCGTCTGCTTCCAACTTTGCCATTTCAGTCCTAATTGTGGCCGGCGAAACCTTAAATCCAAGTCTGGTACTTATGTGCGATGAACCGACGGCGTTAGAAGTCTCTATATAAGTAGCAACGACGGCGGCCAATACTTGAGATTTTCTCTCATTTAATTTTGAATCATTATTTAGGTTTATTATTTGACTCATACTATCAGTCTCAAATTAGGCAGTCTCAAATTAATAGGTTCGATCTTAATTTTTATAATCAGCATTCAACTACTGTTATTATTTCTACAGTGACTCTTTGTTGTGTCTAAAAAGTTATTTTTTCACAACTCACTATAAATATTTTACTCTAATTATTTATTTAGATGACGTTGCCGCTTATTAATTGCCGTTTGCTGGAGCGATTACCACAAGAACCTCTTTAGATCAAATAAATTTAACTAAAAAGTATTATCAAAAACAGCGGGCTGGCAGACTCATCTGCACCCATTTTAGAGTGGTAAGTTATCATCAGAATGGGTGGCAAATTTCGTCGGAATAGTCACAGAGCAATGTCAAAGTCGGATATAGGTAAGGAAACCGTGAACAGATCCAATCCTAAATCCATTGACGATTTAGTCGGCAAAGATGGGCTGGCCAGTAAGTTTCTAATACCTTTTATTTAAGGAAATCTCAAAATCAGAACTTGATGACTCAGATTACAAATTGGGAACTCTTCGATTTTGAATAGATTGAGCCGCCAGTCGCTGTTAGTTTTATATTTAGGGTTAAATTCAACGGCGTCAAGGCCTGATTGAATCAAGCCATCCCTGAAGCATGATTGTCGCCGCTAAGTCATCCAGTCGACCCTTTTGTTTTTTATCGGGAACTTTGTTAATTTTACCGGCGCTTTTTGCTATTTTAGAGGTAAATTTTTCATCATAAAATTTTACGATTAGGTGAACACTTTCAACTAGTTCGACTGCAAATTCGAATATATCCAAGAAAAAGTCCTTTTCGCCTCGCACAGCCTTATCTTTGCCGGTATTTGTCAGTGATAGTTTCTCTGAGTCTCCTGAAGTCGACATGGAGCCATTTAAAGGCGGATTAGGCTTCGCATTGCTAAGTGAGGTTTTGAGATCGATAAGCTCGGATGAGTCGGCAGTCAACCCTAAATCAAGTATTCTTCTAAAAAGTTCGGTTCCTATCGGTTGAATATTATTTGAATTGTGAATCGGGATCCCTACAACAGCTTTATTCAGTTGGTATTCGTGCGAAATTGATTTTATGGTATCTATTGCGTTTAATCGATTGATTATAGAATGGGGCGTAGCTACCGTAAGATTGGAATTGCTGACGGCAATCCCGACTCTGACAGTCCCAAAGTCTATTCCCAAGACTCGATTTGAAGCGTTATCGATGTCAGCCGCCATAATTCATTTTGGTATCTTGCATTGATAAGATCATATCTTTTGTCACTTTTTGCTCTGAAGTAAACAACTCTTTGGCGTTTATAACTTCTCCAAAAATGGCGCAGTGGGACTCAAACTCTTTAATTTCGGTGACTTTAAATTCCAAATACGCACAGGCAATTGAGATTATGGGACACTTTGTTATTTCACCTTCCAAATAGTTGTAACCCGACAAAGTACCCTCTTTGTCGTCATGTATTGCCGGTTTTGCAAATACTATTGCCGGTTTTTTGTCAGCTTTGGTCAATATGGATATAGCAAAGCAGCTGGAATCTTTTATATTTTTGTAGCTTAAGGATTCCTTTTCACATGAAATAACGACAATTTTTGGTTCACTTGAAACCTGAGTAACCCACGATAGCGTCATTAAATTTATTGAGGTTTGTGTTTTCGTACCAAGCATAAAAAGTCCGTTGGGGATCATCCACATAATCCGCCGCCTGGTTCTGTCATATAGATCTGTTTGTGAAGTATTCGAAATAGGTGTGTCTGCTGTTGTGGGTTTATTCAAATCGTCTGTTTCGTTGTTTTTATTTTGTGTCATTGTATGAATTTATCGTTGCAAAAGATTTTACCTGGACCATTAATAATTCAATTTTTAATGCAGGCAATAACGGCTTCTGCTTAAATTTTAGTGTTTAATGACTGCACTGTTAACCTTGCCGTTAAATTATCAAGTAAAAATTGTCACTTAATTGTTCTACTTGAATTGAAATCGCCTATGAAATTAACGTTGGTAACCAGTTTCTAAAAATACACATTGATCTAAAAACCTACAGGGTTCAATCTGAAAAATGATTCGATTGTTAGCCAATCCTATTTTTTTCAATCGTCTTAATTAGATTTACGGCCGTATCTATTCTGCCCAGTCCGTTTTTCATAAGTTGCAGATCACCCGAGAGTTTTGTCTTGTCAGACTTTGTGGCATCTTCATAGCACTTGACGCTGCCGTTGTATAAATCCGTGTAACCCTCAGATAAGACTAATGTCACCGTTGGAGTAGGTGTGGGCAGATTCCCGTTCGCTGATTGAACGTCGTTACCGAGAACAACGCAAAACGTTTTTGCAGATGGATAGTTGAGCTTTAGGAAAGCGCCGTTAATGTTTTGATAGTCGTGTTTTATGGTATTAATTGATCCCGTAAAGCTGGTGCCGTTTTCCCAGTCGCTCATTCTTTTATAGACCGGCCCGTTCATGTCTTGGCTGCACGATGAAAGTACTAAAGCCGTCAAAATAATAATTAATATTATTGCTCGTTTCAACGCCGCTTATTTTGTATCGGAAATGACTGCTTCGATGACCAGCTGTTTGGATTTCCCGGCTCTAAGAATTAAATACTTGCCTTGTAAAAGATCGCCGGATTCAATTTCTTTAGATTCGGACACCTTTTCGTTGTTTAGGTATAGACCTCCCTGCGTGAGAAGTCGCTTAGCTTCGCCTTTAGAAGAAGTTAGTTTACTGATCGACGCCAGCGTCTCAATAGTTCCTCCTAAAATCTCGGACGTTTTTAACCTTATACTTGGGATTGTAGAGATAAGCTCCTCTAAATTTAAAGTCTCAATCGGTTTGCTAAATATTCCCTCAGAAGATGATTTGGCTTTTTCAGCGGCTTGCTGACCGTGAACTAGAGATACTATAGCAAAAGCCAGTGTTTTTTGGGCAATCCTGGATTTTCTGTCTGTTTGCAGGCTCGATTCTAAATTGGCAATCTGTTCGTTTGATAAAAATGTGAAAAATTTTAGGTAGTTAATTACCGAATTGTCATCGGTGTTGTAGAAAAATTGGTACAGCTCATAAGGGGAAGTTAGCTTTTCGTCGAGCCAAACAGTGCCGGATTCGGTTTTGCCGAATTTCTGACCATCAGATTTGGTGACCAACGGGGTAGTAAGTCCCCTGGCATTTTCATATTTTTTAACTCTTCTGATTAGATCGATCCCTTGGACTATATTTCCCCACTGGTCTGAGGCACCCAGTTGAAGGTTTACTCCATAATTTTCAAATAGGTACAAGAAATCGTAAGCCTGGAGTAGCATATAGGAGAATTCAGCATAACTAATACCGGTTTCGAGATTTTCCAATCTCTTTTTTACCGATTCTTTGGCCATCATTTGATTTACGGTTACGTATTTGCCTACATTTCGCAAAAAGTCGGTCACATTCATTTTTGACCACCAATCGAGATTGTTTACAATCGTTAGCAGCTCGCTATCTTGTCCTAAAATTTGATGCACTTGGTTTGAAAGTAGTATGACGTTGCGATCCACCTCAGAGGTATCAAGCATCGGACGTTCGGCTGTCTTCCCCGAAGGGTCACCGATCAGACCAGTGGCACCACCCAATAGGGCAAATACTCTGTGGCCTTTTTGTGCGAATCTTTTAAGCATGCATAGCTGAAGTAGGTGTCCCACGTGAAGGCTTCCTGCGGTCGGATCAAATCCTGCGTACAAACAGAGAGATCCGTCTGCATCCATCTCATTTGCCAACTCCTCGCTGGAGGTTTGATATACGAGCCCTCTAAAGTTTAAATCTGAAAATAAGCCAGTCACTTTTGAAACCAATGATATTGATAAGTTAAGAAACTATACGTAATTTATTTTTCAAATATTTTTATATAGTTTTAAATTGATTCTAGTTAATTATAAACAATCTTAAGTATAATTAAACTCAGAGGTCAACAATTAACGGTAAACGAATAAGCCGACACGATAGCTAACGTATGACGATTGCGGTCTGATAACCACAGTATGATGTTCGCGGTCTGAATTGGCGTTTGGCATACATCTAATATTTGTGTATTTAAGCTTTGATTCAAACAACAATTTCAAACAATAATGTAGGGACATTGCTAAAGTTAAGTTCCTGGGAAATTTGTTTATGCCAAGACCCAGAAGAAATTACTTATAGCGAGTTGCCAAAAGTTATGTGGTTTCATTTAGAATAGTTTTTCAGCTGCAAATGAGTTATTTCAGGTGGGATAATGTGTCCAACATAGCCTGTTGATTTTGTGGTTGCGGCAATTGGCAACTGAGATTTAAGAACATATATTGTATCAATTTGTTTAGATTAAAGCCGCGTTGTATTTTTTGATATTCCAATTTTATTGAAATTATTATTGAAATTGTCTCTTAAATAAAACTAATATTAAAATCAGTTCAAATACGGCATTAAATTCTTTTGTCGCTTGTTACCTAATATTGGGAGTTTAAGTATGTCAAGAAAAATTAAGTAAAAATGTATCCGGGAACTTTTACCATTACCAAACCAAATCACCCAGCGGTTATATTTACGTCGACCGGCGAAATTGTTACCTACAAGCAGCTCAACGAGAGATCTAATCAAATTGCGCATCTGCTTACGTCCTGTTCGCTTAAACCCGGTGACGTAGTGGCCATATTTATGGAAAATTTGCCGGAGTATATAGATGTTGCCTGGGCTTGTCAAAGAAGCGGCTTGTACTATTGTGCAATTAGTACCTATCTGCAAACCAATGAGATTGGATACATATTAAATGACTGCAAACCCAAAGTATTAATAACCTCTGATTATAAATATGAAGTGGCTAAAGCTGCAGTTGAAATGGCCGATTCGGTTACCTCAAAATTTATTGTAGGTGATTCAAAGGAAAGTTTTGTTTCTCTTGCTGGAGCTATGTCAACTTTTCCCACAACCAATATCGAAACTGAAGTCGAGGGATCGGACCTTCTCTATTCTTCGGGAACAACAGGTAAACCAAAGGGCGTTAAAATGCCTTTAAGCTTTGGTGAAATAGGCACCAATGTTGCAATTCAGTTTTTATTGTCGGCGCTTTACAGTGCAAATGAAGGTTCAATTTATCTATCTCCCGCTCCGCTTTATCATGCTGCACCGCTTAGATTTACATTGTCGATGCATCGCATTGGAGGTACAACTTTAATAATGGATAAGTTTTCACCTGAAGAGTATCTTATGGCAGTTGAAAAATATCGTGCGACCCACAGTCAAGTTGTTCCGACGATGTTCATTCGACTTCTCAAACTGGATAAGTCGATACGAGAGCGTTACGATGTTTCTTCATTAAAATGCGTGATTCATGCGGCAGCTCCATGTCCAATCCCCATTAAAGAGCAAATGATTGATTGGTTCGGTCCGATCATCCACGAATATTACGCTGGGACAGAAGGCAATGGGTTCGTTGCAGTCGATTCTTATGACTGGCTTAAACATAAAGGAACCGTAGGCAAGCCTTTGATCGGTAAGGTCCATATTTTGGATGAAGAGGAAAATGAAGTGACGCAGGGAGTCGACGGATCCGTCTATTTTGATGGTGGGGCAAGATTTGAGTATTTAAATGATCCAGAAAAGACTAAAAAGTCGAGATCAAAACAGGGATATTCGACTTTGGGGGATGTCGGACATTTGGATAAAGACGGATTTCTCTACTTGACAGATCGTAAGGCTTACATGATAATTTCAGGCGGCGTTAATATATATCCTCAGGAGGCGGAAAATTTGTTGGCAACGCATGAAAAAGTTGCCGATGTTGCAGTTTTTGGCATACCCGATTCAGATTTGGGAGAACAGGTTAAAGCCGTCGTTCAACCTATTGATTTTGCACTTGCCGACGAGGGTCTTGAAAATGAACTCTTGGAGTTTTGTCGTCAAAACTTGTCGCATGTTAAGTGTCCAAAAAGTATCGATTTTTTGCCCGAACTTCCGAGGCTTCCTACAGGCAAACTTTACAAAAGATTGTTGCGTGACAGTTATTTGGGTAAAGCCTGATTAATATTCAGATATTTGGTATTTGGGCAGACTTAGTTTAACCGAACCCTGCGTAAGTGGGTTTCATCTTTGGATTGACATGTCCTCTTATGCAACTGATGTCCGAACATTTTGTTCCGTTGTATAAGAAATGGTCATCCAAATTTGTCTATTTTTAGCTTAGATGATTAAGATTTTGACGTAGGTTTTCCCTATTTGTAAGTCAGGCAAGTTCATGTCAGCCGCAAGGTATTTTTACAAGTCGGAAATTTATTTTGTTGTCTTATAATGGATTTCTTTCGATTCTGTTTATGTTGTATCATATGAGTTCATGTCTGAATATCAGGTTTATGCTAACATGAAACAGATACCTTTAAGCGGGGGTCTGTTGGAAAGTAAAGCGTTTTACAACACGCAGTTTGAGTGTGGTTTGGCATTTTACGGAGTAGGTTGACGATAATGACAAGCGAGCAATTTTTACGCAATGTTCTTGAGAAATATACACATAAATTCGTGTTTAGAAGGCACCTTTGTGCTCCATTTGATGATGTAACATTTTATGCTACTACCGAGGGAGGTTTAAAGTTTATTAAGCCGAATTTGACAAATCTGGATCCAATATTGTTTAATCTAGCCTCAAAATAAGTCGTTAATGGGGCGTCGGTATGGGATGTTGGGGCAAATCTGGGGATATTTTCCCTTGCGGCGGCAAAGTTAGTTGGTTCTAGCGGAAGCGTGTTGGCAATTGAACCAGATGCTTGGATGACTACTTTGTTGCGCCGGTCAGTTATTATGAATAATTGGGATGAAAGGGTGCAGGTTCTATCGGTAGCTTGTTCCAACCGGATTGGAGTCGCTAAATTTGCCATTGCAAAGAGATCTAGATCAACAAATCATTTGGAAGGATTTGGCACAACACAAACTGGAGGTATACGCGAGATTCAATGCGTAGCTACCGTTACGCTTAACTCGCTACTGCAAGAATTTTCATCTCCAGATTTGATAAAGATTGACGTAGAAGGTGCCGAAGCGTTAGTATTGCAAGAAGTGGATAAAGTATTGCAGAATAGACCTGCGCTAATTATTGAAGTCGCTAAAGAATCTTCTGATTCCGTAAGGGCAATACTTGATCAATTTAATTACAGTTATTTTGATGGGAAGGATTTATCACTTGTGCGTGACGAAGTTCTTCCGTATACAACAGTAGCAGTTTGCAACGGTGCTTAATCAATAAAGAATAATGCTCTCGATGATTAAGCATCAGTAACCACATTTCAACTTTAGACAAGTTTTGTCGTTGATTCGTAAGCGTATTATACCATGGAGCTAGATTTTTTGATTCCTAACTTTAGTGACTGGAAGGATTGTTTTCAACTTGAAGGCGACAATTATGGATAACTTAAGTCTCGGGACAATAACAAAAATAATATAAATTGTAACATTTTAAATACGTTTACAATAAATGATCAGCTTCCGTCAATTAAAGACTTAATTCCAACAGCCAAAACCGTCTTAAAAGCAATAACCGCCGCCGTTAGTACAAATAACTTAATTGCGCTGTATCAATACTTAGCGCCATCTCTTAAAGCTTTATATCAAAATCCGTCAACATTCGAAAGTGCTTTTTCGCCGTCTAATGGAACCAAAATTATAAAAACTACAATTGTGGGACGTCCAGTGACCAAAGATCTCAACGGTATAAATTACGCGATACTAAAAGTTAATGTTACAATGTTATCTAAAAACAATGTAACCACAACGACTACTTGGGGTTTAGAGCTCGTATATCAAGGAGGTGCATGGTGGTTTTTTGGAACCGCACAGTTATAGCAACTTTAGTATTAATAGCGGTATTATCAACCGGGTGCGGTATTAACTTTCATCAAAAAGTACCGATAGTAATGTGCGGCAAACAACAGTGTCCGACTAAATACTCTCAGGTGGCAAATAACCCTGTATTGTTACTTCACTATCCGGGTTCGAAAGTTTTAAATGAAAACGGATGGAGTGCCAACTCTTCGAATTATATAGCTTATGCCGGTAGAATTTATGAAGTCAAAACAACCGCAACCCAACTGTACTTGTTTTACCAAAACTGGCTGATGCAAAGAGGCTGGTACCACTGTCCTCAAAGGGGGATGGAAGGGAATGCTGATTCCGTAATGAATTACGCCAATAACAAGTACCAATATTTTTATGTCGCAGTTGATGCTCACGCGATAATAGATGCCGGACATAAAGGATATTTTCCGAGCGACGTTGTCGTATATGAAGTTCAATTCGGTTATTCAAGTCCTCAAGAGACTTGTTATCCTCCGACGCCAGCTGAGGTAAACAATCCCAATAATATTCCGGGTGGATACGTATCTGCATAGTTTCTTTAAAAGTTAATGTTACAATGTTATCTAAAAACAATGTAACCACAACGACTACTTGGGGTTTAGAGTTCGTATACTAAGGAGACACTTAGTAAGGGCGCATTGCGTTACAGTGGTGTACGATAAGTCTAGTGATTTACTTATACCACATGCGCCTTTATTTATAGCCGTATTATTAATAGCGGTATTATCAACCGGGTGCGGTATTAACTTTCATCAAAAAGTACCGATAGTAATGTGCGGCAAACAACAGTGTCCGACCCTATTAGTCCAGTTTCTTGGAGGATCAAAGTAGGTTCCGCAAATGACGGCTGATTTTAACGACATTACCTAACTTCAACTCCGAATTGCAACACTAGTAATGTCACTAGTATAGCTTAGCTGTATTGAATTATGTACTTCATATGGAGACCTATATCCTAGGCATTTTCTTGGTCTGTGATTCAGTTCGTTTG
>JAJZNL010000052.1 GCA_021852345.1 Actinomycetes bacterium
GTATTTGTAACAGTAACGTTTAATACAACAGAGGTTGCAGTAGAAGGAACATTAAAGTTAGACATATTAACACTTAAAGTTGAATTTGCCCCCAATGTAGAGTTTTGTCCGTAGTATCCAGAATTGGCTCTAGTATCTACTATTCTTGTGGGAGTCATAGGATTAAATTCGTTATAGGGTACATGGGGAATAACACTATTTGAAGTACTGGAATCTTGTGAGGTTCCGTTAGCGTTAATGGCTTGAACCGTAAATGTATAAGCGGTGCCGTTTGTTAAGCTACTCACGTTATAGGAGGTATTGGTTGAGTGAGTGTCTATTTGAGTACCGTTTGAGACATTTATAAGATAATCGGTAACAGGATTGGGAGAAGCGGGATTAGGATTAACCCAACTAAGTGAAACCGTAGCATTGCCAGGGCTACCGCTTACTCCTGTGGGAGCTACGGGAGTAGCCAAAGGAGAAGGGTCAACCGTCGTATAAGGTAAGCTCCAAGAATATTGATTTAAAGCAAATATAACGAACTGATACGTTAAAGAAGAAGACAGTCCTGTTACGGTATAAGACGACGAACTAAAAGACACTGTAAAATCAGATCCAACAGAAGGTATTACTTCGGCAACGTAACTTATATTCCCAGTTGGATTGTTGATTGACAGGGTAATGCCTCCCGATACCGATGTAGTAGTAGCCACAGGGGGAGTAGGCTGTATAGGTCCTGCCGTACATCCCACACAGCCTGATATACCCCCCGTTGAGGTATAGGAACCGTTTTGAGATTCAACGGCAAGCAAAACATTAGGATTACAAGAACTACTGCTAAAAGTAGATGATTCAACGCTTACCGTATCTGGACTACACGAGGCAAGATAATAACTCGTTACATTTAAAGGTGCTATTTCGGGATAATCGATATAATATTGGAATGTCGGATAAGAACCGAGCTGTCCTGTGAAAGTGGTGTTAAATTCCGTGGGGGGACCAGGTTCTGCTGCTGGAACGGTCAGATTTGATTCAACCGAAGGCGTTGAATCGCCATATGAATTCACGGCCGTTACGCTAAAGCCGTATGCTGTGGTTGTGGACATTGAATTTAATACAAGTAAATTAGAAGTTGATTTGGTATCTATAGTAACTGGAGATGAACCGGTTGGGTATTCGGTAACTATGTAATCTGTAATGGCAGATGCTCCTATATTAGAAGGAGTATTCCATATTACATCTATCAAAGCCGATCCCCCTTCGGCATTTATTACGGTGGGAGCCGACGGTACTCCATCTGTCACCTGATTTGAACTAACTGACGGCGAAGAGTTTCCTGCCACGTTTACGGCTGTGACATTAAAGGTGTATTGAGTACCTACCGTAAGTGAAGTATCGGTATATGTCGTAACGTTTCCCACATTTACGGAAGTCGGAGTTCCTCCCGTCGGATTAACGGTAAGTTCATAAGAGGTAACAGGAGAACCTCCGTCAGTAGTAGGAGGTGTCCAAGATACCTGTATGCCGTTTACAGCCGAACTGGCAGATACCGAAGTTGGAGCAGAAGGCGGATTTGCAACAGTGGCAAAATTATAACCGCTTGAAGGACCATAACCAGATGCGTTTTCGGCAGTTACCCCAAGATAATAGTAGACGTTCGGCAAAAGTCCTGTTACGGTGTAAGTAGTATTAATCGAACCCGTATCTATCATCTGATAGGTTCCATTTAATCCGTATACGCTTACGATATAGTCACTTATGGCCGAAGCTCCGCTCGGAACGTTAGGCGCACTCCAAGACAGAGTTATCGAATCCAAACCGGGCTGTGGATAGTGGATATTGGGATGGCCTGGGACCGACGAAGACAGAGTGATCGGAGGCGACTGAGAGTAGGCAGATGTCCCGTAGGCATTAGTAGCCGCTACCGAAAAACTGTAGGTATCACCTGGGACAAGAGCTGAATTAGAATAAATACTGCTGGGAGATCCAGTATCGACAATCGTAGTACCTGAACTTCCTTTAGGGGTTATTCCCACCTTATAGTCAGAAATATAAGATCCACTATCCTGACCACCCGCCCAACTTAAAGCAATTGCACTAGAAGTTGAATTGTAAGTTCCTATACCAACGGGAGCCAGAGGGGGAACGGAAGAAGAAACCCCTGAATTGACAATGGCATCGATATAATTAATACTATTTGGTGCCCAAGCAAACTCCGAACACAGAATATTTCCTGCTGAATCAACGGCTATGGTACCTGGACCACTGCTCCCTAAATTGGGCGAAAATAGCATAGCATCAATCCCCGTCGGATGCAGAAAAATACTTCCCGATGCTCCAAGTGGTCCTGCGATGGGATATACGTAATTAGCCTTCATCGGAATACCAAAATATGTCCCAGAAGTCTCGGGCATCATGGCAATTCCTGAATTGGAGTCATTTGTAAAATACAGATTATCATTATTGCCAACGTAGGCGGGACGGTTACCGCCGCTATTCAATGCTGGTACGCCTCCTGATGGGATACCGTACGATTTGTCGCTACCTACTGCCTGTATTTCATACACGTCGTCAGCTGTCATAGACTGACCGTAGTAGGTACCTGACACCGCTGGGACAAAGTCAGTGTAAAAATAATCACTAATAATAAGATTGCCGTTTAAATCAACGAGTATGCTCTGAGGATTACAGTAGGTAAATAAAAATGTCTTAATGGAAGTTCCGAATGCGGGAAAATCAGTTGAACCATTAGGACAATTCGAGCTCATCACGGGCGTATTGACTCCTACTATGGTATAGATATAGCCTGCGGTCATAGCAATTCCAAAATAGGTTCCCGAATTTGTCGGAACCATGTCAACTACATCATTGTATGAATCTACAATATATAAGTTTCCATATTGGTCTGCAGTGAAACTTGTCATATAGCCGCTTGTCCCAGATATCCCGAATTTGGCAGATGTTGCGGGTATATCGTTTTGACTATCTCCTACCGTACCGCCTGCCACAACTTCATAAACGTATCCGGCTTGCATTGATACTCCAAAGTAAGTGCCCGCCACATTTGGGATCATGTATTGTCCGAGATAGACGTTGTCATATCTGTCTACGTTTATTCCAAAGCTGCTTATTCCAGATGCCAATAGAGCAGGTCCCCCTATACCCGTCGGGTTAAAAGTGTCAGGTTGTCCTGTACCTAATATGCGGTATATATTACCTTCTGTCATGGCAACACCAAAATAGGTTCCCGAAACCGCCGGTTCCATGTCTACCTGCGAACCGTACTGACTTGTAGAGCTATAAAAGAATATATTATTGTTTGAATCAACCGTAATAGCTCCTACGCTTCCCAAATTGGCTTCGTTGACGGGAGTTCCTGTAGGTGATATAGGAGTAGTGCCACCTCCTGCAATCTGATATTGATAATCCGTTATCGCACCCGGAGGGATCAACGGATCAACGCTTACTGAAGAGGCATAGGCTTTGTTGTTTGAAAGTAATACAGGAAAAGATATAAGAGCCAATAAAGCCAATACGACTGTTATTGATTTAAGCTGTTTCATACAATGCCTCCTAATGGTATTCTATCAATAAATAAGAGTTTTTTCAAGATTAACTGTTCGATGATCATAATTCTGGAATGGTCAAAGTAATATTAGAAATGCTTAGCCCCGATGTGTTTGACCAACTTGAACCGTTGTATTCGAGTGAGTTTCCAGCATTGTCGATCGAAAAACAAGAAAAGTTATTGGCGGTTGAAGCATTAGAGGTATTAAAGCAGGAGAGGTCAGGATAGATAGAAGAGTTTATATCGTTACTTTGATCCAAAATTCCTTGATTTGACAGGTTTGTCCACGAATAGCTGTTAAATGCTTCATAGTAAGTGAGGTCTGTGGAGAATACGTCAGAATGGCTATCTATAATTTCGCAGTTTGCAACTGGATCTGCAACAGTCAATCCTGGAGCACAGGAAATTGAAGTTAGATCAGGGTTGACAAATAGATTGGCGTAAGAGGTCCAAGACGAAGGCGACGTATCGGCGGTAGGATTACTTAATAAATTCCCTTTATTGTCCACGGCAGCACATGAATAGTCTGTTGAATTCGGAACACAGGAGACTGAATTGATTTGATTAGATGAATCAATGGAAGTAGGTGACCATTTAGTTTTACCACCAGTTGGATCACTTGAATATATCTCATTTCCAGCATTGTCCACTGCCACACAAAAGCTCGTAGAAGGACAGGAAATAGAATTGATTTGGTTGGATGAATCAATGGCAGTAGGTATCGACCACGCTGACGTCGTAGGGGTACTCGAATATATCTCATTTCCCACATTGTCCACTGCCACACATAAGCTCGTAGAAGGACATGAAATAGAATCTATCGTATATACAGCACCGTTGACCGTATCAACCTGCTTGACAAAAGTCCAAATTGGGGAGCCGTTTGATATCGTCATCGCATATATATCCCCGTTATTATCTCCGGCAATACACATAACTGAAGTATTGGTCGTACAGCTTACGGCAGTTAAGGAATAACCGGGATCAACCGACTGTATCATCCAACTTCCAGTTGCTCCGTCATAATAGTCTGCTTGTCCCAATGAGTTAACTGCCACACAGTAGTTGTAGTTAGAATTGTTGTAGCAAGATATCTTGTTGAAACTTGTCTCGTTGGCAATTATTTGACTCGGAGAATTCCAGGTACCCGTCTGCATTGATCCCATGAAATCATACCCACTTGCATCTATTCCCATACAGAAACTTAGTGAAGGACAAGATATCCCCGTAATAAAATTACCGATACTGCAGCTTGGATCACTAAAGGTACAGAATGTTCCTACGGTATCTGAAGTCGCATCAGCCCCAATAAAACTTGAAGTCGTCCAGCTGGTGTTGTAGGTTCCAGTTATCACATTCCCTTCATAATCTGATACTGTACAATAATCAGATGTTGACGATACGCATGAAATTGACGTAAGTTCATTTGTGGGATCGATATTTGATTTGCCCCAAACTGAAGACGAATACATAAGCAGGTTGCCCAAAGAGTCAACTGCCAGACACACGCCCGAAGAGATGCAAGATATCGAATTAATCGAATCTGTAACTCCCGTAGAACCGGTTTGAGTAAATATAGGAGGATTTGAGGTACAGTTGTTGGAGCTACAGTAATATGCATTTCCGTTGTTATCAACTGCCATACAGTAAATTACGGTTCCCGTACAGGAAACTGACTTTAGGGTGTAATTAGACACAATCGACGGAGAAGTCCAGGAAGTTCCGTTGTAATAAAAGGCATTTCCCACATAATCAACTGCCATACAGTCGCTGTTGAGGCAGCTCACTGACGTTAGAGCATCCCCTGAGTTAATTACGGTTTGAGTAAATACGGGAGGATTGGAGGTACAATTGTTGGGAGTACAGGAAAACGAATTTCCGTTGTTGTCTACTGCCATACAGGAAACCGTCGATTGACCGGTACAGGATATAGAGGTTAACTCATTGCCCGGGTCTATCAGATACGGTCCACTAAAAGAAGTTCCGTCATAGTAGTAAAGCTCTCCGCTTGCATCAAGGACATAACAGCTAGTCGAGCTGAGACAGGAAACCGATCTGAGTGAATTTACTACGTCAGTGGGAACAGTATCAGATGAAAATTGATTCGATCTTTGAGTGAGCACGACGGCCAGTTTGTGTCCCGGCTGAAGTGCCCAACCCGAAGGGAACAATTCAAAAGAGACGGTCCCTGCCATGACCGTATTGATCTTATAGGGTCCAGAGGTGATTTCAGTATATTTGCCAGATGGCGACACGTCATAGAGTACCGCTATTAAGTTCTCGTCAATGCCGTAATTTGAAATAGTGGCATTGACTATGACTCCTCCCGTTAATACCTCTGGAGACAGACCGCTATTGACATCTGACGCAAACAGTAAATTACCGTTTTGAGGGGTATAAATAGTACTGTTAATATTCTTGTTCGTAGTATTTCCCATCAAATTCGGATTGGGTACGCTGCAGGGTCCTCCCGAATCAAATGACTGAGTATTAGGAGAGATATCAGAAGCCGTGGTGTAACCTAAAGACAAGGTTTCCGTCTGCAGAGAACTAAGAGTTGATCCAGAAAATATAACGGCATCTGAGGATCCGTCGCATCCAGTGGCGGCTACCGTTACGTTATTGGAGGGTACAACAGAAGACATGACCGAATTAAGCCAATTTAAGGCAAGCTGATAACCCTGGCCGAAATAGACGGGAACCTGTAACAACGAATGTCCGAAACTCGAATAATATACCGAGATCGGATAGCTAGGATCGCTTTGGGTAAGTTTATTGATTAATTCTTGAATATATGTCGGCGTAAAGAACAGATCGGTAGTACCCTGTAGGGCATATATGGGCACAACTGTGGCCGGCGTAGTGTCATAGAGTACAGAATGAAAATCATTTAAAGCAGTCTGTACCTTCGTTATGGCCGGATTGGACTGAGCGGATTGACCCGCCGACAATGCGTTTAAGAGGGTATCGAAACTGTCTTGGGAACCCTGAGGTGGAAGTTGGGATCCAGAATTAAAATCTTTGATAATTAAGCCTGCTAAGTGACTATTAGTATTTCCGACGGGCACGTCGGGATTGCCGGTTGGTATCAGTGTCGAATCCGAATTGGCACCATTGGGTGCTATGTTTGAAAACAGGTCGGTACCCGTCATTTCGGGAATGGCGGCCATTAAACTGATCGGTGTTGCGTTCGTCTCCCAGGCAAGGGTGTATCCGTTCGGTTCAACTATAGTCTCGTTGGCAAAAGCCAATTCCAGTGTCTGAAGCCCTCCATAAGAAGCCCCAGCGGCCACCACTTTATCGGGATTTGCGACACCGTCTTCAATTAAATTACTAATCAACAGCTGGAGATCGTGTATTTCGAATCTTCTGTCGCCTAAATGAGTAAAGCTCTCTTGGGTAAGTTCTATGTTAGTTGGAACATAGCCGATGTTATTTGAAAACGGATTTTGATTTATGTCATAGATTTGTCCTCTAGCGGCCAAATCATCCAACACAAAACAGCTATCAACGCTTGAAGACACGCATGATACTGAACTCAACGGATTTTCCTGATCCAAATCGGTTTCATAGAAGTTCGCCCCATTAAAAGCTATGTAACCGCCGGTTGAATCGACCATAGCACAGTTGGGTACTAAAGCCAATTGGGTTGATTCGCAGGAGATTGACGTTATATCATGGGTCGGTCCTATAGCAGAATCGGCATTGCCCAAAGACTGATCGGTTGAATTAACGGGATTGATTTCAAACGCCTGAGCTTGCGAATTGCCACTCAAACAGTAGACTCCGTTATTTTCCACCGAGACGCAAGACACCGCAGTAAGATCACCGGCACCTGTTATTAGTTGGGGACTCGACCACCCGGCCGCAGTGTATTCGTAGTAGTTACCACCACTATCCACGGCTACGCAAGCATCATATGCATAACATGATAAAGAGGTGATCTCGCTGGAGGCTGTTGTAGTTAACTGTGTGGGAGTTGACCAAGAGGTGCCGTTATAGTAAATATAATTTCGGTTATCGTCCACTGCCATACAGTAAAAGGTCGAACCGTTTGGCATGCAAGAAACCGAGTTGATTACGTTTGTCGAATCTATATTTACACGAGAGGACCAGGCGCCCGAACTATACAAGATTGCATTTCCGTTGCTATCTACTGCCATACAGTTATTTGAAGTACCAATAAGAGAACATGACACAGAAGTCAGCGAAGCAGAATCTCCGGTAACGGCGGGAAAAGACCAACTGGTGCCATTATAGGTACGGTAGTTTCCCTGTGAGTCAACTTCCATACAGAAGCTTGAATTTGTACACGAAACCGAGTTATCTGTCATGGCATCCCAATTCGAAGCTCCAGGATTAGTTACAGTAAAGAATGCTCCGGTGTTATCCACCGCCGCACAAAGCAACGCAGTTGTCGCAACGCTGCAAGATGTTGACTCAATCTGCTTTGTTTTCTCAATATAATATTGACTAAAGGAGCTAGGAGAAGCCGAAGGGGCATCCGAATAAAACACATTTCCAGACGAATCTACCAGATAGCATGTTGAATTTGAATAACATTGAGCCGAAACCAAAGGGCCTTGGCTTAAATTTAAATAGGTCCAAGAAGACGGAGGACTAAAAGCGTCAGTTGACATCCATACGTTACCTTCGTTGTCCCCTAAAACACAAAGCGATCCCGAAGAGACACAAGAGATAGAATCAATTGATATCTGAGAGTTTAGCTCTCCAGTTGCGGTTTGATAAATAACTATGGGATCGGCATTGGTCGAAAATCCCGAAGAGCCGTTATTTGCCACGTAGTCAAAGACAAAAGTCTGTCCCGCAGAGTCACCGGCCAGACACTGGGTACCCGTTCCTATTACGGTGCAATAAATTGCATCAATAGAATAGTTAGAATCTACCTGGTCCGACTCTAAAATCGTCGTCGTACCCGTTACATTAAGATAGAACAAAGTTCCGTTGGAATTGGCACCATAACAGATTCCTACAGATACACAGTCTACGGCGGTCATCGGGTACGTATACGGTGTATTAACTTGTGTCCAAGCCGAAGGACTGGAATTAGCGGCGTCATTGGAGTAATAGATATTGCCCATATCATCTACACCGGCACAAAATATCGTCGTAGACGAATAACACGAGACGGCTTGGAAGGCATTTGCGTCACCCGTAGCGTAGAACTGTTCGGCTGATCCTATAATCGAAGTTCCGGAATATTGAATCCTTAAGATCACCGCATTCCCGTGACTGTCTAAAGCAATACAGGTAGTCGAATTGGGACACGAGAGCGTAGGCACCGGTTTACAGTTTGGATCTCTCAAGTAACTATATGTAGAAAAGGGCATGTTGGGGGTATAGGTTCCGCAGGAGCCGCCTATGCCTCTGGGGCTATATGTCAAAGACGCATAGCCTTGTTGGGCAAAGTAAGCGTTATTAATGGGATTAAAATTTTTCTCCGTCGATGGCGGACTTTGACCCAAATAGTTGGTAGACAAATTAACCGAAGTCGATTCAAGCGTATTCTTAGTACCCGTACCTCCTGAAATAAGTGTAATAAGAGGCAAATTTTCATGACCGACTACGGGTATTGTCACTTCAGAATCAATGGGGGTTCCATCAAAGGAACTAAACCTTTGAGGATACCCATTGTCACTGAAAGGACTTTGAGTCGAACAAACTATAAACGGGGTATTTCCTCCAACTGGAACCTCATAGTTTGACAGCACATAAGAAACAGGACAATTCGGAGTTATTGTTGTGGCTGATACAGCTCCCAAGGTGCCTAAACCAAGCGATATTGATCCCAGCTGACCTCCACTTAAGTCATTTGAATAATCCAGTTCAAACGGATATGTTCCAGCTGTCGGAAAATATAGAGATATCTCATCTGATTCATAACTTCCGTTAACCGCCCAAATTATGTTTTTTGTCCAAGAAGACGGGCCTCCGACTAAAGCATCGCCTTTGGTATCGACTGCCACGCAGGCCGATGACGACGAAGTACAAGAAATCGGTCCAAGTCCATTGACTGAATTTTCAGTTCCTGAATTTGCACTGTTTGAAATTGTCGTATAAACCGTCCAAGCAGTACCGTTGTAATAGTCCACATTTCCTTTTGTGTCCGTTGCATAACATGCCACAGACGATACGCAAGACACCGCTTCGAGTGGAACATACTCGTTTGTGGTCGCAGTCTGAGCCCAAGAACTTCCGTTATAGTCAAAGGCATTTCCGTTATTATCTACTGCCACGCAAAATGAAGCCGAACTACAGGATATCGAATTAATTACGTTAGTCGAATCTATATTTACAGGAGAGGACCAGGTGCCCGATTTAAATAAGATCGCATTTCCGTTATTATCTACTGCCATACAAGATGAAGACGTACTACAGGATATCGAATTAATTACGTTAGTCGAATCTATATTCTTCAAAGCCCAAGAACTTCCGTTGTAGTCAAAGGCATTTCCGTTATTATCTACTGCCATACAAGATGAAGACGAACTACAGGATATCGAAGTTAAAAGATCCCCTGGATTAACTATTGATTTGGAAAATATAGGAGGATTTGAGGTACAGTTGTTGGAACTGCAGTAGTATGCATTTCCATTACCGTTTATCGCCATACAGTAACTTGTCGTTTGGTCGGCGCAAGATATTGAAGTAAATCCATCTCCCGAATCGATTAAATACGGTTCACTCCAGGCAGTTTGATTGCCCGACGAGTATACGTTTCCCAAAGAGTCTACAGCCATACAAAACGAAGACGAACTACAGGATATCGAAGATATTGAAACCGAATTATACTCTCCGACGCTTTGATAGCCGGTTTCAACCATACCTGTAGACAACGAACCGATACTTGGCATAGAAGAATTTACAACACTAGGACGACTTGATGAAGATCCGAGCCCGAATGCGAGATTAAAGGGACCGTTTGAACCTACGGTCAAATCTACTTTCCCTGGATACGGAACATTCAACGTCGAAGTCATTGCCATCTGATAATTTGAAAGTACCCCGTTTTGGCCACCAGGATTAAGGTTGTAATTTGATATGGTGGCCGTAACCGAAACTCCGTCTGTATACGCTATTTCACCGTTTTTGTCTGCGGCAATGCAGGTAAAGTAAGTGGCGCACGTCACTGATGTAATAGCCGAAAAATCCCCAATTGTCGCTTGGATTATTTTGGGGGTAGCGTTACCTGCGTCATTGTATATAATCGCTTGGATATCTCCGTTGTTATCGGCACTAAGACATGATGCAACCAGATAACTACTTAACGCAGTTACATCATTTTCAGGACAATAAACCGAAGTAAGCTCATTGCCCGAATCGATGGTATTGGTTACTATCGAATTATTTAAAGGGTTAATGGTCAATAAATTACCTGTTGCGTCAACAATCGCACAATAACTGGGATTAGAGCAATCTACCGAATTCAGAAAATTGTTTTCGATCGGGCTAAAAGAACCCGATTTTGCCCACGCCGATCCCGTCCAACCCTGCCAGGTCGATCCGTTAAAGTACCAAACATACCCTTTGGCATCAACTGCCACACAAAATGCAGATGATCTACAGGATATCGAATTAAGAGCCGAATATGAATCCACCTGTTGAAAACCCGATATTGCCCACGCCGATCCCGTCCAACCCTGCCAAATAGATCCGTTAAAGTACCAAACATAACCTGTTGCGTCAACTGCCACACAAAATGTAGATGACACACAGGAAACCGAAGTTAATGTGTTTGCAATTGAAATCGATGATGACCCAGATAAATTCCATTGCTTGCCGTTGTCGGTGTAGCCATAAGTTCCCGATACTCCCACCGCCATACAAAATGCCGGCGCACATGAAACCGAATTTAATTGATCTTTTATGCCCGTTTGATACATTTGCCAGTTCCAAGTTGAGTCACTAAAGCTTCCAAGATATGAATCTCCGTTAGAATCTACCCCAATACATGAAGTCGAAGAAAAACATGACACCGAATTAATGGAAGATGAAGCTACTGATGACATAGATACCCAATTTGAACCGTTCGATGGCGGCGACAGAGTCATCACTTGACCCATATCGTCAAATAACAGACACGACAGCGGGTTACCAGAAGATTCGTTGGAAAACGGCATGCACCCGACACCAACCAGGGAGTTATTTGCATCGGCGGCCAAGACAGTCGTCTGACCAGGCTGGCCCAAAGGCGAATTTATTATAACGACATTACCTTTGTCATCAACTGCTATACAGTAGTACATGACATAACAATCTATTCCAGTTAAAGTCGCCTTCGGATCAACGGAGACATAAGGACCCGAGCCCCATCCATAAACACCAGACGTATCGGTCCATCCATTAAATGTTACAGTTGTCGCAGTTGTGATTGCGGCTTCAAACATATATCCCATGTCATCTACTGCTACACAAAAACCTTGTGTATTTACATAACATGATATCCCCGTAAAACCATGCCCAGAAGTATCTATAGGATTGTTCGCAGCTGGACCCCAAGCAGATGAAATATAGTCATAAACATATCCCAAGTCATCTACGGCTACACATGTGAGCACCGAGGTAATAACGATACAAGATACTCCGGTTACTCCCCCTCTGGGATCAATCTGCTTAGGGGTTGGATTGGAAGCTGATGTTTCAAATGTATTACTGGAGTCAGAAATAGACCATATAGCATTAGAAAACGAAACGAGCTTTGAATTGCCAGTAAAGTTTTCAGTTTCGTTTAATTCGTAGGCGTAACCGTTGGAATCAACGGCTACGCATGAAAAGTTATCTCCTGATACGGCCGAATAATCGTTACAGGAAATTGCGGTAATCTTTGAGGCATTTTGATTGGCGACACTGATTTGCCCTAAAACGGGAAATATCTGAAACTGTTTTGGGAAAATTGCCTCAAGACCAATTTCAAAGGCATAACCTCTGGTGTCTCCTGCCACACATATTATTTCAAAATTCGGTGTCATTTGACAAGAAATTGAAGTTAAAGCATAACCAGGGTCAACCGCTACGGGTTGGAAGTTGTTATAATTACTGGCCATAATATCCCCCGTTGAGTCGGTGGCTATACAGTCCATTCCATAGTTGCTAAGAAAATTGTACTGAATGCACGAATTTGCGACAAATCCTATACCCGAAGTTGCCAACTCTTGACACTTATTCGACAATGACGGTACGACATCAGTTAGGCTACCGTATGACTGAATTGTTTTGGAACAATCTACAGTATTTGCTGGATTAAAGTTAATGTTCGGATAGTCTTTGGAATAAAGAGGGCTGGCCGAAGAAACTAAGCCCGGATTAAGCGAAGTGCTTCCGTTTCGAACAGGATAAAAGTTGGCGGTAACAGGACCTACCGTGACTGGAATTTCAAATGAAGCAGGGTTAGGCGAAATAGCAATTGAATTTATCGGAACATCTGAGGCAAAATTACTGTTAAATGTCGATAGATTGGCAACACTAAGGTCGGTCATAGCATCTGAAGAAGTCGATGAAGTTATCAAATTCATCTGCCCCAATTCAGAACATCCTACACAACTATTGGCTTCGGCGGCATAGAGGGTATTGCCGCCGTTGGCTATTGCCGTAGCGTTAATGTTACCTGTAGCACCAGATGTTGTGGTCCAATTAATTGAATTAACGCTACCATTGGTCAAATTAACCTCATCAAGAGCTGACGATGAAGCGGATCCTACATAGGCGATATTATTAAGAATTGAAATGGAATCGGGAACCGATGTAGCAGGGAGATTAATTGCGCCGGTAAAAGTATTGGTCAATAAATTGTATGATACCAGCGCAGGAGGATTTGAACCATTATTTTGACTTACGATCCACACCGTAGATGAATCCTGACTTACCCCCAGTGCTACGTCCGTATCGAAAGTAGTTGAATTATATACGATATTTTGAGTTGCCACCTGATTTGTTGAAGCAGCTAAGTTAACTACGGTTATTGAATTACTGCTGGTGTTAACCGCAATTAAATAATTGCCGTTTGGGGTTACCACCAAATTACTCGGTTTTGTGGCTGTAGCTGTTTGAAAAGAGGTTACATTTGATATCGATATAGGATCGGTGTTTAGGTCAATAGAATACTCGTAAATGGAAGGGGTCGAGCTTGACGGATTATGATCTGATACAAAAAAATTACCGTTTGGAGCAAACGCAACTCCATCTGCTTGTACTATCGCAGATTCTGCAAAAGGAGTTACTACAGGGTCAGTGGTATTTGCCTTTGTAAATAACAGAATATTAGAAGTAGCATCATCGACAGCCACTGCCATTGTGCCGTCGGGACTTATAGCCACATCCTGAGGAGATGAGATACCGTAGTCATAAACCATATCGCCGTTTTGGGCGTTAACCTCACCAACATAATTATTCTGTAAACTCGTAAACCAGATTGACTGGATCGAAACCGCAGATACACCCGAAGAACTCATCATTGGGAAAGAAAAAATACCTGTTAATAACAGAACACAAATTAACAGAATTCCCTTGCTGCGAAATTTGACAAACCTTAAGAACCTATATATATATATATATCATTTTCCCCAGTCGTTCTAGTTTTCACCGCCAGCCACAAACCCTTTTATACAAACCCTTTTATTAATAACACCAACAATTAACGGCATTAATACGAATTAATCTACACCGTTAATTTAACTATCGGTAGCTACACTGAAAATCTTAAGGAAATTTAATTAAAAAATTCCTCTTAATCAATCAAACAGATATCATTTGCGAGTTATTTAAAAGAAAATAACGGAACATTGCGCATAATTATAATCCTTTTCACATGTAACAGAATTGATTTGTTATATGTGAAAGACAATCCAATAACTGTTTACACCTAACTGTTTACAGCTGGCGTTCTCTATGGAGCAGGAGTAGTAAACCCGCCTGAAGTATGGCAGTTTTGATCCAGCACGTTTGGCAGCCCTGTAGGGATATACGGGTCTGGAACGCTTTGGCCGCTAAACCTGTCACCCATCCAATGAACCATATCAGGTGTAGAAGGGCCGATGACTTGAGCATGGTGTTGACCTGGATACATCCATCTTTGTACTTCCGCACCGATAGAGCACAAATGAGTTGCCAATAATTGAGTTGATAGAGGCGGTATTTGACCATCTGCCGTACCTTGGATGAGCAAAAGAGGTACTCCGCTATTTTTGTTGATCTGTCCGGGATCGTTTGCAACCATTAGTTTTTTCCATGCGGGTACCGTGTACGGATCTTTTGATACCAATTGCACCATAGAATATTTGTCAAGTGTATTTTGCAAATATGTATAACATCCTTTTGTCACGATCCCTTGCTTGACAAGTTTGATTGCCAAAGGAGTCGCAACTTCATTAAGCGGGGCAGCTTTATTCCCGTATGCCAAATTAAATCCGACAGCACCCATGTAAAGATAAAACGCATAAGGACTGGTCTTCAGTACGTCATACATGAAAGCGAACTGAGAAGGCGGAGCTCCTGCTACAACTCCTACCAGATGCAAATTCTTAGCATAAGACGGTCCGATTGCCCAAGCAAACATCGCAGTTTGCCCTCCTTCAGAATGACCCCAAACTATATATGTTTTGCTTGCTTTAAATACCGTATTTCCCTGGACTGCCTCAACCAAATCCAGCGAATTTTTGGCGGCTAAACTACCCACGAGATATGCCAAAATCCCAGGAGGAGTACCTTCACCCTGGTAGTCTGATGCTGTTACCTCCCAACCCTGGCTCAAGAGCTGATTGATCGACGGTACGGCTTGCGATGGCTGAAGCGACGGTGCGCATTGCATAGACATCCCATTAGTACCATGACTCCACGCCACTACTCTATATCCCCCTTTGGGGGCTGGAGTAGTTGGAATAAATACCAAACCAGTTACGGGCACAACCTGATTTTGTTCGTTTACTGAAGTGTACATAACCCGATATGTTGTACCGTCAATTCCCGCCACGGTAACCTTAACGGATTTTATCAACTGTCCGGCAGCTGACGGTATCTTTGAGGGAATGGCATAAAACGACGGCATTCCAGATGGCGCCGGAGTCGAAGTCGGTTTTACCGTACTTGATGACGTAGACGAACACGAGCTTAAAATAAGCACGATTCCAATCAATACACTCAATTTCAAAACTAACTTTTTCATAATAATTTTCTACCTAATTCTTTTATATTCAATATCTTCACTACTTTTATCCCACCAAATAACACTGAGGCGATTTTAACTTATCCGTATGTCGGTATTTCTTAACTTCCGTATTAAACATTTGTTATTTGACTAAATTTCTTTTCGTATCAAAACCAACTAAAATCCTATCCGCTGTCAAATTCCTACCATATATTTAATTAACAGAGTCTAATCCACTACAAACTTTATATCAAGACTCATGTTATTTTATACTTTAAATAACCAACCAATATAGTGTATTTATAGATCGCTTAACTAAATCTGCTTTATATACTTCGGACTTTTTTGGAATAATTTTAAATAAAAGTTTCAATTATGATAACTTCTACGATTTTTTTAGTCCTAATTTAAAACTTTAAAAATTTGGCTTTTAATTAATTGGCTTAAACTCAAAAATTATATTAAATACGTATAAAAACTTGCAGTAAGAATTCTGAGACAACTAAAGCTGGTATGCATATAGGTACCATCGTTGACACATAACTCTTTAAATTAACTGGAAACTTTCTGTCACGAACCTGTTTAAACCACAGCAGTGCAGCCAATGAGCCGCTCATAAGAAGACATGGGCCCATGTTAACTGCAAAAATAATCGACAGTAGCGAATCCTTGGATATGTGATCCAAGAAAGGCGCAAATACCAAAACCGTAGACAAGTTTCCCAATAAGTTTGCCAAAATTGCTGAAATTAAAATAACTTGTATCAGTGTAAGCAAACTTGAGCCTATAAAAAATTGCTCAATATTAAAATAATTAGAAAACCCAAAAGCCAACACTGACAAAGAGATAGCGATAATGCAGGTACCATAAGGCATGGCCTTAAATATCGTTTTAACATTTGAACTTAATCCACGATAGTTAATTTTGTTTTTAAAGAATAGTGGGGATACTAGCAATACAATATTTCCGGCAATGGCAACCATAAAGGGGTCGATGCCGAATTTGGATCCCACAACAAAACCAACTAAGCAAAGTCCCAAAAAAACAGATCCAATGATTAAAAATTGCTTTTCGACAAAGGTCAACTCTTCTGACTTTATTGATTGATTGATCTTGCCAAACTTTATTTTATAAAATTGCCAGCTTAAAAAAAGACCTGCCAAAGACGGTATGCCCAAATAAATCAAAAAATCAATAACAGACAGATTTGCAGCAGATATTACTATAAGATTTGTCAAATTAGATATAGGCAAAAAACTAGATGCCAGCAGGGCGGCAATTACCGGTTGGTACAATATGCCCCTGCTCCTATAGTTCCTATTTTCCTTAGTCTGGATGTCAATCGTATCCATTGCCAACGGAGTCTGAAGCGATACTCCCGCATCCAGATTCATCGTAGCCACAGTTAAGATTGACACTATGTACAACTTTAAGTCACTGTGTTTGTTACGGTAAACAAGTTTGGTAACAGTTCGGAAAAATCCGTAATCATCAAGTAGCTTAGCCATTGGGACGATTGCCAACACGAACAGAAGTGGTTTGATCAAATAACTTAAAAAATGTCTCAGATCGGGAACGGAATAAGAATATATTCCGAGATATATTGCCATACACAAAAAAGAAATGACCCAATTGGGAATCTTCTTTATTTTAACGACAGTTCCGCCTACCGCGCAAAGCAAAAGAACAATTGAGAAAGCCGCTGCCATCTGTCAAACAACTCCAAAGTCGTATCTTCTACTAACAATCGACAGCATCTAAAAAACTCTGAAGCACCGATCGTCGATTTCGCCAAACGAATATTGTGCATAGCGCCCACCGTATAAATTTCTGCACCTGTCACTCCAGTTTAAGCACGCTTCTGAGGAAAGCCTGCGATGAATTTGCAATACGCCACCCTCGTAAACCCTATATTCGGCCCAACTTCCGGGAAAATCTTTTAATGCGGCTACCTCGACATACGGTTTGTCATCTGTCGACGCAAATCTTCTAACTCGATTTCTATGCGTATGTCCAGCAAAATAACCTTTAATATTATCAATATCGGCAATTAAAGTTACAAACTTTTCAGAATCCGTTGGGTTTACTCCAAAGTATGATTCGGGACGTACTCGGCTGGAAGGGTTCCAAATATTATGATGACCGAATATCAGAACAGGTGTTTTTGACTGTAGCGACAGATCTGAAATTGCATCTAAGTTTGCGTTACTTATTTGACCGTTATACCGTTCTTTGATTGAGGTATCAATTAAAAGTATTCTAAGCCCCGAAATATCGATGCACTGAACAGGTGCACAACTAAAACTTGCGTCTAATTTAGCATCGTGATTTCCCATGGTGAAATAGAGTCTATCTTGAAATTCGGTTTTATACAGATCTAGGAACTCGTCAAACTCACTGTCTGATGCAGATGAAGTCAAATCACCTTTTGCCAAAACCACCGCAGGGTTAATTTGTGATATTTCTTTCACCGCCTGTTTCGACATTAATTTCGTATATGGCATCTCCTCATTAGAAGAGCTCATTCCTTTTATTTCGCTTATTCCCTCTATCAAACCCGCCGTCAATTCGCCTAAATGCAAATCGTTGACGGTAGCAAACTTACACAAAAGTTCTCCGGGTGGTCTAAGTAGAGTTCGAATTCTAAGAGAGCCAATCTCTATGTCCGAATCAGAAGGAAGTTCAACAAAACTCTTAGGTATAGATTTTCCGTCGTCGACGTAATGAAGCACCACTTCATCATCGGCAACAGTCGTAACTTCAACGCCGATTATTTCAGGCATCAGTCAGCTTCAAAAAGGACGTGCCCTAACAATCGGCACAGGTCGTGCCCACCAAAATCCGGAAAACTTCCATGTCGATTTTTTAGGTTCAATACGGCTCTGAGAATTTGGCGTCCCCGACGACCCCAGCAACATAGTCAAGGCAGAAACAACGGCAGCGACCGCTTCATAATCTTCCTGTGAGTCTGTCAATTCAACGCCGACCGATTCCACATGAAATATCGTATCTTTATTTTTTGAATTCAATTCATCTGTCATACAACTCTATGCCCGTCTAAATAATCGGTAACAGTTTGATACCGCTTTCTTGAAATTAATTCTTAAAGAGGAAATTTTCATATCTAGCTACAAGGGCATATTCCCATGTTTTCTTCTTGGAAGTTCTTCTCTTTTTGTAGATATCATCTCCAAAGATTTTATCAATACCTTCCTGGTATCCTTCGGATCGATAACGTCATCTATAAAGCCTCTCTCGGCAGCAAGATATGGATTGGAAAATTTTTCCGTGTATTCGTCTACCAATTTAGCCCTCAGCTCGTCGGCATCGGCTGCGTCCGAGAGTTCTCTTCTGTGTACAATCTCTACTGCGCCCTGGGGACCCATTACTGCAAGCTCTGCACTGGGCCATGCATATGCAAGATCCGAACCAATTGATTTTGAGTCCATAACCACATAGGCACCACCGTAAGCTTTCCTGGTTATTACTTGGATTCTAGGAACTGTCGCCTCACAGTAGGAATAAAGTAGCTTTGCACCGTGCCTAATTATACCGCCGTATTCCTGGTCCGTTCCAGGCATAAACCCGGGTACATCCACAAATGTTATCAACGGGATGTTGAAGGAATCACAGGTTCTCACAAAACGAGCTCCTTTTTCGGAGGATTCAATATTTAAAACACCAGCCAGTACCTGCGGCTGATTTCCGACTATTCCAACTGCTCTACCGTTAAGTCTGGCGAAACCGCAGATTAAACTGGTACCCCAATTCGGGAAATACTCCAACAGATCCCCGTCGTCCACCACTGACGATACCACTTTTCTCATATCATAAGGTATGTTGGAAGAATTTGGGATAAGGTCAATCAATTCCGGGCAAAGTCTTTCCGGGTCGTCATCACATTCTACAACTGGTGATTCTTCCAAGTTATTGGCTGGTAAGAATGAAAGAAGATACTTGACTTCGTCCAAACAAGCCTTCTCGTCGGCACTTACAAAAGTGGCGACTCCAGACTTAGTTGCGTGAGACATCGCTCCGCCCAGCTCCTCTAAAGTAACTTCTTCACCGGTTACGGTTTTTACTACATCAGGACCGGTAATAAACATGTGCGACGTCTCGTGCACCATAAATATGAAATCCGTCATGGCCGGCGAATAAACAGCGCCTCCGGCACAAGGCCCCAAAATAACACTTATCTGGGGTATAACTCCAGAGTTCCTCACGTTCCTGTGGAATATTTTTCCGTAAGATGCCAACGATACAACGCCTTCTTGAATTCTTGCACCAGCCCCATCATTAAGACCTATCATAGGAACTCCCATGGAAGAGGCCAAATCCATAATTTTATGAATTTTTTCGGCAAAAACTTCCCCCAAAGCGCCTCCAAATACGGTAAAATCCTGGCTAAATACGCAGACTTTACGACCTTCAATTGTTCCAAAACCAGTTATGACGCCGTCGGTATACGGTCGATTTTTTTCAATTCCCATACCGTGAGCCCTGTGTCTGGCCAACATATCCAGCTCTTGAAAAGACCCTTCGTCCACAAGATAGTCAATTCTTTCTCTGGCTGTCATTTTGCCCTGAGAATGTTGTCTCTCAACGGATCTTTTAGATCCAGCATGTTGAGCTTCCTGTTTCTTCTTGTTTAAATCTTCAATCTTATCTTGAATACTGTGTTCTGCCATATTTGGTATTTTCCGCCTATATCTAACTAAATTAACTAATCGACGCCGTAAAATACAAGATTAACCCTGTATCCTCTGCTTAATAACTTCCACATACAACTTTACCCGCTCGGAGACAATCTCCATTCCGTAGTTTGCCCCCGTGTAGTGATTTGAAAGTTCATCTATATGTTTTCTCGCGTCATCGCCAGTTTCGATCTTTACAACATTTCCGACAACTTCAGCATACCTGTAAGGGTTTTGCGAATCCCAAATGGCAACCGATACGTTTGGGTTGGTCTCTATATTTTTGAACTGTTTTCGATGGATTTCGGTATTGTATACCAATTGATCCCCTTCAAAACTAATCCAAACAATCGTGGAATGCGGAAATCCTTTGGAATCTACCGTACTTACACAGGCAAAATTTTTGCCTTCCGTTATTAAATCTTTTATTTTTTGATCCAGCATATCATTCTCCTTAAATATCTACAAATTCAGTCTAATTTAAACATGAGTTTACTTTAGAGGTTATTCTTGAACGAGTTCTATTAAAGTTCCAAATGAAGTTTTGGGGTGAACAAAAGCCACCGTAGTATTTCTAGACCCAGGTCTTGGTTCTTGATCTATAACTCTGTACCCGAGGTCTTTTAGTCTATCCAATACCTCTTTGCAATTTTGCACCCTATATCCTATGTGATGCAAGCCTTCTCCCTTTGTTTCCAAGTATTTTTTTACTGGAGATGAATCTGATATGGGAGTTAAGAGTTGAATATAAGACTCGGCAATTCTAATTAAGGCTTCTTCGACTCCGTCAGATTCAACCCTTTCGCGGTGAACTACGTAAGCAGAAAATCCCTCTTCATAAAACTTAATGGCTGCGTTGAGATCGTTGACTGCAATTGCCACATGATCTACTTCGGTCAAAGAACTCTCTGTCATAAAATATAATCCTCTCTTATTTTCACAACTTAAATTACCGTCTTTATTTTTCACTTTCGTCATCTTCTCTGCTGACAAATATCTGCCAATCTGTAATAATTATGTTAAATCAGTTGCTCGTGGCCAACTGAGCGGACAACTAAATGTCTTAAAGATAAAAACCTAAACCAATAGAATACATGGATCAAATGATTACAAATTTTACAAAATAAAGTTGAATTGTTTGGGTTTAAGTAGCTATTTAGCCAAATATCGCAAAATATAAATATCGTTGCGACTTATTTTAGTCAAACCGCCGCACGAAACTCAGCACACATTATGCAATTTAGCTACGCATTGTGCCGGCGAAACATGGTAATTTTATCTTCGCCGATCTTTTGCCTGAATTCCATATCTTCTATACCCATATTTTCATTTTCCGCTAAACACAAAACTCCAATTTTACCGTCATGAAGATTGTGATGAACTTGATATGCGGCTTCACCGACATTTTCCAGCTTGTGTACAGTGGACAGAATCGGCTGTATGGCACCTCTGCAAATTAATCTGTTGGCCTCATATGCTTCTTGATAGTTTGCAAAGTGAGAAGACTTTATGGCCTTTAATTTCATCCATAGGTGCCGATTGTCATATTCAATCATGTAACCTGAAGTTGCTGCACAGGTCATAATCAATCCGCCTCTTTTGGCAATAAAAACGGAGGCGCCCATTGTCTGCCTTCCCGGATGTTCGAACACAATGTCGGGATCTTCACCGACCATTGCTCTTACATCTTTACCTAAACGCCTCCATTCGGATTCGTCAGGGGTATTTTCGTCTTGCCAAAACTTATAATTCTTCTCTTTTCTGTTGATTACGTTATTACAACCCATGTCATTTAACAAACTTGCTTTTTCTTTTGAAGATACGACTCCAATCGGGATGCCTCCGCCATTTAAGACGTACTGAACCGCGTATCCACCAATACCGCCGGTAGCTCCCCAAACAAAAACGACATCACCTTGTTTCATATCAGCACCGTTTTTTGAAACCAACATTCTGTAAGAAGTCGAATTACATAGTGCGTTTACCGCTGCCTCTTCCCAGCTCAAATGCTTGGGTTTTGGCATTAATTGATTTGCCTTTACTAACGCCAAATCAGCTAATCCGCCGAAGTTAGTCTCAAATCCCCAAATTTTTTGATTTGCGGCCAGCATCGAATCGTTGTGTGCGGAAGGGTCCTGGTCATCTACATAGTTACAGTGAATTACTACTCTGTCCCCAGGCTTCCAATTTCGAACCGCTGAACCGACTTTAATAACGACACCTGCGGCATCAGATCCTACGATATGATAGGGAAGATCGTGCCTTTTGCCCCAAATACTATCCTTCCCCAACCTCTTTAAAAAACCGAAGGTTGGAAGAGGTTCAAATATTGAGGTCCATACGGTATTGAAATTAATTGAGCTGGCCATTACTGCGACAAAAGCTTCATCTGGTGCCAATTCTGGAGTTGCGACTTCTTGAATATGGATAGATTTCCTTGGGTCTTTTTCCGCCGACGGCAAAGATTCGAACATCTCTTGCTCCTCTTGAAGAACCACTGCGGCACGATAGCGCTCCGGTATCTCAATGGAAGCTATTTCTTCCGAACTTGCATTATTATTGATGGCTTCTAAAAACTTTTGCATACTTACCAGAATACTTTATAAATTAAAAAGTCTTTTTTACATATCGTTTTCAATGTTGCCTATTTATTGCTTTAAACACTAATTCTGATATCGCTAGTAACCTGAAAAATCACCCGATACGAGCGTATTTGCACCAATAATTTAAGTTAGTCGATTTTGAAAAATTAACTTGACCAAGTTAGTTTCAACGCTTTGGCCTATCAAAAATTAACCAAATGATTGTCAACGATTGTCTGAAGCAAAACTCGTTTTTAAAATCATTTACATTACTTTTAAGGTAAAATGTGGTTTAGAATATTTTCATTACAAAATCGTTGCACGAAAAAATTATTTGTATAATAAAATCTTTCGGTAATTAAAATAAGATTTTAGAAGTCAAATAAAATTGGCAAATTTGCGACGACTATTTTAAAATGTTTATCTGCGGCAATTAGCGTAAATCAACCATTAAGAATAAATCAACCGACAAGGAGAAAACACGAATGTCAGAATCTCAATCTGAAATAGTAATTGTAAACGGAGCCAGAACTCCGATTGGAAAACTTTCCGGCTCGCTCAGCTCATTTAGCGCCATGAATCTCGGGGGATTTGCCATTAAAGAAGCTCTTAGTCGTTCGAAAGTCGATCCAAAGGAAGTCGACTACGTATTCATGGGTCACGTACTGCAAGCCGGTCAGGGACAGATCACTTCTAGACAGGCAGCCGTCAACGCGGGTATACCTATGACAGTACCTTCTACCACCGTCAATAAGGTATGTCTGTCCGGGCTTAACTCAATCTACCTGGCATGGAAAATGATACAGACAAACGAAGCCAAAATTGTGGTTGCTGGAGGAATGGAATCAATGACAAACGCTCCGTATCTACTCTCACAAGCTCGGTCTGGTTACCGTGCAGGTGACGGGAAGCTCATCGACTCGATGATGTATGACGGTCTGTTTTGTGCTTTTGACCAAATCGCAATGGGACTCGGCACCGAGAGATACTCACGTGCAAAAGAAATATCGAGACAACGACAGGACGAAATTGCATTGTTAAGTCACGAAAGAGCCGCCAAAGCGATTGCTGGGGGCATATTTGATGAAGAAATTGTAAGCGTTTCAATAAAACAAAAAAAAGGCGATGATCTCATTTTCTCTAAAGACGAAGGAGTAAGAGCCGAAACTACCTTTGAATCACTTTCCAAATTGAAGCCCGCATTTGAATCTGACGGAACCATTACGGCGGGTAATGCCAGCCAAATATCCGATGGCGCTAGTGCGGTCATTTTAATGTCAGCCGAAACTGCAAAACAAAGAGGAATTGAACCGCTAGCCACGATTGTCAGCTACGGTCAAATTGCTGGTCCAGATCCTTCGTTATTAACTCAACCGTCGAGAGCAATAAAAAATGCCATTTCAAAATCTGACATAAAATTAAGCGATATTGGACTTTTTGAAATAAACGAAGCTTTTGCCGCCGTAGCCGCTGCATCAATGGACGATTTAGAAGTAGATTTTGACAGAGTTAATGTCAATGGTGGCGCAATAGCTCTTGGGCATCCAGTTGGAATGTCTGGCAGTCGTTTAGCTTTAACTTTAGGTCTTGAGCTGAAAAGACGAGGTGGTGGTTTCGGTGCTGCAGCACTTTGCGGAGGAGGCGGACAGGGAGACGCGCTCATTATAAAGGTCTGATCACTCCATCAATCTTCTTCCCATAAAAGCTCTGGTCAAAGTTTGCTCGTCAGCATAGTCTAAATCTGCGCCAACCGGCAAACCTGACGCAAGCCTAGATACCGTTACCCCCAAAGGCGTTAGAAGTTTATGAATATACATTGCAGTAGTCTCTCCTTCCAAATTAGGATTGGTACACACTACAACTTCAGTAATATCTTCGCCTGTTATTCTCCTTAGTAAATCCTTAAAATGCAAATCTTCGGGTCCTATTGAATCCAAAGGCGACAAAACACCCCCGAGAACGTGATATCTACCTCGAAATTCATTAGTTTTTTCGATCGCTAACACATCTTTGGGCTCTTCAACAACACATAATATTTGATTTTGACGGCGAGGATCTGAGCAGGTTTTACACAAAGGCTCTTCGGAGAGGTCAAAGCAATTTTCACAAAATCTAACCTTGTGTTTAACTTCGAGCAATGATTCGCTAAGTTCATAAACAAACTTGTCGTCCGTCTTCAAAATAAAATAGGCAATCCGTTGAGCAGACTTAGGACCTATGCCGGGTAATTTCGAAATTTCGTCTATCAATTTTTGAACCGATGGCAAATACGGCATTATCAAATCCTCATTTCGATTTTATTCAGAATCCTGTTCTTCTTCAAATTCCAAAGTAGCACCAGGGAATAACTCTGCGATTTTGGTTTGGACTATTTCCAAAGGCAATATTTCATCATTTTCGTCTTTAGTTATATTTTCTTGTGCCTGGATTTTACCTTGAATAAATTTAACCTCCACATGAGTCCCGAGTTCTTGGCTAAATATTTGACTCACGGCTTTCTTGCTTACCTCTGCAGCATTTAATGTCGTCCTATGTGAGACTTCAATCGTGACTGAACCTTTATTTAATTCGACCACAAAAGAACCTTCCATAATTGCTTTATCCTTAGGATTAAGCCGGGAACTTAGCGTATCGGACCAAAACTTAGCAATTTTATCTTTACCATCGTTTATCGATAACAAAGATTCGTTAACGGATTTGTCTTCTTTTAATTCGACTTTATCTAAAATCTCTTTCACTTCTGGTTCTTTATCGGATGCAACCTTTTCTTTGTTCGCATTTGAGCCGGAAAGATAAGCACCTATGGTCTTATCGAATACAGTACCTTGATCTTTATTATCGTCTGGATTAGACACCTTTTCTAAGGAGTTCTTTGCCAAAGATTCAGTGACCTTTGTCATAGGTGGACTTTTTAATAATGGCGTAGTCTCGTCAGTCGATCCGATCGCCTTAAAATTAGAAATTGTCAATTCTGAAAGCTTATTTTCTAGCCTGCGTACGCGTTCGGCCAAGGCGCCGTAGGAATCATCGAGTTGCGGATTTGTAAGTCTTAATATCCCAACTTCAAGAGTAATTCTCGGGTCCGGTGCATCTTTCATCTCTACCAAAGTCTTACCTAGAAGTTCGATTGCGCGTACGCTTAACGGGAGTCCTAGCTGCGATACCATATCTTTTGACAAAATTGATTTGCTTTCAGCAGGCGAATTTTTGTCCGGATTTACGGTTGCTATAAATCCTTCTCTCAGAAATTCGATTATTTCCTGTGCAATACCCTGAGCATCATGCCCGAAATCAAATAGCTGCTCTAATATCGACAGCGCCTGTTTTGAGTCTTGATCAATCATCGTCTGCAACAAGAGTTCAATTTGAGGTTCGTCGTCCAAAACTTCGCCTGCTACTGAAATTAAATCCAAAACGGAAAGAGCGTCTCTTGCAGAACCTTTGGCCTTTCTTAAAACGACTTCCAAATCATTGTCTTTTAATCCCAAGCCGGCCGTTTCATTTACCTGATCCAAAAGGTCTTTTAGGTTTCGATTTGAAATTAAATGAAATTCAAAATGTTGAGTTCTGGAGCGAATTGTGGGTAATATTTTTTGAGGATCGGTTGTAGCCAATACGAATATTACATGGTTGGGCGGCTCTTCTAAAGTCTTTAATAGAGCATTTGAGGCCGCCGTTGACAGCATGTGAACTTCGTCAATTATATAGACTTTCCACCTTCCTGGACTACCCAATGCAGCTCGGGAAACGAGCTCACGCATTGCGTCAACTCCGTTATTGGATGCCGCATCCAATTCATAAACATCTAAAGAAACACCTTTTTTTATCTCTGTACATGAGCTACAAGCACAACACGGTTCACCGTCTAAAGGACCCGAACAGTTTAAAGCTTTGGCCAAAATTCTAGCTGTTGATGTTTTTCCCGTCCCCCTCGGGCCACTGAACAGATATGCATGGGCAACCCTACCAGATCTTACTGCGTTCCTTAATGCCGTTGCAACATGATCCTGCCCCTTTAAGTCAGAAAATTTCTGAGGACGAAACCGCCTGTATAAAGTTTGAAAGTCAGATTCATCCAAATCGGAATTGACTGAAATTATTTTTTCTTCACTTTGATATTCTGTCATCCGAATTGACGTATTTCCCTAAAAAACATTACGATTTATCTTATTAGACATCAACCACCATTTCGGTTGAGATGCCGTCATATAATGATTTTAAACCAAAATTGCTATAGCTCGTAAAAATAACCAATATACCAGTTCAAGAACTTTATTTAAATTGTTCTATGGTGAAATTTTTATTGAATTAATTAAGCTACGGCTTTTAGTCAGTTGCGCTATTAGTAGATAACGCCGGACTCACGTCTATTTTTGAAGCTTATACGCATTAAACAGTTGTTTCAATATATCCATATATCGCCAGATATATTGAAACATATAAGCTGGTTATTCCACAAAACACCTATTAGCATTTAGAAAGACCTGTTTTGGGTCTTACCCAACTATCAATAGCGAATCTTGAAAACCCAATAAAACCAGTAAAAAACGAAGGTTAAGCCAAACAATACTTATGCGAGCAACGTTAAATTTAATGCGGCCACCAGGCTAACTACGGCACACTTTGCATTCGCTGAGAGCTGCTGCATTCCTACCCTGACTCGGTTCACGTTACTCAGTTGCGCAGCACCCGGTAACCGCATTAAATTTATCATTTACCACATTAATCCCGCGGGAAATTTGAATTTGTTATATCTATATTAACTTGTTTGGGTTAAATGATTTTTCACTGCAGCAGGCAATTTCATTGACAACCGTTTATCGCAATGCAGAACAACAAGATCGATGACGAAAAATTACCTCTGAAATCCGTATTAAAATTGAATCTTTCGGGAGAGGTGCGAGAGCGGCCGAATCGGCACGACTGGAAATCGTGTGTGGTGCAAGCCACCGTGGGTTCAAATCCCACCCTCTCCGCCAAATTTTAAAATTTGACATTTGTTGCTAAAATCTGTGCCAAAATCAGTCAAATAAAAATAGAGATTACGTTGCTAAGCATCTTGTATATTGTCTGACATTGACATTTTTGTATGTAACAGCATTCCTTAAATAATTATCGTATTTGCCTGCGCTATTAATTCAAGTATGTTGCATTTAAAATATTTAAGTGATCTATGAGACAGATGGCTTATACCTATAAGTTGCATTTTAATTTTTCTAGAAATTAAGATGCAATGAAAAGCTTAGATTTGGAGAGCCAGTGATACCGAACAAAAACCAACCCACCCAACTTCCGCCATTTTTAATCGATCAAATTCAAGTTGAGGAATTGATGGATTTGGCAATTTTGGAAGCAAACCGATCCTTAGACCATGCTGATATTCCCGTGGGAGCCCTGATCTTAGACACGACTGGATCCGTAGTATCCAAAGCCCACAATCAAAAAACATTGAATTCAAACGCTTTATGTCACGCAGAAATGATAGCCATTAACAAAGCTCTTGAATCAACAAACAACACTTACTTAAACGACTTCACCATTGTTGTTTCTTTAGAACCGTGTGCAATGTGTGCTGCTGCGATCGTGGCCTCAAGAATCAGACATTTAGTTTTCGGGGCTTTTGATCTTAAAAATGGCGCATGCGGATCTTTGATGAACATTACAGACGACCCCAGATTAAACCACAATCTAAACATAATCAGGGGAATATTAGAACAGAGATGCGCTAATTTACTCACTGAATTTTTTGATCAAAAAAGGTCTTAGGCCACTATTTTTAAAAAAATTTAACTTTTTGACACCAATTGTTGACCAAAATGGTAATATTTTAAATATGACTTTTAAATCTATATTTTCTTTTCCGGAAACCGTAAACGAAGTTGCTGCAAGATTTACCGCGGGAGTAGTTTGCACAGTGGCATTAATTGCCATCATTTTTAATTTGCATTTTTTAATTTTTCTTTTAATTTACGGATTTTTGGCCAGAGTATTAACTGGGCCAAGCCTTAGCCCAGTGGCTCAAGTTGCAACAAAAGTAGTAGCAAAAAAACTTACAAAGTATGCCAAAATATCTCCCGGTAAACCAAAACGATTTGCGCAATCAATTGGCTTAACCGTTACTTCTTTAGTTGGAATACTATACTATGGAGTTGGTCTTACCGACGTAGGAAACACATTGCTTAGCGTTTTAATTGTCTTTGCGGCCATGGAATCTATTTTGGGAATTTGCGTCGGGTGCTTGATTTATAGAAATCTGATCAAGTTCCACATAATCAAAGAAACCGTTTGCGTCGACTGTGCAAACATCACCAAACGCTCAGCTTCAGCGGTAAGCGCTTAATTTTGCTGCGGCACAATTATTACACACTGTTACAGTACCGCAATAAATTTCAAAAAGTCTAACTTGCCAAGCGGGAATATATAATTTTTTGCAATTAACTTGATTGGATCTAAAATTTGCGAAAACGATTTAAAAAAACGGAATTCGATCTACACTTTCAACCAAAATTTTCTAATTAATTACGCTGAATTTATTCAAGCAAATCTAGGAGCGTGAATCAAGCCAACAACATATCATTACAACTTTGATTCAGTCATAACATCATTACAAATACAATTCAACTGTTTGAAATAAGTCCAAGCTAAGATCACCGATTCAACCGCTTACGGAATCTGTTGTCGTCGAGTTAGGAATCGAACTAGATGTTGTGGTAGAACCAGAAGTGGCCTGAGTTGTGGTAGCAGAAGTCGATACAGTTTTGGAACTTTGGCATTTTGGAACCGAAGTTGTGGTGGATGAATTTATAACTGTCGACGAAACCGACCCACTAGTAGTCGTAGCAGTAGTCGTAGTCGTGGTCGTTGAAGCTACGCTCGATGAAGTTGTGGAACTTGACGTTGTCGTATTATTTGATCCGACAACAGAATCGGTGCTGGTAGCACTAGTAGATGTCGTCAAACAGGGATTTGCCGGCGGATCGACTGTTTGAGTGGTCGCAGAGGACGATGTTGTCGGTGCGGCAACGACATAGTTTTTTACCGGAGACGAACCGCCCAAAAGTGCAGCTATAATCGCGGGGTCATTATTGTCCATTCCTAAAGCCCAAACCCCGACTCCAGCGATATGATAAACCTGAGCTAAAGCCACTTTCATCGCTATTGAAGGCGGATCGTCAAAATATATTTCATACCATTGTCCATTTTTTTCATAACTTGTCCATGGAACGTTTGCCTGGACATCCCAATAGGTTGGCGATCCAATTGCGACTATCTGCGAATACGGCAACGGTGTCGGAGGACCCGTTGCCGTTGCAGAAAAAGTACCGTTATTGGTCGGCCATTCATATCCGTAAAGCGGTATTCCCAAAATTACTTTGCTTGGGGGCACAATTTGAGTGTATTCTTGGAGTGCTTCAACGTCCGAGGGATTCCAATTGGACAATGCCGAGTTGGGGGACGGAGCGTTTTGATTTTCCATATCATAACCCATAATAAAAAATCCGTCCACCGCTGGTGCGAGTGCTGCGATATCAAAAGGTCCATATGGGTCGCCAGCGGATGAAACATATGTATCTGCGGTTATCTGCCAGTTTGGATCCGCCTGTCTCAACAATGTTGAGGTCGTAGTAATAAGCCGAGTTAGACCAGAACGTATACCGCTTCCTTGGCCTTCAAAATCAAAATTTACACCGTCCAATGATTTGGCTTTAAGTAACGGAGCAACTTCATTGGCCAAAGTTTGCGGAGCCGTACCCGATGCCGTAAGTGAGTTAAGGGTTGATTGTACCAAGCAAGAGAGGGTCAATACTACCCGAACACCGTTTTTATGAGCAGTGTCTATTAAATTTACCAAAGCTTGAGAATTATAACCTGACCAACCTGAGCCAGTTTTAGCCAAACTACCATCAGCGTTAACCCCGACTGAAAAATAGGAAATGGTCGTATAGTCGCGAATCGGATAATTTTGCTCATTTGCTAAAGTCCAATAAGGTGCAAAACCGAACAGCTGATGAGAACCTAGCGGCGCAGACAGTACATAACTGGGTGCTGGTATCGGATTCGAAGTTGCCTTCGGCAAATTCACAACAATTTGTGACTCAACTTGAGCTACAGCTTTGTTCTCCAAGTATGAATTTAATTCAAAACGTGATAAAATTGCTGGCTCAGTAAGATGGGGAGCTCCAGAGGACTTAAACACAACTGCAAGAGACCCAGTTAGTATTAATATACTTACTACTAATATCAACGCAAGCTTAAGTCTGCGCAAAAAAACTACAGCTTGAAACATTTAAGATTAATTTTAACACCATGGGTGACAGATTTTACGCCTTTGGAAAATTAATTTTGACTCGCATGTTTAAATCAGTCGGCACAGTTGAAATAAAATACACAAGCGGCTAAACAAAAAACTTTCAATTGCATTGCCGCATTACGATTAGTATATATTATTGGTATTTTGGGAATCCTTTATCTAAAGGTTACACTTCAACCGAGATTATTTAATCTAAAGGATTATTTAATCTAAAGACAGTATGTTTGTATAAGAAGGCATGTAAAATGCCACAGACTTAAATACTTTTATCAATAAATATTACAAAATTAATTTTCAGAGAAAGGAAACTTCAATGGGATCACTAGACGGAAGAATTGCCATTATAACAGGAGCAGGAAGAGGAATTGGCAGAGAGCACGCACTGCTGTTTGCAAAAGAAGGCGCAAAGATTGTGGTTAATGATTTAGGCGGTGCATTAGACGGTACTGGCGATGACAGATCCGCCGCACAGATTGTAGCCGATGAAATCAACACCTTGGGTGGCGAAGCAGTTGCCAATACCGACAACATTACGGACTGGCAAGGCGGGCAAAATCTTATCAATACCGCAGTAGAAGCTTTTGGCGGACTGGACATTTTGGTAAATAATGCAGGTATATTGCGAGATAGGGTGTTGATAAACATGACTGAAGAGGAATGGGATGCCGTTATACACGTCCATTTGAAAGGCCACTTCGTCCCCACCCGATGGGCCGCAACCTATTGGCGAGAGCAATCAAAAGCCGGCAAGCCCGTAAATGCAGCCGTAGTAAATACGTCCTCAACCTCAGGTCTTTTGGGCAATCCTGGTCAAGCAAACTATGGTGCGGCCAAAGCCGGCATCGCAGCCTTTACCGTGATATGTTCACAGGAATTGGGAAGGTACGGGGTTAGGGTAAATGCCATTGCACCAGCTGCCAGAACCAGAATGACCGAAAATACCCCAGGGTTATCCGACATTGTTAAAGCACCTGAAAATGGATTCGACTCATGGGCGCCCGATAACATCTCTCCTCTGGTGGCCTATCTTTCAGAAGCTGCTTGTCCTTCAACCGGTAAAGTATTCTTCGTTCAAGGCGGTAAAGTACAGCTGTTCCAGCCATGGACACTCACAACCGAAATTGATAAAGGTGCCAAATGGGAAGTTTCCGAGTTGGAAAAGGAAATGACCAAGTTGTTGGGTTAATTTTATTGAATCAAATTTACCGACATTCTTTTAATACGTAAAATTTTATTAAAAGTGAATTTCAGTTAAAAAGAAAAACCGCCTGCAACTGCCGGCGGTTTTTCTTCTTGTTTATGATTTTCAGTTTTAACAACCGGGAAAACTTAATAAAAAACGACTACTCTGTAATCTCTTTTATCTTGTTGGTTATCTCTATGGCGCTAGGATCTGGCTGAGCGGTCTGCATTGCCATCAATTTGGCCATGTCTCCTTCAACCTTGATTTTGCCGGCCATAAAAGCCTGCATAGCCGCTTGTTGATTGCCTTGAACAAATACATCTTTTGCGGTATCATAACCGATTGTAATTTTAACGTCGGCAGCTTCCAGGTGTCCCAGGTCGATATCAACATTTTGCTCCGTAGTGTCTACATGTGCATCCAAGGCACCTTCACCGAAAGGAACCTCAGTAATGATCAAATTCATTTTGATGGAACCAGGCATTACTCCGTTAGCTCCTCCCGATTCGTCCCTTATCTTTTTTGCCTCTGCAATCCACTCCGGACTCAGAAATGCAAATTTTGACATAGTTTAACCTCCATTTTCTAAAACTTTATTAAATCTAGCAATATTTTAAAAGACAATTCAAATCATTTTTTTAATTTTTAATTTTTTGTATCATAAATTGGACTAAATTCAAATACTATGAGTTCAACAATCATCGAAGGCGCGGAACCGATTTCGCACAAAGCAGACAGCAAAGTGGGGATATTGGTACTCCACGGATTTACCGGAAACTGTCAATCGATGAGACCGATAGCTGATACCTTCATTAAAAACGGATATAACGTTGAGATGCCTTTGTTGCCCGGACATGGTACCGTAATTGAAGATATGCTCGATAAAACCTACGAGGATTTCTATAAAGCCGCGATATCGGCTTTAGACAAACTTAAACAAAATGCCTCTTTAATATTTGTAGTCGGACTATCGATGGGAGGCACTTTGGCCTGCAACATTGGTGCCGATTTTGAATTTATAAAAGGATTGGTTCTGGTTAACCCTTTGCTTGAACCTTCGCCGGATGAGTTGACCAAAGCTCTTAAAGACATGTTGGATCAAGGCACAGACGTAATAACTTCGATTGGATCCGACATCAAAAAAGACGGTGAAAAAGAATTCTCTTATAACGGTACGCCTATCAAACCGCTGTTATCTCTATTTGACGGGCTAAAAGAACTGTACGATAAGCTACAAACTATAAAAGCACCCGTAATACTGTTTTCAAGCCGAGAAGATCATGTCGTTCCGTCAACTTCGGGCGACCTGCTGGTCGATAAGTTAAAAGACAATTTACAACGAGTTTGGCTGGAAAACAGCTACCATGTAGCGACACTCGATAACGATCAGGAAATTATATTACGAGGCGCTTTGGATTTTGTCAGGCAATACGTCGATTAAAATTATTTTTAATTAAAGTTACGTCAGCACGCCAAATCATTAACTGCCAAATAAAACTATTGAGTTCGATTCTGTCTAAAAGTTAACTAAGATTTGCGTAATTGACAGTTATCTATACGGAAATTGCTTATGACACAGGATAAAAGTTTTATTTCAAAAGAACAGGTGCTTCACGTGGCCGCCTTGGCCAAACTGAACTTGTCAGATCAAGAGGTTACAAAATTTACAGCACAGCTGTCTGATATATTGGGCTATGCAAATGAGCTCTCCGAACTTGAACTCAAAGACGTTTCCCCTACCGCTCATCCAATTGAGCTTGAAAACGTATTTAGGGACGATACGGTTTTAAAATCAATTGACAACTCAAAAGTAATTCAAAATGCACCTGAATCTTTAAACAGCCAGTTTAAAGTTCCGCCAATATTAGACGACTGAAACTTCTTGATAACCATGGATAATTTTTTTGAATCAGCCTATAGCATCGCCCAGCAAATAAAAGATAACTCTATAACTTCAAAAGAAGTTGTGTCAAAGTATTTTGACAATATTGAATCTAAAAACAGCGAACTAAATGCATTTTTAATAACAGATAAACAAGCAGCTATCAGACAAGCTGAAATAGTGGATCAGAAAATCCAAGCAGGACAACAAGTTGGAACTTTGGCCGGCTTACCTGTTGCAATAAAAGACAATATTTGTACTGATGACTTCACTACAACTTGTGCTTCAAAGATACTCAGAGAGTGGAAACCGCCTTACAATGCAACTGTTATTCAAAAACTGATTTCACAAGACGCAATAATATTAGGAAAAACTAACTTAGACGAATTTGCGATGGGCTCATCGACCGAACACTCCGCATTTGGTCCAACCAAAAACCCAGTAGACCCTTCCCGAGTTCCCGGCGGATCGAGTGGCGGAAGCGCATGCGCAGTTAAAACCGATATGGCAAGCGTAGCTTTGGGCTCCGATACAGGTGGCTCGATCAGGCAACCTGCAGCATTTTGCGGAATAGTTGGAATGAAACCGACATACGGTCTCGTTTCAAGATACGGACTGATAGCATTTGCATCTTCATTGGATCAGATAGGTCCGTTCGGGAAGACCGTCAAAGATTGTGCCTTAGTCCTTAATGCAATTTCCGGACATGACCCCTACGATTCGACTTCTCTAGATATTAAATCGGATGACTATCTTCAGTATGTTGACAGAGACCTAAAGGGAATTCGAATTGGTTTAATAGAGGAATTTGACGAAGTGCTTGATGTCAGCCTGCGCGAAAACCTAGAATCAGCAACGAATCTCTTTAAACAAAACGGCGCAGAAATAGTAAAAGTCTCACTGCCCTATGTTAAATACGCTTTGTCTACGTATTATTTAATTGCACCCGCGGAGGCCTCTTCGAATTTAGCAAGATTCGATGGTGTCCGATATGGTTTGAGGGTTGACGGTGATAACGTCGAAGAGATGATGATAAATACTCGAACCCAGGGATTCGGACAAGAGGTAAAAAGAAGAATTATGTTAGGAACGTATGCTCTGTCTTCAGGTTACTACGACGCATACTATAAAACAGCACAAAAGCTTCGAACGGCACTTATATCGGACTTTAAGAAAGTTTACGATCAAGTAGACGTTATAATTTGTCCCACAACTCCCACTGGTGCATTTGAGTTTGGCGCAAAGTTAGACGACCCTTTGCAAATGTACATGTCTGATATATTTACAATCCCTTCAAATCTCGCGGGTCATCCGGCAATAAGCGTACCTTTTGGAACTGACTCAAACGGCATGCCCCTGGGTATCCAAATTTTAGCTGACGGATTAAATGACTCTAAAGTTATCCACGTCGGGAGCGCTCTTGAAACCTTAAGAACAGAAGGATAAAAAAATTAATACTGAAATGGAAATGCCTGCCAACACCGTAAAGAACGACATTGAAGATTTTCTAAAGGACACCGGATTTGAAGCCACGATAGGGCTTGAAGTTCACTGTGAGCTTAAAACAGCCACCAAACTTTGGTGCTCCTGCAAAAATTCATTCGGCAATGAGCCCAATACCCTTGTGTGTCCCGTTTGTTTGGGACTTCCTGGATCCCTACCGGTCTTAAATAAAAGAGCTGTTGAATACGCAATTCGAATAGGTCTGGCCCTCAACTGCACAGTTCAGAACTCCATATTCCACCGAAAAAATTACTTTTATCCGGATATGCCCAAAGATTTTCAGATATCTCAATATGACATCCCAATTAATGCCGACGGTTATGTTACGTTGCCCGACGGTGGGTCAGTGGGTATTGTAAGAGCACACATAGAAGAAGATACGGGCAAAAGTACACACTTTAGCGCTTCGGGCAGAATTCACGAATCCAGTGCAACGCTCATCGACTACAACAGAGCCGGGATACCCTTAGTCGAAATTGTAAGTGCTCCAGACATAACGTCTTCAGAAATGGCCAAGGCATACGTTACGGAGTTAAGAAACATTATCGTAGCCACAGGAGCCACAGATGGGAAGATGGAAGAAGGTTCCATGAGAGTCGATGCCAATGTGTCCGTAAAAAGAATTCAGGATTCTGAACTTGGTACCAGATGCGAAATAAAGAACCTTAATTCATTGCGATCGCTTGGCAAGGCAATAAATTACGAGATCAAAAGACAGGTGGATAATATTCTCTCGGGTCAAAAAGTAGTTCAACAAACGCGACATTTTAACGAAGACTTAAATCAAACGGTCACTCTCAGAACCAAAGAAGAAGCCGAAGACTATCGCTACTTCCCCGAACCAGACCTGGTACCTTTAAATCCGGGAGCAGCATGGATTGAACAGATTAAAGCTGAAATGCCTCCGCTTTTAATTGAGCGAAGACGGATGGTACAGGATTTAATGCGAGAAACGCAGGAAATCGATCAGCTTCAATCAGCAATTGCAATTCTCGTTGATCTAAATTTAGACTCGGTTTTTAAACAGACAGTGGGTATCGGAGCAAATCCAACTATAGCATTAAAGAGGCTTACCAACGAAGCGGCAAATGCGGTTGAAGCCGCAAGAAATTTAAATCCGGAACAATTTGCCAAATTAATCCAATTAGAAACCGACAACAAAATCTCAACTACTCAATCAAAAACGATCTTGTCTAAAATGCTGGAAAACCCCGATAAAACTTTAGACATTTTAATTTCAGAGTTAAACATCGTCTCCTTCGGTGAAGCAGAAACGACAGCTCTCGTGGAGCAGCTAATTAAAGATAAGCCCGATGAATTTGAAAGATTCAAACAAGGCGATGACAAAGTTACCCAATTTTTCATAGGTCAGATTATGAGGCTCTCTAAAGGACAAGCCAACGGTAAATTGGTTACGGAGATTCTTATGAAAAAGCGCAACCAATTCTGACAAAATAAAACTCAAACTTAAATATTAATAAATTTAAAAGCTAAAAATTACTAACAACCAAATACAAAAGATAGCGAGATAAAACTATGGATGAAAATCTAAAATCACTTAAAATTCGAAGTTATGAAGTCACAGAAGGTTTCACAAGGGCACCAGCTAGGGCGATGCTCAGAGCTATCGGTATGCAAGATGAAGATTTTGACAAGCCACAGATAGGCGTTGCATCATCTTGGAACGAAGTAACTCCGTGCAATATGCCACTGAGCCGACTGGCACAACAGTCTAAACAGGGAGTTAGATCAGCTGGCGGTTATCCGATAGAGTTTGTCACAATTGCCGTATCTGACGGCATCTCAATGGGGCATGAAGGCATGCGAGCAAGTTTAGTTTCAAGAGAGGTAATTGCCGACAGTGTTGAGACTGTAATGCATGCGGAAAGATTCGACGCCATGGTAACGTTGGCTGGTTGCGATAAGTCACTTCCCGGTATGCTTATGGCTGCGGCTAGATTAAACCTACCTTCTATATTTTGTTATGCGGGATCAATTCTGCCAGGGCACTATGATGACCAGGCATTGGACATAGTATCAGTATTTGAAGCAGTGGGGTCTTATTCAAGCGGACAGCTTACCCCCGAAGAACTCTCTTTGATCGAACACCATGCGTGTCCGACCGAAGGCAGTTGCGCCGGTATGTTTACGGCTAATACGATGGCTTCGGTTGCCGAAGCCATCGGAATGTCATTGCCAGGAGGAGCATCGGCGCCAGCAGTTGACGGCCGACGCGACAAACAGGCTTATGACTGCGGCGTTGCTACAATTAATCTTCTTAAACACGATATTACCCCCAGAAAAATTATGACTAAAAAAGCTTTCGAAAATGCAATATCTGTCGTAATGGCACTCGGAGGTTCCACAAATGCGGTGCTTCACCTATTGGCAATGGCTAGAGAGGCAAAAGTGGATCTTGAGTTGGATGATTTTAATAAAATCGGAGCAAGAGTTCCACATATCGCAGACACCAAACCTCATGGAAACTACCACATGGTTGATCTGGACAATATTGGGGGTGTCCCTGTCGTAATGAAAGAACTTCTTGACAGAGGTTTGTTGCACGGCGACTGCATTACAGTAACCGGGAAAACGGTAGAAGAGAATCTTAAAGAGATTAATCCCCCGAAGCCTGACGGGAAAGTCGTACACGAAATATCTAATCCAATACACACGGATGGGGGCATCGCAATCCTTAAAGGTACTTTGGCACCCAGCGGAGCAGTAGTTAAAGTCGCCGGACTGGATGTAGAGTATTTTGACGGAACGGCCAGGGTTTTCGACGGTGAAGACAAGGCTATGGAAGCTATACTCAACAACCAAATCGAACCCAATACCGTATTGGTCATCAGATACGAAGGGCCAAAAGGAGGACCTGGAATGCGAGAAATGCTGGCAGTTACTGGAGCCCTTAAAGGGGTCGGGCGAGGCGCAGATTGCGCTTTAATTACCGACGGTAGATTCTCTGGAGGGACTCACGGCTTCTGTATCGGTCACGTAGCACCCGAAGCAGTTGACAAGGGTCCAATTGCATTTGTAAACGACGGGGATCGCATTATTATAGACGTTAAGAAAAGAATATTGGATTTAATGGTAGATGAGTCGGAGTTTAAAGAACGCCAAAAAACGTTTAACCCGCCCGCAGCCAGATACACCACAGGGGTTTTAGCCAAATATGCCAAGCTTGCAAGCGGGGCAGAGCATGGAGCAATAACCTCTTAACTATGATTTAAAGTTTAAAATTATCGGATAGAAGGCTATCTAAATAGGTGTTTTTGAAACGAGTGGATTCCCCTAAGTGTATAAAAACCAATTTTTTGTACACTTAGGCTAAATTTCGTGCTATAAATATATTAATGAAGTTTTTTCAAAATCTCGTAGTAGTAGTAATGTAGTACGCGCCCCGACATAGCGCGTACTTTCGGCTCCCACAGATCTGGGGGCTTTTTTATTTGACTAGCAAATTTGAATTAAACAAAAAAACCAGAAAACACAAGATTACAGCTTGGAGAGAAAAATGAAATTAACCGGAGCACAGGCACTAATAAAAAGCTTGGAACACCAAGGAGTGGAAGTAATATTCGGACTACCGGGAGGGGCAATTCTGCCCGTATATGATCCTATTTTGGATTCGTCGATAAGACACATATTGGTAAGACACGAACAGGGAGCCGGGCACATGGCCGAAGGATACTCAATGGCGACGAGGCGACCGGGAGTTGCAATGGTGACATCGGGACCGGGAGCCACAAACATAGTCACTCCGTTAATGAACGCCTTTATGGATTCCACCCCGTTGGTTGTTGTGACCGGACAAGTTGCCACGGGATCAATCGGTACCGATGCGTTTCAGGAATGCGACATAACTGGCATTACCATGGGAATCACCAAGCACAATTGGCTGGTCAAAGACCCCAACGAAATACCCCAAATAGTCGCCGAAGCTTTTCACGTGGCAACCACGGGGAGACCGGGACCAGTATTAATAGACTTTCCCAAAGACATAGCCAACTCCGCTGCCGACTATTACACCCCGGGATCGGTATCGCTTGCCGGATTCAATATACAGACCGAACCCGATTCAAACGCAGTTGCAGCGGCAGCTGATCTAATATTAAAATCAAAGAGACCGGTACTGTATGTCGGAGGAGGAGTCCTCAAGTCAAATGCCTCTGCGGCTCTGAGAATTTTAGTGGAGCAAACTTCAATCCCAGTTGTCACAACACTGATGGCCCGTGGCGCATTCCCGGACAGTCATGAACTTAACCTAGGAATGCCAGGCATGCACGGAACCTACACTGCGGTAACGACCCTACAAAAATCAGACCTACTGATAGCTCTGGGCGCCAGATTCGACGACCGAGTCACAGGCAAAATCTCCGCTTTTGCGCCAAACGCAAAGATTATTCACGCTGATGTAGACCCAGCAGAGATTGGAAAAGTAAGAAAACCCGATGTTGTCTTGCTGGGAGAGTGCCGACGTTCAATAGAAGAATTGACACGAGCGCTTACCGAGAAGACTTCGTCCAGTAACGAAGCTTTGCCTTTGAACATAACGGAATGGCACAATACCTTAAAGGAATGGCAGCAAAAATACCCCTTAAGCTACGATAGACAGGCTTCAGATGTCATCAAACCCCAATACGTCATTGAAGAGATATCCAAGAGACAGAAAGAGGGAACGATATTGGCATCAGGTGTTGGGCAGCACCAAATGTGGGCTTCTCAGTATTGGAAATTTAACAGCCCCAACACTTGGGTAAACTCAGGGGGTGCCGGCACGATGGGTTTCGGTGTTCCCGCCGCAATCGGAGCAAAAGTTGGCCGACCCGACAAACAAGTCTGGGCCATTGATGGCGACGGCTGTTTCCAAATGACCGCCCAAGAATTGGTTACATCCTCGGCCGAACAGATACCCGTAAAGATAGCTATTTTAAACAATGCTTATTTGGGCATGGTTCGTCAATGGCAACATATGTTCTACGAGGAAAGATACTCAGAAGTTTATCTGTCTCCAGATCTACCAGATTATGTCAAATGGGCCGAAGCAATGGGCGCTATAGCCTTCCGAGTCGACACGCCTGAAGAAGTGATACCTACCATAGAAAAGGCCAATGAGATAGACGACAGATCGGTTGTAATCGATTTTAGAACCGACGTCACCGAGCGCGTCTTTCCTATGGTACCAGCAGGGGCTCCCAACGACGACATATTGGTCTCCCCCGAGCATGCCGACGGCATAATTCAGTAATGGCAATTCAACAACTTTGATATTAATTACAACAAGAAGGCAACAAATGAAAAACAGTAACCATCATATAGTTTCGGCACTTGTGGAAAACAGGTCAGGAGTTTTGGCTCGAATTGCCGGGCTTTTCGCAAGACGAGGTTTTAACATCTATTCTTTGGCGGTAGCACCGACGGATGACAGCAAGTTAAGCAGGGTCACTATTGTCGTAGACGTTGAGACCAGTCTGCTAAACCAAGTCGTCAATCAACTTAACAAATTAATAAACGTCGTTGAAATCCAAGAGCTGAGCCCCTTAGACGCAGTTGAAAGAGAGTTACTTTTAGCAACCGTACAGTGCTCTACGGGGAAAAGGTCTGAGATAATTCAAATAGTTACGGCTTTAGGCGGTGAGATTGTGGATGCTGATATATCCTCTTTAACCATAGAGATGTCTTCGACTCCGGAAAAATTAGATACCCTTGAAGAATTACTCAACTCGTATGGGATCTTAAAGATTCAACGGACGGGAAGAGTGGCTCTTCCAAGGTTGGGATATCTAGCCGAAACCGTGGCCGACTCAGAGTTGAAATTAGCCTAAACCATAGATATAAATTCGTAAATATACCAACACAAAAATAAAGAGAACCCGGCATTGGTTAAAGTTGTCGGGTTTTCTTTATTAAAAAATATAAGATTACAGAATGTAGAGAAACCAAAAAGGAAGCCCTGCAGTTCACATACCTTTATTATATCGAACATATGTTCGATATAATAAAGGTATGTCTTTTTCTTTATTAACTGCTTCTTTAAAGCCCCAGCCGTCTTATCCAAAGACATTAACGCCTTTTCATCCTCAAAATCCCTTCTCTTTCCATAAAGAGGTGTTCTTTGAAGCACTTCCCTATGGGAAGATTATTGGTTTTTCTGGTGCTCCGAATCTAGGATCAACTTCATTAGCATATCTGTTCTTATCGGAACTAACCAGATCCAATATTAAAGTCATCTACCTCTCCCCTACTAACTTCGGCTATTTAAGCGCCTACGAATTGGGAATGAATTTTAACAATCTAATCGTGATCGACTGCCCAAAAGAAAAACTGCACCATGTTTTTTCAATACTCATAAAGGGGTCATGCATAGTTGCAATCAACTCGTCTTGTCTGATGGCCCTCAAAAACTTTAAAACAATTACCGCAAAACTTCAGGCCTTTAAAACTATGTTGATAGTTATAGATTCTTTTGATTTAAGTATCCGTTCCAACTTAAATACATACCAACATTTTGATTATAAGATTTCTGCGATTAAAAACACTTTTATAACTACAGACACTCTTGAGTCTATAACCCAAATAGACTCAGGTCGTATCCTGCAAAGGCAGTTGGATTTTAATATTTCAGGCAGAAGAGCATATCACCCGTCAGAATTTTCCCTCATATTGCCACAAATACCACCGGCTATTCAAAACACACGATTTGACGACTTTAAAACCTTTATGCAACATAAAAACATCAGCTAAAAAACTTTAACTTAACTAGACACAGATACTAACCGCAAAACAACAGAAAGGTAGAATGGAAGAAAACTTTAACAACCGAATCTTATATCTGATTTCGCCAGGTTGGCCCAAAGATGATGCAGCAGGATTTGTTACGACTACAGAGGCTTTGGAGCAGTTTTCCTATAAGGTGACAATGGTGGAGCCCGGTGAAGCTGCAATGCTGTCATCTTCGGCCACAAACTACTTTAAATCTGAATTTAACTTAATAAAGCAAGTTGCCAAAAGTATTACAGACATAACTCAAAGACCCGTTAACATCGGAATCGGCAACGGATTGTTTGTCGCACGAATTGCCGCATTACACAATGCGGTTATACCCCAAGACAAGACCGGAGAATTTTTAGCTCCCCTATCAATAAAATATCTGCCCGACAAAGAGGTGACTAATTTTTTATTAAGAATGGGAATCAAGACACTCTCGGAGTTTACTGCCATAGAAGACAGCTTGGTGACGGAAAGACTTGGACTAATCGGCAAATGGTGTCACGATTTAGCAAAAGGCAAAGCGCATAATTTAAACTTTGAAAATAAAAAACCCGTATTCAGTAACTATATAATTTTTGACCCGCCCAGTTTTAGTTATGAGCAGATTCTGTTTCAAGCAAAGCAATTAAGTGAATCCTTTATAAATTCAATTACCGAAAAGGGCTTAGTGAGTACATCAATACAGTTAAAGGTTTTTTTTGAGAATTTGCAAACATTTGAAAAACTTTGGTACTCAAGCTCACCTTTCAATAAAAAGAATCTGGTAGACAGGCTCAGATGGTTTCTAGATATCCTGCAATCCGAAAGCGCAGTAGAACGTATTGAATTTACCGCCAAAGATCTGGTATCCAACGGACACTTTCAAGACAAGTTTTCATTCATAACAACAAAAGAAAATCCCACTTTAGACAGAGCACTGGAGCATATTGAAATTATCTTAGGCCAAGATTATATATATAAGTCTTCCCTGCAACCCAGAAGACGCCCTAACTGCTTTGTTGAAAAGATACCTTACTATTCAAAAAAACAACTTCCATATTTAAAAGTTGATAACGAAATAGGCCTACTTAAAACGTTTAACCCAAATACTAAGAAAAACTTTACAGAAAAGAGTTTTAACGACACCTGGATTCAAAATAATACTAATAAACTTATCGATGATCTCGCTGAGCCGTGGCCTTCGGATATGCCATCATTCTATCCGAGTATATTTTATGAGAATCCCGTCAAAATAGATATAATCGGCAAAGACAAACTTAAGATATCCGTAAGCTCCAAAGCCGTTACATCAGACATTCCTAATCTGATTGTGGGTACTCGCTTTAAAAAGAAAATTGCGACAAGTTTTGGACCGTGGCCCGTTTCTGAATACTGGTGGGACGAATCCAAATTCAAACGCCTTGCATATATGCAACTAATCACCGAAGATGAGACTGCGCTGCTCGTATACTCATTAAAACAGCAGTGGTATCTGGCAGGGATTTACGACTGACTTAAGATGTACGCAGAACTTCACTGTCATAGTTACTATAGTTTCTTGGATGGTGTATCCAGTCCCGAAGATCTCGTAAAAAGAGCGTCAGAGGTTCGGCTTTCAGCTCTTGGGCTAACCGACCACAATGGTTTTTACGGGTTTGTCAAATTTAATCAAGCCGCCAAGGAATATGGTTTGCGGGCTATATTCGGAGCGGAGCTATCACTGGAATCCACTAAAAAACGCAGCAATTCAATTAATCCGACGGGAGAACACTTAATAATTTTGACCAAAAATATACAGGGATATAAATCGCTCGCTCACGCTATTTCAGTGGCTCAACTAAACGGCGAAAAAGATAACCCTAAATTCAGTCTCGAATCACTTTCTAACGTATGCAACAATAACTGGTTTATACTCACCGGTTGTAGAAAAGGTCCTTTAAACAGGGCTTTAATGTCCAAAGGCACGACTGCAGCCAAAGTAAGACTTGAAGAGCTTATTGAATTATTTGGTAAAGATAATATTGCAGTCGAGTTGTGGAATCATAATGATCCGATTGATATTGAAAGAAATGATATATTCGCAAAACTTGCGGTTCAACATGACATCAGGTATGTGGCAACAAATAACGTTCACTATTCAACTCAAAAGGAATTCTATCTATCAAACACAGTGGCCGCAATCAGGGCAAATAAAACTTTAGAAGATGCCTACAGATGGCTTCCAGTATCAGGAGCTGCTTACATTAAAGGGTACTCTGAGCAAAAAACAAACTTTGCAAGATGGCCGGGAGCTATAGAAACGACTACTGACATTGCCGCCGAATGTACTTTTGATTTAAATATGGTTGCCCCAAAACTCCCAACCTTTAACACGAATAATGGGATGTCAGAAATACAATTTCTAAAAGATGTCGTATATAAAAAAGCAGTATTTAAATACGGGACAAGGTCTTGTCAAACAGTAAAGGGTGCTTACGAACAATTGGATTATGAACTGAGTATCATTGAAGAACTTGGATATGCCGGATACTTTCTCATAGTATATGACATAATAAATTTCTGTAAATCCAATGACATATTATGCCAGGGAAGAGGATCTGCGGCAAATTCGACTGTATGTTATGTACTGGAGATCACAAACGTAGATGCCGTATCTCTCAAACTACTGTTTGAAAGATTCTTGTCCAAGGCAAGAGAAGGACCCCCAGACATCGACATAGACATAGAATCTCACAGACGAGACGAAGTTATAAATTATATATACGAAACATATTCACGATTTAATGCGGCTCAAGTGGCAAATGTCGTTACTTACCGATCCAGATTGGCTTTGCGGGAATCCGCTAAGGCACTCGGCTACGAAACAGACGCAATTGAAGAACTTTCATCCAAACTCAGACTTAACGGTGATGAATCATTTCCTCAACCTCTTTTATCTTTGAAAAATGCTTTAAAGACGCTTCCAAGACACCTGTCAATACACACAGGCGGAATGATATTGACAAAGGAGCCGGTATCGACAATATGCCCGGTTGAATGGGCCACACGAACAGGCAGAAGTGTTTTACAGTGGGATAAAGATGACTGTGCTGAAGCTGGACTGGTCAAGTTTGATCTTTTGGGATTAAGAATTTTAGATGCCATACACGAAGCAATTAGCTTAGTTAAGTTACATCACAATATAGCAGTTGATATATCCAAATTACCGCAAGAAACCGACATCTACACAATGCTCTCAAAAGGAGACTCGGTCGGAGTATTTCAGGTAGAAAGCAGAGCGCAGATGAATACCTTGCCTAGACTTAGACCAAAATGCTTTTATGACCTGGTGATTGAAGTCGCCCTAATAAGACCGGGACCAATTCAAGGTGGCGCCGTACACCCTTACTTAAACAGAAGATCGAAAAAAGAAAGAGTAATATACGATCACGAAAGCGCAAGACCCGCCCTAGAAAAGACACTGGGCATACCTTTATTTCAAGAACAGTTAATGCGACTTTCCATGGACGTGGCGGGATTCAGCGCCGAAGAAGCCGATGAGTTGCGATCGGCAATGAGCTCCAAGCGCTCACAATTGAAAATGGAAAAGCTGCAGAAACGACTGTTAGAAAATATGAAAGTTCGAGGGATAGACCGATTGGCTGCGGAAAAAATTGTGCGACAGATAGTGGCTTTTTCCGGTTACGGATTCCCCGAAAGCCATGCTATCTCGTTTGCTTACTTAGTTTACATATCAGCTTGGTTTAAATTTCATTACCCTGAGATATGGTTGGTTGTACTTTTAAATGCTCAGCCTATGGGATTTTGGTCTGTCTCGACATTAATTGAAGACGCAAAACGGCATGATGTCAAAGTAAAAGGTCCGGATGTAAACAACTCCAAAACAAAATCCACTGTCCGTAAAGACAACAGGTATTTAACCGCACAAATGGGGTTGTGCACCATATCTCATCTATCAAGAGAACTTGCCGAAAAAATATCGTCATCGGGGCCTTACGCTAATCTGGAAGACTTTGTTAAAAAAACTAAAGCGACAAAACAGCAAATTGAAATATTGGCTTCAGCTAGAGCTTTAGATTCGTTAATAGATGCAGATTCCTATCTCAAGAGACGCCTAATAACATGGAATTCACAGATCTTACACGAGATTACAGATCCCGCCAGAATACCCGGTATATTAACCCCCAAAGTTCCGTCTCTCTTACCCGAAACAGAGCAAGAGCAGTTAGCCTTAGACACACAAGCGCTCGGAGTAGGTTTAAACAGCCATCCAATACTTCTTCTCAGGGAAAGTTTAAACAACTTAAACATCATAAAAGCAAAGGATCTATTAAAATTCAAAACCGGTGACATTATAAAAACAGCTGGAATCGTAACGCATAGACAAGCTCCTCCAACCGCGAGAGGAACGGTATTTTTAAATTTAGAAGATGAAACCGGATTTATAAATACCGTCTTTTCGCCCGGAGCGTGGATCAGGTGGAAACAAGAAGCCAGCAATCATGCCATTATAGTCAAAGGTACGATAGTAAGGGTGGACGATACCTCATCCATTACGATAAATGTCCAAACTGTCGAAAAGCTTGAAGTAGTTGCAACCTTCGGCAGTAAGGATTACAGATGATTACAGCGTTTTAATACTTCAACGGAGAACTTGATTACAACCACGATTCGACCGAAATCGTAAATAGGCGACTTTTCAACCGAAAAACAACTAAGTTATGGTCATATTCGCATTAATCATACAATGCAAGATCAAATTCTCAACAATATTTAACACCACTCATGTCATAATGACATTTATCCCGACTTTAGCACTTGTATGTGCAAGAAAGTACCATCTACCAGGTATTTCTTTTAATTTTGGGCTATTTGTTTTGTAGTGCGGTAATACTTTTATATATAGAATTGGCTGCGGTTTTTATCTCAGTTGAGCTAAAGTACTTTTTATTGAAATCTAATTTAAAACACTGCTCTAATTCGTTTGAAATCGTGTCTTTATTAAATATATAGATCTGTTTTTCAATATGGGTCATTGTCATTGAATTAAGAGAGTCTCGTAGACTCTTAATGGAATATTCGTTTTTGGTATGAAAACCAAGCAGTCTCAGTACGGTTAAAGCCACAAAACAAATTGAGAAGTGAGATTCAATGTGTTCTTTCTTATATACGAATACTCAGACGGGTTTTAAGGTCACTTTTATAGATACGAAAAGAATCTTCGATTTTCCATAAATTGGAGTAACGATTCATAATTTCTTGATCGTCTAAATCAACTTCAGAAGTTACAATTGCATTAACCCAGGCTACGCTTGATAGGTAAGCTATATTGCACTTCGTTATTGAATTTAGCAAGAATTCAAAGATTGACTTTGGTTTGAAAGACAAGATGCAAACCCACCAAAACATTATGTCCACTGGCGCAACTTAGCCCCCATCAACGCTTAAAAATTTGCGTTCATTTCAACCTTAAATAGAAAGTATAGATTAGAGGTTAAAATTATTAATAGTAATTTGACGAAAGGATTGACATGGCCATACTTTATTACGAGAATGACGCTGACAAAACACTGATTGCATCCAGAAAAGTAGCGGTACTAGGTTACGGTTCGCAGGGGCATGCTCATGCGCTAAATCTTAAGGAATCAGGAGTTGACGTAAGAGTCGGTTTGAGAGAGAATTCAAGCTCCAGAGAAAAAGCACAAGCGGCAGGTCTTAAAGTGACTTCGATTGAAGACGCATGTCACGAAGCAGATCTTATTATGATTCTGTTGCCCGATACCGAACAGGCAGAAGTTTATAAAAACGAAATAGAACCTAATCTGCAGGACGGAGACGCACTATTTTTCGCCCACGGATTTAATATTAGATTTGGACAGATTAAACCTCCTTCAAACGTAGACGTTGCCATGGTTGCACCCAAAGGACCCGGGCATTTGGTAAGACGAACTTACACCGAAGGTGGAGGTGTTCCCTCTTTAATTGCCGTTAGTCAAGATCACTCCGGAAAAGCTAAGGAATTGTCGCTAAGTTACGCTCATGCCATTGGCGCAACCAGAGCAGGAGTTCTAGAAACAACCTTCGAAGAGGAGACCGAAACGGATTTGTTCGGCGAACAAGTTGTTTTATGCGGAGGTTTAACCGCACTTGTTACAGCAGGTTTTGAAACTCTTGTAGAAGCCGGATATCAACCCGAATCCGCTTATTTTGAGTGTCTTCATGAACTGAAACTTATAGTAGACCTAATGTATGAGCAGGGCATTTCGGGCATGAGGTTTTCAATCTCAGATACTGCCGAATACGGTGACATGACCAGGGGACCAAGAATAATTAACTCTCAAGTTAAATCCGAAATGAGAAATATACTCGATGAAATTCAAGACGGAAGGTTCGCAACCGAGTGGATTAACGAGAATAAAACAGGAAGAAAGAATTACAAAGATCTGCAGGAAAAAGGCAAAAATCATCAAATAGAGGTAGTAGGTAAGCAGTTACGAGCAATGATGCCGTTTATCACTCAAGGAAAGCAAAAGTTAGAAGACGTCTCTGGCGGTTAAACGGAGCTTAACGCACTTTTCAAAAGATCAAAAATTAGATATCGACCAATTCTGTATTTTCTTAGAATTGGTCGATATCTTTTTTTCGCAGGTCGGTTGATTTTTATACCACAACCGACCTATCAATAAGCTTTACTTTAAATTTTCTACAATAAAGTCGATAGCTTTTGTAAGTACTTCAATATCGTCCGGTTCAACCGAAGGGAACATCGCAATTCGAAGCTGGTTTCTTCCGAGCTTCCTGTATGGTTCGGTGTCGACAATTCCATTATTTCTTAATATTTTTGCTATCGACATCGCATCGATTTGGTCATTGAAATCTATAGTTGCCACTACGTGAGAACGTTGTGATGCATTAGATACAAAAGGTTCGGCGTACGCAGATTTTTCTGCCCAAGAATAAATAATTTGAGCCGACTTGTCGCACCTTCCCGTCGTGAAGGCCATTCCGCCATTATTTAGCATCCATTCCAGTTGGTCATTTAACATATAAAGGGTAGTCAGAGAAGGAGTATTGTAAGTCTGCTCCAATCTTGAGTTTTCTATCGCCACCTTTAGATCAAAAAATGCAGGGATGAATCTTCCAGATTCTGATATCTTCATCGTTCTTTCAACTGCCTTCGGACTCATAAGAGCCATCCAAAGCCCTCCGTCAGATCCAAAACATTTTTGCGGAGCAAAATAGTAAACATCAAATTCCTCCGACGCCACTGTCAAACCACCAGCACCGCTGGTGGCATCTACAGCCACCAATGAGTCTTGAGATATCCCAGACGGTCTAACAATTTCCATCGAAACTCCCGTAGAGGTCTCATTGTGAGTCAAAGCATAAAGATCGACTTCTGAATTTGAATAGCTGACTGGATGAGTACCAGGTTCGGACTTAATCACTTCCGGGTCCTTAAGATGGGGAGCCTGTTTTGCGGCTTTTGCAAACTTTGAAGAGAACTCGCCGAAATCCAAATGTTGGCTTTTTGAATCAATTAGACAGAAGGTGGCAATATCCCAAAATGCAGTAGCGCCGCCGTTTCCAAGAACCACTTCATAATCTTCAGGTAAAGAAAATAACTCCTTTAGACCCTTCCTGACAGATGCAACTAAGTTCTTAACCGTAGGTTGGCGATGTGACGTACCCAATATAGAATCTTTAGTATTGTACAGATTGGTCAACGTATCTAACCTGACCTTTGAAGGACCGCAACCAAACCTTCCGTCGGTCGGTAAGAGATCTTTTGACAACTCTATTTTAGGAACATCACTCATCTGAAAACTTCGCTTTCTTTTTTCTTACTATATGTTTTTACTATTAATCTTAAATTTAGCCATATCTGTCTAAAAAATAAATTCAAAATACGAATGCCAACTAATCCGTTTTGCTTTCAGTCTTTTAAACTTATCAATATATAGTTTAAGATGAAAAATCAATAAAGATTTTCAGGTCATAAGTGAAATTTATTAACCTAAAAATATGTAAAACTTGATAACATGGCTTCTTTTGATAACAGCGGATCACGAATATCAAAACTGGTGAGCGGGATAGAGCCGTCACCTACTTTGGCTGTCGACGCCAAAGGAAAAGCTTTAAAAGCAAAAGGCGAGCCGGTCGTAAGCTTTGGTGCGGGAGAACCGGATTTTCCTACGCCCGACGCCATTGTGGAAGCTGCAATTGAAGCGGCTAAGAATCCCAAATACCATAAATACTCTCCAGTGGCCGGACTTGAAGAGTTACGTAACGCAATTGCTCAAAAAACATCAATTACTGCGGGCGCTGACTACAATGTTTCTCAAACCATCGTCACCAACGGGGGGAAACATGCTCTTTATAATGCCTGTCTAACCCTATTGGATCCAGAAGACGAAGTGTTGCTTCCAGCACCCTATTGGAGTACGTATACCGAAGCGATAAAATTGGCAAACGCAAAACCAGTTATTGTCAATACCACCGAAGAAAGCGGTTTTCACGTTACAGTAGACGAGTTGCAAAAACACTTAACTTCAAAGACTAAATTAATCATCATCACGTCTCCCAACAATCCCACGGGTGCGGTACTGTCAAAAGAAGAACTTATTCAAATAGGCAAATTTGCTCTGGAGAATAATCTTTGGGTTTTAACCGACGAGATATATGAGCATTTGGTATATGACTCTCACAGCCAATATTCAATTGTTTCTTTAGTTCCGGAAATTAAGGATAGATGTCTTATAATAAACGGAGTTGCCAAAACTTATGCAATGACAGGATGGCGAATCGGCTGGATAGTGGGACCAAAGGATGTTATATCTGCGGCGATAAATCTTCAATCTCAATCAACTTCTAACGTCAATAACATTGCTCAAGTTGCGGCTTACAAAGCACTTACCTACGGTATGGAAGATTTTGAAAAGATGAAGGTAGTTTTTGAAAAAAGACGAAAGTTGATACACGGGCTTTTGTCAGATATTAACAATGTGAGCTGCAACCTTCCAGAAGGTGCTTTCTATGCATATCCTTCGTTTAAATATTATATGGGCAAGTCAATTGCAGGAGTCAAGGTTAACGACACTCTGGATTTAGCTGATATAATTCTGGAAAAAGCAAAGGTGGCTTTTGTCCCAGGCGAAGCATTTGGGACCCCAGGTTACGGCAGATTCTCATACGCTCTCAGTGAAGAAGATATAACTGAAGGAATTACAAGAATAAATAAATTATTAACGGAGGTAGAATAAATTGGCACGAATTTTAATAACTGAAGAAATCGCTCAAAGTGGTGTGGATCAGCTCACCGAAGCGGGTCATAAGGTCGATATTAAATACAACTTAACACCCGAAGAGCTGCTTGTCGAAATAGTAGGCGCCCATGCTCTAATAATTAGATCAGCTACTAAGGTCACCAAAGAGGTTATACAAGCCGGACGTGACTTAGTCGTAATAGGTCGCGCTGGAATTGGTTTGGATAATGTCGACGTTACTGAGGCAACTTTACGCGGAGTAATGGTCGTAAACGCACCACAATCAAACATAGTGTCAGCCGCAGAGCAAACTTTTGCATTGTTGTTAAGCCAAGCGCGAAACACACCCCAAGCTCATGTTGCCCTTAAAAACGGTAAGTGGGAAAGGTCAAAGTGGGAAGGGGTAGAAATATACGGAAAAACTCTGGGAGTAATCGGATTAGGTCGAGTCGGAGCTTTGGTTGCTCAAAGGGCTTTGGCATTTGGAATGAGACTGATAGCCTACGACCCATTCGTTACGGCAGAGCGTGCCAAAAAAATGGGAGTTGAACTTATGACCTTAGATGAAGTTGCCGCTCAAAGCGACTTCATTACCATTCACCTTCCCAAAACACAGGAAACCATCGGTTTAATTAACAAAGAACTCCTCGAAAAGATGAAGCCGAGCGTACGAATCGTGAACACCGCGCGAGGAGGGCTGATCGACGAACAAGCACTTTACGAGGCAGTCAAAGACGGAAAAATTCAGGGCGCCGCATTGGATGTTTTTGAAAAAGAACCATGCACGGACTCCCCGCTTTTCGAATTGGACTCTGTAATAGTGGCACCGCATTTGGGAGCTTCGACGGTAGAGGCACAGGACAAAGCTGGAATTACAATAGCCGAACAAGTCTTACTGGCTCTTGAAGGCGCATTCGTACCTTATGCCGTGAACATTAACGCCTCGCAGGCAACCGAGGAAGTCGGAAAATTCCTTTCGACCGCAGAGCAGCTCGGACAACTTTTTGCCGGACTTAACGAAGGTCTTCCTGAAGATTTAGAAATTATTTATCAAGGAAAGTTGGCTGACGAAGAGACAGGCATCTTGACACTTTCCATTTTAAAAGGAGTCTTTTCGATTGGAACAGACGATCCTGTCAGCTACGTAAACGCACCGCAACTGGCAAAAGACAAGGGCCTAATAGTGAAGGAATCCAAAACCAACGATACCGGTGCATATGTAAACCTCATTACTTTAAAATCCAAGCAACATTCGATAGCTGGAACACTCGTCGGAGTTAATCAAACGCCTAGAATCGTGCTGGTGGATGAACATGTAGTTGAAGTTCCGCCGGCTCAAAATATGCTGATTGTTAGAAATGATGACAGACCTGGAATGATAGGTGTAGTCGGAACAATCTTAGGTAAATACGAAATCGGCATCTCTTCGATGGCGGTGGGCCCTTCCACTAATGCAAATACTGCTCTAATGGTCTTATCAACCAACACGGCAGTGAAAAATGAAATAGTTCAAGAACTACGCAACGAAGACGGTATCATTGACGTTCACAAAGTGGGCGTTGGCAATCATCTGTAAAATCAAATTAGCCCGAACTAATTAACCGTTTGCATTATTTCATACTATTTTAAGTAGCTTTAGTGCCGTCTGCAAAAATTTAAGACTCTTTAAAATTTAATCAAATTCAGTAAATTTCGAAGAGTCAGTTGACCAGTCGTATTAGTTAAGTGATATAATTTAATTAATGGTTAAATTTTTTAACGGCAACTTACTCCTTAGCTAAAAGCGAACGCACATATCGGCGTTCGCGCAGCCTCCTGTGTAATAACACAAGGAGGTTTTTTATTTTAGGAGATATTTGCAAAACTTTAATATTTTAAGACAATTCATCTTTTAAAATAAGCAAATTAATGATTTAATCAGCAAAATATAAAAAGGAAGAGTAAAATGAGCAAAACTGAAAGCGAACACTTAATAATTTTTGACACGACATTGCGTGATGGAGAACAAGCTCCGGGAATATCCCTTGACGTGACCGAAAAACTCGAAATCGCCGAACAGCTTGCCAAATTAAATGTCGACTATATCGAAGCAGGATTTCCCGTCGCTAGCCAAGGCGACTTTGAAGCCGTTCAGGCCATCGCCAGAACTATACAAGGACCGGTGATTGCTGGACTATCCAGAACGAGCTTAAGCGATATTGACAGGTGCTACCAAGCACTAAAAGATGCCGAAAATAATAGAATTCACGTATTCATATCGACATCGCCAAATCACATGGAGCATATGCTTAAGATGAACGAGCAACAGGTAATTCAAGAGGTAAAACGTGGCGTCTCCAGAGCCAAAGAGTTAACAGACGATATTGAGTTTTCTCCTCAAGATGCCACAAGAACACCGATGGAATTTATGATGGAAGTTCTCAATCAAGCAATCCAATCCGGCGCCAACTGCCTAAATATACCGGACACCGTCGGTTACGGTATTCCGTGGGACTTCGGAGCCTTGATTGCCTATATTAAAAAAGAAATCCCTGGGGACTATATTATTTCAACTCACTGCCATAACGACTTAGGCCTGGCAACGGCTAACTCATTGGCCGGAGTGAGCGCGGGTGCTCGTCAGGTTGAGGTATGCGTAAACGGGATCGGCGAACGTGCTGGAAATGCAGCCTTGGAAGAAGTAGTCATGGCAATTAAGATTAGGCCAGATCAATTCAATAATATCTCTACTCGAATTAATACCGAAGAGATTGCTAAAGCATCGCGAATGGTGTCAAGACTGACCGGGTATCCGGTGCAGTACAATAAAGCGGTAGTCGGCAGAAATGCATTTGCTCATGAATCCGGTATCCACCAACACGGTGTGTTGGAAGAGAGAAGTACATATGAGATAATCGACGCAAGCTCAGTCGGGCAGCAGGGGCGTCAAATTGTATTGGGAAAGCACTCTGGCAGGCATGCCTTTGTGGATACTTTGGACAAAATGGGAATTAAAATCCAAGGGGATACTTTAAATTCCGCCTTTACAAGGTTTAAAGAACTTGCAGACAGAAAAGTACAGATCACCGAAGCCGACCTAGAGGCAATAGTCGGCGAAGAATTGGGGATCCACTCCCAGGACGAGTTCACTTTAGATTCACTTGAATTGAAAGGAGGCACCGTAGGTACGCCAATTGCAAAAGTTACGGTCGTTAACTCTGATGAAAAACTTACTGCAGACGCAGAAGGAAATGGTTTGATTGACGCGGCGTGTAACGCAATTTCCAAAGCTACCAATACTTCGGCTAAATTGACAGATTTTAATGTGTCCTCGGTAACTGGCGGAATTGATGCATTGGGAGACGTTATTATACAAATAGAGTCAGATGATATTAAAGTAACAGGTAGAGGTGTATCAACAGACGTGGTTGAAGCTTCAGCCAGAGCATATCTAAATGCCATCAACAGATTAGTTAAAGTCAAACAACGCAACGAGATCATTCAAAAAGTATCGGGTCCATAAAAGCTTAACTTAGATCATCGGTTTTTTGATTCTTTGATTACTTTCACGTCTCGAAAGACACAATAGATTTTATGGATATTTTATGGATATTTCATGACCCCTCGCGGTTTATTGATTGCCTGTTCCCTAATTAATCGAAGACGCATGAATCTATTTAACAAAATTCTGCGCTGGAGCTAAAAGATCATGATTGGAACCAATCATTGCCTTTGCAAATATGATTGAAGCTCACTTTCAAGGAATAGTAAATTGGCATCTATATAAATAAACAATTGCAATTTTAGAAGGCACCAATTCTATAATTTAGGCAACAAAAAGACGAGCAAGACGATATTGGTCCAAAGAGACTTTAATCAGGATTATTTGCCTTATTGCAGAAAACCTTCCATTGGCTGAATTTTCAGTGCCTGAATTGCACACGAGTTACCTAGAAACGCTAACTTTCAGTGAACTGAGTCTCAAAGTAGAGAATTAAAATTTAAATTTATTCGGTATTCCGGTCAAGAATCGCCAAATTCTATTAGGTCGTTAGCTTACCTTAACTGTAGGAAGCCAGCCGAATCTTTCCGACTCATATTTATCAATTTCAGATGCATGAGAAAGGGTAAGGCCTATGTCGTCCAAGCCGTTTAAGAACCTATACTGGATAAAAGAGTCCATAGCAAAGTTCACTTCGACTGAAAGTTCAGGGACTGAAACTGTTAAATTAGTCAAATCCACAACAATCAACAGATCTGGATTATTAGGGATTTCATTTAAAAGCAAAGAAACGGTTACAGGATCAAGTTCAACTGGCACCAATCCCATTTTTGTACAGTTATTCTTAAATATATCTGCAAATCTGGGTGAAATTACCGCTTTAAAACCATAATCTTGAATCGCCCATACAGCATGTTCTCTCGATGAACCGGTTCCGAAATTTTGACCTGCCACCAGTATGTTGGCTTTAGCGTATTCGGGTTTATTAAGCACAAAGTCCCGGTCATCACGCCACTCGGAAAACAGTCCTTTACCAAATCCAGTTCTTTCTACCTTTTTAAGCCAATCACTGGGAATTATTTGGTCTGTGTCCACGTCGGAACGGTTTAACGGAAGACCCGTACCCTCGATTACTGTTATCTTTTGCATTTGATTCCTTTACTTCAAATCCTAAATCTTCTACAAATCCGACGGCTCAGCAAATCGCCCTAAAATAGCAGTAGCAGCAGCGACTGCAGGTGACACCAAATGAGTTCTTCCGCCCCTGCCTTGTCTTCCTTCAAAATTTCTGTTTGAAGTTGACGCACATCTTTCCTGCGGCTTTAGTTTATCGGGATTCATAGCCAGACACATCGAACATCCAGGTTCGCGCCAATCGAAACCCGCTTCAACGAATATTTTATCCAGACCTTCCATTTCGGCCTGCTCTTTGACTCTCCTGGATCCAGGAACTATCAGTGTTCTTACGTCTGGGTTTACCCTCTTGCCTTTTACGACCGAAGCGACCACCCTTAAATCTTCAATTCTGGAATTTGTGCACGATCCAATGAAAACCGTGTCGACTTTGATGTCCTTAATTTTTTCACCGCCGTCAAACCCCATGTAACTAAGTGCTCTTGTAGCCGACTCTTTTTCAAAATCGGTTTCGAACTGATCAGCCGTTGGTACCGTAGAATTAATTGAAGCAACCTGCGAGGGATTTGTTCCCCATGATACAAAGGGGGTAAGCTCATCGGCATTAATATCGACCTCTTTGTCAAATACTGCATCTTCGTCGGTAAATAAAGTTTTCCAGTATTTTACTGCCTCTTCAAATTCGTCATCTTTTGGGGCAAAGAGCCTGCCTTTTATGTAATCAAAACTAACTTCATCTGGAGCTATCATGCCCGCTCTCGCTCCAGCCTCAATTGACATATTGCATACGGTCATCCTAGCTTCCATCGACAGTGCTTTTATTGCATCGCCTCTGTATTCAATTACATGGCCTATGCCGCCGCCCGTTCCGATCTTACCGATAATTGCTAAAATCAAATCTTTGGCGGTAACTCCCTCTTTTAATTTACCTTTGACGTTAACTGCCATTGTTTTTGGTCTGTTTTGCACCAAAGTTTGAGTTGCCAGCACGTGTTCGACCTCTGAAGTACCGATTCCAAACGCAAGCGCCCCAAACGCACCGTGAGTTGAGGTATGCGAGTCACCGCACACAATCGTCATTCCCGGTAGACTCAAACCCTGTTCGGGACCTATAACATGTACAATTCCCTGATCGGGATTTCCCATTGGATAGTACCTAATATTATTTTCCTTACAGTTTTGATCTAACACCTCAAGCTGTTTTGCCGAAACCTGATCTTCGATTGGTTTATCAATATCTTTGGTGGGAACATTATGATCAGCCGTTGCAATTGTAAGATCAGGCCTTCTTACCTTACGATTTGATATTTTAAGACCTTCGAATGCTTGAGGAGAAGTTACTTCGTGGACTAGATGTAAATCGATCCAAATTAAATCCGGTTCATTTTCCTTGGATACCACCACATGCGAGTCCCATACTTTTTCGGCCAAAGTTTTACCTATTTTTTTCTGATTTTTCTGTTCTTCCATTACAAACAATTACCTCTGCTATTTAAAAATAACGTGCTAAAATTCACATCTAATTTATAGTTTTCCGGATTCAAGGTTTTAGACCCAATCTGACACTAAAATATTATTTTTAGGCTAAAATAATATTTACGTCGGCAAAAAACCGACACTAAATAGTTTAATTGAAAACTAATCACCGTCGACATATAGGAGTAAAACATGACCGTAACTCAGGATAACGTTAGTGTAGATAAAAATCCGGAAGTCATCATACTTACTGCGCAAGCGCAGTCTAAGGTTTCTGAGCTTTTGGCCGAAGAGGACAATTCAGAAGAATTGGTTCTCAGAGTTGCAGTTAAGCCTGGAGGATGCTCAGGGTTTAGCTATGACATGTATTTTGATACCGAAACCGCATCTGACGACTTAATACTGAGCTTCGGAACCGTGAAGGTAGCCGTAGATCAAGAAAGTTCTGAAATGCTAAAAGGTTCAACCTTAGAGTATGAAGATGGGCTGCAGGGAGCAGGATTTCATATAGTTAATCCAAATGCATCCAGAACCTGCGGCTGCGGAAATTCATTCTGCTGATTTTAAAATCACCATCACTTGCCAAGTATCGCTGCGACACGACATATGTCAAAAATAGTTAAGTGGCATTTAACTTAAATTATGTTGCAATAATTTAAGTTTAAATTTATTATTTGATAATTATTTTTGTTTATGACTAAAAAAATACGTCATCGTAAACAACAGTTTTTATTTTATTTGTTTTCTTGATATCAAACTTGAACGAAAGGTCAATTTGTCTCAACCAGTAGGTCCCTATAGCCCTTACGTTATTTCCGAACCATTCGTATATTGTTCCGGGCAGATAGGAGTTAGCAACGGAAAGTTATCCGGAGATATTTTTGAAGAGACCATAGCCTGTCTCAAAAATCTGGATGTCATATTACGACAAGTCAATCTTTCCCTTAAAGACGTCGTCAAGACAACTGTTTTCATGGCAAATATTGAAGATTATGCGGCTATGAATGAGGCCTACATAGGAGAGTTCGGTGATCATAGACCGGCCAGATCTGCCGTAGCGGTTAAAGACTTGCCTTTGGGAGCGCTAATTGAGATTGAAGCTATAGCTAAAATCCAATAGTTTGTTCATTGACAATCCAAGCAGACTCCGCCAGTAAGACCTAGGACAGTATTTCTATAGTATCTTGCATTTTGTAAGATCTCGGAAGGACAGCGGCTCTAACCTTTTAGATGCTCGTGGCATTTTGAGCAAACTTAGAAATTCAAGCTTTGTTTGCGGTTTTAGTATTTTGATAAACCGAATCGATATCCCACCGATCTAACAGTCTGTACCAAATTCTCATGTTCCTGTCCTAACTTTGCCCTTAGACGCCTTACATGAACATCCACGGTTCTGGCGCCTCCGTAATACTCGTAGCCCCAAACTCGCGACAAAAGTGACTGGCGCGAATAAACTTTCCCGGGTTTTGAAACCAAAAACTTAAGCAATTCATATTCCATGTAAGCTAAATCCAAGGGTCTATTATCGCACAACACCTGATATGTATCGGTATTTATCACAATCGGACCGTAAGATATTATTGTTTTTGAAATCTGCTTCCCGAATTTTTTTAAGATCTTATTTATCCTGATTTCAACTTCGACACCTGTAGATTTACCGGATATAAAGTCATCAAAATACTCAGCGTTCTGCAATAGTTTTGAGTTAGGCTTCAAATCACCGGTTTTAGCATCAACAACTACCAAAACCGGAACATTGAGATTTATATCTTCGTAGATATCACGGCATATGTTCCAGCCGTTTTGTTCCGTATCGTTAATATTTACTATCGCTATCAGTAGATTATCGCCGTTTTCGGCTAATTTAATCAGTTCGCCAAACGTACTCAGCTTAACCTCTTTTAAAGTTTTAAGATCAGAATCTTGATGTAAATGTGATTCAAGATCAAACGAGTATGTGACTACTGTATCCATAATTAATTAAAATCGCAACGTGTGAATAGGCAACATGTAAAATGCTTTAAATTATTTAACAGTTCTAAATTATTTAATGAACTTTCATTCATAGTTTTTATTCGATACATTAAAACGACAACCAAAGTGACCTTTTAATCTACAGATACGGAAGATATCTGCCGATTTCATAGTCGGTAACATGTCTTGCATATCGTTCCCATTCTTGTTTCTTATTTTTTAAAAACCATTCAAATACATGATCCCCCAAAACTTCATGGGCAAATTCAGAGTTTTCCATATTCTCAATGGCAGATTTTAGATTATTGGGCAACGGATCTGCCGTCTCATAAACATTCGTTTCGTTATTTTGACTATAAAGGTTGACAGAAGTCTCGGGCATCAATTCCATCTGAAGATCGATACCTTTTAAACCCGCCGACAGTATTAATGCAAAAACTAAATAAGGATTGCACGCCGAATCTATGGCTCGGTATTCAAAACGAGTTGCTTCAGAATTTCCAAGTTTTGCCACCGGAATTCTTACCAAAGCTGAACGGTTATTCCTAGCCCATGAGATATTTACAGGTGCTTCATATCCTGGAACTAATCGCTTGTAAGAATTGACCCACTGATTTGTAACTGCGGTTATTTCCTTAGAATAGTTCAGAACTCCGGCTATAAAGTGTTTTGCCAAAGTAGACAATCCGTATTCTTGATTCTCATCGGCAAAACAGTTTACGTCTCCTTTGAAAAGACTAAAGTGACTGTGCATCCCCGATCCCTGCTCGGACTCCAGAGGCTTAGGCATAAAACTTGCGATAACTCCCTGCTGGAGTGCCAAACTTTTAATTATCAATCTTGCAGTCATGATAGTATCTGCCATAGTTACGGCGTCTGTGTAACGTAGATCTATCTCATGTTGCGAGGGAGCATCTTCATGCTGAGCATGCTCTACTGGAATTCCCATGTCTTCGAGTGCGACAACTGTTCTTTTTCTTAACTCCGTAGCCAAATCGCTGACAGTAAGGTCAAAGTAAGACCCGTTGTCCAAGCATACGGGCTTATTCAGATCATCTTTAAAATAAAAAAACTCAATCTCCGGAGCTACATAAAATTCATAACCACGCTTTTTTGTTGAATCAAGTGTGCGTTTGAGTACTCTTCTTGGACATCCTTCAAACGGCGATCCATCGTTATTTTTAACATCACACACTACCCTTGCCACAGATGCATTTTCAATCATCCACGGAAGTATCTGAAATGTATTTGCGTCAGGCATAAGCAGCATGTCGGACTCTTGAATCCTGCTAAATCCATCTATTGAGGACCCGTCAAAAATCATTCCGTCACTTAAAGCATTTTCAAGTTCAGCTGGCGTAATCGAGAATCCCTTTGGAGTGCCCAGCACGTCCGTAAACCAAAGTTGGATAAACCGAACCCCTCGTTCTTTAACGGTTTTTAGTACGTATTCTTCTTCGCTTTTCAAATTTCATCTCACTTTCGGAAACAGACAAATAAAAATCAATACCGATTATTTCAGTTTACGCCAAAGAATTGGCGTACCTTTAGCCTATTTTCAAATTGATATCTAATCAGATAAATATTACTGCATCAGTTTATATTTAGGCCGTTACCACCGAGTGATCTAAGCGATCATTCACGTGGCGTTCCCTTGCGGGGTTTTGATGCTCGCCTCACCACGACGCGCTCCCGTTTTCACAGGAGTCTTACAGTCACTCCTCCGCCCATGAGTGTCCTCATAAGCCGAGCCAGGGTCTGTACCGCCATCTCTGGCGGTCTGGGTATCCACTGGGGCGCTGGACTTAACTGGTCCAGGATTGGCGTTTAACTCCGGCCAATCGCGGAGGTTCT
>JAJZNL010000014.1 GCA_021852345.1 Actinomycetes bacterium
GTCTCTAATTCTTCGTAGCTAGGTTTAATAATTGGAGTATCTTTCTATTCGCTCCTCTCCCAATTAAATTTAACCACATATAAAGTATCCGATGGTGGATTTCAGTAAGATAGACCTGAATAGTAACTTTTTTTTTAATTTAAGCAGTGCAAAAACTTAAAACCCAAACTTTATTGCAGCCAAGAGGGGATCAGCCCAAAGCCATTAATTCTTTGTTTGAAGGCTATAAATCTGGCCATAAATTTCAAACTCTAATGGGAATTACGGGTTCTGGTAAGTCGGCAACTATTGCATGGTCGATTGAAAAGATCGGGCTGCCGACGCTGATACTAGCTCACAACAAATCCTTGGCCGCTCAGCTAGCAGGCGAAATGAAGGAATTCTTTCCAAATAACGCCGTCGAGTTTTTCATATCGTATTATGATTACTATCAACCAGAAGCCTATTTGGCTTCCAAAGATCTTTACATCGAAAAGGACTCGTCGATAAATGACGAAATTGATAGGCTTCGCCATTCGGCGACATCGGCGCTTTTAACAAGAGACGACGTAATTGTTGTAGCGTCTGTATCTGCAATCTATGGGTTGGGTTCACCATTTGAATATAAAAATAATTTAATTAGATTGCAAGTTGGTCAATCAATAGATTTGGGGGACATTACCGGAAAATTGATAGACATGCGTTATGAACGTAATGATTTCGACGTAACCAGAGGGACCTTTAGAAAAAAAGGCGATTTACTTGATATCCATCCCGCCTACGATGAAACCGCTATACGGATATCCTTTTTTGGTGATGAGATTGAATCGATTGGAAGAATTGATTTAGTTACCGGAGAACTTAAATCAAATTTGACGGATATTACAATATTCCCAGCTACCCACTATACGACGACAGAAGATAACATGGCTCGAGCTGTAATTGATATAGAGGCTGAATTAGAATCTAGACTCTGCGATTTTGATATAAAGGGTAAACTACTGGAGGCTCAACGACTTAGACTTCGAACTAAGAATGACTTGGATATGATTTCGCAGATTGGCTATTGCAGCGGTATAGAAAACTACTCGATGCACATAGATGGGCGAAAACCGGGAGAAACGCCGTACTGCTTGTTGGATTATTTTCCTGAGGAATTTTTAATGGTTATAGATGAATCTCATGTCTCTTTGCCTCAAATTCATGGTCAATATGCCGGCGACAGATCCAGAAAAGATTCATTAGTGGAATATGGTTTTAGGCTTCCGTCAGCTTATGACAATAGGCCTCTTCGATTTGATGAATTTGTAAATAAAGTAAGCAGAGTTATTTTTGTATCAGCTACACCGGGAAGGTACGAAAAAGAGGTTTCTGCCAACATGGTAGAGCAGATAATAAGACCCACGGGATTAATTGACCCTAAAATAACTGTTTTGCCTACTAAAAATCAGATCGATAAGCTCATAGAAGTAATACATGAGACCGTAAGCAGAAACGAAAGAGTCTTAGTTACAACATTAACTAAGAAAATGGCCGAAGATTTGAGCGATTATCTCGCAGATAAAAACGTTAAGGTGAAATACCTGCATTCAGATATATCTACGGTTGATAGAATCGAAATAATACGCCAGTTAAGACTTGGAGTTTTTGATGTACTTGTCGGAATTAATCTGTTGCGAGAAGGGCTGGATCTTCCCGAAGTCTCTTTGGTGGCTATATTAGATGCCGACAAAGAGGGTTTTTTACGGTCTGCTACCTCACTTATCCAGACCATTGGTAGGGCTGCACGTAATTCAAATGGCAGTGTCATCTTGTTTGCGGACAAGATCACGGATTCGATGAAATTTGCCATTGAGGAAACAAAGCGACGCCGCAAACTTCAAAGTGAATTTAATTTAGCCAACAATATTCAGCCTGAGACTATCAAAAAGCAGGTGAGTAACTTCTTAGAGGAATTGCAGCCCAGACTCGATTCCCAAACCAAGGTAGCGGCAAGGGGAAAAAAGAAGTCCGATAAAACCGCTGAATCTCCGACTGGAATGCTTGAACTGGTAAAAGATTTAAAAATTTTCGATTCTGCCGACGAGCTATCTGCCGATGACGGTGCTATAATTGCAGTCTTGGAACAAAAGATGAGAACGGCTGCCAAGGAGCTTCAGTTTGAATTTGCGGCCCAATTGAGAGATGAGATTCTTCGATTGAAACGTGAACAAAAATTATTAGAGGAACTAAAGTAGTAAAAATTTGATGATATAGAGTGAATAGATAGGTGAGTGTATTTTTATAATGACAGATGTTATTTCAGTTAAGGGAGCAAGGGAACATAATTTAAAGAATATTTCATTAGACATACCTAGGGATAAACTGGTTGTCCTGACAGGGCTTTCGGGTTCGGGAAAGTCTTCGTTGGCATTTAATACTATCTATGCAGAAGGTCAAAGACGATATATCGAGTCATTATCGGCATATGCGCGTCAGTTTTTGGGCCAAATGGACAAACCTGATATCGACAGCATCGACGGATTATCTCCTTCTATATCAATCGATCAAAAATCTACTTCAAAAAACCCCAGATCAACTGTTGGAACTATTACTGAAATATATGACTACTTGCGTCTTTTGTATGCCCGAGTGGGTCACCAATTTTGTCCAAAATGTAACATTGAAATTGGAAGACAGAGTCCGCAAGATATTGTAGATTCGCTTTTGAAGCTTCCCGAGGGTTTGAAGTATTGGATTGTAGCTACAGTCGTAAGGGGAAGAAAGGGGGAGTACGGAACCTTAATACGCGATCTTACTAAAAAAGGTTATCAGAGACTAAAGATTGACAATGAAGTAGTTGAAATAACGGATGATTCGCAGATTCAAAATTTAGCAAGATATGACCAACATACAATTCAAGTAATAGTAGATCGAATCTCAGCCAAGGCTTCGGCAAAGAGGAGATTGACCGAATCAATTGAAGCCGCATTGGAACTAACTGACGGATTCGTAGAAATTGAAATTGTAGAAGATTTTAATGCCTCCAACGAATCATACGTAAAAGGCGACATTATTTCGTTCAGTAAAAATTTAGTTTGCACCAAGTGTAAGCGTTCATTTGAAGAATTAGCACCTCGATCCTTTTCCTTCAACAGCCCTTACGGAGCTTGCAAGATGTGTTCGGGAATCGGCACTCGTTATAAAGTCGATGAATCTCAAGTAGTTCCGAATCAAGATCTTTCTATTTTGCAAGGAGCCATCGTTCCTTGGGCCAGAACAAGAAATTCGTTCTATAGATCAATCCTAGAGGCATTTTGTGCGCAATCGGGGATACCTATTAATAAACCATTTAAGACTCTTACTAAGAAGCAAAAAGACCTTCTGTATTATGCCGAAGACGTTGAAATGACTGTACGCTATAGAAATCGATATGAGGCTGACAGAGGATTCAATACCACATTTAATGGTATCGTTCCGTGGTTAGAAGCTAAATTGGAAGATGCCGAAACCGACGGGTCACGAGAGTCGCTTCAGGGATACATGAAAGAAGCCATTTGCGAATCGTGCGGGGGTGCCAGATTAAATCCGGATTCTCTTGCGGTTAAAATTAACGGTTTGTCAATTGCGGACTTGAGTATTATGTCAATTGACGATCTTTTGGTCTCTATTCAGGATTTAAAATTAACGGATAAAGAGAAATTAATCTCAGATCGAATCTTTAAGGAGATTGTTTCGCGGCTTAATTTTCTTGATAAAGTCGGACTCTACTACTTAAACCTATCCAGGTCGGCTGGTACCTTAGCCGGGGGAGAGGCGCAGAGAATTCGTCTTGCAAGTCAAATCGGTTCAGGATTGGTGGGGGTGCTTTATGTCTTGGACGAGCCTTCGATCGGATTGCATCAGCGTGACAATCAAAAACTTATCGATACGTTAATTCATCTTAGGGATATCGGTAATACTGTATTGGTGGTAGAACACGACGAGGAAACAATTCGTGTTGCAGATTATGTGGTGGATATCGGACCTGGAGCGGGAGAACACGGAGGCGAGATTATCTTTGCGGGCACTCCCAGTGATTTGGAAAAATCTAAAGAATCAATAACTGGTCGTTACTTAAGCGGGGATATTAAGATAGATATCCCAAAGAAGCGCCGAAAGCCCTCAACTCGTAAATTGAAGGTTGTAGGCGCGACCGAAAATAACCTTAAAAACGTTTCCGTTGAAATACCTCTTGAGACTTTCGTTGCTATAACCGGAGTATCTGGTTCCGGTAAGTCCACTTTAATAAACGATATATTGTACAAGGGCGTTTATCAGGCTCTCGGTTCTACGGTGGCGGTACCGGGAAAGCATAAGGCAATTGAAGGTATTGAGTATATAGATAAAGTTATAGATATCGATCAGGCTCCCATAGGTCGTACCCCAAGGTCTAATCCCGCTACATATACTGGAGTGTTTAGTCACATTCGTACACTGTTTTCGCAGGTTAGAGAGTCTCGAGTTAGGGGCTACCAACCAGGTCGTTTTTCTTTTAACGTTCCCGGCGGTAGGTGCGAGGCATGCGAAGGTGACGGTACGATAAAAATTGAGATGCATTTTTTGCCAGATGTATATGTACCGTGTGAGGTTTGCGGAGGTAGCCGGTTCAATCGAGACACACTTGAAATTATGTATCACGGTAAAAATATTGCCGAAGTTCTGAGTATGCCGATACAGGAAGCTACTGGACTGTTCGAAGATCAAATTTCTATCTCGAGGTACTTAGATACCCTTATGGAAGTTGGGTTGGGCTACATAAAACTTGGTCAGAGCGCCACAACGTTGTCTGGAGGAGAGGCACAAAGAGTTAAATTGGCTTCTGAGTTAGCCAGAAAGTCAACGGGAAGCACGTTATATATCCTGGACGAACCTACTACAGGTTTGCATATGCATGATGTTTCCAAGCTTATTCACGTACTGTCTAAATTGGTGGATAATGGCAATACGGTGGTCGTGATTGAGCACAATCTTGACGTAATAAAATGTGCGGATTGGATAGTTGACTTGGGTCCCGAAGGCGGCAATAAAGGCGGAAAAGTTATAGGAAAAGGAACACCGGAAAAAATTGCTCAAATTGCCGAAAGTTATACGGGGCTATATCTCAAGAAGATGCTTTAAGATACGGTTACCGTAGAACTTTACCAATTAATTTTTATTACTTGGCTTTGGAGAATTTATAAACCGCAAGGGGTAGCAAAATGGCGATAGCACCAAGCGACCAGAAGATAGACTCTACTGCCGACCAATTGGATATGTTTGCGGGGAAGTTGACCATTAATTTTCTTGAGGCATCCACCAAAACTGACACTGGTTGATAGGTTGCAAAATCGCGCAGCCAAGTCGGCATTGTTGCTACTGGAACAAATGCTGAAGAAGCAAAAGTTAATGGGAAAATTAAAGGAAAGCTCATTACTTGTGCGGTTTCGCTGTTAGGGGCCGATAACCCTACAATTGTAAATCCCCAGCTTACGGCAAATGAAAACAGTAGTAACAGTAACAGTCCATTTACAAAAGACAGTACGGATGTCTGGATTCTAAAACCGACGGCAAATCCGACGCCGGTGATTATTGTCACAACTACGATATTTCGTGCCATGTCGGCGATCGTTCTTCCGGTTAAGACCGCCATTTTGGACATTGGTAAGGCTCTGAATCGTTCAATAATACCTTTTTGAAGATCTTCTGCCAAACCGATTCCCGTGGAAACCGAACCGAAAAGTACAGTCTGAACAAAGATGCCGGGTATTAAGTAATTTACATATTGAATATTTTTTATCGGAATCGCGTTTCCAAATACGTATCTGAAAAGTAGTACGAACATAACAGGCTGCAGCGTTGAAAAAAACAAAGCTTGAGGAATTCTTGTATAAGAAATCAAGTTACGCTTGGTCATGGTTAAGGTATCGGTTACTAACCAGTAGATCGATTTTGTCCAATTAGTTTTGGTGCTGTTCTGAAGTACGTCCGTCATAGTGATTGTCTTTCTTGTAGCTACAAAAAGAAACTAAACCTAATTTTCCTGTATGGTTTGGCCGGTTAGAGTTAAAAATACATCGTCCAGACTTGGTTCACTTACGTTTAATCCGACTATCTCGATGTTGTTGGCATCGATTATTCTCAAAACATCCAAAGTCAACTTGGGACCATCTTGGGAAATTACTTTTAAGGTGTTGTCTTCGGAGAGCAACTTATTCGGAAAGTTCGCCGATAGCAGACGGGTAGCCGAATCCGTAGCTTCAGCATTTCTCAAAGTTATAGATATTACGCTGGAACCGAATCGCTTTTTAAGGTCCGTCGGAGTACCGTTTGCAATCAGTCTGCCGTGGTCGATTACGATGATTGTATCGGCCAATCTGTCAGCCTCTTCTAGATATTGTGTTGTCAATAATACCGTGGTTCCACTTTTGACTAAGTTTTGAATTGAATCCCAAAGCATCAGCCTGCTTTGGGGGTCCAGTCCCGTGGTTGGCTCGTCCAAAAATAGAATTGCTGGATTGTTTACCAAAGAAGCTGCCAGATCAAGTCTTCTGCGCATTCCGCCCGAATAGGTCTTTAGGGTTCGGTCTTTGGCAGCGATTAAGTCGAACTTTTCTAGTAGCTCCAGAGCCTTGGACTTTGCTGCAACCTTATTCATGTGATTGAGACGACTGATCATCGTTAAATTTTCAAATCCGGTTAAATTTTCATCTACTGCGGCATACTGGCCGGCTAAGCCTATTAACTGTTTGATCGCATGTGTCCGCGATGCCAAATCAAGGCCAAAGATTTTGGCCGAGCCGGAATCTTGTTTAATTATCGTAGTTAGTATCCTGACAATTGTTGTTTTTCCAGCACCATTGGGCCCTAAAAGTCCTAACACTTTTCCAGTTTTAACCTGGAAAGACACTCCATCTAAAGCTTTTACTTTAGATTTGGGATAAGTTTTAGATAAATCGTTTACCTCGATTGCAATTTCGTTCATATCCGCTGTCTCTCTAACTAACTATTGATCATTATTTGATTATTTAAATATGTTATTAAATTTTGCTGTCTTTGGTGACCTTAATATCCTTAGATGTGTGGCTATGTTTTACTAACGCATTAAAAACTGGCTTTCACTCAAAAGGAAATCTATCATTAGATAATGTTTAATAGCAAATCTGTATTAACGCAAATTTGACTTATGTCAACGATTCATTTTTATGTAAAGTCGCTAAGACCAAACAAGTTGACACATAATTATCATTTAGAAGCTAGTTTAAATCGCACATGTATAATTTGTTGTCTCATCAGTCGTCAGGTCGTTAAATCGCTTCAAACGGTGAATTGCGTGCTTGAAATTATTAATTTAAGTCTCTGCCTCAAAAAAGCATGCACTCAAAATTGTAAGCATAAAACAGATGCAAGCTAAAGGTTTAGTTGTCTTTAGCTTGTGGAAATAAATTCCTCAATTCAACTTTGTGGATTGTTATTAAGATCCAACTCGTCTAATTGCCGAAAAAGGTCATTAACTTTTTCAAGGCTGTCGGGAGCTGATTGATTTCTGTGATCCAGTAACGCCAGCTCACCTAACTGCTGAAGCAAACCGTCTCGTTTCCTTTTGTCTTGCACTTCCCCAATCTTTGATTGAGCTTGATTAATTCCAGCATCTAGTTTTGACGTAATTCCTGATGCTTGATCTTTAATCTTGTCGAATAAGCCCATTGTTGACCTCCCTAATTATCAAATTAACCGCCGTTAATTTTATTTTCAATCTCCGGCTTGTTAATTGAAGTTTAAATTATTTCTTATTTTAACCCAATTTTAACTCCAGTTGCTTAGTGGTTAGATATTTTCGTATCAAATTAACTTTTGAATTTTTAAATCTTTTAAAAAACTATAAACAGCAATTAAGTTAAGTTGCTGAATTTTATTATCTATAGTCTTTCGTGTGAGTAAATTAAATATTGCGGTAATCTATTTTATTTAGCGTAAATTAAATCTTAGAAGAAGGGCAGTATGAATAGGCGAAGCATAATTAAATTAACCGATAACGAGATTTCTGATTATTTAAATCTTAGTAATTCTATGACGTTAGGAACTATTAATTCTGATGGAACCGTCAATTTGGTTGCAATGTGGTATGGGTTTTTTAATGACGGTTCACTTGGTATGTGGACATTTTCTAAATCGCAGAAAGCGGTTAATCTTAGAAGAGATCCAAGAGTTACGTGTTTGGTTGAATCTGGTACAACATATGACAGTTTGATAGGAGTCGAAATTAAAGGAATTGCGGAGTTGTCAGAAGATAAAGAAAGTTTGATCGAAATAGGGTCTAGTATCTATGTTAGGTATTTCGGAGAACTTGACGAAAACGGAAGGCGATCTGTAGAAACGATGTCAAATAAGCGAATAAGTATTAGATTGCTAGTCGACAAGATTATTTCCTGGGATCATTCTAAATTGGCCGGAAAGTACTGATTTAAGTTTGCATTAAAACTGTTAAATTCAACATAATTCAAAGTGATATTTAAGAAATGAAGTAAATTGAAGTACAGATTTATAGAATTAATACGCTAGATTAGTAATTCACGGGGTTAATTAAAATTGGGCTAATTAAAAATAGAATAGGTTAGTAAAATAGACTAAGTAAAGATTTGGTAATTACGTTTAAAGGAGAGAAAGAAGATTATGGGAGAAATTATAAGTTTTCAGTCAAACGGATCCGATGCTTCAGGATATTTTGCCAAAACCGACAAGAACGAAGCTAAAAGTGTCATAGTTATTCAGGAATGGTGGGGTTTGGTAGACCACATTAAGGATGTGTGCGATAGATTTGCCGCAGCCGGTTTTAACGCATTAGCTCCAGACTTGTATAACGGTAAAATCACCAAAGAACCGGACGAAGCTGCCAAAGAAATGATGGCTCTTCAAATGAACGATGCCGCCAAGGTGATGTCGGCCGCCGTAGATGAGCTTCTTAAAAGGACAGGTTCCAATTCTGTCGGTGTAACGGGATTCTGCATGGGCGGTGGACTCGCTTTAGTCCTGGCATGTGAGCGACCAGATGTTGTTAGGGCTGTAGTTCCTTTTTACGGTATTGTACCGTGGGAAGATGCCAAACCCGATTATTCTAAATTGAGTGCCAAGGTTCTGGGTCATTATGCTGAAAAAGACGGATTTTTCTCCCCGATAGCGGTTAGAGAGTTTGAAAAAGAGTTAAATGAACTGGGTGTAGAAAATGAATTGATTATCTATCCAGACACGGATCATGCATTTTTCAATGACGTTAGGCCTGAAGTATACAATAAGGATGCAGCCGAATTATCCTGGAACCGTACTCTTGATTTTTTTGATAAAAATATATAGATTAAATTTCAGTAAAAGTTGATATTGGCTCCACGATATTTATTGATTAACAGGCTTTAAGTAGTCAGACGAAGAAGTGAGAATGTGATTGCTGATAGAGATATTCATTTAAGCTCCGTAATAAAATTGACAAACTGCTTTTGGAATTCGTTATAAGCTATTATTATGTCAAAAAGATCAAGAGATTTACCAAGAAGAAGTTGTTTGTCAGTTCCGGGTTCGTCGGAACGATTTTTGCAAAAGGGTCCAACGATATCAGCAGACATGACCTTTTTGGATCTGGAAGATTCCGTTGCACCGTTGGAGAAGGTGGATGCACGAGTAAAGGTCGTAGATGCCATTAAGAATTTGGACTGGGGTGACAGAGTATTGTGTGTCAGAGTTAACGCCTGGGATACCATTTGGACTTACGGCGATGTAATTGAGGTAGTTTCAAATGCTGGCGAACGCCTTGATGAAATAATGATGCCTAAGGTTCAGAGAGCCGCTGACGTTGTTGCCATGGATCTGTTGCTCACTCAAATAGAGAAAAATGCGGGATTACCAATCGGTCATATTGGAATTGAAGCACAGATCGAAACAACACTCGGGCTTATAAATGTTGAGGAAATTTGCGCTTCATCACCGAGGTTAGAGACGATAGTTTTTGGACCTGCAGATTTCGCCGCTTCTATGGAAATGCCTGTTCTAACAGGAGGGGTTCAGATTAGTGATTACCCCGGTGATCACTTTAACTATGTTTTCAGTAAAATTTTGATGGCAGGCCGTGCTAACGGACTTCAAGTTATTGACGGTCCGTTTCTTAAGATCAAAGAATTGGACTTGTTGAAAGACTACTGCATGCGTACGCGGACGCTTGGTTACGATGGTAAGTGGGCGCTGCATCCCGATCAAGTTACAGCAATTAATGAGATTTACTCACCGACGCAGGAGCAGTTTGATAAAGCTTGGGCAATTATTGACGCTTATAAGCTGGCAACTGAATCCGACAGAAAGGGTGCTGTTATGTTCGGAGACGAGATGATAGACGAAGCCAGTCGCAAAATGGCCATGAAATTCATTTCCAGAGGTGAGAGAGCCGGACTTAAGCGCTCCAGCTAAAATAAGACCTAAGTTATAGTCTTGAGGCGATCGATTTTTCTAATAACGATCGCCTCGTTTTATTTAAATAAATGAACAATTTGACTATTTCGGTTGATTAAAATATACATTACCCAATTATGTTAATCATATCACCCGCGATCTACTTTAAGTGACTACAGTAGATTGTTGAGGGTATCATAATTTTAAAATATATTTAAAATTATGATTTTAAGAAATTAAAGATTAGAATATTAGTCAGTGCCAGGAAATAAAACATGACAACAACTTTAGAACGACCAGGGGCTGTCGGTGATGAGCACCACGAGCATCAGCAAGTGGGCCACCACAACGAGCCAACGGGATTTTTGAAATGGATTACATCTACTGATCATAAGGTTATAGGACTTAACTATACAGTTACCGCTGTAGCTTTTTTTGTAATCGGCGGTATTTTGGCCGAGATTATCAGGATGCAGTTGTTCAGTCCCGACTTGACGTTGGTTACCCAGCACCAATATGACGAATTATTTACGATGCACGGTTCGTTAATGATATATTTATTCGCCGGTCCAGTGGCATTCGGCGGCTTGGCTAACTACATTGTACCGCTTCAAATCGGAGCTCCTGACATGGCCTTTCCGAGGCTAAACGCTTTATCGTACTGGCTGTATCTCTCTGGATCGTTAATTATGGTCGGGGGTTTCTTAACTGCTGGCGGGGCTGCGGATTTTGGATGGGTTGCATATGCGCCGCTTTCGAGCGCCGTAAACTCTCCAGGGGCGGGACCCGATATGTGGATCGTCGCTTTGATATTAACTGGTTTTTCTGCGATTTTTACTGGAGTAAATCTAATTACTACCATATTTTATTTGAGAGCACCAGGTATGACTATGTGGAGACTACCTATTTTTACTTGGAACATGTTGGTAGTAGGGATATTAATACTGATTGCTTTTCCGGTTCTGACCGCTGCTCTAGTAATGCTTTACGCAGACCGGCATTTTGGAACATATATATTTAATGCCCAACATGGCGGGGTGCCGTTATTATGGCAGCATCTTTTCTGGTTTTGGGGACATCCAGAGGTGTATATTTTAGTTCTTCCGTTTTTTGGGATAATGACTGACATCATACCTGTCTTTTCTAAGAAACCACTTTTCGGATATAAGGGCATGGTTTTTGCCACAATTGCCATTGCGGGTCTTTCGACAGGTGTTTGGGCTCACCATATGTTTACGACAGGAGCGGTACTTCTTCCATATTTTTCAGGAGCAAGTTATCTAATTGCAATTCCTACCGGTATTAAGTTCTTTAACTGGATCGGAACAATGTGGCGTGGAAAAATTAAATTCGATACTCCCATGTTATTCATGATGGGATTTCTGATTATCTTTTTGTTAGGTGGGCTTACTGGAATTATGCTCGCTTCGCCTCCCATTGACTTTGCTACCCACGATACATACTTTGTGGTAGCTCATTTTCATAACGTTATACTGGCATTTGCACTATTCGGCGGATTCGGAGGATTCTTTTACTGGTTTCCAAAGGCATTTGGGGTTATGTTGAGAGAGCGTCTTGGAAAGATAACTTTTTGGTTCATGTTTTTTGGGACTTGGGGGCTTATATTGCCATGGTATTGGTTAGGATTGAAAGGAATGCCAAGGCGCATCGCAACTTACAGTCAATCCATGGATTATACTAACGCCAACAGAATTGCGACCTTGGGCTCCATGATCATTGCGATTGGGGTATTTTTGTTCTTTGTTAATGTTGTAATATCTTTGTTGGATCCTGTGCCCGCCGGCGACAACCCATGGGATGCGTTTTCATTGGAATGGTATACCTCGTCACCCCCTGCTCATCATAACTTTACTAAATTACCTCCAGTTCGCTCAAATCGTCCCGTATGGGATATTAACCATCCAGATTTACCGATTGTGGAAGCTGATCACGAAAAGAGGCGTACCAAAACTCTCGAAAAACTTTGAGCAATTAACATTATTCCGTGGCTGGTTAAGAAGGTACATTATGGTTTTGTCGGTTAGCGTTATACACTGTTATTTTTTTGAATAATTTAATAGCCGGCAGATATCAAGTGTTTGTGGATGTTCGAATTTTGAAATTTTAAAAGAGTAAATTCTTTACAAAACATCGCTGTCGGTCTTATTGATTGCTAAATTAGGATGTCAGCAAATTCTGTTTTATCGCGATAGGCAGGTTAGTCGGTACCGTATCTACGATAATGTTGTAGCTGTACATCCCGAGTGCGGACGGAGGGACTTGAACCCTCATGACCTTGCGATCACAGGGACCTAAACCCTGCGCGTCTGCCAATTTCGCCACGTCCGCCAGTTGGTAAGCTAGATATAATATTTTAGTGTAAGTTAAAGCGTCAAATTTGAAGCCGAATAAAGGTTAGTTTTTATGAGTATATTAGCAAAGGTGTTGCGCTCGGGCGAGGGTAAAAAAGTAAGGAGACTTGCAGAAGTTTTGCCGCACATAAACGCGCTCGAAGATGAATTTCAAGCATTAAGTGATGCTGAGTTAAGGCATAAAACAGATGAATTTAAAAAAAGGCTTAATGACGAAGAGAACTTAGATGACTTGTTGGTCGAAGCATTTGCCGTAGTTAGAGAAGCTTCTAAGAGGGTAATCGGCCAGCGTCATTATGATGTTCAGTTAATGGGAGGTATGGCACTTCACTTTGGTTGGATTGCCGAGATGAAAACTGGAGAAGGAAAAACTTTGGTCTCGACACTGCCAGTATATTTAAATGCTCTGGCGGGCAAGGGCGTGCATGTGGTAACCGTGAACGATTATTTAGCCTCCAGAGACGCTAAATGGATGGGTCAGATACACGAGTTTTTAGGCTTGACTGTGGGTATATTGTCACCAGAACAGACTGATTATGATTTAAAACGTGAGGCTTATGGTTGCGATGTAACTTATGGTACCAACTCGGAGTTTGGGTTTGATTACCTGCGTGACAATATGGTTCAGTCATTGGAACATAAGGTTCAAAGGGGACATAACTTTGCTATCGTTGACGAAGTTGATTCTATTCTAATTGACGAAGCAAGAACTCCATTAATTATTTCGGGCCCCGCTCAAGATTCCAGCAAAATGTACTATCAGTTTGTTAGCGTTGTAAAGAATCTTCAACGTGACGTTGACTATGAAGTTGACGAAGAGAAAAAGACCGTAATCCCAACGGAAGAGGGGATTGAGAAGGTCGAAAAGCAACTTAACGTTAAAAATCTGTACGATGAAGTGAGCACGGATTTAGTACTACATCTAACGCAAGCCTTAAGGGCCAAAGAACTCTATAAAAGAGACAAGGATTATATTGTCGAAAGAGGCGAAGTTAAAATCGTTGACGAATTTAGAGGACGAGTTTTGGAAGGCAGAAGATGGTCCGAAGGATTACACCAGGCGGTGGAAGCAAAAGAACGCGTAAAGATTAAGGAGGAAAATCATACGTGGGCGACTGTTACCTTGCAGAACTACTTTAGGTTGTACGAAAAGCTTTCTGGAATGACTGGAACTGCGGAAACAGAAGCCTCAGAATTTGCCGCTACATATGGTCTGGCAGTCGTACCGATTCCGACAAACTTACCTATCGTTAGAGAAGACTTTTCGGATGCGGTTTATAAAACTGAAGAAAGTAAGTTTAAGGCGGTCATAGAAGATATTAAAGAACATTACGAAAGGGGTCAGCCGATTTTGGTCGGTACGGCATCGGTCAATAGATCTGAAGTTTTGTCCGCGGCGTTAACGAAAGAAGGGATTCCACACGAAGTATTGAATGCAAAACAGCACTTTAGAGAGGCTGAAATTGTAGTCCAAGCAGGTCGACTTCACGCCATTACAGTTGCTACGAACATGGCAGGAAGAGGTGTGGATATTCTCCTTGGTGGTAATCCAGAAGGCCTTGCGCAAAAAGAGATACTAAAAGAAAAATTGGATCCCGAAAGTCAAGATTATGAAAAACGATATAAGGAGCTTTTGGCAAGATTTAAGGTAGAATGTCAGAAAGAGGGAGATGAAATAAGAGATCTCGGTGGGCTTTACGTTCTAGGTACCGAGCGACACGAGAGTCGGAGAATTGACAATCAACTTCGTGGCCGTTCGGGCAGACAAGGCGACCCAGGGAAGAGTAAATTTTATCTTTCCATGGAAGATGATCTGATTCGAATATTTGCCAATAGTGCCGTCGATTGGGTGGTTCAAAGAGGAATTCCCGATGACATGCCTATCCAGTTTCGACTTGTATCAAAAGGTATAGAAAGCGCACAGAATGCGGTAGAAGGCAGAAACGCCGAGATCCGTAAAGAAACACTTAAATACGATGAAGTTTTGGATGCCCAGAGAAAGGTTATCTATTCGTTAAGAGATCAAATTTTAGAAGGTTATGATCTTAGGGAGCGCACTCTAACAACTATTGAAAAAACCGTGAATGATGTTATTTCAAAATCATGTCCAAGTGATTTTCATGAGGAATGGGATTTGTCGGGATTATTGACTAATCTAAAAACCTACTATGACACGGAATTTGTAGTTGAGGATTTCAATAAGGCTAATTCGCTCAGCCAATTATCCGAGTCGATTGTGGCTGATTTTACTGAAGCATATTTGGAAAAACGCAATACTTTTGAAGATGAGGAAATTTTCGAACAAATCGAAAGAAACTTAATGTTATCAACCATCGACCAAAAGTGGCGAGAACACTTAAGCGAGATGGACTATCTTAAAGAAGGTATCAATCTACGGGCAATGGGTCAACAAGATCCTTTGGTTGCTTGGCAAAAAGAGGGCTTTGAACTCTTTGAAGATATGATTAAACGAACTGATGACTCGTTCTTGAAATATTTGATGCATATACAGGTACAAATTGAGCTACCGACCGAGCCGGATCTAGCCAATGCAAATTATAACAGCGCTGAAGATGACTTATCATTGGTAAGCTACGGTAGTGGAGGAAATTCTTCGGACGGATCAGAGGGACAATTAGCTACGGTTACCCAAATGGTAAAAAGCGACAAAGAGAAGCTAGGTAGAAATGATCTTTGCTGGTGCGGTTCGAATAAGAAGTTTAAGTATTGTCATGGCCAGCGGCAATGAATCGTACGGTGACGTAGTCAGAAATCTAAAGTTCGAACTTCAACCGCTTAAAAATAAGTTTGAACAGGCTAAACTTCTGGCAAATATACCGTTGCTTACAGAAAATTTCAAAGAACTTCAGCTGGCAATGTCTGATCCAGGCTTATGGAGCAATAAACAGCGAGCATTAGAAATTAGCGCCGAGTTCGGACAGGTCAAAGAAAAGATAGATAGCGTTGAAGCCGTAAAAAAGCTCATGGAGAATGTTGATGTGGGACTTGAGCTCCTAGAGGAGTTACCCGATGAAACAACTGTTGTTGAAATCAGAGAAAGCATTAAAGAACTTTCTAATTTAATCGGAAGACTTCAAGCGGATTCGCTGCTGTCGGGTCCATATGATGCCGCAGATGCAATCTGCGAAGTACATGCGGGTGCAGGAGGCACCGACGCACAAGACTGGGCTGAGATGTTGATGCGAATGTATACCAGGTGGGCTGAAAAAAGAAAATTTAAGGTCGAAATTGATGAAATTACAAACGGAGCTCAAGCGGGTATCTTGTCGGCAACTTTTGTAGTTAAAGGTATAAATGCCTACGGACTATTGGCCAACGAAAAAGGAGTGCATAGGCTTGTAAGGATGTCGCCATTTGACTCGGCTCACAGACGACATACCAGTTTTGCCGCTCTCAGTGTAATACCCATGCTTCAAGGTGACCTTGAAGTTGTAATCAACGAAGCAGAGTTGAGAATTGATACTTTTAGAGCTTCCGGTGCAGGAGGTCAGCATATTAACAAAACTGATTCTGCGGTGCGAATTACCCATCTTCCTACAAACATTGTGGTATCCTGTCAAAACGAGCGTTCCCAGTTAATGAATAAGACCAAAGCAATGAATCTATTAAAAGCCAAATTGGCTGAACTTAAGCGACAGGAAAGCGAAGAACACTTAAAGGAGATATCGGGCCCCATGGCAGATGTAGCTTGGGGATCTCAGATCAGATCTTATGTCTTGGCGCCGTACCAGCAAGTTAAGGACTTAAGAACTAATTTTGAGATTGGAGACGTTAATGCCGTGCTTAATGGAGAGATAGACGAGTTCTTAGAGTCTTTTCTTGTTTACCGGCATCAAAACGGTAATACTTCGGGCGCAGTCGACGGCTAAAATTGAGCTGGGTAACGAGTCCTGGCTGGAATAGAAAGCATCTAGATTGGAATTAATACAATAATCTGGGATTTTGTAAAAAGCCTGAGTAGTTAAAAATTTATAAATCCGCTTTGTACGATAAGCTACTATTAATTGGTTTTACCTATGAGGACTTATTTCTGGAACCAATAGGGGAAGAACCAATTATTCACTTGTGGATTAAACAAAAAATATAAAGATGACCGATAAAATAATATACACAGATGGAGCCTGTTTGGGTAATCCAGGCCCCGGTGGTTGGGCATGGGCCGTTTCCAAATCAGAATACGATTCAGGCTTTGAAGCTCAAACTTCTAATCAAAGAATGGAGCTTACCGCTGCGCTTCAGGCAATTAAACGGTTTGAAAATCAAAAACTGTTAATAGTTAGTGATTCGCAGTATCTGGTCCGGTGTTTTAAAGATTATTGGTGGCAAAAATGGCTTAGCAATGACTGGAAGAACAGTCAGAGGCAGCCGGTAAAAAATCAAGATATCTGGTCTGAACTTATAGATTGTTACCTAAAGGCGGGAGAAGGAAATATTGAATTCCAATGGGTAAAAGGCCATTCGGGTGTGGATATGAACGAATTTGTAGATTTTCTCGCTACTACTAGCGCTAAAACGGGTAACTAGCTATCCGACTTAGATGCTTATAAATATTCTGATCTAAGCCTCAATAAATTTAATATTTGATAAATCGATACAATTGGCTAAATTTTATAGTTAATTTGAATTGACGGTTATTTATCAAATAAGATTAATGCTATGGAATTAAATAACTGTTCAGCAATAGTAACTGGTGGTGCATCAGGTCTGGGAGAGGCAACCGTAAGAAGCCTTTTGTCCAAGGGTGTCCACGTAACAATTTTTGACTTGAAGCAAGATCAAGCAGAAAAGTTGGCAGCCGAATTAGGCGATAAAGCCTCATTTTCGGTCGGAGACGTAACGAAAGAAGCTGATGTTTTGGCAGCAATAGAAGTAGCTAAAACTAAGGCACCCTTCCGTATCGCAATTAACTGCGCGGGTATAGGATGGGCCCAACGTACTGTGGATAAAGCGGGGAATCCTCATTCGCTTGATGCTTTTGAAACGATTATCCGAGTTAACTTAATTGGTACCTTTAACGTCTTGAGACTAGCGGCATCTGAAATCTCCAAGTCAGAACCGATGGAAAACGACGAAAGAGGAGTAATTGTTAATACTGCCTCTGTCGCCGCATACGACGGTCAAATCGGTCAAATAGCTTATTCGGCCTCTAAAGGCGGTATTGTAGGTTTGACCCTGCCAGCCGCTCGTGACCTGTCCGCTGTCGGCATTAGGGTACTTACCATTGCTCCAGGTATTATGGATACTCCGCTTTTGGGATTGTTGCCCGAACCTCAGCGTCAGGCTTTGGGGCAGGGAGTGTTGTTTCCAAAGAGATTAGGCCTTCCAGCAGAATACGGAGCACTGGCTGCCAGCATATGTGAAAACAGCTATCTTAACGCAGAGACCATCCGTCTTGATGGCGGCTTAAGAATGCCTCCGAAATAAGTTAGATATTTAAGTAATCAAGTTTATAAAGATACCGACTTAGAACTTTGGCATTTTAGCACGTTTGCCTATCATTTAAAACTAAGTCGGTATTTTTATGTAGTTATATTTACGCTACCATTTAATTGATGGGTAATGAGATAAGTAATCTTGAGGCTCTCGAAGCTGAAGCAATTCATTTAATTCGGGAAGTCTTAACAGAACTGGAGCGACCGGCTCTTCTATTTTCGGGAGGAAAAGATTCGGCGGTGTTGTTGCATTTGGCTATGCTTGCCGTTAAGCCTAAAAAGCTTTGGATTCCGATAGTCCATATAGATACCGGTCATAATTTCGAAGAAGTTATCAGCTATCGAGATAAGATAATTTCTCAGTTCGACCTGAATCTAATTATCGGGTCGGTTCAGGATTCCATTGACCGTAAAACTGCGGTTGAAGAACCTGGAAATCTGTCACGAAATAAGCTTCAAACGGTAACGTTACTTGAAACCATAGAAGATTATAAATTTGATGCGTTGTTTGGCGGTGCACGCAGAGATGAAGAGAAGGCTCGTGCCAAAGAGAGATTTTTGTCTCACAGGGATGCATTCGGTCAATGGAATCCGCGAGGTCAAAAACCTGAAATATGGCATCTCTACAATACCAAACATCACACTGACGAACATTTTAGGGTGTTTCCGCTTTCAAACTGGACTGAGTTAGATGTCTGGAAATATATAAAATTAAGAAATATTGAATTACCAACCATCTACTATTCACATCAAAGGGAAGTAGTAAGGCGAAATTCCATGTTGGTTGCCGTAACGGATCTAACCCCTAAACTTGAAGATGAAGAATCATTTGTGGCTACGGTAAGATATCGCACTGTCGGAGATAAAACCTGTACGGCCGCCGTAGAGTCATTGTCTTCTAACGTGGATGAAATCATCGAAGAGACCCAAACTTCGCGAATCAGCGAAAGAGGCGCCACAAGAGTAGATGACAAGTTTTCTGAAGCTGCAATGGAAGACAGAAAAAAAGAAGGTTATTTTTAATGAGGGGCGATTGTTAAAATGGAACTTTTACGGTTTGCTACGGCAGGGTCCGTTGATGACGGTAAGTCAACGTTGATTGGCAGATTACTTTATGATTCGAAATCCATTTTCGAAGACCAACTTCAGGCTGTCGAAAAGACAAGCTTAGACCGGGGCGATGAATACGTTAACCTTGCTTTGTTAACAGATGGTTTAAGAGCCGAGCGTGAGCAGGGGATTACAATTGACGTAGCGTATCGGTATTTCTCCACACCCAAAAGATCTTTCATAATCGCAGATACTCCAGGACATATACAACATACTCGAAATATGGTCACAGGAGCCTCAACGGCTGACTTGGTTCTCGTCCTTGTGGATGCAAGAAACGGGATAATCGAGCAGACTAGAAGACATGCTTTGATCGCTTCCATCTTGAGGATACCGCATCTTGTGCTTTGTGTGAACAAGATGGATTTGATGGATTACTCCAAGGACGTTTTTGAATCCATTAAAGAAGAATTTCAAGAATATGCAACTAGGTTGGACATAAAGGATGTGACGGCAATTCCGGTAAGTGCATTGACGGGGGATAATGTTGTATCGCGATCCCTCAATATGCCTTGGTATGACGGCTACCCGTTACTAAGGTTCCTAGAAGAGGTCTATATCGGGTCTGACCGTAATCTAGTGGATCTTAGATTTCCTGTCCAAATGGTCATAAGACCGATAAGTGATTCACATCAGCGTGACTTTAGGGGTTATGGTGGGCAGTTGGCCAGCGGAATACTTGAAAAAGGGACCGAGGTGTTAGCATTACCTAGCGGTTTTAAAAGTAAGATTGCAAGAATAGAGGGACCCGATGGCGAGATTGAACAAGCGGTACCTTATCAGAGCGTAGTTGTATGCTTGGAAGATGACATCGATATTTCAAGGGGTGACATGTTGTGTCGACCGAACAATAAACCGATAATAGGGCAAGACATTACTTCCATGCTGTGCTGGATGTCAGATGTACCGCTTGATACCAGAAGAAAATATCTTATCAAGCATACTACTAAAACCCTAAAAGCAATGGTTACCAAGCTACATTACAGATTAAATGTCAATACTTCTCACCGAGATCTAAATGTAACTTCGTTGGAACTGAATGAAATCGGTAGGGCTGACTTCAGGCTCTCTTCACCAATCTTTTTCGATGATTACAAAAAAAATAAAGAGACGGGGAGCTTTATCGTGATAGATGAAGCTACTAATGCCACTGTCGCCGCCGGTTTAATTTCTGGCGAAGCCTTTTTGGATGCATAAGTTTCATGGAGGATCTTTTATTTCCGCATGAGTCCCTGTTAAACGCCAAACTCAGACAAGAGTTTACAAATCTAAAAGGAATTGGAGTATGGCTTACCGGGTATTCCGGTTCGGGTAAGACAACCTTAGCGGTCAAATTGGAAAGGTTGTTAGTCGAAAGCTCTTTGCCGGCCTATGTCTTGGACGGAGATACTATAAGATCTTTATTTGGGGCACATTTGGGATTTACTAAAGAGGATAGAGCTGAAAACATTCGAATCGCCGGTGAGCTTGCTAGGATTTTGGTTGAAAATGGCATCATTGTAATTGCATCATTCGTATCGCCATTTATTAAAGAAAGAGATAAAGTGCGCAAAAATTTTGAACAGTGTGATATGAAGTTTTTGGAGGTGCATATCAGTACTCCCATTCAGGTTTGTGAAAGTAGGGATTCGAAAGGTCTTTATCAAAAAGCCAGGTTGGGGGAAGTATTAGATTTCACAGGCATCTCTTCTCCGTACGAGCCACCTTTAAATCCCGATAGAATCTATGATTTATCTGACTTAAACTCATTGGATTTGGCATTAAAGGATTTACTTAAATTAGTTACAAGTAAAATAAATTGACACCGACCATAGACAGGGTCAGACAATAGTATCAAATACTGATCAGATATTATTGTTAAAAAAGTATACTTGTCACCAGTGTCAAACGCCTGCTCGCTAAAGACTCTAATGATTGCGAATTTTGTCTGTCTCGCCGAGTGAATGTAGGATCGCACTTAATGGTTCACAAACAGGTAGTGGAGGTCCGCGTCTGTCCTGATTTCTTTGTCGAAGCTAATCGGTAAAAAATTCGAAGTCAAGTGGTCGCGTGAGCCTGAGCGTTTATTTCAATCCAACTCGCACGTCGTCGGGCGTTGGAGCGTATGTAGTTGGGACTTTTTCAACTGCGTGTTGCCATTGCTAAAAGCCGATATGAAAGCCAAGATCGCAAGCGCATATCGAAGTTTCTTACTTCTTAAAAAAAATTATAAAATTGTAATTAACAGTTGAAGATATTCTAAATTGAAATCAGTCAATGAAGCCATGATACAAGTTTCTATATTTTTATTAGATTCAATTTTATAAATTGTTCTGTTCTTCTAACAACCGATGGAGATTAATCCCTACAACACTAGCCGACATTAACTCGGTTTAGCCCAAACTTCAAATTGATGGCTTCGTTATACTTTCACTCGAAGAATCATACCTGTCGGAAAATATTAATTCCTTGTCGTTTATTGAATTCGGCAGTTTTGTACAGATATAATCTTTCAGATAACTTTGATATACCTTCCAGGGGTATTGGGCTCCCTGTTTTGGTAAACGATCATTTGCCCTTAGAATATAGTTAGACGATAATCCCATTAATGGTTCTGGTGTCGCCTCCGAGGTAATTATTGTCGGGTAGACTACCTGTGAGCCGGAACTGTTCATTTTATTTAGTATTCGAACTGTATAATTACAAATTAATTCAGCTTTAAGCGTCCAAGAGGCATTTGTGTAGCCGATGGAAAATGCAAGATTTGGGACATCCTGTAGCATCATACCTCTAAAGGTCATTCTGTTGGAATGATTAAGTGGAACTTTATCGATAGTAATCTTTGTATTTCCAAGAAACACTAGCTCCAATCCCGTTGCGGTAACTACAATATCGGCCTTTAGATCTTGCCCTGATTTTAAATGAATAGATTCTTTCTCGAAGTAGTCAATTTCGTCCGTTACTATTGATGCTTTACCTTTTCTAATTGCATAGAATAAATCTCCGTTAGGCACTACGCAAAGACGTTGATCCCATGGATTATATTTAGGGGTAAAATGTTTTTCGACGTCAAAGTCATTGGGAAGTTGTGATTTAACCTGTTTTTTAATGACAGCTGCCATCTGTTTTGGTATTATTTTTGATATTCTATAGGATGCTTGTGATACCAAAGCTTTGTACCATCGAATTATGGGACCTGATAATGAATCCGGCAGCGCCAAATCAATGGCGTTGGCGATCGGATCTATCTTTGGCAAGCTGACAATGTATGTCGGTGAGCGCTGAAGCATTGTAATATGCTTAGCCTGTTGAGCCATCGCTGGAACCAAAGTCACAGCCGTTGCACCTGAACCGATAACTACAATCTGTTTATCTTTGTAATCCAGTGTTTCGGGCCAAAATTGTGGATGAACAATCGTATTATTAAACTTTTTGATATCTTTAAAATCAGGTAGATATCCACGATCGTAGTCATAGTATCCACTGCAAAAGAACAGAAATTTTGTACGAATTACAGTTGACTCTTCTTTGGAACCAATTTGAAGTTCTAAGACCCAATTATTGTCAAAGCTGTTCCAGTCGGCGCTACATAGTTTTGTGTTGAAATCGATATCATCGTAAAGGTTATATTTCGTTACGGTGGACTTTAAGTATTCGAGAATGGATGGGCCGTTTGCAATCGACTCTTTTTGCTTCCACGGATTAAAAGAATATCCAAGAGTAAACATATCTGAGTCTGAGCGAATACCAGGATATCTGAAAAGATCCCATGTACCGCCTATGCTGGATCTAGCTTCAAGTACCTTGAATTTTGCCCAAGGACTCTTATTTTTAAGGTAATACGCCGCTGATATTCCCGAAAGTCCAGCGCCAACGATGATTACATCGAAATCAGCTGTACTTTTTGCTATTTTTTGTGGCATATTATATTTTAAAATTTATTATTTCCCTGTAGAACATTAATTTTAACTTTAATGTTTTGTTCTTACATTGCCAAGTTTACAACTATTAAAAAAATAATTAAAATTTAAATTAGTTTATTACTAACTTATTTAGATTTGATTGCCTGTTGCGGAGAAACAATCGCTTGTTCCGTAAAATCGGAGTCAGACTGGAAGGTTTTTGTTATGAGAGAAGCGCCGTTGGTTTACAAAGATCGTGTTCGGCTATTTCGGTGTATTTTAAACTAGAAAATAATGTCTTTCGATTGAGGATTGATACTACTTCCTAAGTTTAATTCGTTCTAAAGTGCGTCTTCGAGTTCCTTAGAAAGAATGTCCGCAAATGCAATATCATTAATTTTATTGTTCTCTGTATCTGTAACATAAAAAACATCAATCGCTTCCAATCCAATTGTGGAGATAAGAGCGGATTTAATATCTAATGAATATTTTGAAATAACGTGAGCGATTTTATAGAGAAGACCTAATTTGTCGGCAGATCTTACTTCAATTACCGTAGCGGTTGTAGAAGCCGCATTGTCAACGGTAATTGACGGTTCAATTTCTAAAGCCGTAAGTTTATTCTTCGGTATTTTAAAATTGGATTCCTTCTCCTTAATTTGTGTTTCAAGCTCCTTGGTATTTAAAATAAAATCATTGATTTGATCTTTAAAATGATCAACATTTAATTCTCGGCCATACTTCGACTGGACGATAAAGATATCTAGAACTTTGGAATTGGTCAAAGATACCGCATTGGCTTTAAGTATCTCGAAATTATTTAAAGATATTACTCCACATAATATCGCAAAAAGACCCGGTGAATCTTGGGCCATGATTACAAGTTCACCGTCTCTAAATAAAACTTCTAAATTTGAATCCGTATTTATCTGCTCTTTGTATTTTTGAAAGATAGTATCAGAAGCTGGCATTAAATAAACTTTGCCTGCCATGTGAGTTCTAGCTCTGGCGGCAAGTTCATAAACAAGTTGTTGTTTCCAAGTGCCCCAAGCTGCCGGGCCCGTAGCCAGAGAATCCGCCTCCGTCAACCCTACAAGAAGCCCAAGTAGATCTTCGGTTTGAACGGCGTCGACGACGTTTTGAACGGTTGTTATATCTTCGATGTCACGTCTTGTGGCTAAATCTGGTAGCAATAGATGAAATCTGATCATTTGTTGGAGTGTTTTTATGTCCGATGTATTGAAGCCCAATTTGCGACCTATTTCATCCATCAGCTGAATACCTACTTCAGTATGATCTCCAGGAAACCCTTTGCCAATGTCATGGAACAGGCTTCCGAAAATCAGCAAATCTGGCCTGTCCACATGTCTTACCAATTTGCTTGCGTTTAATGCTGCTTGAATTAAATGTCGGTTGACAGTATAGCGGTGATACGCGTTCCGTTGAGGTTTGTTCTTAATGCTGTCCCAATAGGGTAGAATTTGAGAAACGATGCCATGGTATTCTAAAGTTAAAATCGCATCCAGAGCATCACTGCCCAAAGATAGAAGTTTGAGAAATTCATCTCTAATTTTAGGCTTTATAGGGAATTCAACCGTAAAATTCTGCGATATTTTAGTCAACAAGTCAGGATCAATTCTTACCCGGTTAATTGCCGCAATTATTGCCAATCGAAAAGGCATTTCTGAATTACGAAAATTACACTCTCCTTCTATATTTAAATATCCATCCTGTAAGATATATCTAACGGCAGTGTCGGTAGGTTCTGGTAATTCAAGTTTGCTACTGTTTTTGCTTAAATGAAGTGCAGACGTATGATATTGAAGGTCGTTTAAAAACATGGATACTGCCTCACCGGCTGCCGATATCTCTTTCATTAAGTTGTCCGTGTCAGAATAACCTAACGATTTGGCTACCTTATCTTGTTCTTGCAACGCAAATTTATCCGAGTAACGATTTAAATTTCGATGAAGTTCGACGCGGGTTTTAATGAGGAGAGACTTTGCCTCGATAAGATTGTTATTTTGAGGGTTGTTTTGATTAAATGCCAAATTATAGCAATCAATGACGGTTAGGTCTCTGATACCACCGTGAGATTCTTTAAGATCTGGCTCCAGCAAGTATGCCAGATCACCGAACTTGAATTCACGTTCATTCGTTAAATTTATTAGCTCCGGAATATATGTAGAGGCTAGTTTTTGCCAAGCATCGAGCGTCATGGACTTAAGTTTCTGCAGATAGTCAAATTTTCCGGCAACCAACCGTGCGTCCAAAAGCCCCATTGCAGCTTTAAGGTCGGACTGTAAAACTTTGCTTGCGTCTTTTAAGGTTCTTACGGAATGATCGATTTTAATCCCAAGATCCCACATCGGATAAAGCAACTTGTCTACAATTTCATTTATATTTTTTTTCTTGTCGTAGACAATTGTGAAATCGATATCAGAATAGGGACATAATTCGCGACGACCGTATGAGCCAACGGCTACAATTGCTAAGTTGGCGGCGTCTTCGTCTGACAGCTGAAAATATAACAGTTGAATCTCTTTGTCAACTTCATCGGTCCAGGTATGGCAAAAATCTAAACCAATAAGTTCTTTTGAGTCGATTAATGTCTGTCTTTTCTGTTTAAATGGCAATTGCGATAAATCATCCATCTATAAAAATCATACTATCTAATGACAACCAATGATTCACCTCCGCTGCAAAAACACGTAGTTATCGTAAGTTTAATACTTAAGGCTGCGTAATTGATTTTATCTTTCTGCTTTGAAACTTCATACATTATTTGACGTAAAAGATTAAAAGGTATTGGTTATAGCCAATGAGGGGTGTCCGCCTTAAATCAATAAACACATTTACATCAAGTCGATAATTATTAAGAATAAATAGATTTTAGTTTGCCATATCGGAAGCTAATGAGCATTGATTCGGAAAAGAAACCTGGGCTGTATCAATGAAAGTATTCATTAGCGTTTTAATTAAATTAAATTGTCGCCATTCATAATAAAGTAGTAGATATGAATAATGCGGTCATTAAGGCAGTCGGTTTAACTAAAAAATACGGAGAATTGATTGCTGTGAACGATATAAGTTTTGAAGTTGAACCCGGAAGCCTACTGGCAATACTTGGCCCCAATGGCGCCGGTAAAACTACTACGGTAGAGATGCTCGAGGGATTCATCAAACCCGATTCTGGTACAATATCTATTTTGGGTTTTAATCCGTATCTTGCGGATAGAAAACAGATTCAAGGTATTGGTGGGGTGCTTCAGGAAAGCCAAGCAGAACCTTTTATTAAAGTTCGCGAATTATTAACTCAGAGGTCGCGCTACTATGATGATCCAGTGGATGTCGACGAACTTTTGTCTTTAATGGAACTTGTAGACAAGGCTAATTCTTTGGTAAAAAATCTATCGGGGGGGCAACGTCGAAAGCTTGAAGTTGCTTTGGCTATAGTGGGAAATCCTAAGGTGATTTTTTTAGACGAACCTACGGTCGGCTTCGATCCGAGCGCTAGGCGAAATTTATGGGAAATGATTGACAGGTTGAAGAACGACAAACGCACCATAGTTTTAACCACACATTATATGGATGAAGCCGAATATTTGGCTACCGATGTCATCGTTCTGTCTTCAGGCAAGATAATTGCCCAAGGAACACCGAAAATGCTTAGAGATAGTTTTACTCAGAACGTTCAAATAAGCTTTGATAAAGAAGACAAAATTGATTTAACCGGATTAAACTGCAAATTGCAAAATATTGATTCAAAAATTATTATTAATACTGCAGAGCCCACTAGAATTCTCCATGAATTAACAAAAATGGCATTGGCCAGCGATGTTGAATTGGCGGGGCTTGAAGTCAAAAGACCAACACTTGAGGACGTTTTTTTAAAGTTGTCTGAAAGATAAATTTGTTTTAATCTAATTGGGGTATTTATTCTGAAATTGTTAAAACCTGTGATTGCAAGCGGTTACTTAGAGTGAACCTTTATTGTATGAGATATGTTTTAAATGGTATCCTGATAAGATTTAGGTAGTAACGGAATTTAAAGTGATTGGAATTTAAAGTAGTGAGTATATTAGAAAAGGGAAATTCCACTAAAAAATCTCCAGGATGGCATCACTATCTTGGCATCGCGATCGTTGGATTGGTATTGCTCTGGTTTCTGTTTTTTGTCGTTTCGACCATGATATCAATTTTTGCAATTATTATTAAAATTGTGGTTGTTATTGCCGTAATTTTTGTTTTAGCTAAAATTATTTTATAAACCTTGTTGCGGGTTGTACCCTCTTTGGAGCCGTAGGGGATCTTCGGTTAAAACTGAAAACAGTGATCTATTGGTGAATGACCGCATATGGGCAATATGAAGAGAATCTATCGTCAATGTCCACAATTCGGTCGGTTTGAAAGTATAACAAAGTGCTGGTATTTGCGTGTTCTCGAATTATGTTCAATGTGACATGAAGTTTTTATTAGAATAGATATTTCAAAAGCTGTTTAATTATAGATAGTTACGACAATAGTCGATGGCGGCGTGGTCGAGTGGTTTAGGCAGGGGCCTGCAAAGCCTCGTACGGCGGTTCGATTCCGCCCGCCGCCTCCATTCATTTATGATTTTCTGTATTGTTCAGTCGTTAACGTATTTCCGATAATTATCGTTTGGCATAAAGTAATTTAATTTTTACAGGTTGACCCTGGGGTTATGGTTACAGTGATATGGGTAGATATTTGTGTCTGGTGAAGAATCAAAATCGTTGAACAGGCATTGGATATAACTTTAGCCCCGACTGCCGTAACTGAATATCCAGAAGGGAAATCAAGTTTCGGTGTCAAAATTGTGGTAGCTGCACCGTTGGCGAAATTTCCATTTGAGGCAGTCTTGGCAGAAGACCATTGGTAGTTTAAAACATGAGTGGCAGCATCATAAGTCAGCGATTCGGGGGTGCCGGCAGTCACGAGAGGATACGGTTGAACAAGCTGATTTACCACAGGAGTGTCAATGTTAGCGCCCTTTGGAGGATTTTGTGAATTCAATAAGACGTTGGTGCCGGCTGCTGGAGAACATGCAATATTGCAGTTGTTAAATACCCAGTATGTCCACGACATTAAAAAGTTGTTGCCAGCGGAAGTTTCCATACCGATTGTGGTGGCGTTATCATTTATCGAGCTGAACTCGGTATTCAATAATGGTCCATTATGAGTCTGAGCCCATTTAAGGGCATTACTAAAAACGTTATCCACTCCGATTTGAGACTGAGTGTATTGATGAAAAGACAATCCGACGTTTTTGGCTCCAGTAGGTATAGCAACTGAAGTAGGGGTACCAAAATTAAATAGAACAAAAGGTTCCATAAAGATTAAATGAGATGGATCTACTTTTCTAATTGCCGCGATAGCTTTAGCGTAAAAGGGGTCTAGCTCGGTTTTATCTAACGATGGGCAGGCATCCTTGCCGACAAGGCATTGTTGCCACGTGTTTCCTGGCCAAGGCTCATTTAAAATTTCATATCCTAATACCCATGGATTGTTTACAACTCTTTGAGCTACCGCTTGAAGCATCTCAAAATAATATTGTTGGATAGCAAGTCCGTTTTTAATTTTAGAATTATCCCAAAAAGATTGAAAAGCTTGCTGAAGTGCAGGGTCGTTGATATAGTCGAAGGGGAAATTAGTTTGTTTATTCTGTTTGCCGTTCGTAATTGTCATCCAAGATGGCATACCGTCAGCCCGAAACGAAGTACCTTTGTCATTAAAAAATCTCCCATAGTCATCTTGATGCCAGTCAAGTAAAACATATATATGTTGACTTGCCAGTGTGTTAACTGTGGAAATTAAGTGATTAATATAATTTTGACTAATATGACCCTTGGTCGGCATCTCTCCAGACGGCAATACACCCAAGCGAACTATATCGAGTCCGTTAGTATTCAACCAAACAGCATCCTGTCCGTTAAAATTAAAAGCGCATGGATAATAAGGTTTGTTCTTGGCAACTACATTAACACCGTGCAATATTACAACTGCTCCATTCTGGTCTATTATCCAACGCCTTGTCCCTTTAAGCGGACCGATAGGATAGCCAGTTGTAATGGTGGGACCCGTTGGCCCAATCTTACAGTTCGTACTCGCAGTTGCATTATACCTCGCGATAGCACTCGATTGAATTGCCGACGACGAGCATGCCGTAAGCGCAAACGCTAAAATCCCGATCACAATACATGAAATTATATATTTTGATTTAAATAATGTGTTCATATTCGACAACTTTAAATTTTATTTAACACTTTAAGACATTACTTCAACATCCACTTAATGAAAATATAACAGTAAGCAATTAATATTTATAACTGTATTTACAGTCTAAATAAACTTGGTTTAATATTGCAATTTTGAATTGCAATATTAAATGATTTAGCAAAAGTATCTAGTTGCTGATGTGGTTACGGCGAAAAATGAACAAATATTTATTAATTTAATAATTTTTAACAAATTTTTAACATGGCAGTTTTACTATTTTTAATAGTATTTCTTTCAGTTCGCTCTATTTGGTGTCGATAAGTAATACAAATATTATTATGGGGCATTAAGCAAGGAGGCTAGATGAGAACTCTTGTATCACCGTGGGCCGAATTTGGACTAAAGACATGGGATCCGTTCGTAATTATTGATTCAGTTTTGGATCGCATTATAGAAGCGGTACCATCATGCGACGGAGCGTCACTTGAGATGTTGAGTTCCGATAATTACCTAATTTACGTTAATTGTGCTGGTAAACTGAAACCCTTTGTAGGTTTAACCGTCGATGTCAAAGGTAGCTTGTCTGGTAAAGCTATGTTAACGGGGGAGACTCAAATCAGCTCCGATACATTTAATGACGCTGAAACCGACAGACAGGCCTGTGAAATTACGGGGATTCGCTCGATGGCTCTTTTGCCGTTAAGATACAATCTTCAGGTTTTCGGAGTACTAAAAATTTCCTCTTCGGTCCCGAATTCAATCACACAAAGCGATGTTGAACTAGTTGAGTTGCTGGCTGAGTTTGTGGCACTGGCAGTTGGATCTTTGTCTGAATTGTCGACATTGGCGTCTCGTTATTTAGCATTTGCTCAAGGGCATCACTTAACGACTGGCACTTCAGATAAGGCCATGGAAGTCGTAGATGAGTTCGTAAGTAAAATCCTGGCGCCGCATGCAACAACTAAACTAAAAAAAAGACAAGATGTTGAATCGTTATTTGTAGATGGCAAACTTAACATTGTATTTCAACCTATTGTTGATCTAGTTTCAGGAATGACTTGTTCAATTGAGGCACTGTCGCGATTTAAAACGGATCCCTACAGAAGTCCCGATCTCTGGTACAAAGACGCCAATGAAGTGCACTTGGGAGTTGAATTGGAACTTCATGCTATCGATCTCATATTAAAGAAAATAAGTCAAATACCGGATCATGTTGATATTAGTCTAAACGTCTCACCCGAAGCGATAATGTCTTATCATTTGAGTGACCTTTTGGATAGCTTAACTTATGAAACTTCGAAGCGTCTTATATTAGAAATCACTGAGCACGTTGTCGTAGAAGATTATGCCGAACTTAATTTTATTTTGAACAAATTTAGAGAAAATGGCATAAAGGTGGCCATCGATGACACGGGATCGGGCATTTCAAGTTTAACGCATATTTTAGAGATATGTCCGGATATAATCAAATTAGATAGATCCCTTATAACTAATATCGACAGCGATCCAGTTCGATTTTCATTAGCCAATGCGCTAGTTGTATTTGCGAATAAGATTAATGCAACTGTTGTTGCAGAAGGAATTGAGACAAATCAAGAATTGGAAACCGTAGGAGAGTTGGGAATTAATATGGGGCAGGGATTTTTTTTGGCACGACCAGCACCGTTGTCTGATCTGTTCTAGCTATTTGTTCCAGACATTTGATTATCGAATGTAATTATTGTGTTTTAATTTGGTTAATTAGCTAGAGTCTTATGAGAGGCGTCAGAACTAGACAAAATTGTTAGTTATTTTAAGTTTAAAATAACTTCAAATCTAATTTGTAATAGATACGTGCTTTTAGTTGTTTTAAACACTAACATCGTAAAGTTGGGCTGCCAATTAATTTGCAGGTAATATAAAGTTGAAGGCCAACTATTAAGGTATAATTCAAAAAGTGCAATAAAAATATTAGCAATGAAAATTATTGCTAAATTACTCACAAAAATTTATAATATGCTAGGCTTAGCTTTACTAGCGATATTTTTCGTAACGTGATTTGTTTTAAACGGACGGATAAAAACTTTTGGTGAATTAAGTCGAGCAGAATCCACATAATGATAGAGTCGGGGGTTTACAATGAATGAATTAATTGTTAGTTGCATGGGAAGGTCTATAACATTAACCCCAGGACAAGTTGTTATATTGGGCAGGGGCCAAATGTCAACTATTAGTTTTGAAGATCCGAGGGTGTCAAGAGAGCAGCTTAGGTTTTCGTATTCGGAATCTGGATGGATGTTTGAAAACATCGGTAAATCTCCGGCATTTTTGAACGGAAATCCGGTTTCGTCTCAATTGATAATTGCACCCTGCGACATTCAATTGGCTGGTCATGACGGTCCTGTTATTAACCTATATGTGACTACTCAGCAGACCATCCCGCAAGATATTAATGGCGTAAGACAAACAGACCCACGGCTTCAAGATTATTCACATCTGCCGCCGCCGCCGATACAGCCGCCAAGGCAAGCTCAAATGCCAGGTGTATGGGGGCAAATTCCACCAGGTATTCAGGTGCCTCCTTCTGGAATATATCCAGGTGTTCAATACACCGCGGGAGGTCAGTACCTACAGGGTCAACAGCCTTATCCTGGTTCGCCACCAGTAGCTGCAGGAACAGTCACTGCAAGTACCGCTAAAGAAATTTTAAATATATTCTTTCCGATTAAATCTTGGCTAAAAAATAAGAAGCTATTTGAGCTTCCGCGTATATTAGTAGCCGTTTACGGCTTAGCTCCAATTGCATTTTTGGCTATATTTATATCGGGTTCCACAAGCGGTGCTTCTCTAGGACAATTTAGTTGGGCCTTTTCACTATTTTTTGCTCCTTTGTGGGCCATAGTATTCTGGTACATTATCAAGCCTGGAAACATTACAACTAAAGGTTACTGGTATATCGGCATCGTATTGATTTCTGAAATAATTTTATGGGGCGGTGCGGGTAATTCGATTGTGGCGAGTCTTGAAAACGGAACCGGTATAAAATCGCTATCGAATCCATTTTTAGATCTTTTGAGTCCTGGGATTATTGAGGAGGGATCCAAGTTATTGCCAGTCTTAATTTTGGCGCTTTTGAATATCAAAAATAAAGAATTTGGAGTAAAATTCTGGATGTTTTTAGGGTCAATTTCCGGAATAATGGCTGGTACTTTGGAGGCTCAGGGATATATTGCCAATTCGGTGATTAATTTTCCCGTTACGGTAACATCAAATACCGGTCAGATGGTTAATGCTAATATCCCTGGTGTTGATATCACAGGCCTGTTTTTGGTTGCTTTTAGAAGTCTTGATGACGCATTTTCTCATTCGATTTGGGTCGCTATATCCGCTTCCTTTGTTGGTCTGGCTATTTTTTTTCCACGCCGGAAAATTCAACTTATTATCGGTGGTCTTTTAATTCCGGTAATTTTACATGCCTTGAACGACTATTTTACATCTCTTAACACTACTATAGGAAACTACTTATGGTTAGCCGTTCAAATGTTTTCGGTGTTCATGTTTCTCGCATACACCGTATCCCTAATAACAATCGAAAAAAGTGTTAAACACAGTAGTTTGTTTAGAGGTGAATCAATCTATATGGACGACCCTTCAATCGTAACCGATCCTCATGAAGAATGAATATTTACTATTAAAATTGCATTTGCGTTTTTACTAATTTACTGACTCATTAAGAATGAGGCAGCGTATGAATAATCTTTTGGCATTAATGTCTTAATTGAATTTCATTGTGGTGACTATGCGGATATGACTTTTGTAATGACGACCAATAATAACAAAATTAGTGTTCTCGTGTTTAATTCAAATTGTACCGTAACTCGCTAATACTGTAAAATTGCCCCAGTTGTTAAATGATGGGCATTTTTAACTATTCGAAAAAGTGGATGACGACAACATCAACTATCGTGCATATCGAAATACCTTTGTCTCTAAGTTTGCTGTCACTAAGTTATCTGTGATTTAGCTAACCAAACAGGCTGTCCCAGTTTGCAGTGGACTGCCACCAATTTATTAAAGAATCGCCGTTTGCCCCGGGGTGTCCGATCGACCCCACGACTATATCTTGATTATCCACTGTTGAAACGATAAAAGGTGTTTTTTGATACGAGAATTCTGAAATACGCCCGCGATTAACACTTGAAACGCTATAGGCCTCTTCGCAATTAACTACAAAGCTTGTAAAGTTACCGCATGAGGTTTGATTTTGAGTTATTCCGTATTTTGAAAGTAAATAGTTATAGTAGGTGTACAGACTTGCATTAGAACTGAATATAAGATATTCTTCCTGGGTGATAGGCAGGTTGGCAGCCGAAGATGCGTTGCAGGTAATAGCCACGACAGCACCGCTTTTGATAGTTGAACCCTGAGTACATGATCCCGATTGTTGGAGAGTAGTCGGAATGTATGATTGTAATCTATTTAGATATGACTGATTGGAACCGCTAACAATCGTGGTTGACGTTGAAGTGGTTCCTGAGTTTCCCAATGTTGTAGTTGGCGACGATACGGTTGTGGTTGAAGAAGTTTTTGCAAATGGGGGAAGATGTGCTGTACCTGCAATCACGAAGTATGCCACAACCAGTAGTATCACGATTGCTAATATAATTAAACTCTTATTGTTAGATTTAGAAACCATCGCTTGCGGTTGTTGCGGATAATATGTCGGCGGTGCGCTGACGTAATACGGGGGTGCAGTTTGGTTGGTGGTAAATTGTTGAGCAGTGGGTTGTACGCTGGGTTGACCCTGATTGGAGTAATCAAAGGGTTGGGCCTGTCCAATCATCTGTTGATCTACTCGCGGTAGTTGAGGGGTGGGCGCTTCTACAATTGTTGAGGAGTCATTTATTGGTCCTGGCGTAAATTGAATGGGCGGTTGTGTCGCCTCCAAAATAGGACCAGTCCGCACTGTTGGAGATGCGGATACTGGAAGTGCTTGGCTATCGACTTCATAACCTAAAACTCTTGCATATTGGCTTACGACCCAAAGACTGGCGTCATTAGAAATGGAACTTTTTGCCGTTAGCGAGTCGGCGGCTAATTTTATTGCGTTAATTACGCCAACTGCGTTTACCTGTTGTTGCAGGAGTGCCACCACATCTGACTTAGCGGCCGTAACCAGCAATGATGCCTCTTTTGGAAAGTCCGAAAGCCTATCTTCACAGATACCCTCAAGAATTGATGAATCTGCCAGAGCCTTGATTCCGAATCTGGAGATTACAATTTGGAGAACTTCTAAAGATTCTGCGTTTATATCAGCTTCCGGCATTAAATGCTTCCCCTTTTTGATAATGATATTAACTTTATCTGGCTACAAAAATTTTAGCACAACATTTAAATGAGCTTAAGAGTCGTTTCGAAGTTAGCCATTTTAAGAAAGATAGTTCAGTAGTCAAAGTTTTGCCTAGTCGTTGACAGGGCCTTGAAGGATTCTGTTTTTGATTTCGCTCGTACATGGTTTTAATAAACGCTAACCAACTTTAAAATATTAATAAACGAAAAATGCGCTAGGCATTTATAATAAGGATTTTTAAGATCGATAATATTTTTATTAGTTAAATTTAAAGATAGATTCCTTACTTTTAGGTAGAATTTGATATTGGTTAGCATTTTAGAGTGATTTTAAATAAGTTCGATGCTAGGCTTAGAAAATATACATAATAGGTTCTCGGACTTATATCATTGATTTGTAAAATTGGAAGTGATATTTAAATTATGATGTACTCCAAATTGAATAGATACGTAACGGATATTTATAAATCATTAATTGGACGAAGAATTCAATGAACGATCTTAACTCATTAATGCCCGGAGGGGGCATATCGAGAAGATCGCTTCATTTTTTCATTCTTGCGGATTGTTCGGGATCGATGAAAGTAGACGGTAGAATTCAATCTTTAAATTATGCGATCGCTAGTATAGCCCCAACTTTGATTAATTGGGAAAAAGAACAAGAACAGGCACAAATATTCGTCCGAGCAATAGCTTTTGCAGATCAGGCATGGTGGCACATAGAATCACCTCAACCGATTGAACTATTGAACTGGGTACCGTTAACCCATGTGGAAAAAGGCTTAACTTCAATGGGGGCGGCAATCCGAATGGTCGCAGACGCTATTTCGCCCGAGAAATTCGAACCCAGGTCTCTTAGACCTGTGATTTTATTGATTACAGATGGTAAACCTACTGATGTGGAGGAGTTCGAAATCGGTTTAAGGGAACTGTTTTCGCTTCCAGCGGGCAAAGCTGCAATTAGGCTGGCGGTGGCTATCGGTCAGGGTGCGAATGTTAGCTACTTAAATCGGTTTATTAACGATCCAGATATTCCAGTTTTGATTGCTGAAAATGTGGATCAGATAGCAGTTAAACTTACCGCCGCAACGCTTGCTATTTCAAAGATGTCTAGTATCGGAAGCGATAGAAAACAGGTAACAGAGCAGATTATTTTACCCGCCGTAAATAGTTTTATTCAAGCTGATGATGACACAATCGTTTGATAAGACGCTAGAACAGTTCTGGTACGTTGAAACGGCCAGCGAAATAGGTTTTATGCATATTCGAAACCACATGCCTTTGCAGGATTCTATCTCTAGTTCGGGTAATTTCTATTCAGAAGGTGGGCCAATTTTCTTAGCAGTCGCGGATGGGCATGGCGACATCTCTCATTTTAGAAGTAGTATCGGTGCGTCAATTGCAACGTCGCTTGCCGTAGAGGTATTGCAACAATTTGCAAACAAGGTTCAGCTTGCCAGTCAAACTGAAAAAGAAAGACTGGTTAGCTCAGACAATATTGTCGAAACTGTTTTAAAGGATATCGTCACCAACTGGAAAATTGCGATTCTGGATCATTTAGCAAATAATCCCTTTAACTTAAATGAGATAAAGACAATTAAAGCTCATAAGCTGACAGATTATGAATCAAATCCGACTGTTGCATATGGAACGACTCTTATTGGATGTACAATAATCGGCTCAGTTGGGTTGTTTGTACAAATTGGCGACGGTGACGTCGTGGTCATGGCTAGCAATGGTGATGTTTATAATCCCATTCCGATTGACCCTTCGTTGGTGTCTAATCGGACAACCAGTCTTTGTCAAAAGAACCCGATACAATCCTTTCGAATGTCTGTAATAAACGTTGAAAGTACTCCGATCGATATGATTATGTTGTCTACTGATGGGTTTGGGAATTCTCAAATAGAACCTAACTGGTACAAAGGTGTGTTGACAGATATTGCTTCGTTTTCTCAAAAACATGGGATGCTGTGGGTAAGAGAAAATCTGCCGAATTGGGCTAAGCTATGCGCTTCACGCGAAGGCAGCGGAGACGATACTACTGTCGGCTTGATAGTTTCTGAACAGCTTTTAAATAGACATGATTATGGTGGTGAAATTTGAATTCCGTTAATGAGGTGCTTTATCCCTCTGTTGGCGATGAAGTTAAAATGAGGCGAACTGATACCGTGATTAAGATAGAATCTAGAGTGGCCGAAGGCGGTCAAGGTGTAGTTTTTCGGGGAGTGGATTCAGGTGGGCATGATTTGGCAGTTAAGTGGTACCGCAAAAACAAATATCTGGAACGCCAGTATAATCAGATTGAATACCTGACTAGCTATTCGAGGCCCCATCCGTCGTTTGCTTGGCCGATAGACATTGTAAATCATCCAACGATAGTCGGATTCGGCTATACGATGGAATGGGTTGAAGCTCGGTTTGTTTCCTTAGTGGAAGTACTAAAAAAGAAAGTTCAGCCAAATTTCAGAACACTAATTTTGATTGGAATCGAATTGAACGAGGCTTTTTCGGCGCTGCATTCAAGAGGACTTTGCTATCGCGATATTAATTTTGGCAATTTATTAGTAGATCCTTACCGAGGTGACGTATCAATCGTAGATAATGACAATATCGGCAGCGAATCTTCTCGACAGGGAATTAAAGGAACTCTTAGATTTATGGCACCAGAATTGATTGTGGGTAGTTCAGCTCCGTCTATAGTAACGGACCTGTATTCGCTTGCTGTATTTCTTTTTTATCTGTTTATGCACGGCCATCCACTTGAAGGTCAAAAAGTAAACGCTTCATATACCTGGGACAAAGGTCAAGAACAATCTGAGACTGTAAAAGTTACGCATTTTTTTGGCAGAGATCCCTTGTTCGTTTATGATCCGTCAGATGCTTCCAATCGACCCGAATATGACAGCCCTGTATTGAGATGGTGGGACATATATCCAGAATTCTTTAAAGGTGTGTTTGTCAAGGCTTTTACGACTGGTTTAAAAGAACCTTCGCTTATGAAAAGGGTTACAGAGACTCAGTGGCGATCTGCGCTTTATCAACTTAACGACCAGTTGTTTTCTTGCAGCTGTGGTGCCGCTGTTTTTAAAGATTTTGATATTCCTAATAAAAGATGCTGGAACTGTTCTGGAACATCGTTGAGTGTGCCGATAATGGAGGTACCATCAGGTACTTGCGTATTATCTCCGGGTTTCAAACTCACGAGACATCATCTGTTTAAAGACTTTGATTACAAAGACTCCATTGGGTCGGTGGAGCCACATCCCAATATTACTGGAGAGTTAGTATTTAGGAATACTTCTAATATTTCTTGGATTATCGAACCTGTGGGCGAAGGAGTGAAAGAGGTGAAACCAGGTCAGAGAATGCAGGTCAGACCCATGAAAATACATTTTGACAAAATAGCAACTACTATTTTGAACACCTGACCCTAACTCGTTTCAACTGGTTTTTACTGAAGCGTTTGAATCAAAGTATATTAAACAACTTCCAAATTTGCTTACTTACGGGCGTCATAAGGTTTAATTCCTCATAGAGTTTTCGTACTTTAGTCAAAGCAACTTTTGTTTCTTCACTATGGTTCTTATTTTCCCTGTAAGCCTCTCTGATTACTTCTTTGGGAATATTAAACTCTTCAATCACCTGTTTGGGTGCTTGAAGCATCATTTTTGCCATAGATCCCAAAATAATAGGAACGGCTACGGAAACTACCGTGGTAGAAATGAAATTCAACTTCGGTACGTTCAGCTTGAGATAGTGCCGCGCAAAAGAAAGATGCCTTGCTTCTTCGGTTACATGAATTTTCATTATTGTTTTAAGGAGGGGATGGATCTGATTATCCGATTTTAGGGCTTTACGTTGTAAGTAGTCGATCGGATCTTCGCCGCCCAAAACAAAAAAGAAAAATAAGCTCGGAAAGTATCCGCCAAGTTTGATAATCAATGATGTTCCGAAAAGGTCCAGTCTCGAAAGCCCTTTTATTTCTAAACCGGTTCGATTTACAAATTCTTGAAACATTAATGAATGTTGTGCCTCTTCAATAACCTCATGGTATGCGTATCTAAATTCAGGCGAATTATTCGGAAGTTTTGCAGCATACTCAAGTAACCCCCGTTTAAGTATTGATTCAAACTGCAAACCATATTTCATACGTATTGCCACAGAATACAGTCCAAGCCGATCCTTTGCTGAATTATCCAAATCTTTATACCAACTAGTATCACCTATTGGATCCAAGTATCCATTCTCTAATATCCAGTCGCCATTTTCCAACGTAATTTGCATATCGTCGGATTCCCAATCAATATCTTCGTAAGCTCCAAAATGTTTATCTATGCTCTGTTTAGAGAGCCGTTGAATCAAGGCGTGATATTTTTGCAACAAATTGCCGTCAACGGAGACTTCTTCGTCTAAATTTGAAATTGTATCTGTCATCTGTCTTTCCTAACTTATTCTTAAATTTGTTTTATTTTGAATAGATGTTGACTCCACTGTCTATGGCTATTCCTTCAAATCCCGACCAAATTAAATTCACCAGATAATCCACCATTCGCTGTCGGCTGAGTATCTTATGTTCGATCCACCATTCGGTAGCCTGTCCAACCATACCGATAATGGAATTGCCCCAAAGTTCTGCGGGTCCAGTATCCATGTTGTAATGATGCAAAAATTCGTCAAGCGAAACAGATACTTGTTTGGCAATTATTGTTACAAAGCTATTGCTTAAGGTGGATTTGGATAAATTCTGCTTTAAGAAAAAGTAAAGATTTTGATTTTGCTCCATAAAGCATACATAGGCATATATAGCTGAAGTGATTACTGCTCTAGGATCATTAAAAATCGTCTCCATTCCATAAGTAAGAGCTTTATTCACCTCTGATGTAATCGAATGTTCCGAATACTCACTTACTGCAGCTATTAATCCATCTCTGTCTTTAAATACCTTATAAATTATTGGTTTTGATACTCCAGCTTGAGCTGCGATCTGCTCCATTGAACACGAAGGCCCATATTCATCAATAGCAATTATTGCAGCCGTTAAGTAGTTTATCTTTTTTTCTTCCAGCGTCATATGTTTTTTCTTTGGCGATAGCTGATTCAGTTTCGTTGTTGCTTCAATTACCTTTTCGGAAACATCTTCAACTTTCGTGATCATGTTATCAACGACGGGTTGAACAACCTTGTCGATAGAATTTTTTATTACTTGCGATTTGGTTCTTTTTGGATCGATCCCAGTGTTGTCTTCGGAAATCGATAGTATCTCTACGCCTTCAAGAGACGATGGTTTAATTTTACTCATGTTACATATTGTAACAGTTACTTGGAGTAACCTTTGTGTTTTAATATAAAATTTTTATCATTTGAGACAGAATGGATATATACGTAGTGGTTTAATGACTAAGAGTGGTTTAAGTATGAATTCTTTATAATACTTATTGTTCATTTTAAATATGATAAGTTCTATATACATAATTTATTGGTTATCGGTTCGGTATGGATTTAAAGCTCTGTTGAGCAGTTGATTGCGATTGGTTCGACTTATCTCCATGCGGTTGGTAAAAATGTAAATTGGGCCGTTGGCGCAGTCTGGTTAGCGCACTTGCATGACACGCAAGGGGTCACAGGTTCAAATCCTGTACGGCCCACTATTAATTTTTTAGCAGAGCTCAACGGGTAGCTAACGGATGATACCTGAGGGTATTTCTTTAAGATTGTTACATTTTTTGAGAGTCTTGAACAAATATAAACTTTGATAATTGTACGAGTGGTTCTCTATAATTTTTTGCAAAGGGTTTGGCAGAATTTCAAAGTTGAGAATCGCAGGGGTGAATTTAGCAATCGTCGCAAACACTAAACTAATTTTTAAATGCTACAGATATTGGATTTCACACAATTAGTACGTTCCAAAAGCTGGCGGTGGCTTTGAGCATACTTGTCGTTTAACTTGCTGAAGTTAGCTGACATTGATAGGCTTATATATTGATTTTGTGTGATCTAAATCCGTTAAATAGCTCAAGTATTTCCGCTAGCATTAATAAATATTTCACAATTAAGTATTCGATTATCCGATCTTAGGATTAGAACAACTTATTCGAATTGATAAAGGAGAGGTCGTATGGACCCAAAGCTAGTAATACCTCACAGGGAGCCATTCTTATATGTCACAGATGTTACCGAGATTATAAACATGGAATCTGCGAAAGGAGTTTTGAGATTAACAGGAGAGGAGTGGTTTTTTAAAGGACATTTTCCGAACAGACCGACTATGCCGGGTGTCTTAATGGTTGAGGCATTGGCTCAGTTGGGTGCTTTCGTTGTATTATCCGAAGAAAAGTATAAGGGCAAGCTACCATTGTTTGGTGGTATTGATAAAGCCAGATTTCGACAGCAGGTTTTGCCCGGAGATACTTTAGATCTTGAGGTTAATCTAGGTAAGATGGGGTCTAAAGGTGGAACGGGGATGGGTGTCGCACGAGTCAACGGAAAAATCGCCTGTCAAACACAGATGTTATTCATATTGGTAAACGGATAAGATGTCTTTTATAATACGGTGAACGGCTATAGAATCGCAAGTTGGAACGTTAATTCCCTTAAAGCTCGGATTGAACTCGTCAAAAATTGGCTGGTAATTAACGATGTTGATATATTATGCCTACAAGAAACGAAGCTACATGATACTTCTTTTTTAGAGTATGCACCCACATTTGAAGGTATGGGGTTTAAAACATATCATAATGGGATCGGACAGTACAACGGCGTTGCTTTATTCTCAAAAAAAGAGCCGGTAAGGATACATATGGGCTTTAGCCATAACGATGAACCGAATATGGGTGTCGATTATCCGGAATGTCGATTGATAAAAGCATATTACGAAAATCTTATAATTTACAATGTTTATGTTCCAAACGGCAGATCTCTTGAAGATATACATATGCAATTTAAGCTTAAATGGTTGCGCCAACTACGAGCCGAACTTGAATCCGAATTAAAATTACAAGCTGACAAAACAATTGTTGTTTGCGGCGATTTTAACATTGCGCCGGTGAATGATGATGTTAAAGATATCGAGCTTATGACAAACTCAACACATGTTTCAGAACCTGAACGCCAGGCTCTCAGAGATATTGAATCTATGGGTTTTATAGATGTCGGATTATCGTATGCTTTGAAGTATGAAACCGAGTCTAAATTTCGATTTACATGGTGGGACTACAGGCAGTTGGCTTTTCAAAAGAATGACGGGATGCGAATAGATCTGTTCCTTGTATGGAATAAGTTAACTGATGGTAATGGTGACCGTATCTTTGAATTGGTCACATCGTATGAAACGCACAGAGATGCTAGGAAAAAATCTAAGCCATCTGATCATGTTCCAATCGTAATAACTTTAAATTTGACTTAATTGCCGCATTTAAACGATTTAATCTTAAAGTATTTGGCTATGGCGATATAATTAACTTTGATTGAGATCAACCATACATCGGTTGCACTTAAAATTTAAGACTTACACATAGCTTTCTTAATAAAATTATTGGTTTCTGTCCTATCACTATTTATGTTGCCGAAAGATAATAGCTATTTGAAAAATGTATAAGATAACTGATTTTTTATCTTTGTGATCACATTAAAATTGATAGTGTGTCTTAGATAAAGGAAACAAAATTGAATACTCAACAAAGCGATTTCGACAAATTTTCAACAGGTGCTTTTGGTCCCAACGCGTGGCTCATAGAAGAGCTATACCAATCTTTTTTGAGTGATCCTAGTTCGGTAAGTGAAAATTGGCGGGAATTTTTTAAGGACTACCAGGGACTACGGGGGACTCCCAGTCAAGCCAAGGCAGTCAATAGTTCTATACAGGAGGCCATTTTAGCCCCAACTGTTCCAATCGAGATAGATAAAGATGTTGTCGCCTTAAAGGGACCGCTGGGCCTTATTGCTACCAATATGGAACAGAGTTTGACAGTCCCGACAGCAACTTCCGTGCGGCCTATGTTCGCAAAGCTATTAATTGAGAACCGAGCTCTGCTTAATGAGTATACCAGCAACTTTTATGGAATAAAGATATCCTATTCGCACATTATTTCTTTTGCTATTGTAAAGGCATTGATCAAATTTCCGTCCATGACAAGTATTTTTGTATCTAAATTTGATGGCAAACAAAATGGGGTCAAAAGAAATGAAAATTTTGGGATAGGAATTGCCGCAGATTCCAAACGTAAAGATGGAAGCAGAATTTTGTATGTACCTTGCATTAAAAATGCAAATTTACTCAGTTTCGATCAGTTCGTTGGCGCCTATGAAGACCTGATTCGTAAGGCGAAGTCCAATAAACTTACCGCAGATGATTTTAGTGGCGTAACTGTATCGATAACGAACTTAGCCACCATTGGTACCGAACACTCTATCCCCAGACTTATGGCTAATCAAAGTGCCATTATTGGGGTAGGCTCAATTAAGTATGAGCCGTCGTATCAAAGTACAGATTTAAATGTTTTGGCTGATCTTAAAATTTCACCGCAAGTCACAATGACCTCTACTTATGACCATCGAACCATTCAGGGGGCCGAATCTGGAGAATTTTTAAATTATATCGATTCTCTTTTGCGCGGCGATGATAAATTTTATGATGAAATTTTTGATTCATTTAAGGTCATTCACAGACCTTATATGGCTCCTAAACCGGCCAATGAATCTAAGTCGCATTTCAACTACAACAATGTACAAGCAAGCATGCAAAACTTGATTGTCGCATATAGGGATTTTGGTCATTGTATAGCGAAATTAGATCCATTGGAAATTGAATTCGGAAGATTCAGAGACAATCTGTCTTTAGAGTACCATAATCTGACAATATTTGATTTGGATAGGATTATTGAATTTGAACCGTATCGCGGACAAACCTTAAAGAAGGTTCTAAGTAAAGTACGCAAAGCCTATACATACAATTTGGGAATTGAATTCAGATATCTTATATCGCAGCAGGAGCAGGACTGGTTTATTGAAAATACCGAGATGGCAGATACCGAACTGACTCAGAACGAAAAACTAAGAATCCTAGACAGGCTTAATGCGGCTGAATCTTTTGAAGCATTTTTACATTCGCGATACATCGGGCAGAAACGATTCGGGCTCGAAGGTGCAGAATCGGCAATCGTAGTGATAGATAAGTTGCTCAATTCTAAATTGTTTGAAGACAAGGAGATAGCCGTTTTTGGGATGGCTCACAGAGGAAGGCTAAATTTTCTGGTAAATATTGCTGGAAAATCCTATGGGGATCTGTTTAAACAGTTTGAAGGATTAATAGACCCCGATAGCGTACAAGGTTCTGGCGACGTTAAGTACCACAAAGGGGCTCACGGAACATTTGTTACCGTTTTAGGAAGAGAGATAAAGATCGAGTTAATGAGTAACCCGTCTCATCTTGAGTCTGCATCACCTGTCGCTTTGGGTTATGTGAAAGGCATATTGGATTCCCAAGAAACCACTCACGGCAAGGCGGTAGGCATATTGTTGCACGGGGATGCCGCCATGAGTGGCCAAGGAGTGGTTTACGAGACCTTTAATTTGGCAAAACTAAAAGGCTATGGCACAGAAGGTACGATTCATATAGTTATTAATAACCAGATTGGATTTACAACTTCGCCAGGCGACGGCAGAAGTACATACTACTGTACCGATATAGCAAAAGCTTTTGACGCTCCTGTTATTCACGTCAATGCCGATAACCCCGACAGTTGCTATCGGGCTGCAGAATTGGCTTCTGAGTACAGAAGACTTTTCCAAAAAGATATCGTAATTGATCTTGTTTGCTACAGGCTTCATGGACACAATGAGGGTGATGATCCCAGTTATACGCACCCGCTAATGTACGAAAAAATTGATCGCATTAGAACGGTGAGAAAACAGTATACCGAACTTTTGATGAGACGTGAAGAGATTACATTAGATCAGGCGGAAGGCTCATTAAAAGAGTTCCAAGATAAATTGCAAATCGCGTTGGATGCTACCAGAAAACTGGAACATACGTTGCCGGATTCGATTCCGTTGCCAAAACCTCCGATTGAGCCTGAGGTTCAAGATACATCAATTTCGTCTCAAATGTTGATTGACATTAATGAAAACATTTATGCCACAGGCGAAGGATTCAATATCCATCCTAAATTGCTTAGGCAAATCGATGCTAAAAAGAAACTGTTAGCAGAAGGGGAGATGGATTGGGCTATGGGAGAACTTGCAGCTTACGCTAGTTTAAACTTAGACGGAATTAACGTGAGGCTATCCGGTCAAGACTCTCGACGGGGAACCTTTAGCCATAGACATGCGGTGTGGGTTGACGTTGTAAATAACCTCGATTATTATCCGCTTTCATCTCTCCAGAATCAAGCTTTTTCGAAGAATAAATTAGGAAAAACTGAGGTATTTGATTCTCCGCTTAGCGAATATTCTGTACTGGGATTTGATTACGGTTATTCGCTTTCTTCTAAAGATACGTTTGTTATCTGGGAAGCACAGTTCGGTGATTTCGCAAACGGCGCACAAATCGTCATCGATAATTTCATAGTCGCAGCCGAAGACAAATGGGATCAGCTATCCAATATTGCCTTGCTTTTGCCCCATGGGTACGAAGGACAGGGTCCCGAACACTCGTCGGCAAGATTGGAGCGTTTTTTGGCATTGGCGGCAGGCGGAAATATAGTAGTTGCCCAGCCTACATCATCTGCTCAGCTATTTCACCTGTTGAGATATCAGGCAATGCATTCCTCGAAGCCTTTAATAGTAGCGGCACCGAAATTTTTATTGCGCGCAAAGCAGGCCAGATCTTCAGTTGATAGCTTTACTAATGGAGCCTTTAGGCCTTTACTTGGCGATCCGATATTTGACAGCGATTCCAAGGAAGTTAACTATGACAATATAAGACGTTTGATTGTATGTTCTGGAAAGATAGGTTATGAGTTAATTCAGCAAAGAGATAATCTTTTGAATGAAAAAACTTTAAAGATGCCTACGGCTGTTGTGAGACTTGAGAGGCTTTATCCATTCCCGCGTTCAGATTTTAGCGCTTTGATAAAGAAACTTAGTTCCCTTCAGGAACTAGTCTTCGTTCAAGACGAACCTGACAATATGGGTACAATGCCTTATTGTACGCCGAGAATTTTAGATTTAATAGGCAACAATGTGTCTTTTTCAAAGATCTCTAGAGTGGGTTCGGGATCACCGGCAACTGGTAGTGCAGCTATTCATACGCTTGAACAGAAAGAGATTTTAGCAAAGGCTTTTGATTAATTAAAAAGGCTTACAACATTAATTTCGGTCTCGGAATGTAATATCTGTTTAATCAGTTTTAGCTGATCTGGTTTTAGAGTAGAACTTATAAGCGATTGTACAGCCTTGTTTGTATTTGGGTTGTTCTTGATTAACAGGGCAATTTCAATATCTTTTAAAATATCTTCTGCTTTGCAATTCATGGATTTAGCTAGCTCGGTTCGGAATATGTTTAAATTTGACGCCTTGTGTCTTTCCGAAATCGAAATATGTATACTAGGTTCCTTTTCTTTTAAAATCTTTTTTAGATCATTTATATTGTTTAAGGCTGTAGCGGTCTCTGGTCGACTCGGACTCGTTACAAAGTCGATTAAAAACGGCGAAATCTGTCGTTTTTCGAGTTTTGATTTGACCATCCGCTGTCTTGACCACGTAATGTAGAGATCCGCTTTAGCTCTGGTTACGGCGACATAGAATAAATTTATTTCCTCTTTATATCGACTATTATCGGTTTTGGAACCTATGAATTCTTTGGAATAGCCTTTCGACAGAGGTACTAAGCCGTCCTCAACTCCGATTAAGATAACGGTGTCGTATTCAAGTCCTTTTGCCGAGTGAAACGTTCCAATTCTCACACCGTCACCATTATCCAAATCCTCGAATTTTTCCAACGAGACCCATCTCATGAATTCCGAATAGGTCATGGCTGCGTCAAAAGACAAGGCCGCATTCATCAATTCTCGGATTAGATCAAAACTGTTTTTAAGTTTGGTAGATAGTTCGTTTTCTTCAACAAATTCCGTTACATCAACCAAAACAGTTTTTAGCAAGGTTTTGTTGTCGTAAGTGGATAAGTTCTTAGCTATCAGCAAGCCAATATTTGTTCTTGAATTTTTGGTTGCGATTGGAATGCCCTTTGACATCAAGAAAGCTTTCATATCGTTTATCAACTGATTGGTTCTTGCAAGAACGGCTATGTCTTTGAAATTAGTTCCTTGCGAATGTTTCGATTTAATTAGTGCCAATACCGTATGCATTTCGTCAATGTCGTCGGCGGTATGTAATATATGGGTCGAATTGGCAACCAAATCAACCTCAGCTTCTGTGCCTAAATTCGCGTCTATGTATCGATTTAAAAATTTCTGTGAATTAGAAGCGATCTGAGGGTTGGATCTATAGTTATTTGTTAAGTAGACAACATTTGAGTTTTTGTTGTCTATTAATTTATAGATTAAATCTGGGTTAGACCCGTTGAACTGATAAATGGATTGATTTGGATCGCCGACTGCACAAAAGGTATCTCTTTTATTCAGCAAAAAACTTAAAAAATGATATTGCTGTTGATTAATGTCTTGAAACTCATCGATGAAAATATCCTTAAACCTAAATCTCAATCCTTCAGCCAATTTCCAGTCTGACTTGACATATCGTATCAGCGTAGGGATGATATCGTCGATTTCAATTAAATACCTTTTTTGCTTTACCGTTTCAGCTTGTTTAAAAAGATTATATAGAAATTGATTATCGAACTTAAGATTGTTATAATGAGAGATGTCTGCTAGTTCTACGTTTTCTTGACAATTGATTTTTGCCATGTGGAAAACAGAGAGTATTCGGCTGACATTGGTGTCGATCTGCTTTATGGTACTGTAAGCAAGCTTAAGACTGTCAGCCGTTTCCTTGATAAGAGTGGTTTGGTCATCTAAAACTTTTAAATCTGGCTGCTGTCGGTTTCTTCTTAATTGAAGTAATTCTGACAGGGCTACAGAATGAAAGGTACCAGTCCTCACGGATTGTCTAATGCCTAAAGAAAACAATCGATCCTTAAGTTCAATCGCGGCTTTTCTGGTGAAGGTTAAGACTACGGAACGATCCAGTGAAATAGTTTCAGTAATATGTTGATAAGCAACTCTTTTGGTAAGTACGCTAGTCTTGCCCGATCCTGCACCGGCCAATATTAATAGTGGCGTATTCGTAGTTGTTACCGCAAAGCGCTGTTGTTCATCCAATCCTGACAACAGATACTGTGCGGTTGCATTAGCTGATACCATAAATAATTTTTTTGGGGACCGAAATCAATAAGTATAATTTAACCTATATTAAACTCTATATGTGACAATTACTCCGCAAGTACCGCCTCCGTGTGATCTAACTTTGGGAATGATTTGTTTGGATAAGTTGAAACCAGGGACATCAAGATGGTATATGCGCGTATCTGAACGGTTTTTAAATCCAGTCGGTGTAATGCAGGGCGGATTTGTCTGCGCCTTTGTAGATTCGGCAATGGGTGCCAGCGTGATGACTTATGCTAATCAAATGAATCCCGAGTTGAAATTGAAAGCTGCAAACGCGGAACTGAAAATCTCTTTAATAAGACCAATATTTAAAGATGTGGATATATACTGCGATGCCACAGTACTATCTGGTGGTAGGAAGGTAGTTTTTGTCGAAGCAACCGTAACAGATGAAAGCGGCAAACTTTTTGCAAAGGCTAGTTCGACGTATTTAGTGTTGGAACGTTAAGATTGATACAATTGCTTAATTTGCGATGCTATTTGAACTAGATTTATATAAATGTTTGTTTCGCTGGGACTTGAAATATTATGACTGAAGATTTAAATATAGATAAGGCTGAAGGCAAGAAATCAATTACATTGAGCGAGTCTTTTAATGTTTTAAATGAAATCAGCTCGACAAAAGATATGATTATCGGCTATGTCAAGCAAGAGACGCTTGCTCCGATTATGGCGTTGAAAAGAAAAATCATATTTGGTTTAATCGGGGCATTGTGCTACGGTTTCGGATTATTAATGATTTCTATCGGCTTACTAAGATTTTTACAGGGTGAATTTTACGTGTTTCATGGCAATTTAAACTTTTTGCCTTATATTATTGATTTCTTCGCAACTTTGATTCTGGCAATTATTTTTGGGATGCTCGCAATTTCTAAGGCCATAAAGCATAAAAGTAACTAAACAAAAAAAAGAATTTATGACATTTTAGACTTTTGATCGTTTAGACATCTTTTGTAAAAATCGATAGCCACCAATATTAAAATTAGGGTACAACATGAATGAATCCACTGAAAATAAAATTACGTTAAGTGATATAGAATCTAAAATACGAAATATCGATAAACAATTGACGGGAACGGTAAGGCAGTATTCCGAAGGTGCAGCTAAAACTGGTGCTATTTCGATTGTCGGGATCGGAATTTTAATTATTTTGGCTTACCTGATGGGACGTAAAAGCGGAAGATTAAAATCAACCTTTGTCGAGATAAGGCGTAAGTAACTTGGAATCCGTCGACAAGTTTAAGGATTATTTAAGCATAAAGAGGTTGTTTCAAAAAGGCCTCAAGACTCAAAATCGAAATTTAATTGTCGCCTCTGTTGCTTTGTTTGCTTTTAAGAAAATTAGAAAATATGCTTCTAGTGAAACTAAAGGCTATAAACTCAAGCCAGGCGAAACAATTGAAATATCCTTCACAAAAAAGCAACTGAAAAACTAAACAAGCAGGGGGGTCTTGGTTGTTAAATTCGCGGTTTGATTTGATGTTAGATTTTGTCTCTAAAGTAAATAAGATCAAAAGCGAATTAGACTCAGAACATAATCATGCATAGATACGCTCATGAATAATTTGAATATGACTAATGAATTCTGCCCAGGCGACCGGGTATTGTTGATCGACAACAAACAGCGTAGCTATCTTTTGACATTGAAAGAAGATGGTAAATTTCACTCGCATGCTGGCATAATCGATCATTTTGATATTATCGGTAAGCACGAAGGTGTCAAATTGACAACCTCTAAAGGTTATAAAGTAATAGCATTCAGGCCGACCTTGGAGGATATCGTATATAAGATGCCTCGGGGAGCCCAAGTTATTTACCCAAAAGATATTGGTAAAATATTAATTGCAGCAGATATCTATCCTGGTGCAGCGGTTATCGAATCTGGAGTTGGGTCTGGGGCACTGTCGATGGCGATGTTACGGTGCGGTGCCAAGATAATCGGTTACGAAATCAGGGATGACTTTGCCACGGTAGCTCAAAATAATGTTCATAATTTTTTAAACACGCCTTATGAGTACGATGTAAAGATTAAAGATATCTACGAGGGGATAGACGAAACTAATATCGACAGGATCATTTTGGATCTGCCAGAACCTCACAGAGTTGTCATTTACGCCAAAGTGAGCTTAAAAAAAGGTGGGATTTTTTTATCATACCTGCCGACAATAAATCAGGTATCTATTTTGGTCGAAGAGTTAAAAGAGTATGATTTCGATGATATAAGCGTGACTGAAACACTTGAAAGATCTTGGTACGTCACCAAACGTAGCGTGCGACCCGATCACAGAATGGTGGCGCACACGGGTTTTATAATTAAATCGAGAAATACCTAATCATGTTCTGTAAAAACGTCACTAAGTAGTTCAAGATTGAACTACTTAGTGACGTTAACTTAAATTTCATTAGCTATTTCATGAAACTAATTGTTTTTCAACTTAGAAACATTAAAAACTTAGAAACATTAAAATTGTGACGTTTCTATGAATAACATTCTGAAATACGTTGATCATATTAATTTAAGTGGTTGTCGGTCCGCTAGTCGCTCCAGTATTGCCGCTACCACTGTTATTCCCAGAGTTGCTTGTTGTGCCGCTGTTTGAACCAGAGTTGCTTGTTGTTCCACTGTTAGTCCCAGAATTGCTTGTTGTGCCACTGTTGGAGTTTGTGCTACTGCTGGTTCCACTGTTATTCCCAGAGTTGCTTGTTGTGCCACTGTTGGAGTTTGTGCTACTGCTGGTTCCACTGTTAGTCCCAGAATTGCCGCTGTTACCGCTGTTTGAACCAGAGTTGCCAGAACCTGAATTTGGAGTCAGATTAACATACCACTTTCCGGAGATAAGCACACAAGGAACCTCAAAAAACTGTGCATTGGTTGACGATGAATTCAGACTTTTCCAAGCAGATTGAAATCCACTATTATTCGATGGCAACCCTTTTTTAGGGTTGGAATTGGAAAAACACTGGTTGAAGCCTGGAGCCGAGATACATATTTTACCGGTAAAGACAACAATTGCTTGGCTTCCATCGACAAAGTCGTCTCCAGCGACCATGTTGAGTTTGACATTTTTACTCAATACAGTTTCAATTTTAACTAACTCTTTATGGCAATAATTTTGATATTGTGGAACAACTACTCCACATGCCTGCGATTGATTGTTGTTCTTAAAGCCGTTCCAAAATGTTTGAGCTGTGGGTACAGGCGAACCTGGACCACTATTCTTGTTTAGAAGCAACACTGCTCCTCCAATAAGAATTATTAACACAATGACGGCTATCAAAATTGGGGCCAACCTATTTTTTTTGACTTGACCAGGGCCTTGTCCACCAACCGGAGAAACTGGATTTCCATATGAAGGTTGTTGAAAAGGTTGTTGATTAAAACCTGATTGTTGCCCCGGGTTGTAAGGCTGTCCTGGTGTCTGTTGGCTGGGGTTACTTGTTTCAGGTGATTGTGGTGGATACCACTTACCGTCAGATGCCTGCCACCACCCCGAACCACCGGAATAATCACTCACTTTATAGTCCTCCTTTTGTAATTCAGGTATTTGCATACAAATACCATCGTGCATAAATCTTAGCAATCCCAGATATAGCTTTAAGAATTGGTACTTAAGATTAATTCAAATTATACTATAAATGCTTTGTTATTGAAACGAATGGCAATATAAACTATATGTTTGATTTGTTAGTTTGTTTAATGTATAGCCCAGCCATTGCTATTTTTATTTGAATACTTATTTGAATCTTTTTTAAAACTATCCGATACTGATTGGTTACAATCTGATCGAAATTCCTGTTACATGAATAAAATTTAGTAAAGAAATTTCTGATCGGATTGTATTGAAATGAATATTCGCTAATTAAATTAGTTTTATTGCTTTTCGGTAGTTGTCGTTTTTCGACGTTTAAGAGAAATATATTGAATTCTAACCGTTGATAAAATATAAAAACTTTTGCACAAAGATTTACCGTTTTTAGCAAAAATCAGGGCTATCGTGCCAAAACAACCAACAATTAATAGGAATATGCTATTAATTGTTGAGTATTAGATGATTGCCGTTTTTGAGAAAATTGTTTTGCCGAGCACGAGCCTGTCATGTTTAAAAGTGACAGGTCTCAAATAGTTAAATTATCGACAAGAATCGTCCATAAAATAATTTTTAAAGCTATAGATACTGTTAAGTAATGTAGATTTTTATACAAAAAAAGGTGAAAGCGTCAAGAATATAGAACAACCACACTGATTTTAAATCAAAACTGGGAGACAGAACTTAGTCTTCGACTACAAAAATACATTCTCCCGGGCATTCTTCAGCTGCCTCTCTAACTGAATCTTCTAAGCCGTCTGGTACGATTGCCTGTCCATCGGAACCGCCGGGGCTGTCTAAAACCTTGTCTCCATCTTTGACATAAGCGAGTCCATCATCCTGCAGAGAAAATACCGCAGGGCAAATCTCCTCGCAAAGACCGTCTCCGGTACATAAATCTTGATCAATCCAGACTTTCATTAATCCTCACAACCTGTTAAATTACTGTATTAAATATTTTGTTGACTTCACGAATTAACTAACTCAAATTAAGAACAGCTTTTACAGTTGGCAACCGCAACAGATACAACGTTATACTTAATAAATTTACAGTTCCTGTTACTTGTCGTAACGACAAATAGGTACAAGTTTATAAAAATACTCAGTTTTCAAAATACCGAGCTCATAAAAAGCATTTTAAATTGAACATTCAGTTGCATTAAATAGCCTAATTACTGTTGATAGCAATTCGTTTTAATTAGATTATAGTTTAAATTTCCGGCTACAAATTGAATTTGATTAAATTTTAGCCGAAAATATAAGTAACAATAGTTAAAATAAAAAGACTAATTAGACAGTCTCGCTTTGATACAATTCGATGACTAAATATTATAGAGAATATTACATTATGATGACATTTAATAGAAAATATATTCTAAAGTGAAATTGGGTGACGATAATTGTCGATATATTTATTAAGGTTATTGTAAGAGGGTTAAATGAGTAATAACAGCGAAATTCCGACTAACAGAAACGAATTAATAATAAGGGAATATGAGGGGCGTATATCTGATCTTACCGAGCAGGTAGTAAATCTAGAGGAAGACTTATCTATTCTAAGGCGTAGAATGTCTGAGTCTCCTTCTCGTATTCATCAACTCGAAGAAAAATTACTTGAGACAAAGGGTCTGTTAAGTCAGGCCGTCGCTAAAAATGAAAAACTTACATTCACTCTTCAGCAAGCTAAAGAGCATATTGCGGCTCTGAGAGAGGAAGTTGAAAAATTAACTCAGCCGCCGTGTGGTTACGGAACTTTCGTCAATTTAAATGACGACGGTACTGCAGATATCATAACTAGCGGTCGAAAAATGAGGGTTTCTGTATCACCGGCTGTTGAAACGTCGAAATTGTACGTGGGTGACGAAGTTTTGCTTAATGAGTCTTTTAATATTATTCATTCAAGATCACCGGAAATCATCGGAGAAGTGGTCACGATCAAGGATGTCTTAAGTAATAAAAGCGTTGTCGTCATCGGTAGAGCGGACGACGAAAAGGTTGTCGAGCTCGCAGACACCTTGATTGGTGTACGATTGAGGGTTGGTGATTCGGTGGTACTGGACCCCAAATCCCAACTTGCCTTAGAGAAGATAGAAAAACCTGAAGTTGAAGATATTGTATTAGAGGAGGTGCCTGACGTTACCTATAATGATGTCGGCGGGTTGGATGACCAAATTGAGGCGATTACCGACGCGGTAGAACTTCCTTACATGTATAAACATCTTTTCAAAGAGTACAGGTTACCAGCACCCAAAGGCATATTGTTATATGGTCCACCTGGCTGCGGCAAAACGTTGATAGCTAAAGCAGTTGCCAACTCTTTGGCTAAAAAAGTTGCCGAACTTACAAATCAGCCATCGGTTAGAAGTTATTTTTTAAACATTAAAGGACCAGAGCTTCTTAATAAATACGTCGGGGAGACAGAGCGACAAATTCGTCTAGTTTTTCAGCGCGCACGCGAAAAAGCAGACGAAGGCGTTCCAGTGATAGTATTTTTTGATGAGATGGATTCTCTATTTCGCACCAGGGGAACGGGAATTAGCTCTGATATGGAGTCTACCATTGTTCCTCAACTTTTAGCTGAAATTGACGGAGTCGAAGCTTTACGCGACGTTATCGTTATCGGGGCATCCAACAGGGAGGATTTAATCGATCCTGCCATATTAAGACCTGGAAGGTTGGACGTTAAAATTAAAATTGAAAGACCAGACGAGATAGCTGCAGAACAAATTTTTAGTCGTTATCTTACCGAGGAGTTGCCGATTTCTCAAGCTGACATTGATAAATATGGAAAAGGCGATAAGACACTTGCCATCAATGAAATGATTAAAGCAATCGTAACTGAAATGTACCGTACTGATCAGGATAATGAATTTTTAGAAGTTACTTATCAAAACGGCGACAAAGAGATCTTGTATTTTAAAGACTTTTCGTCTGGTGCAATGATAGAGAATATCGTCAGAAGAGCCAAGAAATCGGCAATAAAAAGGGAAATTTCTATTGGGAAAGGCGGAATCTGTTATTCGGATATTTCTGAATCCATAAGACAGGAATACAAGGAAAATGAAGATTTACCAAATACGACCAATCCTGATGATTGGGCGCGTATTTCCGGTAAAAAGGGTGAGAGAATTGTATACGTACGAACCCTTATTGCTAAAGGTGACAATAATGCTGGAGGAAGGGCAATTCATACAGTCGGGACTGGACAATACTTGTGATTTATTGTTGTTACTCTACTAGAATTTATAATAATGGCTATCAAGAAAATAGTAGGCATAGAAACTGAATACGGAATAGCGGCTAAAGGAAAGCTCTCCACTAATCCTGTGTCTGCATCGTCGTATCTAGTTAATTGTTACGCCCATGCAATGTTTGAAAAAAATACAGGTTGGGACTTTACCGATGAGCAACCAGGTAATGATGCTAGGGGATTTCTTGCCGCGTCTTCCGTCGTACCGCTGATTGAAACTCAACTAATAAATATCGTGCTTTACAATGGAGCACGGTTTTATGTGGATCATGCGCATCCCGAATACTCGTCTCCCGAATGCGGTTCTCCGCTCGAAGCTACTTTATATGACGCAGCAGGTCAACTCGTATTAAAAAAAGCCATGAAGAAGGCCAAAGAGACATTGTCCGAAAACGAAGAAATTGTCGTTTATAAAAATAATTCCGACGGAAAGGGAAATTCATACGGTTGTCATGAAAACTATCTCATGGACAGATCCGTGCCTTTCTCTAAAATTGTCGATGAAATTCTACCTTTTTTGGTTACCCGGCAGATATTTTGTGGTGCGGGTAAGGTCGGAAGTGAAAATACGAAAGATAAAGTGGATTTTCAGATATCTCAAAGGGCTGATTTTTTCGAAGAGGTAGTAGGTTTGGAAACGACTACCAAGAGACCGTTGGTAAATACTAGAGATGAGCCCCATTCCAATAGCGAGAAATACAGAAGACTTCACCTTATTTTGGGGGATGCCAATATGAGCCAGGTATCCACGTTTTTAAAGCTGGGCACAACCGCATTGGTGTTGGCAATGATAGAAGATAATGTATTCTTTAAAGGTTCGTTACGTTTGGAAGATCCCGTGAGAGATATAAAACGTATTTCGCACGATATTGAATTAACTTATCTGTTGAAAGCTGACGGTTCTAAGGAATTTTCTGCACTTGATATACAGTACCTATTCTTGGAAGCCGCACAAGATTATGTATTAAAAGGCGGTGGAGAGGTAGTCGGAGGAGATGAAATTGCCAAACAGATTCTAGAACGGTGGGAAAATACTCTCGAAGGTCTTTCCCAGGACCCGCTCTCTCTGTATAAAACAGTAGACTGGATAGCAAAGTATCGAATTATGGATGCATATCGAAACAAACATAGTCTAAATTGGAGATCTGAAAAGCTTGCAGCGATAGACCTTCAATATCATGACATCCGAGATGATAAGTCACTTTTCAACCTTGCCAATATGGAAACTTTGTTTATGGAGAGTGAATTGAGAGTTGCCGAAAAAGAACCTCCACATTCAACCCGAGCTTACTTCAGAGGAAAAATGTTGTCTAAGTGGCCTGCTAATATTGTTAGCGCCAACTGGGATTCAATTGTACTTGATTTAGGGGGAAAGTCTCTTAAAAAAATACCTATGCTCGATCCTATGAAAGGAACCTTTGAAATTGTTGCTAATTTAATAGATGAAACAAATTCAGTTGATGAGTTGATTGAAAAACTAGAATCATAAAAAATATATTTATTAAATAAGGTTAGTGCTATGAGCGAACGGGAACAAAAAAGAAAACCGACTGAGTCCAAAGAGGTCACTGAAGAAACGGCCGATGAATTGGTATCGGTACACACATCTTCAAGTGGAGAAAAATTAAAAGCCGAGATGGACGATCTTTTGGATGAGATCGATGAAGTATTGGAAGAAAACGCCGAAGAGTTTGTTAGAAACTACGTTCAGAAAGGCGGAGAGTGACTTTACCTATCTTTAGTGTCGATCAAGATCCAGGTCCGGATTTTAAAGCGCTTTTGACCAAATATAAAGTTAATATTTCAGGCGATATAGCGAAATTTGATGCTTCAGACATTAGACATGGTACAACGGTTTTAGCCGTTAAGACTTCTGAAGGTGTGGTGGTCGCGGGTGATCGCAGAGCCACAGAAGGAAATCGAATTGCCTACCGGTCGATGGAAAAGGTATTTGCAGTAGATTCGCATTCAGCTATTGCCATAGCTGGAGCGGCTGGTCCCGCAGTAGAGATGGTTAAGGTTTTCCAAATCCAAGTATCGCACTATGAAAAGGTTGAAGGTTCCATGCTGTCTTTGGACGGTAAGGCAAATCAATTGTCACAGATGCTATCAGCTCATTTACCGCTTGCAATGCAAGGGCTGGTTGTGGTTCCTCTTTATGCCGGTTATGATTTGGCGAATAAGACTGGAAGAATATTTAGCTATGACGTTACGGGCGGTAGATACGAAGAGTTTGAATTTGCAACTAACGGTTCTGGTGGTAGAGACGCCAAATCGCTTATTAAGTTGAATTTTAAAGAGGATCTGTCTTCAGATGAAGCTGCAGTAATTGCCTTGAGGGCACTTGCCGATGCGGCCGACGAGGATTCGGCCACTGGCGGGGTAGATGCTATTAGGAAGATATATCCGATTGTAGTTAAAGTTACGGCTGACGGATTCTACAGATATTCTGATGACGAGATTGAAAGTCTAATAAACGCATAAATATTTGAGGTAGTTATTATGTCAATGCCGTATTATGTATCACCAGAACAAGTAATGAAAGATAGGGCAGAGTATGCCCAAAAAGGTATTGCGAGAGGGCGGTCTTTAATTGGCTTGATTTGCACAGACGGAGTACTGTTGGCAGCAGAAAATCCGTCGAAGTCTCTCTACAAAATTGGCGAGATTCACGATCGAATAGCATTTGCAGGAGTCGGTAAGTTTAATGAATTTGACCAGCTGAGGGTCGCTGGGATAAGACATGCCGATATTAAAGGGTACACCTATTCAAGAGAAGACGTCGATGCGAGAAGTTTGGCAAATTTATACGCTCAATACTTGGGTCAAGTTTTCACACATGAAATGAAGCCTTTGGAAATTGAAGTTTTAGTGGCAAAATTAGGCTTCAAAGATGAACCTTCGCAGCTGTTTCAAATTTCCTATGACGGAACCGTAGTCGACAGGGACAATTTTGTTATACTCGGTGGAGATGCGCAACCGTTACTAGAGCGAGCAAACGAAACTTTAGTTGAGCATTATTCGATTGCTGATTCATTGAAAAAAGCTGTTCAAATTTTGCAAGGTCCCGACAGAACGCTAAACTCTGGAGATCTTGAAGTAGCTGTTCTGCAAGACAGGGGTAGTCGCAGAACCTTTTATCGCTATGATCGCGATATGCTTGAAGAATTAATAAAAGCTTAAAAATATAGGCAGAATGGTAAGTGAATTATTTGTCTGGTTGCTCAATTAAGTGTTTTAATATATTTCAGATAACGAGCAAGCAATGACAACATTAGTAACGTTAGTTAAAGATGTTGAATAAATATGAGTCCTAAGCATTTCTTATATCGAAGTCTTAACAGTGAACATCTGAAGACACCCCTCAGTTAGATCAATTAATGTTTTTTTGTTCCTAAATATTTCATTCGTCTAACGGTTAATAAAGCGGTAAATACTGCCCAAACACATAAGACAAGAAATCCGCCGCTATTAAAATTGGTCGGAACATATTTTGTGCTTTGATATGAATAAAATGTTGTCATTATAAAAGGGCGAACTGGAAAACATTCTGCAATTTTTGAAATTAGGGTATTGGAAGGGACCATATAGAAAGTACCGCTTATAAAGTACAGTGGTAAAATAATGCCGTTTATGATGGGAGGTGCCGCTTCAAGATTTGGAATCAACGTAGCTACTAAGATTCCAAGCAAACAGAACGTTATTGAACCGACCAGTATCGAAAGTAAAAATATTCCCATATTTGCCGGTAGTCCAAGATGGTAAAAAACCATACCAAAAACCATAGTTGCTACTGTTAATATGAAACCGGTAATTAACGAACTACCGATTATCCCTCCTACGTAAACGAAATTTGGTAAAGGAGTTAATTTTAATCGCTTAAATGCCCCATTCTTAGCTCTCGTAACGACCAGCATCGCTACTGAGGTGTAGCAGCTACTGATAATTCCGAGCGTGATTATTGACGGTACAAAGTAATCAATGAATTTAAGACCATGAATTGTAAGCTTTTGATTACCGAATATCGTACTGAATAGCACAAGAAACATTATCGTGAAACCGAATGTAAATACCGCCGCTGGTGGGTTTCTCCAAAAACTTCGTTGTTCGTCACGTATCTGTAGAGTCATGCCTAAAAGATTGTTCATGATAATTAATCTTAACCAGTTGCCGACGTGGCAAATTTACGGGAAGTAGCGGATAGTCAGTAGTGGATTTATAATCATGAAAAAGTTTAAATCGACCCTTGTATTAAAGTTGATAGTATGACTTCACAAAATGTCGACAATGAAGGAAACGATAATAGCGGTATGGGTTTAGAGTCAACCACCGACGGCGGTGTAAATAATCTAGAAGACGGAACCGCTAACACGAATCCAATTCCGCAGAAAAAGCGTATTCAAAAAATTGTTACCGAATGGATAATTATTTTCGCTGTTGCCCTGATAGTTGCCTTTTTGTTGAGAACATTCGTAATTAGTGACTATTACATTCCCAGTGGCTCGATGATACCAACTCTCCAAATAGGTGACAAAATTATTGTGGATAGGCTCGCTTATGACTTTCACTCCGTTCATGTCGGCGATATTGTTGTATTTCACAACCCCCCCGCCGATACCGGCGAACCGCCCGGTACGGACTTGGTCAAACGAGTTATCGGACTTCCCAACCAAACTATTTGGTCTTCTACGAACGGCACCATTTATGTCAACGGCAAGGTGTTAAATGAACCATGGCTTACTCCAGCTGCTAAGGCAGTATCGTTTCCGCGAATCTGCTCAGTTCCTTACAATGATATTTTGTATTCTACAAAACCTTACCAGGGACAGGGGAATTGTAAACCCTTGCATCTTGGTCCCAACCAATATTTTATGATGGGCGATAACAGGGGCGATTCTAAAGACTCTCGATATTTTGGCCCGGTTAGCGGGTCACTAATAATAGGCAAAGTTGATCTTATATGGTGGAGACACGGGTCATTTATATTTAAGTGGTTGTAACTTAAAGTGAATCAGGTGTTTCTATATACGGCAACAGTGTTTATGATAATGACTGTCGGTCTGATAGTTATTATCATGCCGACTCAAATTGAACGTTTAAAAACGCAGACAGACAGTATTTTAGAGAATACGGAACGTTTGAAAAACTGTGTTCAAAGCGTTGAAAGTAACAGAAAAGTTTTAAGGAAGCTTAAACGTAACTATTTTAAATCTTTTGTAACTTTCATTAGACACTTAGTTCATGTTTGATTGGCTAAAATAACATATGGAATTGCAATTTTAGCCAATCAAAAAAATGTTTAATTTAGATCCCGAGAAAATATTAGTAATACTTGTCGTAGCGATTATTTTCGTCGGCCCTGAAAAATTGCCTGGATTGGCAAGAAAAGCAGGTAATTTCGCATCCAAATTAAATGATTATAAAGAAAAATTCACTCAGGAATTAAAAAATGTCGCTCCAGACGTACCGTCCGAAGAGATTATGGGTCAGATTAATCAAATTAGATCAATTGTTAGACCGTCTCGTTATATTTCGTCCTATATTACTGGGAGCGCCATAAATAAGACCGCTTCACTTGAGAATACTTCTACACATAACGAAATACTTGACGAGGCAAGCCAATCTGGAGTTGCAGGCGATGCACGATTCAGATCATCGATAAACAGATTTGGTGAAGGCAATTTAATATGGTCCGTTGAAGATCCAAGATTAAATTGAAGATGTTCAAAAAAGCGACGATTAGCGACGATCAAAAGTCTATGCCTTTGATGCAACATTTAGTTGAGCTTAGGTCACGTCTTATTAAGAGTGTCATCATATTTGTCATAGCAATTGGGATCACTAATGTCTGCTATAACTATATTTTGGATTTCGTAACTCACCCCTTGTGTTCGGCTAATATTGACCACTGTAAGCTGATTCTGCTGTCCCCATTGGATGGACTCGCGGTCAGAATAAAAATAACCGCCTATTCGGCATTGCTTCTTAGTTTTCCTTTTATAAGTTATCAGTTAATGAAATTTATTGCTCCTGGTTTAACTAAAAAAGAAAGAAAGTATCTTTATCCTATTTATATCGCAATAGCGGTGTTTTTTTTATTGGGTGCTGGCATAGCCTATGTAACTTACTCGCATGCGTTGCAATGGTTAACGGCTGTTGCTGGCAATAACCTATATGCAAATTACACGGCCGATAAATATATAAGTCTATTGCTGGCATTGATGTTAATCTTCGGAGTAACATTTGAGTTTCCGGTAGTTTTGGTGGGTCTTGAGCTTCTTAGAGTTGTAACTTACGTTCAACTCAAAAACTTTAGGCGATATGCCATGATTTTAATAACGATAGCGGGAGGCGTATTAACTCCCAGTTCAGACCCATTTTCGATGTTTGCAATGATAATTCCGCTCTATATATTTTATGAATTAGCGATAATTGTGGGAAGAATATTCGTCAGAAGTAGTCCCAAAGTGACTGATTCTTTAAATTAAATATTATTTAGTATTTTTCTATTGAATTGTAATAATGCGTTAATGTTTACTATCTGCAATGTTTTTATGCAAAACGGTCGCTAACGTCAAGATTTATAAATAATAACCATGAACAAATGAAATATCAATTAAAAGACTTTAACTTTAAACTTGATAAATTTCAAAGTGATGCGATTGCATTCGTTAATGCAGGATTTTCTGTACTTGTGTCAGCTGCAACAGGTTCTGGCAAAACACTCATAGCCGAGTACGGAATTACAAAATATCTAAATTTAAACAATTCGGTGATTTATACAGCCCCTATTAAAGCGCTATCAAATCAGAAATATGAGGAATTAGTCAATATATTTGGAGAGAACGAGGTTGGAATAATTACGGGGGATACAACCGTTAATCCCGATGCGCGTCTTGTGGTCATGACTACAGAGGTTTTAAGGAATCAACTATATTCCGAAAATGTCAACAAGAACTTAGGTCTTGTAATTCTAGACGAAATACATTTTATTAAGGATCGCTTTAGGGGAGGGACATGGGAAGAGATAATAATTAATTTAGACCGCTCGGTTCCAATTATTTGTTTGTCTGCGACTATTTCTAACGTAGCTGAAATGGGGAAATGGATTTCGGCGGTTCACGGTGATACGTTTATAATAAAGTCTTCTAATCGACCGGTGCCATTGAATTCCGGTCTGTATTTCATATCGCCAGAAGCTAACTATTCTTTAAAAACAATTAGTTTAGATTCTAATAAATCATACAAAAAAATCAGCAACCTTGAGCGATCGCTATACCGATCAAACTCTACTCAAATTTTAAAGCCAAACCGATTTGAGGTAATTGACAATCTAAACGAGACCGATCGACTTCCAGCAATTTATTTTATATTTTCTCGAAATGCATGCGATTTTGCAGTAAGCGATTACATAAAATACGGTGTTCCGCTTATTAGTAAATCAGATTCTAAACGGGTACAAAAATATACCGAATACGCCCTAAGCGCAATCTCCCTAAGGGATCAGATGGCACTTCGAATAGATACTTTACTGAAGGGATTATCCATGGGTGTGGCAAGTCATCACAGTGGAGTTGTACCTCCAGTCAAACAGATTATTGAATCTCTGTTTTTCAGGGGGTTAATAAAGGTTGTATTTGCAACCGAGACGTTGTCAACTGGCATAAATATGCCGGCACGAACCGTTGTAATTGATAGCTATTCCAAACGAGACGATTTCGGTATCAGACAATTGGATCCGTTTGAATTTACGCAAATGGCCGGAAGAGCGGGGAGGAGAGGGCTGGACGATTTGGGATGGGTAATTCTCCCCGTAGATCACAAGACACCGCCGAGCACATTGTTTGAAATTGCAAAAAACAGCGAATATGTAGTAAATTCAAATTTTAAACCGACATACAATACGGTGCTCAATCTCCTCAATAGGTTTAACGAAGATAAAGCTCGTGCTTTTTTGAATAAAACGTTTGCCAAATACCGCGGTAATACAAACTTGACTCGAGAATTTAATCAACGTCAAAAAATATTAACATCGCTGGGATATATAAATAACTCGTTTATTACCGAAGGCGGATATGAGCTAAAAAGTATTTATTCTGAAAGCGATTTGTTGTTGCATCAATTCTTACTGAATTTTGGCATGGACAAGTTGGATCCACTATCTGTCTGTGCGATCTTGGCGGCGTGTATATTTGAAAGACGTGGGGGAAACAGGAACTTTGCTAAAAAGGCTAAAGAACATTTCTATCAAACCCTAGCTATTAATCCTGGCGTAGAGAAAAGCTTACTTTATTTAGAAGAGACCTTTGAGGCTATTCAATCAATCGAATATGGATTTAACTTTCAGCCGACCAAAGAACCGGATCCGATGTTTGTGGCGCCAGCAATCAGCTGGGCCAAACAGGTACCGTTTGAGTATGTGGTGGAAAAGGGATTTTTGTCAGCAGGCGAGCTAATTAAAAATATTCGTACAATGATCGATTTGGCAAATCAGTTGGCTGCAGCCTTTAGTAACCGAACTAACGGAAATATATTTAAGGAGCTTGTCAGCCTTTTGGATCGTGATATTATTACCGTCAGTGGTAATTTGATTAATAACACTAGTTCAATTTAAAAATTACCTAAAGTTTATATTTGTCATGTCAATATACGTCACAGAGAAATTTACACCGGCTGAAGCAATTATTCTAAAAAGATATTTCACAAATTTAGACAAACCGGTATTTGCACTTGTCAATCTTCCTGAGGTCGTAAAAGGTGCTCTCTTTGCTAGATATTCACGATCACCTAAGAGCCTCAGAAGGCTGTTCTTAGACGAATTCGTCGGCGATCTGGATCTCGAAGGCGACATTACCTTAGACGCTACAATAGGTTTGAAAAGGGCTGAGCAGCTATACGAAAAGGTATTCTTCGAGTATGGTGATGATTCGGTTGCACAGTTAGGCGGTGTACATTTAGCTTGCGAGCAGTCCTCTAACTTACTTACAAAAATCTTAGAATGGTCAAGATTGCAGGCGTATTTAGAACAATCTACGAGATACATCGCCTATGATACGCGCTTAACAAATGGACTTTATCGATATTACAGAGACAAACAGATATTAGATTCCAAACTTGGTGCAATTTTTGTTGGTCAGATGGATACCATCTTTGACAACTATTCGTCGATTCTGAAAAATATAATTGGGTATCTAAATACTACTTACAGTAAGCCTAAAGGCGACTCAGATTTCGTCTGGAGACAAGCCATTAGGGCAAAGGCCCTCGATACCACAAGAGGATTACTGCCAGCGGGTGCGTTATCTAATGTTGGTATTTACGGCACTGGCCAGTCGTTTGAATTGCTAATTATGAAGTTGCGAGCATCACTTTTGCCCGAAGCTAATTATTACGCAAAAATGATAACTCACGAACTTAAAAAAGTAATTCCCTCATTTTTAAGTAGGGTAGATCGAAAAGACCGAGGAGTAGCCTGGTCCGGATATTTTCTAGATAACAACGCCAGAGTAAATTCGTTGGTCAAAGAGGTTTTATCGGTCGATTCTAAATCGGTCGCACAAAATGCCAATTCAGAAAATATCGTAAAGTTGGTGTCTTATGACAAAGACGGGCAGGATAAAATTATTGCCAATATTCTTTATGCGCACTCGAATATATCTTTGGATATACTTATGGACAAGGCTAAGAAAATGCCTTTCGAGCAGAAAAAGGCGTTGTTCGAAACCTATGTGGGTGATCGACAAAATCGCAGACATAAGCCCGGAAGAGCATTTGAGTCTTGTAGATACGAGTTTGACATAGTTTCCGATTACGGTGCATTTAGGGATCTTCAGCGGCATCGTATGCTTACAATTGAATGGCAAGATTTTTCGCCCAATCTTGGATACTCGGTTCCGGCTTTGATCAAACAGGCAAACCAAACAGACCTATACGAACGGACTTTTGATATATCCAGATCTTTATATTATAAGTTAGCTGATCATTTTGAGCAGCAAGCTCCATACAGCCTCTGTTTGGGCTTTAACGTACGATATCGAATGGAAATGAATGCTCGTGAGGCAATGCACCTGATAGAACTAAGATCTTCGCCTCAGGGTCATGCCAGTTATAGACAGGTTGCTCAAAAAATGCATGAGCTTATTGCTGGCAAAGCAAAGCACGGTCTGGTGGCTGATTCGATGAAGTATGTAGATTACAGCGACAACGATTTTGAACGCCTGGATGCGTTACGGCGGTTAGAAAAAAAGAGCGTTATTTCTTAAAGCTTGAACTTCGATTGTTTATAAATATCTGTTTCTAGATCAACAAAATTTTTAAAAATCTACTTGCAAAATTTGTGTTAATGTAGTTAACTATTGATGTCCCTTCGGAAAATTTTATTAGTTTGATGATGGGGCTGTTGCGATGAGTAAACCGCTGGGACGACTGAGTAGATAACATCAAGGCAAAATTTGGTGGCTCCAAAGGTCGTCCGGGTTTACTTTTAGTTATTTCTTTAAAAAACTACTGTAATATTTGCAATAATTCGGTTATAGTTTGCTATTATGCATGTAACAAAATTTTATTTTGAATAGATGACAGCTATAACATCATCTTATGTTCCGGAACTAACGATTAAGAATTGACTGTGAATTATGGGTGATTATAATCTATTGTGTTGCAAATTGAAATAATGCGAGGAGAGTAATGCCAAAAAAGGATTCAGGCGAATTCGAAGGAGAGGCCGATGATCTTGAAGATATCGAAGATTTAACAGAGTTGGATGATCTAGAGGACATCGAAGATATCGAAGATCTAGAAGCCATCGAGGATATTGACGAGGATGAGGATGATATCGTCGACGACGAAGATCTTGACGACGAGGATGAGGAACTTGATGAGGATGAATCAAGCGTCGAAGTTCTAATAAAGCAAAATCTTGATTATCGCGACCACCCTGATGACGATGAAGACGGGGAATACTATTTCGACGATGATCCGATTGACGATATTGTTGACGTAATTCCCAAGCAAGATGATGAGTTTACTTGCAGTTCGTGTTTTCTAGTAAAAAAATTAAATCAGCTTGCTGATAAGAGAAAGCAGATTTGTCGAGATTGTATATAGATCTTGTCTTGAATTTTCGCAGTCGACTGCTCGACTTATAGAACATATTTGCAAAATGTACAAAATTCCTTTAACCTTATATTTATTGATTATTTAAGACATGTCTTACCTACCTGCAATTTAAAAATGACGAAGAAAAATTCGGTTGAGAAGTTTATTGATTATGCAATCTTTGCCCCCATTGGTGCGATAAAACTAGCATCTGATGCTGTAACCCATGCCAGTGAAGTAGGTAAGGCTACCTTTGACTCTAAAACGGCTATGGCTAAAGCGGTCGGTAAGATCGCAACTGAATATGGTTCTAGACAAATTCACAGCCAATTTGCTTTAACATCGCGTCAATTTGTAGAGAAATATTTTAATCAAAATATAGGCCCAAATCATTCAGATGCTTACTCTGACAAGGGTGAAGATAATACTAATGCCACCAAAGATAAGACGACTGGACCAGATTTAATTAATAATGGCATAAATACCGACAAACTCCAAAAATCTGTTGATTCAGGTCAGTTGGGAATCGCTAGTTACGACACCTTAGCTGCGTCACAGGTAATTTCGCGCCTTGATGGATTGCAGCAAGAGCAGCTTCGGTTGATCTTTAGCTATGAACGAGACCATCGCAAAAGACGAACCGTACTGGCCAAGTTAGAAGCCCTGCTAGTTTGAGCATTAAAAATATCTTCAAATTCTTTATTTAGCCCTAAATTTCGAATATGTTATTAATTAACGAATTCTCCAAAGACTATAAATATTGGTTTTTTAAAGTGCACCCATAATGAAGTTCGACGATGATAAAACCAACCTAAACGATAATAAGGTTATCAAAGATTTGTTAGGTTTTACAATATGTAAAAGTATTGAGGAGATATCTGCTAAAGATTGGGCTATTATTACTGACTTAAAACTATCGGAAACGGCCAAATTGGATTCGAAACGCGGAGGACTTACCTTAAAAAGTTATCTGAGTTTTTGGCCTTCAAAGGGGCATCTATTTTTAATTGCAAAGGTTGATGCCAGTGTTGTTGGATTTGTTGAATTTGTAAATGTCGAAAACGTCGTTTCATTGCTGTATATTATTGTAACCCCAAACTATCGCCGACAACGAATAGCTACTAAAATGTACAGATATCTCGAGAATAATATAGATAAATTAGTGATTTCAGGTCAATCACGACAAGATGATGATTATAAATTGAGGATTGAGTGTTACTCATTAGCTGGCGATTTGGCTTCAAAATCATTGTTTGAATCTATCGGTGCCAAAGGTGGTTTGATCGTTATGTCAAAATTATTAAATTGATGTTCATTCGTTTGAAAGTCAATCAAATATGTGATATTTGAATGGGTATATCTCATTAATTTAGTTATCTAATTATTATTTAATAACTATATACAAATTTCAAATGAAATTTTGTTATGTTATTTGATTGAGCATTTATTGACTAATGATCAGGGTGTTTTTTGAGACTCTTGGAGGAGGGGGTATTTTGAGTCCCAATAAAGGAGCCAGTGAAGGGATAAACCCTGAGAATTTTTTTGCGCAAGCCACTGTAGCACCCGTAGCATCAAATGGTATTTTCTCTACAATTATCTTAGTTCTTAAAGAAGAACTAGCAATCATTTCAATTATTTCAATCCAATGATCTGGCTCGACTTCGTCTCTCAATTTTTCATTAGTACAGTTAACAATCAATTCGAGCAATGTCGCTTCAATTTTTGCGGTCCTGTCCGGCGGGCTAGCCAACAATTCGAGAGCTTCTTTTATTTCACCGTTTTCTGCCTTTTGTTTTAGGTTCGCTTTCCATTGTTGAACTTGCTCTTCTACAACAGTTTTAACTAATGATTTTAGATTATTAATTTGTTCTTTAAGAGATTCGTCCTTCGGATCACCTGAAGCAAGCAATGATTTCAGCTCACGAACCGGACATCTTGAACCTGCAAGCAAAGCCGATGCAGCCCTGTCTTCCCACTGAACTTTTCTTATTTGCGGAAGTAGCTTTTCTGCAATAGAGATAAGACCCGTTTCGGTAACTTCAGGCATATTACTGGCCTTAGCCTCTTCGTTCTGCTTTTTAATCGCAGCCCTTACTGCTGGCAAACCGCCTTTAACGAGAAATTCCGCAATCGGTTTTTCTTGAACTGACAAAGAATCCATTAAGGCATCGGTTTTATCCCAAGAAACCTTTAGATATGTGGGTCGTTTTTTCTCCGTTCCACCATTCTCGTTTTTATTTCTTCTTCCGTCAAATTTTCTATCAGATTTGTCGTGTTTCAAAAATGATCCTGATTTCGATTTTTTCTTATCAGCCGGGGTGAGTGTTACCTTGGGCATCGGCTTATCTTTTTTTATGCCTATTTCAATTGACTGAGAGTTTGATTCTTGCGTTTTCTTTTTACTGTCAATTACCGATACGATGTCTATGCCGTCAAGGCTTTGTTCAATTTCCACTTTGAATGAATCCCCGACTTTAACCGAGGATCCTATAACTTGTTTAGACACAATGCCTTTCGGCTGTTTTGCGCCTAGTTTTCTCCAAGTGAAAGTATTTAAGTCTCTTATGCTGGTTATTTCAATATCAATTCGATATGCCATATTTTTTAATGCGTTGTTGTAACAAAATTGTTAGATGTTTTAATAATCTTGGTTTTAATTTTAATATAAAATTTAGTGGTCTCAATTAAAAGTTGCCAAGATTCGCGTCAATGTTTAAATAATATTAATATTGTTCAAAATCAATCGAATATTCATCGTTATAATTGTTATTTACTGAATAAATAAATTGCATTGTTTCGTACATTGCGATTTGCAAATAACACATTTTTTAAAGGTAGTATCTTTAGGTAGACGAATATCATATCGCGTTGAATTTTATTATTCTAAAATATAGTTTTAATATCGCTCTCTGATACTAATCTCCTTAAAATTAAAAAAAACGTTCAGTCCAATAAGAAAATTGACCAACTTAGATACCATAACCGAAAAATCGTCAACGCCCATAAAACTGTATTTAAGAACTCATGGGTTCGTAGCCGCTGTAATTCAAAAAATGTCATCTTCATCGAAGAAAAAACTCTTTTTCTACACATTGTTTATCATTTTTTGCGTAATTTTAATGATCTCTCGTCGACCGGGCTCGATATTTCATGCCAGATTCTATGCTGAAGATGGACAAGCATGGTATGCGGATGCTTACAACTACAGTTTTTTAAGCAACATCTTTAGGCCAGACAGCGGCTTTAGCGCGTTTACTCGTCCAAACAGCGGATATTTATTAACTTTCCAGCGATTATTAGCTCAAATTGACGTTTTGTTTCCGCTGCGGTTCGCACCGTTGTTTTTCAATATTTGTGCAGTAGCAGTTCAGACATTGCCGTTATTTTATATATTGTCATCGAGAATGGAAGTCCTTTTGCCTAAGCAATGGCAGCGAGTAATTCTATGCGTGGTATATGTAGCATTGCCCAATAGCTTTGAAGTTAGTCTTATTTTGACTAATTCTAATTGGAGACTAGCTTTGTTGGCAATATTTATAGTTATTGCGAGACGTCCAGTAACCAAATGGCAAATAATTGCTGACATTGCCATTTTTGTTACAACATGTCTAACCGGACCGTTTGCGATATTTCTATTACCGTTTATATTTGCCAAATATCTTACAGAAAGAAACAAGTATCGTCTAAGTCTCTTAATGACTTCAGTAGCGTGTTCAATTCTTCAAATGTATTTCATTCGTAATTCACATACCAAAATTTTTGCAAGGGGTGTCTTGTACGCGGCTAAGGAGATAATTTATGTGTTTACGGGTCAAGTGATTATGGGTAGCTTGATTGGAATGCACAATTATTCATACCTATTCCGGGGTATTTGGTTTACACTGCCGTCGCTTCGGAGTGCTAGTTTGGTGCTTGGAGCGATTATATTTGGATGGATATTAATTAAGTCAAATTTTGCAATGCGTATTATGATTTTGTACGGTACCTTAATTATGCTCGGTGGCATTATATCTATCCGTCCCGGTGAAACTACCGGCATGATCTTAATGATTTTTCCAGGCACCAGCGTACGATATGAATTCATTTTGATCTTTAGTCTTTTTACGGGACTTTTGTGGATAGTCTTTGTCGGAAAAAATGATATTATGCGAATGCTGGCCATTTTGTTGCTATTCGTAGCTGCTTTTGTAGCGGTTCCGAGCGACTGGGTTTTTCCACAAATTCACGGTTACCATTTTTATCATTATGTGAATATTTTTAACAAAGCCAGAAAAGGTACGGTAGTCAAAATTCCGATATATCCAAATTCTTGGAAAATGATATTAATAAAACATTAGGAATGCTAATCGATTTACGGTAAAATGAAATAGAAAATATAAGCATTAATTTTTATTTTGATTATAAAATACTTAAAGTTTCATGAAACATAAGGACTCCGGCAAATTTATTAGCTAAAGTATCTATTAACATTGTAAGTACGTTAGGGAATGAAGTTGCATGAGCGATATCTATAGTGAAAATCCGTTTGACAGTCCCAAAGACGCAGAGACTGAATCGAATCAAAAAGACATGGTCAAAAATTTTGGCGAGGGGTTGAATGGTTCGCCGCAAGGTTTGGATTATAGGGGAGCGACAAATTCATCGTTGGCTGAAGAAGTAAAGTCCTTTGATTATGGCGACAACCATGAGACTGATGCTGAAGATGGAATCAACGGCGATGATACCGCTATAGGTGTCGATGGAAGTAATTCGGGAAAGTTTATTAAAAACAAACGCCTGTCTAACCAAAACAAGCCTAAATTATTTGTTCTTCTAATTATAAGCTGTGCGTTAATTGGTGCACTTGTGGGTTCGGCAGTCACCTATATAATAGGGGTGCAAAAAACGATTATTGTCAAACAATTTTCTCCGAATATTAGTACCATTTCGCAACCGACTCAACAGCAAGTACAACAGATATTAAAAAAAATACTACCCGCAGTTGTGTCTATTAGTGTAAGCCAGGCAAACGGGAACTCCGATCAGGGAACTGGGGTGGTAATCACCACCAGTGGTCAGGTAATTACCAATAACCATGTGATAGCAGGTGCTACATCGATTACCGTGACATTTGCAAACAATAATGTTACCAAAAAAGCAATTTTAATAAATACGGATCCTAAAGACGATGTTGCGCTGCTTCAAATTCAAAATGTCTCTAATCTCCCGACCATAAATTTTTCGAGATCAAACAGCCTCCAGGTAGGGGAATGGGTGCTGGCAATCGGAAACGCATTGGCCCTTCAGGGCGGACCGACCGTAACCGAAGGCATAATTTCAGCCGTTGGCCGGACGGTTCCTGCCGGCGATCCGACAACTGGACTTACCGAAACGCTTACAAACATGATTCAGACGGATGCTCCGATAAACCCAGGCAATTCGGGCGGACCGCTTGTGGATTTTAACGGAAATGTTGTTGGAATTAACACAGCTGCGGCGTCATCGTCGTCAGCCAATGCCCCAGCTCAAAATATCGGATTTGCGATACCCGCATCAAAGGTATTGTCTCTTATACCTATTTTGCGAACTTCCTCAGTCACAAACAGCACTCATGGTTATCTAGGAATTACCGTCGGGGATCTTACCAGCGTTGCAAGATCCTATTATGGAATCGGACCTTTACCGGCTTCTGGTGCGGTTGTCGAAAGCGTTGTAAATAATTCACCAGCCTCACAAGTCGGCCTACAACCTGGTGACGTTATAGTTAAGATAAATTCCACGCCGATTAACTCTGCCCAAGCTTTGGTTAACGCAGTGGATTCGATGAATCCTGGTACCGCCGTTGTGCTTTTTGTATATAGCGGCGGATATGAATACAACATTCAATTAACGTTGGGGACAAGTTGATATTAGATCGGTGTTGTGTTTTAACCGCCGAGAATATATCTTATGTCAAGTAGTAAATAACAGTACTATAATTCTTTATTTTTAATACTCGCTGCTAAACTTTATATATGGCTATTAAAAGATGGGAAATACCTGTATTTGATTCTATTGATGCTCAGCGACTTTATATAAAAGAACATTTAGCGGCTTCCTGTGTTGCGTTGGGAGAATTGGGTTTCGATAACGGGGTTTCTGGTTTATTGTCCGTCAGAGATCCAGAATTTTTGGATCATTTTTGGTTAAGTCCATATGGTGTTGCTTTTGGCGATGTTTCGGTGTCTAAGTTGGTTGAAGTTAATATTAACGGAATTACTCTTTCTGGAGATTATCCAATAAATGATGATGAATTTGTGACACACAGCGCCGTCTATTCGCTCAGGACCGATGTAATGTCTGTTGTGCATGCGCACACGATGTATGCTGAGGCATATTCGACTTTAGGCGTATTACTTGATCCAATTACTTATGAAGCCTGCGCTTTCTATAAAGATCATTCTATATATACTGATTTTGAATTGTCTTTTGGTACTGTGGAAGAAGCTAAGAATATAGCATACACGCTTGGGGAAAATAAGGCCTGTATTTTGCAGAATCATGGTTTAATTACTGTAGGACAGACAATAGATGAAGCTGTATGGTGGTTAATTTCAATGGAACGGTCTTGTAAGGCTCAAATTTTGGCGGATAGCTGTGGTAAACCACTTCGGATCGCGAACGATATTGCTGAAGCTCGAGCCGAAAAAGTTGGCAGTGCGTTCTCTGGGTGGTTAAACTTTCAACCGTTATACTCAAAAGCGGTATCAAAATTTCCTTTTTTATTGCAATAAAATAATTAACTCAGGTTTTTCTGATATTATTAAGTATCGGTACGAGTTTAAAGAAAGGTTAAAGAAGTGACCAACTATCCATATGACCCTAATGCACAAGATCCTAATAATTCCCAACAACAGCCCGATCCGTACGGGCAACAACCGCCAGGTTCACCGTACGGAAATCCTGGTCAGAGCCAGCAATATCCAACTACACCTCCGCCTTACAATACTCCACCGCAAGGATATCCACAAACTCCTCAGGCTAATCCGTATCAACAGAATCCCTATCAAGGGCAACCTTCTCCGAACGCCCCTGGCGGAGGATCGTATTACGCACAACCCCAACCAAATGCAGCCAACTACGGTTTCGGTCAAAATCCTCAGAGCGGATCTTCAGGGGCTGGTTTATGGGGCAAGCGCGTAGTTGCAATTATTTTGGACGGATTGATTTTGATGATCCCGAACTTTATTATTTACGCAATTTTCGCTGCTTTATTTCTTTCGAATACTAATTCAGTTACATATAGCTCGACCAACCACGGAATTACCGTGAGTTCAAATTCTAGCTTTTATGCCGCTGCTTTTGTAATTTATTTGATCGTAATTGCATTAGATTGCCTATATTTCGCTTTTCTGGATTCTTCTACTCAAGGTACAATAGGAAAACGTGTAATGAAAATTCGTGTAATTAAGAGCGGCACAAACCAACAGCCTTCATTTCAAACGTGTTATTTGAGAATGGGAATAATGTACGGTCTTTTTGCTTTTGGCTCTTTTCCATTTTTTCTGCTCAAGATCATTGCCCTTGCTGGAATAGTTGATATCTTAATGCCATTGTGGGCTAACGGCGGTTTAGCATTGCATGATTCAGCAACCAAAACTCAAATTGTTTACTACGGACCGTAACGTGCGACAGTAAGAATTGATGATTTGTTTTAATGAATATGAACCAACTGGTTTCATAGTGGTGTTAAGTTTTGTGTTTTGCCGTTAAGCAGATGACAATCTAGATGAAGTGCTGAAATAAGCTTTCTTTAAGATGCGCAGGCTTTGGATCAACTTGAAATGCCGACTATATTTACAGTATTATTTTTAATAAATAACAATATTTAGAAGGCATAAAATATGACTGAATGGAATTTTGCGGACGTTTTCGAAGCTATTGCAAGAACTATACCTGATCTCCCTGCTTTAGCTACTACGGGAGACATTAGATCATGGGCGACCTTCAATACAAATGCCTCAAGAATTGCGAACTGGTTAATCGATGTCGGAGTGAATCGCCAAAACGGTTTTGCTCAATATCTTTATAATTGTCCGGAGTTTACAGAGTCTCTATTTGCCGCCTTTAAGGCTTCGGTTTGTCCTGTTAATACAAATTACAGATACGTGGAAGATGAATTAATTTATCTGTGGGACAATGCAGATGTAAATGCCGTTATATTTCACGGATGTTTCGTGCCGAAGATTGAAAGCATAAGAAATAAACTGCCCAAAATTAAAGGCTGGCTATTCGTTGACGACGGCACTCAAGACTGTCCGATTTGGGCTACGAATTACTCCAAATTAGGTAATTTATACTCCCCTGATTTTCAGCCGAAATTTGAACGATCTCCTGATGATCTGTATCTGCTTTATACCGGTGGAACTACCGGCATGCCTAAAGGCGTTATGTGGCGACAAGACGATCTATTTTCATTGTTGAACGCTTCAAGCTTTATAAAATGGCCCGGAGAAGGTTCAACTGACGTTGTTAACGAAGTCATTAAAGGTAGAGGAATCGTTCATTTGTCAGGGTCTCCTTTAATGCACGGAACAGGTGCTTTTACGGCATTTGCGGCCTTACTCGGAGGGGGCACAGTAGTTACATTAACGAAAAGAAGTTTCGACCCAACCGAACTTCTGGATCTAATTGACGAATTTGAAGTTCAAACTCTTTCAATCGTCGGAGACGCATTTGCCAAACCCATATTAAGAACATTGGACGAACATACCGGTAGGTGGTCTTTAAATTCTCTTTTTGCGGTGCTCTCTTCGGGTGTTATGTGGTCTGCAAATGTCAAAGAGGGTTTGCTTCGTCACAAATCGACTCTTTTATTGGCAGATATATTTTCATCCTCTGAAGCCATCGGAATGGGAGCTAGCGTTACGACATCTAATTCGATTACAGATACTGCGAAATTTGTATTGGGACCTGAGGCTAAAGTTATCGACGAAAATAATAATGAAATTCCTAGAGGTTCTAACCAAGCGGGAAGACTTGCTTTAAGGGGACGCACACCTATCGGATACTATAAAGACATAGATAAGACGAATAAAACTTTTCCTCTAATCAATGGAGAACGTTATTCGGTTCCTGGTGACTATGCGACAGTAGACGAAGACGGAACGATTCACCTGCTGGGACGAGGATCTGTTTGCATAAATACCGGAGGTGAAAAGGTTTTTCCCGAAGAGGTCGAAGAGCTCATTAAGGAGTCTGCTGGTGTTTTGGATGCCGTAGTAGTAGGTCTGAAGGACGATAAATTCGGAGAGACTGTCAACGCTCTAGTTCAATGTTCTCCTGGAGTTGAAATCAATCCAGATTCAATTCGAGAAGATCTCAAAAGCAGATTAGCGGCTTATAAGATCCCGAAGCACCTCATTTTTGTGGATTCCATTGGCAGAAGCGCAGCTGGAAAAGTTGATTACGCTGTATGTAAACAAAGATTGGCTGATGCGGTTAAATCCTTAAGCGTCTCCTAAAACTTATTCCAACCTAAGAAATGTTTTCCGCTTGGCGTAACCGAAGACGAACAAGCCAGAGACTGTGAATTAGTTACAGAATACCACTCCCCTACCCCTGCGCCAAATATCGCACTGGGAGTATGGTTATCTACAAAATAGGCACATCCCTTACTGGTAAGTACCGCTACTTGAATCCAATAAAATTTACCCTGACTGCTTACGTTGATCGACCAAAGATTGGTCGATCGCGTCTGGTAAAGCGTAAAACCACTCGGGCTCGATACAGCGATTCCATACAAAGATGAGGTTTTTAAGATGTACTCACTAAAGGGTATGATTAGATGTTGGCTCGATTTTGAATATAGCGAACTGTTGTCAAATTCACTGTTTAAGTATCTGTACTGAATTGAATTCGTCGATTGCCTTTGAACCGAAGTATAACCCGACATCAGAACTATACCCACCCCTACCAACATTGAAGCAAATATTACAAAAACTACTTTTAATATATTGCCAGTTTTTTTGTTGAATTTGTTCTGATTTTCAGAATTTTCATCAACTGGAAGCGGTAAGTCAAATTCATTATAATAAATAGAACCGCTGCGAAACTGTTGAATTTGTTGGTTGTGATGCAAATCACCATTATTTGATGTCGGAAATGTCAAATCTCTGTTTAAATTGGAATAATAAACAGCCGTTTCGTCTGTAAATGGCAAACCCGAATTATTTAAAACTTCATTACGGCCTAAGTTTCTCCCAAAGAGACTTTTTGAATTTTTAAATCTCACATAGTAACAATCGGCATGATACATAAAAAACTAAAACAGAAGTCGGTACTGTTTTTATACAAAAAGATACCATGTAAAAATAAATTATGTAGATAAGAATAGAATTTTAAAATTTAAAAAATAAATAAATCGCCGATGTTAAAAACCGACTCTCAAAATTATTTTTAATTACGTAGTTTATTGGCGCCGTTTGCGCGGACAAAATCATTTACCTTCCAATAAGCATCAATCGACTCCCCGGCATCGCCCCAGAAACCCTCCAGAATGTCATAAGCCATCATATCTTTGTCTATAAAATGATTATTCACGTCAGTAATTTCCAATTCACCCCTACCCGATGGCTCCAAGGTTTTAATTATCTCAAAGACAGAAGCTTCATACATGTAGATACCCGTTACTCCGTAATCCGAAGGTGGATTTTCCGGTTTTTCGATTATATGTACGACCTTGCCATTTTTCACTTCGGGTACTCCCAAATGCCTTAAATGTTCAGGCCCTTCCGCTTTGGTCAAAATTATTCTGGCTCCTACAGGATTTTTTGTAAAGTTTTCGACGGCTTCTTTGATACTATATTCAACGATATTGTCTGCCAGCATAACAAGTACTGGATCATCGCCAACAAATCTCTCGGCGAGTCCGAGTGCCTCAGCAATTCCTCCCGGCTTATCCTGATAGGCGTAAAGAAGCCTCTCTAATCCATAGGCATGACCGTTTCCCAACAACCTCAAAAATTCTCCAGCATGGGTTCCGCCAGTAACCAACATCAATTCGTCAATTCCTGCTAGAACTAACGCCTCGATGGCCCAAGAGATCATAGGACGATCATTTACAGGCAATAAATGCTTATTTGTTATTTCTGTTAGTGGTTTAAGTCTGGACCCGGTCCCGCCGGCCAAAATAACGCCCTTCATAAATGTACCTTTCAATCTTTGATCGTGAATATGCCTAACTAAACGTCCAAGAAACGCCTTACGGCAACGAAAGACCCGATGCCACCGACTATTGCTCCGGAAACTATCAATATTACACCTATAATAATCGCCTCATGTGAAGTTGCAACAGTCGCGCTTAATAACGAAGGTTGGCCGGAAGTCCCCAGTTTTTCAGTATTCTTGACCAAGTTGCCCATAACACTCCTAAGAGCAAACACTAAAAGCGATGCTATTGCAGCACCGATTAGACCCTCTATCATGCCTTCAAGCATAAAAGGTATCCGAATAAACCAGTTAGTAGCTCCTACCAGTTTCATCACTGCCACTTCTCTGCGGCGCGAAAATATTGCCATTCTTATTGTCACAAAAATTAATACAAGCGATGCCACAACCATTAATAATGCCATTCCCAACATAATCAATTGCAATATAGAGGTAATTTTCTCCATTGTTTTAATCTCTTGCCCAGGATAAACTACTGTATACACGCCCGGCTGATGGCTATACTGATTATAAACTTGCACCGCATCGTTTGGATTTGATAAGACACAATTAAAGATAGTCGGTGTAGTTTGAACGGTAAAAGCTGAAACAACGACAGGTTGATTAGAATACAGTCTTTTAAGTAAGTTATAAGAATCAGAATGATTTAAATAATTACAGCTTTGAATTAAAGACGATTCCTTTAACTGTGTTGAGACACCGTTGACTTCCGAATTACTTGCATTGGCATTCATCCACAGTGAAATTCCTACACCGTGTGACCATTCAATTGTCGCATTAGCAACTCCCTGTTTTACTAACAGCGCCGCACCGACCAAAGACAAAGAAACTATAACTGTCAAAATGGCGGCCAACGCATATTGGAAATTCCGCCAAAGATTAATAAATGTGTCCCTAAGGGCTCTTGAAATACTAAATGACATAATCCCAGTTAGTCTAAATCGTCTGTGTCTTCATCAAAACCGGCAATGATGCTCTTTGTTGGGGCAGAATTACGTCTAAGTCGCTTTCGACCTTTTATTAATTCGTTTTCAGACGTGCCGACAGAAATTGCACGCACGGCTCCAGTAAGTCTTTCTTCAATTGTATCGGGTTCCTCCATGCCATATATTCCTCGCTGTTGATCCCTAACCAACGACCCTTTATCCAGCTGAATTACTCGCCTTCTCATCATGTTTACTATCCCAACGTCATGTGTCGCCATAATGATCGTAGTTTCCGTTCGGTTGATCTTATCTAAAATTCGCATAATGCCCTGAGACGTTGCGGGATCGAGGTTGCCTGTAGGTTCGTCAGCCAATAGTATTAAGGGTCTGTTCACAAATGCTCGCGCAATCGCAACGCGCTGTTGCTCTCCACCGGATAACTCATTGGGCAGCCGATTTGCTTTATTCCCCAAACCAACGATTTCCAGTGACTGACTGACTTTTGATTCGATAACATGCCTGCTTCGACCGATTACTTCAAGGGCAAAAGCAACATTTTGATGAACGGTTTTGTTGGGTAACAGACGAAAATCCTGAAACACACAACCTAAATTACGGCGATAGTATGGTACCTTAAAGGAACCCATGGAACTTAGTTCTTTTCCGCCAACCCAGATACGTCCGCTGTCTGGTTTTTCTTCACGAAGCAAAAGTTTCAAAAAAGTTGTTTTGCCCGATCCCGAAGGACCCACTAAAAACACAAACTCGCCTTTAGTAATTTCTAAAGAAAGCTCGTTTAATGCTTTGTTTCGGTTGGTCTTATAAGATTTTGAAACCTTGTCGAATTTGATCATTACAAATTGTCAATACACTGTCTGGATGCGAATTAATTTAAGATAGAAACGAAAAAACCGCAATTTTCCTTGTAGTAGCTCAATATCAATATATCAATAAACAAAATTGCGAATACGTATGTTAAAAGCGGTTTTTCTTAATCTAAATAAGCAAAAACCTGTAAAAGTATTTACTTGCCACTATAAAGCCTAGCAAACCTAAAACTTGTATTGTTGTTTTTTCGGAATTGTAATTAAAATCTATTCGATTGCGCATATAGCAATACCTAATGGTTAGATCATGCCTGTTGTCAACCAAGTGCCTTCATTAAACTTTTCCTTAATATAGCTATAAAAATGGGACTGCTGCAAATATTCAAACTGATAGTTACCCCGACCCGATAGCTGATTTAAAAAATTAAGTCTAAAATTATCTTGGTTACTACATTATTTTCTAAATATTAAACTCAAGTTAAACTGCTATATTTATCGAGTACTATTAGATTAGACTGTATTTTAAAGCTATGTAACGAAAATAGCTACTGGTTAGAACAAGTCGGAAACAACCCGAAAACGACGGGTTGGTATTGAAGAATTTTAATTTTGATATTATAAGTCGGCTTGGGTTTTTATATCGAAATTAATATATTAAAGAGAAAACATCCTTATTTATATATACATGATAAAGGTACAATACTATGAGTGACTTTGATATGATGGCAGCTTTTAATCGCAAATCCAGTGAAGACATCATTTCTTTTATGGAGTCGTTGGCTATTAAATTTGGCGACGTTGTCCCTGGAGTAAATATTAAACGAGTAAAAGATTCCTTTCTTTCTAAGAATACGCACATAGAGTCGATAACAATTCCATTTAAAGACTGTAAATATGTTTTGGAAAATTCAAACAAAATTGCGGTCGGCAAGTGCTTAAAAGAATCGGGAGGAATAGTTATTAAAACAGAAACTTTGAGCTTGGATGTATGGATAGCTAATTTAATGAATGAACTTGAACAATCCGCAGACAGTAACACAAGTGCTGCCGAAACACTACACAATTTTTTAATGGAATAATTAAATGCTCGATAGATTTAAAAAGGCAATTGAAGATTTGGGAGATGCAGCAAAGGCAATTAGTCATACTGTCGGATCTCAAATGTCTCCAGGGCAATTGGACGAAGCCGAAGTTGCGTTACAAAATGAATGGCTTGCGGTATTGCCTCAAAGTAGGCTTCCCAAACAAGTAGAACAGAGACTTGTCGATACTGGAGCCAAAAGACTTCCGTGGATAAGCACCCAGAAACCGATTGAATTGACATTAGCTCAAAGCCATGGTTTAAGACCGCTTGGCATGGTTAACGGAACTTGCTGGTATCATTACGGCTATTCATGGACCGACGGCCACAAAATCGCTTGGGATACGGCATTATATCGGCTCATCTACGAAGCTCAACTCATGAAAGCTCATGCGGTAGTAGACATTAAGTTTTCAAATAAAGCTCTCGGGCAAGGCGGTTCGGAAATGGATTATATGGTAACGGGCACCGCTTTAGGGCTTAACAGTTCCACTGTTCCCACCGTACCAGTATTAACCACCGTGTCGGCGATGGAATTTGTTAGATTGCTTGAAGTAAATCTTGTTCCAATTGGAATCGCTATCGGTGCCGCATACGATTATATGTATTATGGTTTTGGTGGCGGAATGAACACAGGTTTTGGAAATCAAAACTACAATCAGTGGAACACATTCGGAAGCGGGAATGTTTTTGGTCAAGGTGGCATCTTAAACCAAGGCGGTATTTTGAACCAGGGCGGCATGTTTGGTTCATTTTATAACCAAGAGGTCGTACCCCTTTCCAATCTTGCCAATAAAGTTAAAAATAGTGCTATTTCTCAACTTAAAATGGCTGCTATGCAACAAAAAGGCAATTACGTATTAGGTAACGACGGTATTTTTCAGATTATGCCCTTTGACGGGCAGGCGATGGGTCAAAGCGGCGTCTTGGCAAGACAGATTACTATGGGTACCGTGCTTCAGGATACAAACAAGTCAAAGAATCAATTAAATACAAAACATAACGGAAATATCCTTGGGATTAAAGCAGTACTCGACTTGTCCGATACCAGTTCGTTAATTCAAATAAACGTATAAATCAACTTAAGCAAAGGAGTCAATATGACAGATCAAAGCGGTGACAATGTATTGCCCGAAGGGGCATTAGACAGACTTAAAGGCACCGTAACTGGTGATCATCGAGGTATATTCACCTCTGATTTAAGCGTTAATGAGTTTCTGCTAGTAAGAGAAGCAGGATTCGAACCTGTTGCCCTGGTTATGGGATCCTGTATTTACCATGTAGGCATTCAATATGGGAAATGGAGCCAAAATCAGGAGATGGACGTGTTGTCGCAGGCTATGTATTCAGCACGAGAGGCCGCGATGTCCAGAATGCGACAAGAAGCGGCAGACGTCAAAGCAGATGGAATCGTGGGTGTTAGATTAGAAGTCAAATTACTGCCATGGGACACTAATCTTTTGGAATTTATAGCAATAGGTACCGCAATAGTGCATTCAAGCGGCTCGCAAGCCTTTAAGGGACCAAACGGGCAACCATTTACGTCAGATTTGTCAGGTCAAGATTTCTGGACTCTATTGCAAAGCGGTCACCGACCTTTAGAAATGGTTATGGGATCATGTGTATATCACATAGCACATCAAGGCACCATGAGATCTTTGGGTAACATCGGCAAGAATACTGAAATAGCTATCTTTAGCCAAGCTTTATATTCTGCCAGAGAATTAGCCATGGATAGGATGCAAAAAGAGGCAATGTCCGTAAACGCAGAAGGAGTAACTGGAGTAGTTGTTCATGAAAAAAACTACAATTGGGATTCTCACGTAATAGAATTTTTTGCAATCGGCACGGCCGTAGTACCGATAAACGATGAATCTATCTCGCCCGAGTTGGCAAAGCCCCAGGTAGTATTGTCGGTAAACGGTTAAAACAATTCAGTGTCAACGTCGCATATATTAGGTGACAGCTTTAGTTAACATTTGACAACTAATTTAACAACCCAAATTTTGATTAATTTATCAATTGTCTTTGAATAATTATTAATAGTAACATAGTAGATATGGATTCTAAAATGACACCTCAACAAGAACGCGAACAGCAGCACCCTTCAAGCATTGCTGAACTTTTTGTTTTTGAATTAAAGAAATTACTTCCGCCTGACCAGATAATTAAGTTAGATACCTATGATTTAAGCAACTTACATTTCGCCAAAGATCACAAAATTGGTTACCTATGCGCGAAATGGGCTATTGACACAACCGCAGATCAAAAACACGGGGAATTTAAACATTTAACAACTAAACTCGAAAAATTGTTACAGACAGTAAAAGAAGCTGAATGGGAAGTGCATTTCGTAACAATTACAAAGAGCGTAGAAATGACAGGGTTAAATGAAGCACTTGCCGTAATCGAACAGATCGGGAAGTCTAAAGGGTGGCAAGAATCTGATTGGGAAGGTCTTCTAAAACAGATCATTGCAGAATCCGACGAAGAGTCTAAACGGTAGTAGCTTTATTTGAATGCTACTACCTGCTGATACGTAGGTCTGTTCTGCCAATCCATATTGCGGACTGAAATCGCACCGATGTCCTGGAAAGATATTTCATCCATAACGGGGATTGTTTTGTGAGCTGCAGCTGATACGGTATCTTCCGTCCAGGATGAAACATTCGAATTACCATTGGCGGCAATAAGTGCTTTTTCAGTGGCATTAAAAGCGTCGTTAACGGCAACTTTACAATTCGACAAACCACCATTAATACAGACATGATCTAATAATGCCACCGGATATGGCTGGGCTACTGTCTTGTTTTCGTATTGCATTAAAAGCTTTTGTGTGAATCCTTCAAATCCGCCATCGTAAGCGCTTCCGAGCGATCCAGGCTGATTTACAAACGATTGCGGAAATCCGTTAAATCCTGTGGGGAAGGTTCCATCTTGATAGTTCACTCCTTGTCCTCCCAATAGAGAGTTAAATAAGTAATAATCGAGATAATTAAAAAACTCATCCCCTATTGCAATTGCCGCTGCATTTTGATATTGAAGTGCGCTTGAGTTTACCCGAATGCGGTGCCCGCCGTCGCTATACCAAGTCTGTAATGCCGCCAACATTTGAGACTGAGTATTGTCTGTTGGCGCAATTAACGGCAATGCATAAGGCAACACGGTAACGGCATCCAAATCAGTTGTGGCGGCCGACTCCATGGCTTTTACCATATCGGCCGGTGTTAATTTATTATTATGCAACTTCAATTGGGTATTTAGAGCATATTGCAGTAAAAGTGATCTATAAACCGGCCCATAAGCCACGTTTCCGTCATTGGCCGAGAATTGCGGAGCCGGCTTATTGTTCCAGGAAATCAACTCGCCGCTTGGTGGGTCAATAGCATGAGGGTGAGAGTTAAAGCCCAAATAACCGGTCCACATTGTTTTTGAACTTGTTCCCCATATTGGTAAATTCGGATTGATATCACTGGGTCTTATTGGATCCAATCCACTTTCATAAAACGCAATATTGGTTCTTCCAGCATACATCCAGTTAAATGTAAAATCTATATTAGACGCACTTTTTTCAAACGTCTGTGCGTTGTAAGTTACAGATGGCATTCCAATTTCTAAAAAGCCAATTGCGGAATTTCCATCATTCATATAGGTACTTCGATCCTGGACTACTGCCACAGGTTTGCCGCCATCAGCAGTTGTGTAGCCCTGTACAATACCCTGCTTGGTCAAATAGATATTATGAACTATTTCGGTCGGAGTACCAGATGCTGCAACAGAAGGCTTAGCATATTCGCTTAGTACTTCATTTTGCATTGGGATACATTTATTATTAAACATGTAATAGTGCGATTGAGGAGCAACCGCCCCGCCGCTAGGGTTACAAAGAAGATCTACGTAAACATCGATATTGTCGGCACCAGCTGAAGTGGCAGACCACGCAAAGTGCTGTCCTCTACCCATGGCAACAACGAATGATGCACCAATTATCCCAACGCCTGCGGCTTCATAATCCGGAGCGTGAAGGTCTTCCTGTATAAATATTTCAGGTTCAAAGTAGCTGACTTGGGGTCCAAATACCGCCAGCGGGTGGCCAGATTTAGAGTATTTGGATCCGACAACTAGTGCGTTTGAATCAGTCGGCGGAAATTTAATCGCAGCCGTTATCTGTCCAATTTCATATTTGACCGCATCGGAAACTAAACTTGTATGTGAATTGGCATTCGGGAGCAAGGTTGAATGGGCGAAACCTTGATTAGATATGCTGATACCCGAAGTGGATCCTCCTCCGCATCCTTGTACTGAACCGGTTATTTGACCGATAAGAGGATGATTAGGATTATCTAAATTAGCGGTCAATGCAGGATTTATTTTTCCGGGAATCATATACGGGAAAGGCTGATTTATTGTTGTCGGAGCCCCTGGATCATTCTGTTCTTTTAGTGCGGTAAAAATTGAACTTGCCTGTGACCCAAATTGTGCAGTTAGGTTATTAAGAAGACTTTCTGTTCCGACACTCCCGCCTCCCCCGTTGCCTAGCCTATCGCCGATTAGTGCAGCTATATATAGCATGCCATCAATCGACCATGGCTGTGGCTTTTGTCCAAGAGCTGTATAGATGGCGGGCATCATAGAAGAGTTTTTATCCGCCTGTTTAATATACTCATTTATTCCAGCGGCATAACTCTTAGTCATGGATAGTAAATCTTGACCAATCTTACCGAAATTATGTTCCATGTTATATTCCATTTGATTTAGTTGAGCTTGGCTATATGCGGCATCGGCTAATTGAGATTTATCCATAGCTTCATATGCGCATGAAGGCCCTAAAAATCCCGCAAGAGTACCAGCTCCGTAGTGCCGCATTACATCCATAGAAAATAGTCTTTCCGTGGCGGCAGCAAAACCAGCACCATAAGCCATATTTTGCAAAGTTGTTCCGAAGATATGTGGAATACCGACTTTATCCCATTCTATTTTTACACCAACTTTTGGATTTGGAATCACCGTTTTTACAATGTCGGCTTTTGACACACCCAAGGTCTCTGGAAAGAAATATGACGTGAGGCTTTTGGTTGTTATGGAGTTTTGGGCATATAATAGGTTGGCATATGGGGCAAGTTCATTAATGGTATTAGGAGGAAGGGCACCTGCTTTTAGGTAGGCCTTAAGTTGGCTAAGGTTAACTTGTCCGTTGGTTCCCGGTGGATCTATGGCCAAAATATCATTGCTTAAATCGGTTATGTCATTTGTTCTTGACATACTGTTTTGGCTGGATTGATTAATTATGACAATAGATACTGAAGCTATAATTAAAATAATCACGATAGCTAGAATCGATATTCTAACACTATTTTTTTTTGCCACAGCAGAACCTACCTTTCCATCTTTTGTACTTGCGTGAGAAAATATTTCTGGCTAAAGAAGTTCGAAATCTACATATTAAAAAGCCTGATAAGTTAATTTACCAAGAAGCGCTTTAATATTTCAAGTTCGAAAGAAAACTAATTGAAATAATACCGAGGCATTGGATATTTATACCGATAGGTATCGATTAGCTAGAAAACAACCTGCAAAAGATCACATGATAGATCTAAGGCGTTCGATTAGAATTTAAAGTTAAATATACTTATGCCTGCATGAACTCGACCAGTTCATCATCGAATAATGGTAATTTAGAACCGTAAGTTTTGGATTTTAAAAGTTTAATGTCAGCCTGAACGCCATGGATTAGCTGTTCTAAAGGTAAAATATTCAATACCCCTTGTCCACCTCTTACCAGATCGATTATTTCGTCATCTCTAAATGCTAAAACCGCCCCAGTACCCGTAACGACAACGTTGCATCTGATTAAGTCACCGATAGCCACTTTTGCCAAACAGTCCACTGCCCTTCTGGCATTTTGTAGGGATATACCGCCGTCAAGCATCTGTTTTAATACCTTAAGATTAATTAGGTCTTGAAATGAGTAAAGCCTTCTGGTGCCCGTACCGTGAGCTTGCTCAACGGACGGCACGAGCAGGTTCGTTCTGGCCCAGTAATCGAGTTGCCTATACGTGATTCCTACGATACCGCAAGCCTGTTTTCCGGTAAAACCTTCAACCATTTTCTTACCCTTTTTCAACTAAATACATCATTGTAATTATTTTTGTCAATACAATTTTACATTGGCCAAGGTCGATTTACAAGGTTTAGTTAGAATTAAATATCTGTCCGAACTAGCCCAATTAACACCAGCTTCATCCATAAAAGCGTGATAGCGAATATAGTAATAATTGTATCTGGAGCACCAAGAGGGCGCAGAAATCATAAAAAGTCGTCAGGATTAACGTTGTTTAGAAATTCGGTAAATTCATCGAGAACTTGATCTGGATCTTCATCACCATCGTCATCGGATCCTAAATTAACTTCGATCCCTTCTTGGTTCATAAGTTCATCGCTTACGTAAATAGGCGAATCCGTTCGCAAACCAATGGCAATGGCATCCGATGGTCTCGCGGATATAGTGATCTCACTTTCTTGTGAATTCTTAACATGAAGTTCCGCAAAATAAATACGGTCTTTTAATTCGGTTATTAATACGTAACTTAAACTGGAATTTAAAAATTCCAACATATTTTTAAACAAATCATGGGTCAGCGGTCTAGGTGGTTCAATATTATTTACCGAAAGATTTATAGCTGAAGCTTCCATTTCGCCGATAAAGATCGGAAGAGTTCGATTCTTACCTTCTACTTCCTGCAGCAAGACGACCGGAGTATTTGAACCTATGTCAATCCTCACTGCTTGAATCGTAACTTCAATCATACTATTTAATATAGTCTGAATTTATTGTCACTGCTAGGCTAATAAACAACTTAACCTTTAAGTTCTTTACGCAAGTCGCGTCGCAACAGTTCTTGATGGAGCCGAGCTCCAGTGCGCATTAAAACTTGCCCTAGCTCGCGAGCCTCGTATTTTGAGTCTGGATTTTTTCTCTTTAGAATTGGTCTCAGCGCCTGGAGGTAAAGAGCTGACTCTCGTTGAGCGGCATTTAGAAGGACTTTGATGTGACGCAATTCAAATCCGTACTTTTGATAAGTAAGTAACGTGTTCGCAATTTCGTAGCATTCCCGCCCAAAGGTTTTCACACCCGCTATATCGTCGGGTTCGATGAATCCCATATCTATCATTTCAGTTACTAATTCTGGTTTGCATCCTAAAAGGTTCGCGAACTCTTCAATCTCTGAAGTTGAGTCAAATTGATTTTCTCCCGATTCATATTCGGTGAAATAAGAAGACGAATCCGCATCTAAGTTTGTTGGATGAATCGCTTCGTTAGAAGTGCCTTTGTCAGCATATTGATCATTATTAATGACACCAGAAGAGTGTCCAGCATCTACATGATTAAAATGTTCGGCTGGGGTACCAAGATCTTGTGTAGTTTCATGCAACAGCTCGGGTACAGATGTTGAGTTATTGTCATAGGATTGCTGAGCTACCCACAGTTCGTCTTCGCTCAAAACATAGTTTGTGGTTCCAGATTCATTAAGTGACTGGTCTATGTTAGAAGTTGCCCGATTTAAATATTCCATTTCAGCTTCCATCTGCAAATTATCATCAAATTCGACGACTCTAATGTCATCATCATTAATATCTTCCTGCAATTCAAACGAAGTAGTAACTGAAGGTATATTAACTTCGGAATTTTTTCCAGTAGCGGTTATTTCGTTATAAATCGAATTGAGAGCCTTTTCAATTTCGCTCTGTTCCATGTAATCGGCCGGCTTAAGCGGTAGATGTGAAGCCTGCGTACCCAAAGGTCTCTTTTTTGGTTTCCTAGAAGTCTTCTTAAGTTCTGCTATCTTGGCCAACGGTGTCGGCTCTCTATTCAACTCAATATCTTTAAGCTTTTGCTTAATTACCTTAAGTGGCAAAAAATGGTCTCGCTGTTGTTCTAAAATCCACTTAAGTCTTTCAATGTCTTTTTTATAGAATTTTCGAAATCCCGAATATGTTCTTTGGGGTTCTATGAGACCCTGAGATTCAAGAAATCTGATTTTTGAGATAGAAAGATCTTCGAACTCAGGCAACAATATTTCAAGTACTTCGCCTATCCCAAAAAACTCATCATCGCTGACAGAGTCCTCAGTCACTAGCGGGTTGCCTCCCAAAACCGGAATTTAAATTTTCCTATCTGAATTGTGTCGGCATTTCTAAGTTCAGCCTCCTCAACTCTCTCGCGATTTAAATAGGTACCGTTTAAGGAATTTACGTCTTTAACCCAATAGGTCTCATTTTTCTTAAAGAACTCAGCATGTCTTCTTGACACCGTTACGTCATCCAAAAAAATATCACTTTCAGGATGTCGACCGACCTTTAGAGTCTTATCGTCCAAAACATACTTATCGCTAGCGTCATGTCCTAAGTTAATAGACAAGAATGCAAAATTCTCCTCAATATCTTCTTGATCGTTCTCTTCGGGTTCAACCTCGGTATCTGCACTAACGACTGGTATTGATGCCGTCTTTATCTCAACCGAATCAGCGATATAGTTTCCACATGAAGAACAATAATTAGCGTTCTTTTCATTTCTATGTCCACAACTTGAACAAAACACTTGTCAATCCCTTCATGATATAGATAGCGACCAATCCCTAAAACAATAGTTTAACAACTTATTTACAATAAATCTAGACTAATTTTGAACATGCCAAATTTCTAAACCTAAAGTAGAGCTTTTAACTTGACGTTAAAGTGGAGTAGTCCTCAGCGGATAGAAGTACTTCAAGATCGGCGGTATTTTGAATAGCAATTTTACATATCCAACCTTGCCCATACGGATCTGAATTTATCACTTCTGGAGATTCGTTCAATTGTTCATTTATTTCTGATACCGATCCGCCTATGGGAGAATAGATATCAGAAACTGATTTAGTTGACTCAACTTCACCCAAAACGGAATTAACTTCAAAAGTCGCACCGACTTCAGGTAGCTGGACGTAAACTATATCTCCCAGTGAATCCTGAGCAAAATCAGTAATTCCAACGGTAACGACGTTCCCGTCTATTTTGATCCATTCGTGTTCACTGGTATATTTAAGGTCATCTGGTACTCGCATTTAATCAAATTTAGTACAAATTTTATTAAATGTTTGAAGAAATAAAAATTCCATATATTTTGTTGTTATTTAGTAGACCATATACGCATGGATATGCAATTTTCATTATCTTATTGAAAAGATTGAATTATAAATTATGAAATATACCTTTGAGATTGATTTACCGGATTCGGTTACATTTTACGGAGATCCTCTGTGCCCATGGACATTTAAATCTTATTTACTTATAAAAACCGCATGTACAGATCTTGGCATCAAACTTGATTACAAACCCTTAAGTCTTAAAGTTATTAATAAAGACAAGGAGATTCCGTTAAAGATACGCTCGAAGTTGGACGGCCTCTTTTTCTTGCTGCGTTTGGCTCAATATATATCCGACCGTAATTTAGATAAAGAATCTTTAAGATACTATGAGGTTACGGCTGACAATTTGGTTAATCAAAACACCGACCTGACCATTTCAAATATTAGTTCTTTTATACCTGAAATCCAAATACCCGAAGATGTCTTAAAAATACTTTCGGACTCTTCGTATTTAGATATTGAACTCGAAGAAACTTACGAATCGCTAAAATCTGTTGCCGGAGATGACTATGGATCTCCGGTGATTATGTTTGAGCCAGAACATACCGGGTTTTTCGGCCCAATAATAGATGAACCAGATTCGATAGATGCAAAACAATTGTTCATTAGCCTCATCTCTTTAGCGAGAGTAAAAACATTCTCTGAAATCAAACGCAAAAGGTAGGCCGTTAACTTTGACGACAGATGTTGCGCTGTAATTTGAATATTCGGAATTTACTCTGTGCAACGTTTGGTGAACTAATATATATCTATTGGGGATTAGCTAAAACGGCAACAGGAAAGCAGTATTGATGATTTTAAAAGTTAGATCCCGATTGCGATTATGACCCCAATCGTATTCTTAGTCATTTTATTTATAGGTTCTCTTCTCGCAGGACTCCTCGGTTCAATATTAGGTATCGGCGGCGGTGCCATAATCGTGCCACTGCTAACGATTTTTTTTCATGTACCGATAAGAATTGCAATCGCAGCATCAATTGTTTCGGTTATAGCCACTTCATCAGGTGGTGCAATAGCTTTCTTGAGAGATGGACTAACCAATATAAGAGTTGCAATGTTTCTAGAATTAGCGACTACAACCGGAGCGATTTTCGGAGCATTAATTACCAAGTCGGTACCGGACCGACTTCTATTCATACTTTTTGCGGTTGTATTAATGTGGTCTGCGATCGCGATGGTTAGAAAACCCAAAGAGGTTGAGACCTTAATCACATCTAATGACAAGATAGCGAACAAGTTAAAACTTGGCGCTACAATTACAACAGAGCGTGAAGGTAAAATTACCTATACACTTGTTAAAACAAAAATCGGTTTAGCGATGATGTTCTGTGCTGGTATGGTGTCCTCACTGTTAGGTATTGGCTCAGGTGTATTAAAGGTCCCAGCCATGGATTTAGTTATGCGTATGCCCCTAAAAGCCTCCACGGCGACGTCGAATTTCATGATTGGCGTCACTGCAGCAAGTTCAGCAATCATTTATCTGGCAGAGGGTCAAGTAGACCCGATTTTAACGGCACCGGTTGCAGTAGGTGTAGTTATCGGAGCAACGATCGGTTCCAGAAAGCTCAAGACCGTCAATTTAAACTCTTTAAGATATCTTTTTGTCGTCGTGTTGTTTGTTGTTGCAGTTGAAATGATTTTTAAGGCATAGGTAAAGAGATGGCTGACTTTAATCAACAAGATAATTATAACGACGAAACCGACGATTCGAAGGTTGCCGGTGAAAAGACCCATGAAGATGATCATCATTTTCATCATCATCAACATACGAAAGATGAAATTCCGCTGTCATTAGCGAAGGCGTTGGCAGCCGGCATAATAACTGCAGCAATTTTTACCGCGATAGGTTTTATTTGGTATATATCTGCCAACTACCATGCGCTTTCAAAAGGTTCTTATAAAACTTTAGATCGGTCAGCTTTGGTTAAAAGTATCGAGCCATCTTCGTTTATTCATAATTTAATGCAATTAAATGCATTGGGTTTTGTGGGGCTCGGACTCTACTTTTTAATACTAACTCCGTTCTTAAGAGTGGTTGCTAGTGTTTATCAGTTCTTTATGGTTAAAGATAGAGCTTTCACAATTATTACCGCAACTGTAGCATTATTGTTGATTTTTGGGTTTGCCCTTGGCGTTATGGGCGTTTCGCTTTAATTTAATTGGCCTTCTAATTACAGCGAACAACAATCCTGCCTGAAATTTCATTAGCGATTAATTTGTTTGAATACTTTGGAACCTCATTAAGGCTGATTTCTTTGATATCGTCGCGAATCAATTCAAAATCCACCAACCTATAAAGATCGGCCCAAGCCTTAGTTTTTTGAACTTTCGGCGTCGCTATGGATTCCACACCGACAAGTTTTATACCTCTTACGATAAATGGATATACCGTACTGGTGAAAATATCCGATTGGACCATTCCGGTTGAGGTCACGCACCCATAATAGACGATCTCCTTCAATAGCTCACTTAAGACATCTCCGCCTACGGCATCGATTGCACCCAAAAATCTCTGAGATTTTAGACTCCTTTTATCGGTGACGTAATCTCTTATGTCTATAACATCGTCCACTTGGTACTTTCGCAACATTTGTTCTTTTTTATTGTCTAAATTTGAAATTGCAACGACTTTATATCCAAGAACTTTTAATAGATGAATCGATAGCAATCCCACTCCGCCAGTTGCACCGGTTACTGCTACAGGATATTTCGTTTTTAATGAAGCTCTGGAACAGTTTTTCTCTATTTCTCTTACACAAAGCATTGCCGTTAAGCCTGCGGTTCCAAGAGTCATTGCGATCTTAAAGATATTTGGATTCTGAAGATCTGGCAATCTTATTGCGTGTTTAAAATCAATCATCGTATACTGGCTGAGACCGCCATTATATACTTCACCTAAGCGGCTTCCCCCTGAAATTATGCTATCGCCGACTTTAAGCGAAGGATTCTTGGTGTGAGCGCGAACTTCGAGCACTTCCCCTGCTAAATCAACTCCCAAAATCAGAGGGACTCTTTCGACAATTCTCTTTTTTGCACTTACCGCAAGAGCATCTTTATAATTTAGAGTACTGTAATGAATCTTTACTAAGATCTGATCTCCAATGAAGTTTTGCAAACTTTGGAGTTTTGGATCATCTAAGCGCTTATTGAATATTTCGTAATTAACTTTAGTAGTTTTTGCCGGCTTGTCTATATCCTCGCAAACTATAGCAGAAAACAATTTATCCATTAAAAAACATTACCATAGCCAATATCGGCTGACAAAAACAGCTAACGGGACTAATATCTGTTTTTACAGTGGCTTACAGAGTTTGCCGCTATAAACTATTTATCGACGAAATTTTTCACTTGTTCGTCAGCAACAATCAAAATAAGCGAGATTTCAGACAACGTAATTCAAAGTATCTTCGAAAATTATCGAATCTGTTTTTATTGCTTAAATAACTTAAATTGCAAAATATTTCTCAGATTGAACAATATTCAACTTCGACAGACCTAGGATACAGCTTTTATGGCGGGTCTGCTCCTTTACTTGTCTTTGTGCACGGAGTATTGGACCGAGGAAGAAGTTTTTTGCGTATTAAAAGCAGACTGACGAACCAAGCGGTGTTACTCTATGACAGAAGAGGCTACGGCGATTCGCCTATCATAGACAATTTGATACAGTCAAATATTAATACCATTCAATTGGCCCTTAAAGACCTTGAAATATTGCTAGGCGGGCACCAAACGATCCTCATTGGCCACTCATTCGGCGCCGTAGTCAGTTTAAAAGCTTCATTGGAGATTAAAAACGTTTTGGGGTGCGTTATATATGAACCGCCTCTGTCCTGGCTTAGTTGGTGGGTCTCCCCTCTTGCAACCGCCGGACAAATTACTCAAAACACAAGACCAACCGAAGCCGTCGAGATGTTTATGATTAATTCGCTGGGGCAGGCACGATGGACAAAACTGAGTGACAAGATTAAAAAAGATCTTTATTCCAGAGGTGAAATACTCATAAAAGAACTTACGGATTTAAGGAAAGAAGCTCCTTTTGATGTCGACAAGATTACTGCTCCCATGGTATTGGCTTGCGGTTCTGAAAGTAGCACCAGACAGAAACGAGGCATTGAGTATCTTAGCGAACATATTTTAAACTCGAAAACGGTTGAGATATTAGGTGCCAAGCACAATGCCCACATGACACATTACAAAGATTTCGCAAATCTGATTGAATCTTCGGTGAATTACATTTTTGATTGGAGCCAATTCAACGCCGACTAAAAAAGGGTTTAAATGAACTCTTCGAGTCACACATCAACACTAGCTTGATATATCTGGTTCTTTGGCAAATCCGAAAAATCGTTCCGCAATGATATTCCTCTGAACTTCAGATGTTCCACCGCCAATAGTCAGTGCCCGCGAAAACGCATATCCGTAATGCCAACCAGCTGCAAATGATTGTAACTTATCAACTTCTTTTATTTTCGTAGCATCACTTAACATTCCAAGCGCCCCAGACATGTCTTTGGCTAGCTCGAATAGTGTTTGACCATGTTCGTCACCAAGCGCTTTTCGTACCGAAGACTCAGGGCCTGGTTGACTGCCTTTGATTGCAGAACTGACCTGCCGTAGTGTTAACCATTTCAAAATCTGTCCTTCGCCATATACCTTAGCGATTCTGTCCCTTAAAACAGGTGACTTTACTCGCTCACCACCGTCAAGATAAGCCAATTTTATAAGGTCGATCAGATCTTCTGCCGTCGGACCGAATCCCCATAAGGCACCGCCCGTTGACAATGAAACCCTTTCGTTTTGTAAAGTTACTTTTGCAAGAGACCATCCTTTGTTGATCTCACCGACTAAATTTTCTTTTGGGATAATAACATTGTCGAAAAACACTTGATTAAAGGAGTGGTTGCCGCTCATATCAATAATTGGCGATACCGTAATACCCTTAGTGTTCATAGGACATATAAAATAGGAAATTCCTTGGTGTTTGGGAGCATCTTTGTCGGTTCTGGCTAATAAAATTCCGAATTGAGCAATATGCCCAAAAGATGTCCAGATCTTTTGGCCGTTAACAATAAAGTAATCACCGTCGGCAACAGCAGTGGTTCGCAACGATGCCAAATCAGACCCAGCATCCGGCTCAGAGAAAAGTTGGCACCATATCTCTTCCGCGGACAGCAATGGGAAAAGGTATCGCTCTTTTTGTGCTTCCGTGCCTGCGGTCATAATAGTCGGTCCAGCCCAACCTATTCCGATCTGGTTGGATGGCTTCCTAATTCCCTGTTCCTTAAGCTCGTCTTCAATAACGAGCTGATCGATCGGAGCCAGATCGTGGCCCCACGGACGCTGCCAATGAGGAGCAACCCAACCTCCTCTGGCTAGATCATCATTCGTATAATAAGGGTGTTCTTTGAGCCAGTTTCGAAATTCTTGACGGATAGGATGCTCATCGCCCGGTAATTCTAAATTCATAATGAATAATATTAAAGCATTACTTGAATTAAATCAATTCTGGTTTGCTTGTTTAATGAAGGTGTCAACATTCCTGAATCTGAGAGACCCGCGCTCCTAGTAGCAACTAATTGGATGTGCCAGAAGAATAGCTTAAAGGTTTGCAATTAATTTATCGACCCGTTCATCATGGTTTTTAAAGGGATCTTTTAATAAAATAGTTCTTTGAGACTGATCATTTAATTTTAGATGTAACCAATCAACTGTAAAGTCTCTATTTTTTAATTTGGCCTGCTTTACGAACTTGCCTCTCAAGTATGCTCGTGTGGTTTCGGGAGGATTTTCGACGGCATTTTCTATTTCATTCAAATTAACCAAAGTTTTGATATAACCTCTTTTTTCCATCAAATAATACAAACCGCGATCTCTGTTGGTGTCATGGTATTGAATATCGATTAAAGCAACCAATGGCGACGACATTGAAATTCGTTTTTTTGTACGATAGTCTTCAATCAACCTATATTTTGAAAGCCAGTCGACCTGTGATTCTAGCTGGCTAGGATCAGTTTCCAGGAGCCTTATAGTTTTAATCCAAAGTTTTAAAATGTCGGACTCTTCTTGAGGCAATCCGTTATAGTCAGCATATTTTATTATTTTCTCTAAATATTCATTTTGAATTTCAATTGCAGTCAGTTCGCGCCCGTTTGCCAGTTTAACTCTCTTTTTAAGAGTGATATCGTGACTAATCTCACGAATAGCCCTAACCGGATTGTCCAGGCTTAAATCCCTAAAACTTACAGACTTATCTTCTATCGCCCTTAAAATTAGCGCAACTGTTCCGACTTTAAGAAATGTTGCGATTTGATTCATATTTGAATCACCCACGATGACATGGAGTCTTCTGTATTTTTCTGCATCTGCGTGGGATTCGTCTCTCGTGTTAATTATTGGCCTACTTCTAGTGGTAGCGGACGAAACCCCTTCCCAAATATGCTCGGCTCTCTGAGACAGTGTAAAAAGGGCTCCCTTAGCTGTATTGATTACCTTGCCGGCTCCCGCATAAATTTGACGTGAAATTAAAAAGGGAATGATAATTTCTGAATATTTAGCCAAATCCTCAGTGCGCTTTATTAGGTAATTTTCGTGACAACCATATGAATTGCCCGCTGAGTCAGTGTTATTCTTGACTAAGTATATGGTTCCCCTAACGCCTTCTTCGTTTAATTTATCTTCTGCAAGTTCAACAAGACGCGACAAAATCAACTCGCCGGCTTTATCATGAATTACTAAATCTTTGATCGAATCACACTCTGGGGTGGCATACTCGGGGTGGGATCCCACGTCCAAGTACAAACGCGCTCCGTTTTCCAAAAAAACGTTTGAAGATCTCCCCCAACTTACAACCCTTCTAAAAATTACTCTAGATACTTCATCAGGAGAGAGTCGTCTTTGACCTTTTAGAGTGCAAGTTACTCCGTATTCATTCTCTAAGCCGAAAATCCGGCGCGAATACTCCAGTGTCATCTAATTCCAAGTTTACTTATTAATTGCGGCATCATAGGTAGCCAGAAGCTTACGCGCCGCCAAAGCTTCGTCGACTCGTTGAACCGGAGTATTTCTAGGAGCAGATTTAATATCGTCTATGTTGGTTTTACTCTGAGCAATAATTTTCTCGACGCTTCTGGCAAGAGCTTCAAGCGTATCCAAGCTTTCGGTCTCCGTCGGTTCAAACATTAACGCTTCGTGCACCAAAAGTGGAAAATAGATAGTAGGAGCGTGAAATCCTTCGTCCAATAGGGCCTTTGCTATATCCAATGCCTTTAGGTTGTGGTCTTTTGCCAAATCTTGTGCGGTCATTACAACCTCATGCATAACCGGCCGGTTATAAGCCGGAGTTATCGTATCTTCCAATCTCCGTTTTAGCCAATTAGCGTTTAAAACAGCCATCTCGCTTATTTTTTCGAGACCCTCTGATCCGTGAAAGAGAATATAACCAAATGCCCTAAGTAACACCAGAGCATTCCCGTGCCAGGAGTGAATTCGCCCGATCGATTTAATCGGCGTCGTATATCCGTATGAATTTGTACCCAGCCGTGTCGGTTTTGGTCCGGGAAGGAAATCTATTATTCGTTCGGAAACAGCGACTGGTCCAGCTCCTGGACCTCCTCCACCGTGAGGAGTCGCAAAAGTTTTGTGTAAATTAAGATGAACTATATCAAATCCCATGTCTCCGGGCCTCACTTTGCCCAAAATGGCATTTAAGTTGGCGCCGTCATAGTACAAGAGTCCGTCAACCGAATGTATCAAAGAAGCAACTTCTTGTATCTCTTCTTCAAACAAACCCAATGTGTTTGGATTTGTCAGCATAATTCCGGCTACTTCGTCGTCCAAGAGTGATTTAAGCGATTCAATATCCACCAAACCTTTTTCGTTTGTGCCGACTGTTTTAACCTTATAGCCTCCTAGGGTAACCGATGCGGGGTTGGTTCCGTGAGCGGTATCGGGAATAATTATTGTTGTTTTGTTGTGCGATCGGTCGTCGTGCCACGCTCGCATTAAAAGAAGCCCTGTAAGTTCCCCTTGAGCACCCGCTGCAGGCTGTAAGGTAGCTGCCTTCATACCTGTTATCTCACAAAGAGCTTCTTCTAAATTGACCATCAACTCCAACCAGCCTTGAACGACTGCTTCAGGTGCCGATGGGTGACATGTATTAAAAGAGGACATAAAAGCCAGTTCGTCGCAGAATTTCGGGTTGTACTTCATGGTGCATGACCCCAACGGGTATGCGCCAAGATCGACCGAGTACTGGCGATGGGTCAGCCTCGTAAAATGACCGACTAAATCTCGCTCGGAAACTTCGGTTAACTCCAACTTATTAACCCGAAGATAGCTCGCAGGCAATAGGTCATTTAATTCACCCGTAGGGAGTTTTTGATCCAATAAGTTGTAAGACTTTCGTCCTGGCTTGGCATATTCAAAGATTGTAGGTTCACCATCGTTTCCCATCAATGGAATCGATGAAGCCTTGCCTCCGGGCGCCGCTTTGATTTTAAATACGGTATCTGACATTATTAATTATCCGCCTTTACTAAAGCTTTAACGAAAGCGTCGATCTGTGATGCCGTTCGTTTTTCAGTCGTTGCAACAACTAAATACTCTTGCCCGTCAATTTCATTCAATACCTTTACTCCGGCCAAGAAACCCTCGTCGACCATTCGTTGCAAAACATCATCGACCTTCTGTTTTAATTTAACGGAGAACTCGAATAAGAACAGATCATCACCGTAGAATTCAAATCCTTCGGACTTCAAAATTGAACGTAAATAATGCGCTGCTTTTGACGAGTTAGCAGCTACTTCGGTTATGCCTTTAGAGCCAAGCCAACTAAGTTGGATCGCAGCTGTAACAGCCATTAATGTTTGATTCGTGCAGACGTTGGATGATGCCTTCTCTCGACGAATATCCTGCTCTCTGGACCGTAACGTCGTAACGTAAGCCTTTTTGCCACTTGTGTCCACGGTCTGCCCTACCAGTCGTCCAGGTAATTTTCGCACCAAATCTTGCTTAAGAGCAAAAAGCCCAAGATATGGGCCCCCGAAAGATAGGGGCATCCCCAATACTTGACCTTCACCAATTGCTATATCGGCACCCGCTTCGCCTGGTGTTTTCAGTACGGATGCCGCAATCGGGTCCATTGCAACAATATAAAGACAGCCCAATCTGTCACACAGCTGTTTAACCTTGTCAAGATCAACGAGATTACCGTAACGATTAGGGCTTTGAACGACAACTGCGGCTACCGTATTGCTCGTGTCAAATGCATCGAAATCTTCAAGCTCCTTGTCAGTCTTAATAATTATATTGGTTTGTGTTCCTTTAACGAAAGTTCCAAGTACTTGTCTATAATTATGGAAAACGCCTTCGCTTACGAAAACACTTTTATTGCCCTTTACCGAAGTTGCAATGTTTACCGCTTCCACAAGGGCTGAAGCGCCGTCATATAATGAAGCATTAGCGATATCCATACCATATAGCCGTGTAACAAAAGTTTGATACTCAAAAATCGCTTGCAAGACACCCTGAGCAACCTCTGGCTGGTACGGCGTATATGCCGTTACAAATTCGGAACGAGAAGCCAATTGTTTGGTGACAGCGGGAATAAGCCTGTCATAAGCTCCGTATCCGGCGAAACAGATTAAATCCTTTGTATTGCGATTTCCGATTTCAGTAAATTGATCGATCACATCAAACTCTGAACTTAGTGCTGTTATGGCCAAACTCTGAGTAAGCTTAAGTGCAACGGGGATATGGTCATACAGTTCGTCGATATCTTCAAGACCGAGAAATTCAAGCATTGATTTGATTTCTTGCTGGGTGTGAGGAACAAAAGATGGCATCTTATATTAAGCTTTCTTTTTTCTGTCTTCTATTGTGCTTAACGAACGGAAGTCTCGCCACGGTACAAATAATCTCTGTGCTTCTGGATCTTACCGTCAAAGAATCTCCGAAATTAATATCTGAATCAATATCGATATAGGCCGTTGCGATCCCAGAATTTAATACTGGAGAATAGTTCCCAGATACAACTTCGCCAATGTTACGATCATTCAAAAATACTTGGTCACGTTCCCGCAACGGTTTTCTTCCCTGACCAATAAGACCGTATAACTTTTGCTTAAAACCTTCGTCTTTAATTCGCATTATGGCCTCTTTGCCGATAAATTTATCTTTATTGAAAGCAATTACCCAAGAAAGATTAGCTTGAATGCTGTTTCTGGCTAAGCTGATTTCGTGTCCGTATAGCGGAAGTCCGGCTTCAAGCCTTAGGGTATCTCTGGCACCTAGACCCGCAGGGATAAATCCTACGTCATTCAGCATTAAAAACAGCTCTTGAGCCAACGAGTTTGGCACGTGTATTTCGACCCCGTCTTCTCCAGTGTAACCAGTTCCGGCGACCACGATCTCATTGCCGGCGTAATTTAAAGATTTGACTTCATTAAAAGGTACCTGCGAAGCTTCGACTAAAACTTTAGAAAGTAAGTTTCGAGAGTTGGGTCCCTGAAGAGCAATAACACTCCGATCGGCTGTTATATCAACACCACCAACTGCGTTTAAAACATTTTCGGTGTTTGACGCATTCGGCATTACATAAAAATTTTCTTCGTTTAGCCACCACAGTATTACGTCGTCAACCACATTACCTTCATCGTTTAAGAGATGGGTATACTGGCATTTTCCGGGGTGGATTTTATTTAAGTCGTTTGTAAACGTATTTTGAATATCATCATACGCCGTCGAATTCGTTTTGTGTACGGTACCAAGATGGGAAACATCGAACATCACCGCACCAGTCCGACACGCCATATGCTCTTGTATGGTACCAGTACCATACGATAAAGGCATTTCGTATCCTCCGAAATTTACCAGCTTGGCATTTAATTGTTTATGAACTTCATGAAGTTGCGTTATTTTTAAGTCTGTCTGTTCCAAGTTTCGTCAATTCCATCTTTTAAGGCCACAATATCCAAATTGTATATATCTTCAGATATACCGTGGTTCGTACATCACAAATGAATCCGCCGCCAATCTAGTTACATTTTCAAGAAATCGGCAATTTATCACTTAAGGCTAAATTTTAGCCGATAACAAATTAACAGAAATTCAATGCAAACCGAATTCTTTAAGAAAAAAATAGTTGGCCGATTGTCTTTTGAATATATTTCCCGATAGGTACTCCCTTAGATAACAAACTGCTCTACTTTGACCCTTGTAACAGGATGTGTCATAATATATCTAATGGAAATAAGGACTTGTACCTGCGAAGTGATTGGTTACGTCTACTAGTTCGGTTATTTCTGGAACCGCCTCTTTTATAGCGACTTCAATACCGTCAGACAGGGTTATTTGAGACATCGCGCATCCCTGGCATCCTCCCGATAAACGAATATAAGCGGTCGAACCATCCACTGACAGTAATTCGGCAGCTCCTCCGTGACTCGATATAACAGGATTAATCTCCTCTTCTAAAACCTTAAGAACCCGCTTGGCCAATTTTGATTCTAAATCACCGGGTAGGCTGGCTGGATCAAAGGTAACCGGCCGGTTTGGGTTGATTAAAATAAGTTGAGCATCGGATTCGTTTTCCTTTACCCCAAGATCTAAGGTAGCTCCTTTTAGGGAGGCAACGGAATTTTTCGGGATAACTACCTTTAGAGACTCAAATTCTTGGACATTGTCAGACTCAGATGCGTCACTCAAATTTTCGAAATAAAGATCATAGGCGTATTCACCGTTAAATTCTCCTGAAACTTCAATAAAAAGACCCAGATCTTGCTCTTGTTCACCCGCCAGTGCTTTCATAATATATTCGCTAGCACCGACCGTAATATCAATAACATCATTTGTTTGCATAATAATATTGTAATCTGTAATTTTAAGAAGATGACGCTATTGCAACGACCAGTAACGATAAACTTAAATCCCAATAAGCCTAAAGAGCGGCAGGATAAATAACGGTATTAACGCTCTTTGTATAAACCTAACAATTTGACATGACACAACACATCGACAGAGAATGGATAGAAATTCAGCAACCTGAAGCCGAAATTACTTGGCTCTTTGATAAAGACTTTTTAACTTCCAATTGGAACTGTATATTCAACAGAGGCTGTAAAGGCGTGTTTGAACACGACGCCTCAGAATTAAATCATGGTTGCTGTAGCCACGGCGCTCATTTTAGAGATAAACAAGACTTAAAACAGGTAGTTAAAGCGACAAAGAAATTAACCGATGACATTTGGCAATTTAAATCAATAGGCGATGCCAAGGGAATATTTAAAACAAATAAGAAGCAAGAGAGTATAACTCGTTTAGTCGATGACGCATGCATATTTCTCAACAGAAATGACTTTCATAAAGGACCCGGTTGCGCCCTACATCTTCTTTCCATAATTGAAAACAAACATCATTCCGCTTATAAACCCGAGGTGTGCTGGCAACTTCCTTTAAGAAAGGAGGAGTTCGAATTTCAGGCAGGCGGAAGAATGATAATTATAAAGGCCTGGGAACGCAGCGACTGGGGCGAAGGCGGCAATGATTTTCACTGGTGGTGCACTCAAGATGACTTAGCCTATAGCGGTTCCAAACCCGTTTATTTGGAGTTGGCTACCGAACTTGAATTACTCTGCGGTACCGAAATTTATTCAAAACTCAAAATAGCTTTAGACGAATTTATGCCAATTATCAAATCAAGGCAAGGACGCCTTCCTAAATACGACAGCAAAAATTCCATTACAAAATCAAAAATTAATTTAAGCCGCAAAAAACCCGTATAGCCATATCTAAAATTAACTGTATTTCGCTTAGATCAACAGAACCTTAGAGCAACAGAACCTTAGTTCTAAAAACGTTAACTATAAATACTTATCAGCCGAAGATTTGTGAGTAAAGCTTTCGTCAGTAGCTTCCTCGATATCCTCGGCTAAACACCAACTAGCGTGTGGCGTACCTAAAGCTGCGCCACATTCGTCGCATTCAGCTGTTGAAACTACGTTTTCTTCGCTAACAACGTCTATCGATTCGCCGTCCCATGATCTCTTTAGATTCCGGGCTTCCTCAAACCGACGATGTCTACCCTTTTTCATTGACAACTCCTTAACGTAAGCGGTCTATAATTCTGAATTTACCATAGAAACTTGCTATATCAAGATTAGTTTCGCAAAGATGGTAACCCTAAAAATGTATTAATTCAATTTTAGTCAATAAAAACAACGGGACCTATCGCTTTTATTCATGAATTTATTGTATACCAAATCGCGTCGGATCCGACAAGTTTTGGCTTATTAAATACTAAGGTCAATGCAGAGACAATTTTTTTATTTTTGATGATGTTAGTAACCGCAACACACTTTATATTTTTATCTCTTACATATCGTCTTAAGAGCATTACTAAGCTATTAGATGGAACAAAAATACTTTTACTTGACAGTTGATAATAAATATATTTATCAATCGGGGACAGCTCCAAAAAGAATGAAGGGATTCCATGGATGCTTTCGAAACCATATCCGCTGGTAATTCTGTAATGAAAACCACTTTGCGCAAGATAAATTAACGGATTACCGTTAGATATAGTCGCTCTGGGATAAACCCAAATTATTGCATTTTTAGGTATATACCGATCAGACGACAGTAGCCTAGATGAAGGAATCGGCTGTTGATTGTTAAAAAAATGTGAATCCATCCAAAACAGGTTCAAAATTAATAGAACCGCAACCATACTCTTTATGAGAATTTTAGGCTTAAACGCCGATTGATTTTTAATCTTAATTTGATATAGACGCTCCATTCCCAATATAAAACCAAAATTTACAAAAAACATAAAGAAATAACAGTATCTAACGAATAGTGTTGCCGAAATTATCGGAATATGCATGAATAGATAGTAAATAGGATTGGGAATTAGGTTCTGCATGGGAAGTATTCTTAAGTTATCTCCGATCATGCAAAGATATATGACGATACTAAATAATAATGAGTAGCGCACTAAAGGTTTTTCCCAAAGATATTTACATGTAGCCAAAATTATTAGTATCGGAACCATTGGCATTGCAATCTTTGAAAAGTTATTGCTAAATAGATCCAAATTCAAATTCAATTTGTCCAGCGGGATAAACAAATCGGCAATGCTTAATTTAAATACAGGATTGGAATAAATTCCGTTATTATAAAAAACATGGTCTTTGCCAGCTATAAAATAATAAATTCCATAACCGCAAAACACAAGACTAAAGGCAGCCCCTATTGTCGTAACCTTTACAATCTCCCACAACTTTGGCCATAACATACTGCGTCTAATTAACAGCATAAATATGCCAAATAAAGTATAAAAAAATAGAGATGTGAACAGCAGCTCAACGGAGGCATAGAACTGCAAGACAAACACTATACCTAACCAAATTCCGTACTTAACGATCGGCGGATTTTGAACACGAATTAATTTGTAGTAGGCGTAAAAAATAACTGGCGGTCCGAATATCCAGGTGACGTGAAAATGTCCATAAATTGAATCATTAATAACCAGAATTGAAAATCCAAGAACAAGTCCAGCCAAGAAAGACCCCAATTTTGATGCTGTAATTTTAAAATAAACGACAAAGGCACTGAATCCAGTGACAACGGGTCCTAAAATGATCGCTAAATTTGTGCTAAAAACCGGTCCAAAAATAATCGTCACCGGTGACATAATTAACGACTGAGTAAAATAGGCCGGTGTCGACATCATATTAATACCGCGAAGCGCAAATTGATAATTTGAAAAAAATATATTCTTACCGTGAAATATCGCAAAAGGCAGCCATGCTATATTTGACACCGCCAATCCGTAGTCTCCGCTTCCCATTTTAGGTTGCGAGTTATAGATTCCCACCGAGATAATAGAATGAAACACGATACATGAAGCAATGAAGTAGCCCATAAAAGCGGCTAAATACAGTGAAAATCTAAGCTTAAGTTGTTTTTGATGTGGGCTGTAACCGTTATTAATATCAGTTACAGCGATATCAGCGGCTTCTGAATTCATTATCGTTGTTTACAATGGTTAATTTAATGTGCAGCACAGAGCCTTGCAATAATATAAGTTAAGGTTTGATCACTTTCCCTTTAAGTGACACCAAACATCGGTATTCTGAATGGTTTTCGGGCGACCGTAAATATAACTTACTTTATTAACTCTGCTTCTGTATTGATTTGCATTATAGATTACAATGCAAGAAATTTTACTAGAAGAGACATATCCTTTTACATTGTTAATAATGTCCTCTGGAGGCGTTACTCCCGGTTTGGTACTCGCGTCTATATAACTTCTTAATGCAGACGGGGGAAGCATTATGGAATTTTGCCCATCAAAAATAAGGTTTGCATAAACGCTGACAACTTTATATCGGAGGCCGCTTTGGGCCAAATATGCCGCGCTTAATCCGCTGTTGAAACTTATGCGCGGATAGACCCAAATGATGCCGTTTTCAGGAAGATATGTTTTGGAAGATAGTACGGGATTTGGTTGAAACGACATTTGAACATTCCAAACGTATGCACTATTCCATAATAAATTTAAAAGTATAAACGCGGTAACAACAATTCTTGCATTAAACCATCGACTTATAAAATTCGCCTTTGAATGTTTATTCTGCTTAAAACTCTTTAATACATAGACAATAGACAATCCCAAAAATAGCTCATCATAGTAAACGAATCTGCGATAAAGCACGGCATATACAAATGGAAGATGGCGAACCACGTAATAAACCGGATTTGGCTGCAAAGGACCCTGAGCCCATCCCTGAAGCAACGGACCAAACATTACAAGAAATAATATAATGAACATAAAGAATGCAACTTTGGCAGTCTGATCTTTAATAGTTTTATTGATTCTGACGATTAAAATGGCTACGGCAAACACGGGAAGGGCAATGGCACAAAATCTGTCTCCAAAAATTTGGATTCCGTTGTGTGCGGCGTTCCTAGGGAAAAATACGAACAGTAAGTTATAGTTCAGCACTGAATCCCACATCTGTCGTTCAACGAATACGTGGGCATGGCCATATAAAAATACGTACACCGCATAGATACACGCAACGCCGCTTATGAATCCGCCAATAAACAACGTTCCTAAAAGTTTAAAAAACCTTTCCTTTATAATCCTGGCATTTATAAAAAGCACTACGACGCCTGCTGTCAAGCAAACATATAGGGTGTCTACTAAAACCTCGGTCGAGGCATAGAACTGCAAAGTCATAACAATCCCTAAAGCTACACCGCTTTTAATCAGATCGGCATCTTTTTTCCTTAATATATTATAAAAAATATAGATTATTATCGGCGGAGCAAATATCCAGCTTAGATTTAAGTGCGCAGAAACATTGCCCGAAATCAGACCTCTGCCGAAACCTGCAAATAATCCTCCGACTACCGATCCATATTTATAAGAGGTAATCTTGTAGAACACGATTGCAGCAGGCAATGCGCAAACTATAGGAGCTAAAATGATCGCTAAGTTAAGGCTTACAATCGTCCCAAACAATTCTGTAACCGGACTCATTATAAAAGCTTGCGTAAAATATGCCGGCGTGGCCATCATATTAATGCCGTGGAGCGCAAATTCATTGTTAGAATAAAATGGATTGACGTGATGGATTATAGAATATGGAGTCCAAGCCATCATAAATGAACTAAGTCCCCAATCTCCGTTTCCCCAAGCATTGTTCGGAATAGAATATGCCAATCCGTTTAAAACAATTCCGTGATATATAATCAAGGACAAAGCAAAATAAATTAAAAACCAGATAAGATATTCTGAAATATTGGTATTCCTGAGGCGAGCGAGCATTACGTAAACCTAACCTGTTAATATCCCGCGGGCAGATTTCAAGAGTTCATTAATTTTAGTTACGTCCTTCCCTGCAGCATTGGCAATATTCGGGCTTCCGCCGCCGCCGCCGTTAACTATTTTTGCCAGCTCTTTCACGATATTGCCAGCGTTAATTGACTTATCGTTGCTTATAAGCACCATATATATTTTTAAATTATCAACAATCGAGACCAAAAAAGCCGCCCTTAGGCTTTCGTAGTCTTTTAATTTGAAAGCCATTGTTTTAAGGTTGTCAAGCTCAAGATCGTTTACCTGAGCAACTATTATACCGTTGTCCATTGATGACATTAAACTTTCAGCCAACTCCACAACAGACTCTGATTTCATCTGTTTAATTTGTTTCTCCAGCTGATGGCTTCTATCGAGAACCTTTTGCAAATCAACGAGAAAATCAGAACGAGTTGATTTAATCATAGCCATTGCGTCACTCATAATGCTATTTTGTGCTTCTAAATAGTTAAGAGCATACTCACCCGTTATCGCTTCAATTCTGCGGGTATTAGACCCAATGGAAGACTCAGAAATAATTTGAAGCGACCCGATTATTCCCAATGAATCTACGTGAGTCCCTCCACAGAATTCCATTGAATTGGCACCTGCAGAAACAACCCTAACGGTCTGTCCATATTTATCGCCAAAAAATGCAATCGCACCCATCTTTTCGGCTTCAGACTTATCTACAACTTGTGTACTAACGCTACTATTTGAAATAATTTCCAAGTTACATAGATGCTGGATAGCTTCCAATTCCTTACGATCTAGAGGACCGAAATGGGAAAAATCGAATCGCAACCGATCTGGGGCTACCAATGACCCCTGTTGTCTTACGTGATCTCCTAGGACCTCGCGAAGGTAGTGATGTAACAGGTGAGTAGCCGTATGGTTCCTCATGATTGAAATTCTACGTTTAGCATCGACTTCGGCATGAACGCTGTCATTTTCCATAAAGATACCCTCTACAAAGTATCCCATATGCTTTATTATCGAATTAAGAGTATTTTGAGTGTCTAGAACTTTAAACACCGTATTCTTGCCGATCAAATAGCCCTGATCCCCTACTTGACCTCCGCTTTGTGCATAAAACGGAGTTTGCTCCAAAATGATCGCATGGGTAATTAGCGTATCATCAGATTCTGATTTTTGCTTATCAGGACTCGAAGAATCGTCATCGTCAATCGCAATAACTTTTAGAATTATAGAATCGGTCTCTAAGTGTTCATAGCCGATAAATTCGGTTTTACCGCGAGAATCAAATAGCTCCTTATAGATGTCTTCTTCTGTATCATTTTTAAATCTTGCGCTATTTTTAGCATCTTGTTGAGCTCGCTGTCTTTGAATTTCCATCAACTTTTCAAATCCAGTCGTATCTACTTTGAAACCGTTTTCAGATGCAATTTCTACGGTAAGTTCAAGAGGAAATCCAAAAGTATCGTAAAGTTTGAACGCAGTGTCTCCGTCTATGATATTTCCTTCTTGAAAGGCATTTGATTGTTTCACCAATGAATCAATATGATAGAGCCCTTGTTGAAGAGTTCGTTTGAAGTTTAGCTCTTCATTTTTAAGAACCGTTTTGATGTAATCAGAACTGGTCTTAAGATTTGTATAAGTATCGCCCAAGCTTGAAACGACCAAATCTACATACCTATCTCCTACCTCTGCTTCAATACCAAGTTGCCACAGATTCTTAATCAACCGTCTAATGATTCTTCTGAGCGTATAGCCTCTTCCTTCGTTGGAAGGAAATACGCCGTCGCCGATTAACATGGTTGCAGCTCGACTGTGATCAGCAATTACCCGAAAGTTTTTGTCCATACCCACACCGTCATTATTGTATTTCATTTCAGTTAAACTTTGAGTAAATTCAATAATCGGGTAAAACAGATCGGTATCGAATACCGAATTCAGGGAATTGATGATCGGAAGAATTCTCTCCAAACCCGCCCCTGTATCTATAGATGGATAGGGTAATGGATTTAGAACGCCATTTTTGTCGCGAGAGAACTGCATGAACACCAGGTTCCATATTTCAATAAATCTGTCACTTCCTCCGAATTTAGGACCACCGTCTTGGCCAAATGGCTCACCCTTATCGTAATAGATTTCAGAACAAGGTCCACAGGGTCCGATATCGCCCATCTTCCAAAAATTATCGTCACCCATAACTTGAATTCGATCAGAATCTACGTCCGCTATCTTTTTCCATAATTCGATAGAATCGCTGTCGGATTCGTGAACAGTAATCCAAAGTTTATCCTTTGGCAATTCAAGCGTCTTGGTCAGAAGGTTCCAGGCAAAGGCAATTGCGTCGTCCTTGAAATAGTCTCCGAAGCTGAAATTGCCAAGCATTTCAAAGAATGAAAGATGTCGCGTAGTAGTACCTATTATGTCAATATCCACGGTTCGAAAGCATTTTTGCGCTGAAGTCGCTCTACTAAATGGCGGGACTTCGTCCCTAGTAAAGTATGTTTTAAAAGGGATCATACCGGCAATCGTAAACATTACGGATGGATCATGCGGAATTAAAGATGCCGAAGGCACCACTTCGTGGTTAAAAGACTGAAAATATTCCAAAAACGAGTTTCTAAGTTCATGTGAATTCATCAGTTTTTTCCATAGCGTTTGAGTTGAAGATCCTGCCTGGTTTTTTTAGCTTGAAGCTTTCCTTCAAAAATTGCGTCTTTAATATCGCCGCTTAAATTTTTTGAATTTTGACCGATCTTTTTAATGACCTTCGGCGGCGTAGAGTTTCTTATCTTCTCTTTAGCTTTTTTTTCAATATATAAAGCACCAACGGCCCCAGCGGACAATCCTGCAGTCAACCAAATTCCTCTCTTAAACATCTTACTTTCGCCTTGTTTTAAATGTTTTGAGAGCAGTGGAAACACCGCTTTTCATAGATTTAATCTTAATCGAAGGTTCTTCAATTGAATTTTTGACAGCAGCGGACGTACTCTCCAGGTTTTTTTGAACTGTTTGCGTGGAACGTACAACAACTTCATATCGCTCCAAATCTGCTGAAGTTTTTTCGATCACTGAATTAAATCTGTCTACTAAGTTAGACTGCTCGTCGGCCAATAAGCTTAATGCAGTTTGAAGTTTTTTAGTGATCTTTATCAGCCTACTTAGGGTAATAGTGATCGCAACCGCTAAAACAAGAGAGACCCCGGTCATAATTATGGCAAAAATTACTGTCACTATATAACTCCCTATTTCGTTTCAGATTTATCTTTATCCAACACGGATAACCCCAACTCCTTAACGGTCCTGTCGTCGACCATAGTCGGACTCATGGTCATAAGATCAATACCTGATTGAGACTTAGGAAAAGCGATGACTTCTCTAATTGAAGATTCATTGGCTACAATAGCGATTAACCTGTCGATACCTAGTCCAAATCCCGCATGCGGCGGAGCTCCGTACCTAAAGGCATTAAGCATAAATCCGAATTTACTTTCAGCTTCTTGATCCGTTAGACCTAGTGCATTAAAAACTTTTTCTTGAATTTCGCGCTTATGAATTCTAACTGATCCAGATCCCAATTCCCAGCCGTTTAAAACTAGATCGTAAGCAGAAGATCGAACTTTAAGAGGATTGGAGTCCATCAGTTGAAGATCATCTTCGTTTGGCATTGTGAAAGGATGGTGGGCGGCAACTGCATTACCATTTTCGTCAACTGACTCAAACATAGGAAAATCTGTAACCCATAGAAATCTATAATCTGTTTTAGACACTTCCTCTTTTATTAAAAATTCAGATATCGCATAGGTTTTAACAGCGTGTAGTATTTGACAAGCCAAAAGAGGTTCGTCAGAAACCACCAAAATTAAATCACCTTCGTTGGGGTCTAGGCCTTTTAGGAAAGCTTGTCTGTCGTCATCTTCCAGAAATTTACTCACTGGAGAATCGAAATTCAATCCCTGCTCGTCGTTAACGACACGTAACCACAAAAGTCCTTTTCCTCCAAGACGTTTGGCGATAGCTACGAATTCATCCAATTTTGCTCGACCCAGCGATGCCACATTTTTTAAAAGCATTGCCTGGACTGAACTCCCTCTTAGTGCATTTACCTTTGTTGAGGTAAATAATGCGGTTAGGTCAGTAATCGTTATCGGAATACGCAGGTCAGGTTTATCCGTACCGTAGGTTAACATAGCTTGAATCCAGGATATTGATTCAATCGGTCCGACACTTACTGACAATATCTTTAGAAAAAGGTCTGAAATTACCTTAGACACGATTTCGATAATTTGATCTTGTCCAACGAATGAAGCCTCAAGGTCTAATTGCGTAAACTCAAATTGACGGTCAGCTCTTAAGTCTTCATCGCGCAAACATTTTGCGATTTGAAAATACCGATCCATTCCTCCCACCATTAAAAGCTGTTTTGCAATCTGAGGACTCTGCGGCAAGGAATAAAAATGCCCTTTTTGCAATCTTGAGGGAACCAAAAATTCTCTAGCACCTTCGGGTGTGGGCATCCATAATAATGGTGTATCGACTTCTAAAAAATCCAAACTAGACATTGACTCGCGAATCGCCTGAATTACGTTATGTCTCAAACGCAAATTATATTGCATCCGCTCTGAACGAATATCCAAAAATCTATACTTTAATCGCAACGCTTCGTCGATATTCGCTTTAGAATTTAGTGAAAAAGGCAATGCTTCAGCGGTATTTAAAATTTCTATTTCACAATCTTTTAGTTCAAATCTTCCGGTAGGTATTTTATCGTTGTAATTTTCTTCGGGACGATACGATACAAAACCCGATATTTTCAAGACATATTCAGATCTTATATTTATATTTTTATCAACCACACACTGTATTTGCCCTGTATGATCCCTTAAATCAAGGAATACTAGATGCTCCCCATGGTCCCTGATTCTTGATACCCAACCGCACACGGAAATATTCATCCCCACACAAGTTTCATCAACTTCTCCGCAATATCTATCTCTTAAACCGTACGCAATCGTCATAAATCAACTCTTATCTTAAATTCGTGAATATTTAGTTAAAATTTCTTCTCTCTAATTGTAGCAAGCAGCTTTGAGGCTTCACTAACCAAACTATCGATTGACACACCAAATTGGTCAGAGTTACGGAGGTTTTTGAGGGTTGCCGAAGCACTCTCCAGTTCGGAAGCACCAATAATGATTCCAATATCGGCACCGGATTTATTAGCCTGCCTCATTTGACTTTTTAATGATCCGCCGTCAATACTGTAACCTATACGTAAACCCGCCTTAATGAAACTATCAATTAACTTCATCGGCATAAAATCTGTAACCAAATTTACCAAAAAACAATCATACTGTTCAGATTTATCAAGTCGAATCTCTTCGGCATTTAAAGCCATCATTAACCGTTCAATTCCGATTCCAAATCCGGCTCCCGATACATCTTGACCGCCTAAATTGGCTACCAGATTATCATAACGTCCGCCACCAGATATTGCGGACTGACTTGATTTGAGAGCCGTTGATTGAAATTCGAAGGTTGTTTTTGTATAGTAGTCGAATCCTCTGACCAGATTATGCGCGTTTTCGAACTCAATATTTAAATCACTTAAAGCATTCAAAACAGACTCGTGATGCGTCATGCAATCCTGACACAGGTAATCTACAAGTCTTGGCGCCCCTTCTAGAGCACCAACGCAGTCCGGTTTTTTGCAATCCAATACCCGCAGCGGGTTTAATTCATATTTTAAACGATGATCTTGGCAAAGCAATTCGGCTCTTTGATCCAAGTATTTTAACAACACTACTTTATATTGGTTCCTACATTCAGAAGCTTCGCCGACTTCGCTGTGACCCATTGAGTTAATCAAAAGTCGATAATTTTTTAACCCCAACTCTTTATAAAATCTATCGAGCAGGTAAATAATTTCCACATCAGCCAGATACGAAGTTGGTCCCAATACTTCGACGCCTAATTGATGGTGCTGTCTATATCGTCCACTCTGCGGATTTTCGTATCTAAACGCAGGTGAAAGATACCAAGCCTTAAAAGGAGTCTGGTAAGAGTGCTGTACGAAAGCCCTGATTACCGATGCTGTCCCTTCGGGTTTAAGAGCTAAATGTCTACCGGATTTGTCCTCAAACTCATACATCTCTTTAGTTACCACGTCAGCGTTCTGACCAGCTCCCGCTTTAAAAAGACCGGCATCTTCAAACATTGGAGTCAAAATTAGCTTGTAACCTAAATATTTAACTAATTTAGAAAATACGACAACCAGCTTCTGAATTTCGTCAGATTCGGGGGCATAAATGTCTAAAGTGCCTGTTGGCGATTGAAATTGCATTAACCTATACCGTCCCCGAATTAGCCGCTACTCGATAGGCACTGTATACTCCGTCTATCCGACGCAAAGTCTTCAATACAGAATCCAAATGAGCATAATCTGCCAGTTCAAATTCGAACTTCAATTGAGCTATTCTGTCTGCAGAAGTCGATGTTCGCGCAGTCAAAATGTTTACATGGCAATCAGACATTGTCTTAGTTATGTCTGCTAACAGTCCGGTACGGTCAAGAGCTTTAACTTCAATCGCAGCCGAAAATACTCCCGTTTGGTCTTTATCCCATTCAACTTCAATTAACCTCTCAAGATGCATCCCAGCCAATGAGATTGCGTTAACGCAATCGGTACGATGAACGCTAACTCCTTTTCCTCTAGTTACGAAACCGATAATTGAATCACCGGGTACGGGAAGACAACATCGAGAAAGCCTAACCAAAACGTCATCTAAACCCTCAACGTATATTCCCGATCGTGCTCTGTTTTCACGACGAATGGTAGATACCGTAATTGAGACGGTTTCGCTTTCTTCAGTTTCCGCCTGCTCTTTAAGAATCTTATCAATGACAGTCTTCGGTGAAAGCTGGTTGTGCCCGATTAAAGAATACATGGCATCGGCATCTGATAGGTTCAAAATTACAAGTACCTCTTGAATGATTTTTTGATTTGAAAGCTTGGCTATCGGCAGCCCCGCTCTTTTGGCCGCTTTCAGCAATTCTTCTTTACCTATGTCGATTGCGTCTTCGCGCTCCTCTTTTAAGAACCACTGTTTAATCTTCGACTTTGCACGAGAAGACACAGCTATCTTCAACCAATCACGAGACGGACCCGCATTTAGAGCTTTCGAGGTGATTATCTCAACACTTTGACCTGATTTTAATTTATAATCAAGTGGCACCAACTTAGAATTAACTTTAGCTCCAATGCATCGGTGTCCGATTTCGGTATGAATTGAGTAAGCAAAATCTATAGGACTTGAATTCGCCGGTAGCGTCACAACCTTACCTTTGGGTGTAAAAACATAGACTTCGTCCTGTTCTAAATCAAGTTTCAGTGATTCCAAGAATTCAACGGGATCTGGAGTATCCTTATCCATGTCGACTATTCTCTGCAACCATGACATTTCATCTTGAAGATGTTTGGGAGCCTCTTTAATCTGCTTCGTGGAATGGCGGTTTTTGTACTCAAGTTGTTTATAACCCCAATGTGCAGCGATGCCGCGCTCAGCCCTCCAGTGCATCTCCCATGTTCTTATCTGAACTTCAATCATCTTCCCTTCCTTACCGATCAAAGTCGTATGCAGGGATTGATAAAGGTTGAATTTGGGAGAATTAATATAATCCTTAAATCTCCCCGGTATCGGATTGTACATGGCATGTATAACCCCTAATGCGCTCCAACAGCCTCTTTCGTTTTTTGTAATTATTCTTATCCCATAAAGGTCATTTATCTCTTCAAAACTCAGTCCTTTGACGACCATTTTTTCATAGATTGACCAAAAATGCTTGGGGCGACCGGTAACTTCCGCATCCACTCCAGCAGACCCAAGATTACTGTTAATTTCAGAAATTATAGAATTCAAATACTCCTCACGCTTGGGAAGCCTTGATTCGACCATCTGTTCAATCTCGGCATAGCGTTTGGGGTGCAATACTTTAAATGATAGATCTTCAAGTTGGCCTTTAAGCTCGGACATCCCAAGCCTATGTGCCAACGGCGAGTATATGTCTATAGTCTCTTGAGCTATTCTGCGTTGCTTCCACTCTGGCATTACGTCTATAGTCTGCATATTGTGAAGACGATCGGCAAGTTTTATTACTATTACTCTCCAGTCGGTAGCTATAGCCACGATCATCTTTCGAATCGACGCCGACTGTTGAAGTACCTTTGATTCAAACTTGATTCGTTCCAATTTAGTTAGACCATCGACGATAGCCGCAACTTCGGGCCCAAACCCCGATTCGATCGTCTCTAAAGTCATCTCCGTATCTTCAACCAAATCATGCAGCAACGCAGAGACAACGGTCAATTCATCTAAACCCAAATATATACAATTTATGGCGACCGCGACAGGGTGGCTGATGTACTTGTCTCCCGAAAGTCGATTTTGACCTTCGTGCGCTCCAGATGCCACAGCGTAAGCACGATAAATATTTTTAATTTGACGGTCTGTAAATTTATGAAATGTACGCTTATCAGAATTAGCCAATTCGATGGCATCGTGAATCAAATTCCAATAGGGATCACTTTCACCGGAATCTAAAACCTCGACTAGGGCACTTTTAATCTGACTCACTAAATACGTCCAACAATGCTAATAAAACTTATACATAAATTTTATTACGACAATGGGTTCTTTTTGCTCTATCTTCGCTTTTTTGCCGACTTAGGCTGAGAAATTGACGCTTTGGTAGTGGATTTATTGCTCCGCTTTTTATTCGCGTTTGAATTTTGTGATTTTTTAGAAACTGCGGTTTTCAAGCTATCAGAATTCTTAACAGAATCAAGATCTGCCTCCGCGTTAAAAAAATCTGCCGAAAGTGGCGAATTATCATCATCATCAATACCCGCCGTATTCAAGGCTGCTTCTTTTTGACTGGCAGATTCAATATTGTTTTGCGCAGTAACCTTGTTCGGTCGAATAAGTTGGCTTAAATCACTTTGTTTAATAGTCGCTGCCGGCCGCTTGGCACGTTTTGACGGCCTGATCAAGTCCGTGGGCGCATTAGAGTCAAGTTGATCGATTGGATTTCTGCGACTTTGGGCAATTACTATTCCCGAGTAAGGATTGACCGGTAGGTCAGCTTCTCCTCTTGCTTCCAATCGCGAGCGGATTGTCCTGTACCTTCCTTCGGTCTCTTTCAGCTTAGCCACTAATGGCGAAGCGATGAATATCGACGAATAAGCTCCAGTAGTTAACCCGATAAATAATGCCAGTCCAAAATACTGAAGCGTTGTAGCACCGAAAACTTGTGCACCAATTACTAAAACAGATAAAATTGGCATAATGGCTACTATTGAAGTGTTTATAGACCTCGCTAAAACCTGATTCATCGAAAGATTTACTATAGAACTATAAGTCATTCTTCCTGAGGCTCCGATGCCATCGGTATTGTCTTGTACCCTATCAAATACGACCATGGTGTCATATAGCGAATAACCCAAGATCGTCAAAAATGCAACTACGGTATCAGGAGTTACCTGGAATCCAGACAGTGAATATATTCCTATTGTGACTAAAATATCGTGCAAAAGAGCCACCAAGGCTCCCACTGCCATCTTCCATTCAAATCTAACCGTAATATATAAGGTAATTAAAATTAGAAAAACTACCAGTGCTTCAAGGGCTTTATTAGTAATGTAACTGCCCCAAGTCGGTCCGACGTCTTGAATTGACACTCCGTCAACCTTTGACACGTGAGCCAATGCGGCCAATTTGTCCGTAACTTCGGTTTTCTTTGCGGCAATTTGGCTCGCCGTCCCAGTGTCGATTCTGTCGTCAACCGTAATAGTCCTACCGCCAAGTTTTTGAACGGTTGCATCGGGCAGACCTATTTGAGTCATCGTTGTGCGAACTTGATTGACAGATACCGACGGAGCGAGCACGGTCCATGACGTGCCCCCCCTAAAATCGATACTAAAGTTAAGCCCCTGCGTAAACACTGAGATCAGGCCCAAAATGATTACCGTTAACGAGAGCAAACCCCAAATCTTAAATCTTCCCACAAAATTAAAGGCGGTTTGTCCGTGATACAACCTTGTCAGCGCATGTTTGGAGATCGGAGGGGTATTTTGTATTTCAGTTTCGGTGTTTAGAGTTGTCGTCATTTAAAAAAGTCCTAATTCAAAGCTTGAAGTCCGCGCCCAATTCCAATAATCGGTGCATTTACAAAAAGTTTCGACTTTCCCAGCCATATTACCAACGGACGAGTAAACAGATACGCAGTCACTAGATCCATTACAGTGGAAAGACCTAAGAAGAATGCAAATCCTTTAACAGCTCCAACCGACAAAAGGTATAAACAAACTGCAGCAATCAAAGAAACCAAGTCGGCGACAACAACTGTTCTATATGCCTTCTTAAAACCTCGGTCTACAGAAGTCCTGATAGATTTACCGCTCCGTATTTCATCCTTTAGTCTTTCAAAATAAACTACGTATGAATCGACAGTAATACCCACAGACACTATCAAACCAGTTACACCCGAAAGGTCCAAAGTCAGACCCTGTACCTGACCTAACCATGAAATTATGGCAAACAACAGCGCACCAGTGGTTGCCAAGCCCAAGACTACAACTATACCGAGTCCCCTATAATAAAAAATAGTGTAAAGCATGACTAAGATAAGACCCACAATACCCGAGAATAATCCCGCCTTTAGAGATGCCGCACCCAAAGTCGGCGTAACGGATTGGGCAGAGAGTTGAGTCAATGAGACTGGTAATGAACCATAATTAAGCTCAATGGCCAAATTTTGTGCTTGGGCCTGCGAAAGACCGGTAATAGATGCTTTGCCGTTAAAATGAGTGGCATTCATGATCGGCAAATTAACTATTTGCGAATCTAAAGTAATCGCAAATAGTTTATGATATTGCTGCTGAGCAAATTTATCAAAAATAACGCCGCCGACTCCCGTATAATTTACGTCTACCTGCCAAGATCCGTTAGAAACAACTGCCGACGCACTAGCTACGCCCGTTCCCGTTAATGCAGCAGGACCCAATTCCACTCTTTCAGTGGATCCAGGAGTTGCTACGACGATAGTCTTTGAGGCCGTCGTATTGCTATCCGTATTGGTCGGATAATACGATGCAAAAGGATTTGTAGTTAATGGAGGTGTGGAACTCCCTGAAGATTGACCGACCGCTGGCGGAGTGTACTGTTGCGTAGTATAAGCTGTTGTACACGGTGGCGGCGTTGTTAAGTACTGGTTGAACTGCGCACCCTTCTGCTTTAAAGGCTTGTACGGAGGCACAAGACACAAGACGGGTCTGAAAGTAAGTTGAGCCGTTGTTCCGATTAATTTTTCGGCTGCAGCCACATTTTTAATACCCGGTATTTGAACAACAATCGTACCCCCCTGCGAGTCAACGCTAGGCTGTGTAACCCCTAGAGCATCGATTCTGTTACGAATAATATTGATTGTGGTATTTATATCGCCTGAACTGACTGTCGCTTTTGATCCGCCGATATACTTAGGTTGGTATGTTAGGGCTAGACCGCCCTGCAAATCAAGCCCTAATTTAGGAGACCATCCAACTACTACCACTGCCGCCAAGGACCCAAAAGAGACAAGACACACAATAATAACCCATAAAATATTATTTTTATTTTTCAAACGCGAACTCCGATAATTGCTTGACCCCAGACAATGAAGATTGCGGCCATCGCTTCTGTTTGTTTAACAGTTCTATTTTAAACTAAATTAACCTAAGACTTTGTACATGTAATCTGATTTTCCCACTATCATACAATTTGAATATTTTGCCCAAAACATTTTAAGAGTTATTCCAATTTGAACAGGTTGCATTAGTTGCAAGTAACTTTAAATTAAGGCTACCTGATTTTTTCTCTAAGTTAGGATATCAATTATTTTTAATACAAAGCGTGCTTAAGCTAACGAGCGAATAATTAACCGATTTAAAAACGCATTTAATTGTGATCGATAAATTTAATTGTGATCGAAAAACTGCTGCACAACAAAAGGACAATCCCTAAGTTGGCAATTGTCCTTTGAAAAATTTTTAATGCACCATACCCTTTTTAGCTATAACCCAAATTTATAGTCGGAAGCTAACTAATACGAATGCGAATACAAATACCCGACTATTTTTATCCTTCTGGTTTTGTAGTCGAATCGTCTTCGGTATTTTCAATTTCGTCGTCATTTGTCGAAGAATTCAACAGATTCTCCTCTACTTTATGGAATAGGGCTTGCTTGTACATTTCAAGAACCACACCATCAGAAACTTCAACAAATACTCTGGTATCAGTGATGTTTTTAATTATTCCAACGATTCCTGCCGTAGTAACGATATTGTCTCCAACTTGAAATTGTGCGATTTTTTCCTTATCCTTCGATGCCATCTTTTTAGGACGCACTGCCAACATATAATATCCAAATCCCAAAAGCAATGCCAACAATACAAATGAAAATATTGACGATCCGGACGAACTACTTGAAGTAGTTGATTTAGTTGTAGCTAATAAAAATAATGAATTATACATTGTTAAAACCAATATCCTTGATAAGTAAATTTATAAATTGATAAAGTCTATCCAAACAAACTGGGATTGCCCGATATATCCTGAATTCCGGTAACAGAAATACCTAAATGTTCGAATGCTTTTACCGTAGCCGTACGCCCTCTAGGAGTACGATCCATGAGTCCAAGTTTCAAAAGATAGGGCTCGTATACATCTTCGATTGTTTCAGGTTCTTCGCTTACTGAAGCGGCTAATGTATTTAACCCAACACGCTGTCCGCCAAATCGAACGCACAACATCTCTAGAATTTCACGATCAACTTTATCTAAACCTAGTTTATCAACTCCATACGTATTTAAAGCGTCAACAGCTGTCTTAATAGAAATTGTCCCGTTAGATTTAACTTGAGCAAAATCACGAACCCTTCTAAACAACCTGTTTGCTATCCTGGGTGTTCCCCTGGAACGACGAGCTATCTCAATGGCAGCCTCGGTATCAATCGGTATATCAGAAATTTTTGCTGCCCTTAAAACTATTGTTGTAAGATCACGTTCGTCGTAAAAATCTACGTGCGAGATGTGACCGAATCTATCTCTTAACGGCGATGTTAAAAGTCCAGTTCTAGTCGTTGCACCAATTAACGTGAACTTTGCAAGGTCGATTCTTAGAGTTCGGGCTGTCGCTCCTTTACCAATCAGTATGTCAAGTTGATTATCTTCCATTGCGGGATACAGAACCTCTTCTACCTGCCTCGATAGTCTGTGAATCTCATCGATAAACAAAACATCTCCGTCGTTTAAATCATTAAGCAATGCCGCAAGGTCACCCGCCCTAAGGAGTATTGGGCCCGATGTAACTCTAAATCCTGCCCCCATCTCATTTGCCACGATAGAGGCTAAAGTCGTTTTACCAAGTCCAGGAGGCCCAGCGAACAATATATGGTCTACAGCCTGGTTCCTTATTTTTGCGGCCTCGATCATAATTTTCAAATGATTGCAAATTTGTTGCTGACCGACAAATTCCTCAAGCAGTTTAGGCCGCATCGTGATGTCGTTTACGGCAAGATCGCCTACCTTTGCAATATTCGATTCTGAGTTGGTAGACGAATCCGTGAAGTCCGAGTTCTGCAATTCGTCTGCTGTTTGATTACTGTGAATAAGTTCCTGTTTCGGCATGGCTTAATTAACAATCCTAAAAGATATCATATATGGACAACTATCGTTGCGACACTAAATTTTTAAGGGCGGCTTTTAATAACTCCTCTTCTGATAAACCGTCTTGAGCGGCATCTATGGCCGATTTTATTTCTACCGTACTGTACCCGAGCTCAACAAGGGCCTGCCTAACCGTCTGTTTTGCGCCAGTGACCCCTACCGTCAATAAATCCTGCGTTATCCCCTTAGAATCTATAGTTACTCCGATTTGGGCGTTTTTCAATTCGATAATTAACCTCTGCGCGGTTTTGGACCCAATCCCCGGAATAGTTGACAGCAATTTAACATCATTTTCGATGATCGCTTCCTGAAGATCGTTTAAGGACATAGCTGCCAAGATAGTTTGCGCAAGTGCGGCCCCGATGCCGTGTATTGAAATTAGTTTTTCAAAAGCCGTCAATTGAGCAAGATTTTCAAACCCATACAAGGTTATACCGTCTTCTTTAACTCTGGTGTAGATATGCAAAGATGCCAAACCAGTACTTGAGTAACATGCAGAAAATGTTTTCGGAGTCACATAGACGTTGTAACCAACACCGTTTACATCAATTACCAATATTGAATTTCGAGATGCTTCACGTACTACCGATCCTGTTAAGTATCCTATCAATTTAAAGCCTCCAATGCTTTATTAACTGATTTGAGATACGGAACCATGATGAGATGAGTAATTGCTAATCCGATGGCATCGGCCACATCAGGGGGTCCCGGAATACTGTCTAAACCGACTAATTTAGCGACCATTGATTGCATTTGCACCTTCGTGGCCTGTCCGTATCCTACGATGGCTTGTTTAACTTCGGTAGCTCCGTATTGATATACCGGAACGTTATTTTGAGCTGCGACCAACAAAGCGACGCCCGAGGCCTGACCGACCGCCATAGCGGTTTTAACATTAACTTTGAAAAATACTTTTTCAACTGCCAAAGCATCAGGCCGAGTCTCTCTTACTATTTGATCTAACTCACGATAAATATCTTTGAGCCTCAAGGGAACGGCATCCGTGCGATCGCTTGTCACTATTCCGGCCTTGAGCACGTTCCACGAATTCCGTTTGTTTGGAGTTGATCTAACCAGACCGTAACCGCATCTCGTCAAACCCGGGTCAATGCCTAAAGTAAACATATGTTCGATTTTATCAAGTTCTTAGTTACAATTATGTAATTAATCGATTTAATAAATGAATTTGTGTAATTTTTAAAAACGAACAGATTTATATCGGTTGGTTTAAACTTTCAGCCATTGAGACTCTGAAAACTTTAACAGATTCATTTGACTTAACTTCACTCATATTAATCTTCGTTTTCAATCTGTACCATAATCTCATCAGACACCGATGCATTGTCATAGATATTCTGAACGTCATCATTTTCTTCTAATGCGTCCAATAACTTTAAGATTTTTTTAGCCTCGTTAATGTCTTTTAAATCAATAGTTTGCGAAGCGATAAGCTCATTATCCGCCGACACCAATTTCCAATTATTCGTATTAATAATTGATACCAAATCGTGTAGGGTGTTCGGCTCCCCTATGACCTTAAATACTCGGTCCTTTTGACTCAAGTCTTCAATATTACATTCCAACAATTCACTTAAAACCGTATCTTCGTCTTTATCAGATTCGAAAAGCGCAACTGCTTTTCGTGAAAACTGCCATGCCACCGAACCCGGCTCTGCCATCGAACCACCATTTCGGGAAAAAACTGTCTTAATTTCAGATCCAGTCCTATTTCGGTTGTCTGACAAAGTTTCCACTATAATGGCAATCCCATTTGGTCCATATCCTTCGTAAGAAATCGCATCATATTTAACTCCCTCCAACTCGCCGGTGCCACGTTTGATCGCCCTCTCTATAGTATTCATCGGAACCGAGGCATCTCTTGCTTTGGCATAAGCCGTACGGAGAGTTGCATTGGCGTTAATATCACTGCCACCCTCTGATGCGGCTACCTCCAACTGGCGTATTAATTTAGCGAAAAGTTTAGCTCTGGCTTTATCTTGAGCACCTTTTCTATATTTTGTTGTAGCCCATTTCGAATGACCCGACATACGCCTAATTCTCCTCCGTATATTCCAAAAATAATCTATGCACCATGTTACAGTCTTGGTTGAAACACAATTCAGGATGAAATGTTGCCCCCATCATTTTGCCCTGACGAACCAATACCGGTTCTCCGGAATCTTTAAGTCTTCCTAAGATATCCACTTTAGCGGAAATATTTTCAATTTTAGGGGCTCTGATAAAGGCAGGTTCAATAAAACCACCAGTAACCATTTCCACATGTTTGAATGAAGATTCAATCTGACGCCCAAATGCATTCCTTCGCACCGCTACGTCCAAAGCTTGCAGGCTCACTTGGTCTTTACGACCGTCCAGCACAGTATTGGACAACAAAATTAATCCAGCACAAGTTCCAAAAATTGAAATAGAGTCTTGTTTAATTCTTTCCTTAAGTCGACCATAGATATCAGATGATACCAACAATTTAGACATTGCCGTAGATTCTCCGCCTGGAATAATCAGACGCACCACGTCATCTAATTGCTCTTTAGAGGTTATAAGCACCGACTGGACTTTTAGACTTTCCAATACTGATCGGTGAAGATCCACGTCTCCCTGCAAAGCAAGAATACCTACTTTCATAGACTATACAACCTTAAATATTACAAATAGAACTTTTCGCCGACTTAACGGCAACCACCACTGCGCTGGTGTCTGTCCAACAATTCAAATCTTCAAATTTAAACAACTACCATCCCCTACCCTGTAATTGTTGTGATTCACTTAATTCGTGGGAACTTATTCCCACCATGGGTTCTCCGAGATTCTTAGAAACCTTTAACACAATCTCAGGGTCTTGATAATGTGTAGTCGCTTCAACGATAGCTTCGGCTCGCTTTGAAGGATCACCGCTTTTGAATATACCCGATCCTACAAATACCGCCTGAGCACCTAGCTGCATTACCAAGCTTGCATCAGCCGGCGTTGCTATTCCACCTGCACAAAAAAGCGGAACTGGAAGTTCCCCAGTTTCTGCTATCTCCTTTACAAGTTCAACATTTGCTTGAAGCTCTTTAGCTTTTTTATAAATTTCAGCTCCGTCAAGCTGAGTTATGACCCTAATTTCATTGGTGATAGATCTTAAATGTTTAACCGCTTCAACCACGTCACCCGTACCGGCTTCACCCTTGGATCGAATCATTGCAGCACCTTCACTAATTCTCCTAAGAGCTTCTCCTAAATTTGTAGCTCCGCATACAAACGGAACTTCGAATTTCCATTTGTCAATATGATTGTCGAAATCTGCTGGCGTCAATACCTCTGATTCATCGATGTAATCGACTTTTAAACTTTGCAATATTTGAGCCTCTCCAAAATGCCCTATTCTAGCCTTAGCCATTACCGGAATGGTAACTGCTTGCTGAATCTCTTCAATCAATGCAGGATCACTCATTCTTGCTACTCCACCATCGCGACGAATGTCCGCAGGAACCCGTTCAAGAGCCATTACAGCGACGGCCCCGGCATCTTCTGCAATTTTGGCCTGTTCTTTATTTATAACATCCATGATCACACCGCCCTTTAACATTTCGGCAAGACCTCTTTTGACTAGTAGATTACCTCGATTTATGTCCATCACATACTCCTAACCGCTACTGGTTTCAAAAAATATACCATCCAAAGAAATTGAAACCGTACAAAACTCTGTATATTATTAGTTTAATTTGTAAATATACATTACGGTTTCAACAATCATTTCATCAACTCGACTCATATCTAAGCCTGATCTACGATTGACGATGTCAATATCTATTATTAGTCAATATCTATTATTAACTGTGTACAACGATTCATCTAAAGCTATTCCTAACCACTCAAAAGTAATCATGGTGAGTTAATAAAGATAAATTGAATTAACGGACCGTATCTTTCTCTGAATATCTGTCTTGAATTTTTAAATTCCGATTGCAATTCAATTCGACAAAACTCATAATGTAGAATTTAAACAAAGCATTTTAGATTTATTCGAACGTGTGCAATCAGATATTTCTTATGGCGCTTTACTAATTTTTAACCATAAGAACTGTCAACAGTTAAAATAAGAATACTTTTGAAGAATTATTTAATGCTATTAGTTTAATGAAAATTACTATTGTAAGTCCCTACAGTTTCTCAAATTACGGTGGAGTTAATGCTCAAATAGTTTTATTGGCTCAAGAATTTCTCAAGCAAGGGCATGAAGTGCATGTTGACGGGCTTGCAGATTCAAAGGAAGTTTTAAAGAATCAATTTTCTAATGTGTCTAAACAACATTTAGAAGATGGCAAGTTTATGTTAAATTATCTGGGCAAAGCTATTCGGGTACCGGCTAATGGGTCAGATGCCAACATCGGTATCAGGCCTTCAAGTTTAATTAAAACGTTGATTCAAAAATTTGACGCAGACATAATTCATCTGCACGAACCGTTTGTTCCGGGTCCCACGTTAATGCATTTACTACGACCCAAAACTGTCCCAATAGTTGCTACTTTCCATAGAAACGGTGTCGATCTGCTTTACAAGAATTACATGAAAATAGCTAAAATGTGCTCAAGCAAAATAGATGCAAGCGCCGCTGTTAGCGAAAGTGCCAAAAATACGATAGAGTCGGTAAGCAATTTACGACCTCCGATTTTATTTAACGGCATCAATTTGGAGGAATTTAGAACAGACACACATCCAAAAGAGGATGATTCAGTAAATATACTTTTTGTAGGTAGATTTGAGCCACGAAAAGGGTATGAGATCTTTTTAAAGGCAATGGATATAGTTAACAACCAAAACTCTTTAAAGAAGACTTTGAATATTAAGTTCACTATTGTAGGGTCTGGGAACGATTTTATTAATCATAATAAGCGATATGCTGACATAAATAACGTCAAATTTATGTCCGAGCTAACGCGCGATAAATTAGTTGAGCAGTACCTAAAGGCAGATATCTTTGTTGCGCCGGCTACTTCGTCTGAATCGTTTGGATTGGTTTTACTTGAAGCGATGGCGGCAAACACCGCTCTTGTAGTTTCTGATATTGCACCCTTTAGGGCTGTACTCAAGGATACTGGCTTGTATTTTAAAGTTGGCGACGCCGAAGATTTATCCAAGCAGCTGATAGAACTTATTTTTGACAAAGATAAAATTAGGATTCTTAAAAAAGTAGCGAAGGAAAGAGTTACCCGATATTCAATCGATGTTTTGGCTGCAAAATATTTAGAAATGTTTCAAGATTTACTTAATAAGAAATCTTGAATTTTGGGGCGTAAGCCACAATTTAGATATACAGTTAAATTTTTGTAACGCTTTTGATCGAAACACAAAGCCCAGACTAGAAGATGTAATGATTAACTGTAGTTAGCTAAACCGATGCGACTAACAAGCTACAGTACAGCAGACAAGCATACGAACTATTTGTATTTAACCGCTTTGCAATTTTATGAATAATATGTTGATGATACAAAAACACAAACATAAGAACGGACCCGCTATAGCCAGCAGGTCACAGAGTAAGTTATTTCTTTAAGCTCAACTTACTAATTCCTAAAGTTCGCTCCCCCCAACAAGTCTCTGTCGCGAACCGTCTTTATTACGATAAGGTTCGACCGCCGAAGCATTTTTCAAACAAATTCGTCGCTTGAATTCTTAGTGGGGGTTTCGTCAATAAACACATATTATACTTAAATAATTGATCGCCCATTACAAAAATATAATCACTACACTATCCAATTATCCAATCGTGAAACTGCATTTAAGATTTTGAATACCGTCGACTTATAAAGGTGCGCTTTTACCTTTTAAAAATAGTAAATTAACCTTATTTTTAAAGAATTAGGGGTATTTCCTAGAAAGTTGGATTAAAACTTAACAATATTCTTTTCGCTAATATTCATCAGCTAAAATTTAATAGATAATTAGAATTCCAAGTCCACCCAAATAGACCATTCAAAACAACTATAGTTACTGTTTACAAAGATACCGCTATGAAAATTGGTTTGTCTGAGTCTCAACAAAAAATATATGAAAAATACTAAGCCCAAACTTCACGCAGCGATACCTAATACCCCGCTTTCAAATCACTCAAGTTCCAAAAGCAATAAGGAGCAACGCAAAATCACCTATATGGGTATGCAAGAGCAATGGCGCATGGACAATGAACGTCGAAAAGTTCTGGTAATAAAAACTAAACGAGAGATATCCACATCTAATGCATTATTGGTAGGTATTGTAGCATTTGTCGTTTTTATCATTATCTTGGGGTTACCAGGAATCGCAGTCGGGGTTATTTTTGGTGGGCTCTCATTTTGGATTACTACCGTCGACATTACCAATAAAATTCCAAACAGAATAGTTAAGGCATTAACGTTTAAATTGAAACCGATTGAAGCTTATAATTTTGGTTCCGTTCAAGTAGCTAGGACCCAAAATTTGGTCAATGGTATTTGCCAACGCGAAGGGGTAGAGATACCGCAACTCCTTGTATACGATGATGATTCGATAAATTCGTTAGTTTTAGTTTTTTCAAAAAAAACCTGCATAATTTTGACAAAAGGTGCCGTGGAGCTATTGGACAGGATCGAACTCGAAGCAATTATTGCATATCAAATCGGCAAACTCAAAACCAACATCTGCTCAATTCAACTCCTGTCTATTTCTACCGCAAGGATGGCAAAATACTTACTGTATTTAAAACCGTTTGCACGAAAAATCAATTTGGATTTTGGCATGGATCCCGAGCTTGAGACTCTTCGAATCACCAAATATCCACCTGGTTTAATCGATGTCTTTAAAAAAGCCAAGCAAACTCAGCATACTGCCCTGCCGGGAAGCTTTGATTCATCGTTCGGCTGTCTTTGGATGATTCAACCCGACAATATCGACAGTTCTCTCTGCAATTTATCTATCGATTCCAAAATTGACCTTCTTTTAGATTTCTAATTAATACCGTTAATTCAAAGTTAACTTAATATTTCAGCAATTTTTGCACCATAAGTAGCATAAATGCTATTTCTTGAACACCCGTGAAGAAAAATGCAACTAAATTCGATAGTATGACTATCAACTCAGCTGAAATTAATTTAGATCTTGAAACCTTAACGGCGGCTACCATAAAAGGTATAGCCATGGATGCTCCCTTTAAAGCCAATTCGGGTCACTCCGGGACTGCTATGGCTTTAGCTCCATTGGCGCAGGTATTGTTTTCAAGAATAATGAAATACGATGCAAATGATCCAAGTTGGTTTGATCGTGACAGATTTATTCTCTCTTGCGGTCACGCTTCAATACTTCTTTATACGATGCTTCATCTAACCGGAATCTCACTAACCGTTGACGATCTAAAGGAATTTCGATCTTTTGACTCTCTAACACCCGGCCACCCAGAAGTCCACCATACAGTGGGAGTCGAGGTTACTACTGGACCTCTGGGGCAGGGCTTTGGAAATGCCGTCGGAATGGCGATAGCCGAACAATATCTTAGGAATATATTGTCTGAAGAAATTGTGGATCATTATACCTATGTAATATGCTCTGACGGCGATTTTATGGAAGGCATATCGCACGAAGCGGGATCTTTGGCCGGGCATCTTGGTCTAAACAGATTAATAGCGATATATGATGACAACCACATTACAATTGACGGAAATACTGAGATATCTTACAGCGACGACGTTGCCAAACGATTCGAGGCCTACCACTGGAACGTAGTCAAACTCGGTGAAATGGCCGAAAATATGGATGAATTAGAAAAGGCGTTGCTTCAGGCAAAAACCGAAGAGAGCCGACCAACCTTATTGATATTACGTAGCCATATAGGGTTTCCCTCTCCTGATTTAACTGACACCTCAGCGGCCCACGGCGAACCATTTTCAGAAGCGGAAATTCAGAAAACAAAGGTTTTGTTGGGATTGGATCCAACTAAAACCTTTCAAATTTCAGACGATGTTAAAAAGTATATGCATGCAAGAGGTCGGCGCAGCGAAACAGCCAGAAACCAGTGGCAGGAAAGAATAGATAGCCTGTCGACTGACAGACGAAAATATGTCGATTCATTTTTAAACTTACAACCAACAGCAGACCTTGATTCACTAAAGTTAGATTTTCCTGTCGGTACGAAAATAGCAACCCGAAAAGCCATACAGGCATGCATGGATACCTACAGCGAATATTTGCCATTTTTAATAGCGGGCGCGGCGGATTTAACCGGCAATACGGGAATGAAGATTAAAGACGGTGTGTTGCTTTCAAAATCAAATCGTAATGGAAACCAAATTGCATACGGCATACGAGAACATATCATGGGTTCGGCAATGAATGGAATGGCTCTCCACGGAGGAGTAATTCCCATCGGCGGTACGTTTTTTATATTCAGTGACTACATGAGACCCACAATTCGACTCGCTGCTCTTTCGCGGGCGCGAACAATCTTTACCTTCACCCATGATTCAATTGGATTAGGTGAAGACGGCCCGACGCATCAACCAATAGAACAACTTGCATCTTTGAGAGCGATACCAAATCTTCATGTTATCCGACCAGCAGATGCTGTCGAAACCGAAGTTGCCTTTAAATTTGCCATAAAGACTGACGCTCCCACAGTTTTAGTGGCTAGCCGGCAAGGGCTACCTGTACTACCTGAGACCAAAGATAAAGCGCACCTCCTTGAAAAAGGTGCATACGTATTAAAGTCATCGGTCGATCCAAAAGTATTGCTGATAGCTACAGGATCTGAAGTTGCATTAGCCCTTGCGGTTAGTGAAAAACTCGAATCAGAAAATATCGGTTGCAAAATTGTATCGATGCCAAGTTGGGATTTATTCGAAATACAACCAGACGACTACAAGCTATCGGTCATTTCGTCCGATATTTTTAAGGTATCAATTGAGGCGGGATCAACTTTGGGATGGGATAGGTATTCAAACTTGCAAATAGGGCTTCATCGTTTCGGGTCTTCTGCTCCGGCTGAAGTAAACTTCAAAGAGCTTGGATTTGGAGTTGACCAAATTGTTAGTCAGATCAAATCCGCAATAACACCGTTGTAAGAAAATCCTTCAGACTGTTAGAGGTCAAAGCTGTTTGTACTGATAAGGTAGTTATTATAAATTTAAATTTTGGTAAAAATAACTTAGCGAAAGAAAGAACAGATGACAAAGTTAAATGAACTTTACGACCAATGCCACCAAAGCCCTTGGTTGGATAACATCAAAAGATCATGGCTGCAAGACGGTACTTTAAAAGGGCTTGTGGACAGCGGTGTTCGCGGGATAACCTCTAATCCTACGATCTTCACCAATGCGATAGAGTCGTCAGATTTATACGATTCACAGACATTTGAGTTGCACCACAAAGGACTAACCGTTGAAGATATTTATTGGGAACTTGTTAAAACCGATATAAATGCGGCTCTTGATGTACTTAATCCGCTTTATCTTCAATCCGGCGGAAACGACGGTTTCGTCTCAATCGAAGTAAGTCCGACCCTTGCCTATAATACAGCAAAAACTCTCGAGATGGCAAAGCAATTGCATAACGACATAAACAGGCCGAATTTATTAGTAAAAATCCCTGCGACCCAGCAAGGGCTTAGCGCTATCGAAGAGATGATATATTTGGGAAACAGCGTCAATGTGACTTTAATATTTTCATTAGAGCGTTATCAGCAGGTGATAGATGCTTATTTAAACGGACTGGAGAGAAGACTACAAAGCGGAGTTTCAGATTTGTCCTCAGTCAATTGTGTGGCTTCATTCTTTGTAAGCAGACTAGACACGCTTATAGATAAAAAACTCGATGAAATTGGCTCATTGGAGGCCATTGAATTGAAAGGTAAAACGGCAGTATCGCAAGCCAAAGTAGCCTACCAGCTCTTTAAAGATAGCTTTGAATCTGAGAGATTTAATAATTTGGCGACACACGGCGCTAAACTGCAAAGACCCCTTTGGGCTTCGACGTCTACCAAAAATCCGAATTACGACGATCTCTTATATGTAAACAATTTGATTGGGGAACATACTGTTAACACTATGCCCGATGTAACAATTAAGGCATTTCAAGAGCACGGAACTGTAGACAAAACAATCGACGTGGATATTGACGTCGCAACTACAACTCTTAAGGCTTTAGGCGATGTCGGAATTAGCTTAGATGATGTTACTCAGCAACTTGAAGACGAAGGTGTGAAGTCTTTTGAAAAATCCTTCGTAGATCTGTTGGAAGTTTTAAACAATAAAATTAACGCTTAAATAGACAAAAGGAACGATCTATATGGAATTACTTCAAAGATTACTAAATTTTGACCAAACTCTGTGGCCAGAGGACAATGTTTCTTCAAACCGACTAGGTTGGTTGCCGGTCATTGCTGAAATGACGGAAATGGTCGACGAGCTGATTGAGTTTGAAAAATCCGTCCCATATTCCAAGGTTGTGCTTTTAGGTATGGGCGGGAGTTCGCTGGCACCTTTGGTGTTCTATAGATCGATGGTCGAAAATGGCATTGACCCTAAACGTACTCTCACCGTTTGCGACACCACACACCCTAAAACTGTCAGTGAAGTTGACTATACTGACGCGCTGATAATAGTGTCAAGCAAATCTGGAACCACCTTGGAGCCGAATGTATTATTCGATTACGCATATTCTCAAGTCAACGATCCTAAACGATTTGTTGCCATAACCGATCCCAACACTGCACTAAATGAACTTGCCCAAAAAAAGGGGTTTCTAAAAATTTTTACCAACAGGGCTGATATAGGCGGTCGTTATTCGGCACTCTCTTACTTTGGTTTGATACCTGCCCTTTTAATTGGATATGATCTCAAAAAGCTTCTCTTGGAAACAATTAAAGCGGATAAAGAAGCCGCAGTAGAATTTGGAAAAGAGTTTGCCACTTCTGCGATCAACCATAAAGACAAGTTAACCATAAAGGTGCCTAAATCATTCGAATCACTGGGTTTATGGCTTGAACAGTTAATTGCAGAGTCAACCGGAAAATCGAATCGAGGTGTCGTTCCGGTTCCTACGACTGAAGACGAAACAGGTCCCGATAGATTTAATGTATCAATTCAGATAAATAATATTTACGACTTGGGAAAGATCTTCTACTCCTGGGAAATATCGACAGCGATAGCCGGTCACGTACTTCAGATTGATCCCTTCAACGAACCAAACGTTGCCGAGTCTAAAGCAAATACAAATACGGTGCTTGAGAGTCTGCCGATAACTTTTCCACCTGCCCACAACCCCACAAGCGTTATAGATTTTCTTAAAGGTACAGTCGTTCAAGGAGATTATATCAGCATTCAAGCGTATTTGCCTTATGGAATGGACAGAGAGCTGGCAGAATTAAGGACTAAGATCAAATCTCTGTTTTTAGATAATGCGGTAACAGTCGGTTTTGGACCGCGATTTTTGCATTCCACTGGTCAGCTTCACAAAGGTGGTGCCAACAACGTCGTGGTATTGCAGATCGTCGACGAAAATTCATATGATTCGGTAGCAATTCCCTCAAAACCCTACGACTTTAATACTCTAATTTCAGCACAATCAATTGGCGACTACCAAAGTTTAATCAAACACGAAAGACGTGTAATTCGAGTTAGCGTTACCGATCTCAGTGAAATTTCATGACCTTTGCGTTTACTGTTTAGTTATAAAAATCTTTCGATAGAAAAGGAGTTAAGTTAATGAAAATTGCCATGATAGGTTTAGGGAAAATGGGCGGATTTATGACAGAAAAGCTAATCGCTGCAGGTCACGAAGTAGTTGCATACGATTTGTCAGAAGAGGCCAGAAAAAATGTGGAGTCCAAAGGGGCTACCAGCGTAGCTCAGCTTAGTGATCTTCATGACGCATTACAAGCTCCAAGGGTGGCGTGGGTTATGGTACCAGCCGGCGAGCCTACCAATACGACAATTAACTCCCTTAAAGAAATTTTTGAGTCGGGCGATGTCATCATCGACGGCGGTAACTCCAACTACAAAGAAGCTGTGCCAATCGCCGAGAAGTTAGCAGAAAAGAATATAGGGTTTATTGATGCAGGTACCTCTGGTGGGGTTTGGGGCTTAGAAAACGGTTACTGTTTGATGGTCGGAGGAACGAAAGAATCGGTTGCCAAAGCGGAGCCGATTTTTTTAGCGCTAGCACCCCCTAACGGCTATGCCCATGTCGGACCTGTCGGAGCAGGTCATTTTGTGAAAATGGTCCACAACGGAATAGAATACGGAATGCTACAAGCTTACGGTGAAGGATTTTCCATTATGGCAGCAGCGCAAGAATTTGAATTAGACATGCATCAAATTGCTTCTATTTGGCGATACGGATCAGTTGTTAGGTCTTGGTTGTTAGAACTTTTAGAGTTGGCGCTTTCGGATTCGGCAAATTTTGACAAGATTGAAGGTATTGTGGTTGATTCAGGAGAAGGCAGATGGACCGCATTGGAGGCTATTGATCGCGGAATACCAGCACCAATTATAACCACCTCGCTTTTTGAACGTTTTTCATCGCGCAAAGGATCCGAATATTCTAACAGAATCATTGCGGCTCTTAGAAATCAATTTGGCGGACACGCCGTAGTAAAGGAGGATTAAAAGATGGCTCAGACGGACAATATTCCGGTAACGTTTGTTATATTTGGAGCTTCTGGCGATCTCACGAACAGGAAGATATTGCCTGCTCTTTGCAGCTTAGCAGCAGATGGCCACATCGGAAAAGAATTTAATTTAGTTGGAATTGCAAGAACCGAACTAACCGATAAAGCCTTTCAACAACTTATTAAAAAATCTGCGGGATCCAAATGCGCCGAATTTAATGAAATAATCTCTCGCGCTAAGTATATAACCGGTGAATATACTCACAATGATACGTTCGACCAATTAAAGGATATCTTAGCGACCCACAATAATTCAAATATTTGTTACTACTTGGCAACCATACCTGAGATGTTCGGTGAAATTGCTATTCAGCTCAGCAAAAACGGGTTATCACGGTCCACCAACGGCAAGTTTATTAGATTGGTCATCGAAAAGCCGTTTGGTCGGTCTTATGAAAGCGCCGAAAAATTAAATTCAATGTTGCATCAAGCAATGGACGAAAATCAGATATTTAGGATTGACCATTATATGGGTAAAGAGAACGTGCAAAATCTTTTGGCGCTTAGATTTGCAAACGCAATCTTTGAACCCATTTGGAACCGACGGTACGTGGACAATATTCAGCTGACGGTGGCAGAAAGTTTAGGGGTTGAACACAGGGGTGGATTCTATGAAGCCGAAGGGGCACTACGAGATATTGTTCAAAATCACGTTATGCAAGTACTTTCACTTACCCTAATGGAACCACCTGCCAATATGGATGCAAATTCAATCAGAAACGAAAAGGTTAAGTTATTGCAATCCATTGAAATAATGAATAAAACTGAAATAGCTCAAAATGTAGTTCGCGGACAGTATGTGGCAGGTACAATAGACGATCAAAAGGTTCCCGCATACCGCATGGAGCCAGGAGTTTCGAAGAGTTCCACTACTGAAACATTTGTTGCCATGAGACTCTCGGTAGATAACTGGCGTTGGGCAGGTGTACCGATATATGTTAGGACGGGTAAGCGCCTTAAGCTTAGAGCCACGGAGCTAGCTTTACAATTTAAAAGAGTACCCCATATGTCTTTTTCAAAAGAACTTACTCACGATTTGGAACCCGATGTATTGGTATTAAAAATTCAACCCAACGAAGGGATATCTGTTCAATTCGGAGTCAAGGTTCCTGGTAGAGAATTCAAGCTTAAAACAGTTTCAATGGACTTTAACTATCAGGACGAATTTAAAGAGCCCAGTAAAGATGCATATCAAAGGTTGATCTTAGACGCTATCGTTGGAGACCCGACCTTATTTATCAGATCAGATGAAGTGATGCAAGCATGGAAAATTATTACTCCCGTTGAAATGGCTTTCAAACATAACGTTACTCCATTGACCTCTTATAAAGCAGGATCTTTGGGCCCTGTGGAGTCCGATAAGCTTTTGGCTCAATATAAACATAAATGGCACCTTCAGTGAGTCCCGATATTCAAAAGGTTACCGCGATTGAACCGGCTTTTGCAGAGACTTTAAGCAGTTTAATAAATAGCCTATTAAAAACTAAAGATGAAATTTTAATTGCTTTGTCGGGAGGGCCAACCGCAAAAAGATGTTATGAGTATTTTTTTAGTCAGTTCAAGTCGGTAATTAATTTTGACAAGTTAAACCTAATTATTGGTGACGAACGTTGTGTAAGCGAATCCGATCCAGATTCAAACTACGGAATGATAAAGTCTATTCTTGAGCTTAACTCCATTCTGCCAGCTAAGTTGGTTCCTTTGTCTTGCAACACTATAGGAAAACAGACTCAAGTTATATTAGATGCCTTCAAGACTATCGACATAATTCATCTTGGTTTAGGTGGCGACGGTCATACAGCTTCCTTATTCCCTGATTCACCTGCATTGAAACTTGATGAATCCGTGAACATCGCTCTTAACGAGGATCCCCACGGTGTGAATCCTCACAAACGAATAACCTTAACACTTGGACCTATTAATTCCGCACTTTACCGAATTATTACTGTCAGCGGTGCTGAAAAAGCAGATATTTTGAAAAGAGCCCTAGACGGCGAACCTCTACCGATTAATCAGTTAAATAGAACCGATTTAATTTGGTTAATCGATGAAGATGCGGCTTCTAAACTTGCTTAGCGACAACATCGATATTAACAATCCCTAAATTTTAAATTGTTTATCCAGCTTAAATAGCGATCTTTTGGATCATTACTGTTTGGATTTTTACACCAAACGGTAATGATGAAGTGCGTATTTTAAATATGCTCTACGGGAGCTGCAAAGATTTGATTTCAAGAAAATCTTCAAGACCGTATTTGCCGAGTTCTCGCCCGTATCCGGATTTTTTATAACCTCCGAAAGGTGCTGTAGGGTTAAACATTCCGCCGTTTATCTCGACCTGACCGGTTCTAATCTGTTTTGCAATTTCAATTGCATGATCGTTATCACTTGACCATACCGACCCCGATAAGCCGTAGCTTGAGTTATTGGCAATATCGATTGCGTCCCTTTCGTTATTATATGCGATAACTGAAAGCACGGGGCCAAATATTTCTTCTTGAGCTATTCTCATATTTTGGTCAACCTCGGAAAACACTGTCGGCTTCACGTAGTAGCCCCTATCAAGATGTTCTGGCATTTCATCTCCACCGGTCAGTAATTTAGCTCCTTCTTCTTTACCGATTCGAATATATTCCTTTACTCGATCTTGTTGTTTTTTGGAAACCAGCGGGCCTACTCGATTTGTGGGTTCAAACGGACTTCCGATTGTATATCCCGCAGTCTCTTCTGCTACCCTATCTTCTATCTCTGATAGCTTCGATCTGGGCACCAACAGTCTGGTTTGAGCAATACAGGTTTGGCCTGAGTTTAAGTAGCACCAAAATAGTGCATCAGATATTGCTTTGGCCTGCAATTCTCCGCCATCAAAGACATCCTCGAGTAGAACGGTAGCGGATTTACCTCCTAATTCTAGTGCCACTCGTTTTATATCCTTAGCTGCTAACTCGGCGATTCTCGATCCTACAACTGTCGAACCCGTAAATGAGATCATATCGGTATCGAGATGAGTTACCATCGCTTCCCCAATTTCAGGCCCTGGACCCGTCACCAGGTTAAAAACACCCGCGGGCAAACCGACCTCTTCAATAATATCTGCCAAAATGTAAGCATTCACAGGAGCGAGATCAGCAGGCTTGAGCACTATAGTACATCCAGCCAGCAATGCTGGAGCAACCTTAGCGGCTATTTGATGCAATGGGTAGTTCCAAGGTGTAATTGCTGCCACGACTCCCCTAGGCTCTTTTACAACTCTGGAATTTCCGATCGTCTCTTCGAACTCGTAGCCGCTTGCGCGAGTTGACATATCAGAAAACGTACTGGCCGGAATAGATACCTGAATAAATTGCGAAAGGCCGAGCGGTGTTCCAACCTCTTTTGATATTGTCTCAGACATTTCATTCATGCGAGCTAGAATACCTTCGTTTATTCGAAGTAAATATTTGCCTCGTTCGTCAGCACTGGTTCGCGCCCACGATTCAAAAGCAGTTTTAGCCGCCTCTACGGCCCTATTGGCATCGGCTGCAGTTCCTCTAGCAACTTTTGCAAAAATCTCTTCTGTATCAGAATCAATAACATCTATTAAATCATCACTAGAAGGCTTTACCCATCTCCCGTCTATGAAGATACGATCTCTAATTTCCATGGCCTCAAACTCTCCTTTACTAAAATTCGATAATAATTAGATTAATTGTATTTTTAACAAATTTCAACTTGATATCAAATATTTGTTAACATGAATCAGGTTAAAAGCATTAGCCATATTTTATAGCCACATAATTTGTTAAATTCAGCAAAATATGTATTATTTTATACGGTTTGTTCGAAGCTTTAATATTTCAAATAAAGCTATAGTTGTGGTTTATCGCAGAGGATGGATAACTTCCTACAAGATATTGCCTAAATTCTAAAAACAAACGGCATGCAAGGGATTAGCTGTCAATTTCAACAACCGGCTTAACGATGATGTTGACAAATCCGGTATTTTTGGTGGGGTTCGTGACCGAAAAACTATCAAGGCTATCCCTTAAAAAAACACATCTGTTCTGAGAATCATATAATCCCAAAGAAACCTTAAAGGTACCATCCAACAGTGGTAATTGCTCTATATCGAACTTGATTGTTCCCTTTTCACCCAGTGCCAATATCGAATAAAGTTCGTCTCTGAGATAATTTTGATAGACCGTCTCGCCTCTAACCGTATATATTGAAAATACCGAAAATAGATCCTCATTAATATTCTTCGAATTGTACCCAAACTCGACAGACAGCGATTCTCCCGACGGAATCGAATTAATTTTTTCACCCATCTTGTTTCTAAAGGTCACAGACGTTACTTCCACATAACGTTCCAGAGCCGAACTAGATTTTCCGTTGCCCAAATCCAGACGCGAATGCTCCGAATCCTCAGGAATTTTATCGGCTGTATCAGCGGTGGTCTCCGTACTAGCCGCTACATGGGCCGCCTCTTCACTATTGGCGTCATTGACTAATATATCTCGATAAGATCTAATCGACTCCAGAGAGTCACCTTTATATACAAGATTACCCTTGGAAAGTACCGCGGCATAATCACATACTTGCCTGACTTGATCTGTCCCGTGCGTTACGAGAATAATTGTACGACCCTCAGCTTGAAACTGCTTAATTCTGTCCATACACTTGTTTTGAAAGGCCTCATCGCCTACAGCTAGGACTTCGTCAACAAGTAATATATCTGGATCTACGTTCACTGCCACTGCAAAACCCAATCTCGCATACATCCCCGACGAATAGTGCTTAACCTGAGAATCAATAAACTCCGATAGTTCTGCAAACTCCACAATGGAATCAAATCTAATGTCGATATCTTTTTTTGTGAATCCCAAAAGCGATGCGTTAAGATAAACGTTGTCTCTTCCTGAAAGATCAGGGTGAAATCCGGAGCCCAACTCCAACATAGAAGCAAGCCTTCCTTTTACAACAATTTGACCGTTTGTCGGTTGCAGAATTCCTGCTATACATTTAAGCAGAGTGGATTTGCCCGATCCGTTTCTACCCAAAAGTCCCGTTGTCGTGCCTTCTTGAATTTCAAGATCAATATCTTTTAAAGCCCAAAACTCATGATACGGAACTTTACCGAAGTGCATGACTCTTTCCTTCAACGAGTTAAAACGTTGATCGGGAAGTCTAAATCTCTTAGAGACCCCTTCAATCGAAACGGATATCATCTCTTAAAGCTCCTCTGCAAAATTCACTTCAAGTTTGCTAAAAACCTTAAGCGCAATTAAAAGCAGTAGCATTGATCCCAGGAATACCGCCCCTAAGACAGCAAGAAACCAGTCGGTAGAATAATTAGGTAACACGTGAACTACGGTACCGTTATTAATTACATTAGCTTTACCGTATAACACCCTATCGAAAGTCATAACGATTACTGCCATAGGGTCCGACAAATAAAAGATCAAAACATGATACCTAGAAAGGCCCGAAACAAGATTCCCGGTGAAAGAATAAACTATCGGTGCACCAAAAAACCAGCCAAAAAGCAAAACTTCCAAAAAATGCTGAATATCACGGTAAAACACATTTAAGGCACTGGCCAAGATACATAATGCAGAAGTGAAAACAATCATGTCTATCATCGCCGGAACAAGTAAATACAGTTGGCTAAAATTGGGGGTAAATTGAATAATCAACATAGTCAAAGCCAACACAATTAACTGCAAGACAAAGAAAACCATTGCTTGTCCGACTTTTGCAAGTGCCAAAATTTCTCTCGGAAAAGAAACTTTGTTAACCAAACCCGCATTTTCTATGACTGCCGACGAAGCGCTTTGCAAAGATACGGCGAAAAAATTCCATGCTACCAATCCACCCATGAGATAGACGACAAAATCAGGTATCCCATTACGCATAACGTAAGAAAAGACAAAATACCAAACAGCCAGCATGAAGGCAGGATTTAACATTGACCACGCAAAACCCATCGTTGAATTACGATACTTCGTGGAAAGCTCCTTTTTGACCATAAAGACAAGGAGCTCACGTCTGCTATAAATTTCTGCGACGGTAGCTTTTAAACCTTTTTTTGCGCTTACTACGCGAATTTGGTCCCTAGTTGAAGATGTTCGAACAACCAATTTACTATTGTTTAAAATATTTAACTTTAAAATACGCTTAATTAAATTTTATCGCAACTAAGTTACGATAATCGGATTTTAGGGCTATTTGCTGACTGAATCGGCTCTCGTTATTACCTGATCTATAAAGCCGTATTCCTTGGCCTCTTCAGCGGTAAACCATCTGTCCCTATCAGAATCCTGTTCAATTCTTTCAACTGGCTGTCCAGTGTGCTCGGCTATACGTTCAGCCATCATTCTCTTTAAGTAAATTATTTGTTCGGCCTGTATGGCTATGTCAGCAGCCTGACCTTGCATTTGACCCGAAGGTTGGTGCATCAATATACGAGAATGCGGCAAAGCATATCTCTTTCCTTTGGCACCAGCACATAAGAGAAATTGTCCCATGGAAGCGGCCAACCCAACACAAATTGTAGCAACGTCGCACGATACATATTGCATCGTATCGTATATTGCCAAGCCGTCAGTTACGGATCCGCCCGGCGAATTTATATATAAGAAAATGTCCTTTTGCGCATCTTCGGCGGCCAGAAGAAGTAGTTGGGCACATACCAAATTAGCACTTGTCTGATTAACTTCAGTACCTAAAAATACGATCCGCTCTCTCAAGAGTCTTTGGAAAACATCCATTTGACCCTCTGCCATCCCTGACTTAGACACTATAGGTTGATCTTCGAAAGAAGCATTAGTATTAAAAATTTCCATATATATAGAATATATGTTTTTAAATTAGATTTATACACATGTAACCAGTATGAATAGATATTTAAAATATCGCTTAATCCCTAACATCTACTTAACGCAACCGACTGACCTCAATATTCCATTACCAAAGACAAAATTAACCTCTTAAGCAAGTCTCACTTATCCTATCGGACTCTACCAAAATTCAAAGTTACAGGCTTTACTTAATTCTCACCTAAACAACGAGTACTTCTAGATCAACTATTCAACATACTAAAGCGCCTAATTAAAAACACTATTTAAATACAGATACCTCTCAAAACTAAAAGTCATTTTTTTAAAAATGCCAAAAGGAGAAGGATTTGAAACTATTCTAACGAATGCGTTGTCTGTGTACGGCTTTTCTTATAGTTTTGTCTACTGGTTTAAATGTCTTGTCGACGGCATGAACTAATTTGTTTACGACGATATCCAAAGCAGTCATTGCATCATGACCGTATGCGGTTGCCCTGACAACATGCCCCTTACCATATACAGTTACATCACACTGCTCTTTCCTTTCAATTCTTGGATTGTTATGCTCAAGAAACCTAACCTCGGCTCGTTCCAAAAAATGATCGTGCCTATGTAAAGTTTCTAACTTTGCAGGTACTGACTCCAATACTTCTTTTGGGACTCCGACGGTTCTGTCTACAAGTGCAATTTCCATTTGAACCTCCTTTGAAAGCTAGTGCTATTGAATATTTTAAACCCATTATCGAAAAAATGGAAGATTTAATTCAATATTTTAAGGATTTACCAACTAAACTGAAATTAGCCAACATCACGAATCACTTACAAGTATTTCTTACAAGTCGTTGTGGAACATGTTTTTAAGAGGTAAACCAAATTACAGGACAGTATGAGCGATCTAAACAATGATTTAAAAATAGGATCTTTTAGCGATAGCGGACCCTGGCGCATTGAGCCTGAAACTATTGACTGGAAACGTATTTCCGACCAATTAAACGAGGATGCCCAAAAACAGATTGATGACATATTAAAACCTAATTCAGTCCCCCCTGTTTTAAGAACTGCAGATATTGTTTTCGGGCTCTCAAAGGCCGTCGGAAAGTGGTACTTCACATCTCGAGGATCTACGAAATCAAAGTCTTACTCGATAATTTCGCGCAATTTAAAAAACACTTTTCAAAAATTCGGTCCAACATATGTAAAATTGGGTCAGATAATATCATCTGGCGAAGGTATATTTCCGAGCGAATTAGTCAGTCAGTTCGTTAAATTAAGAGACCAAGTACCCGCGGAGCCCTTTGAGGTAGTTAGAAATACTATTGAAACCGATCTCAATAGGCCTCTGGATGGAATTTTTAAATCATTCTCTTACGAACCAATCGCAGCGGCATCGATAGCGCAAGTTTACGACGCAACTTTGATTACCGGCGAAGAAGTTGTAGTAAAAGTTCAACGCTCCAATATCGCCCAAAAAGTGAGGCAAGACTTGCAAGTTATGAAATGGATAGCTCCATTTCTTGTTGGCAAGATTCCGATAACTGCATTAGCCAACCCCCCTGCACTCGTGGAACTGTTCGCTAACACTATTATTCAGGAATTAGACTTTCGAATCGAAGCAAATAATATGCTTGATATCGCCGCAGTGCTGGCCGAAACCAATCAACGAAATATCATCGTTCCAAGACCTCATCCTACTCTGGTTACTAAGAGAGTGTTAGTAATGGAAAAACTAAGCGGATTTAAATGGGACGACGTGACGGGCATGCAAGATGCGGGAATCGATACCGAAGCTGTATTGCGAGCTGGAATGATCTCTTTTTTTGAAGGCACAATGTTTTATGGAGTTTTCCACGGTGATCTTCACGGAGGAAATCTATTTGTAGACGAAAAAGGCAGAGTTGCTTTGTTGGATTTTGGTATTGTCGGTCGCTTAGATCCACTAAAAAGACTTGCCTTTCTAAAATTATTGATAGGAGCTCTATCCAATCAAGTCGAACAACAGATAGAGGCGCTTAAAGAGTTAGAAGCTTTGCCGAAAGACGTTGATACTCAGAAATTAATCGTTGATCTCAAGTTAGATCAACCAGTTGTAGATCCGACTACCCTCGGTGCCGAAGAGATGATCAGAGAGCTTCAGGAAATCACCAAAAGTTTGCTGGGGATAGGAGCGAAACTTCCAAAAGAGCTCATGCTTTTCGCCAAAAATATGTTGTTTCTAGATTCGGCTATCGCAAAATTAGCGCCTAATTTAAACATTATCCAAGAGATTGCTGATATATCAACCTATTTTGCGAAGGAACACGGTCAACGCATTTCAAAAGAGGTTGGATTCGAAATTAACGAAAACAATATAGACCTTGAGGGAATCAAAGCTTCATTTGGATTGACCAATGAAGTTGAATCATTAACTTATAAAGATATCGCCGAAAGACGAAACAAAATTAGAGAAACCTTTGACTCAGTAAAAAAGAAACCCTAAAATTTAATGTTGTTTTGGAAAACAAACGGATTGACCATTTTAAGAGAAAAATGTTCAATTTTGAAATATTAAATTTTTAACCACGATTTAACATCTATGAATCTGGCTATTAAAATGTTTCAGTTCGGAAAAAAGGAGTTTATTAATGACGGATTACCAACAAAACACCGATGATGAATCAACCGATGATGATTCGGAATCGTCGAAAAAGGCTCGAGGTGAGGATGATGTTCAATCAAAACCTGTAAGAGGCCTGTGGCTGTTGAGTTCTACCGCCAAGGTGAAACCGCTAGGCTCGGTGACCCATTTGGGAGCGCCTGACATTACCGAAGAAGGCAATCCGGCCGTAAGTATAGTATCAAATTCACAAGGAAACGGATACTGGATAGTTTACGCCAACGGAAAGATTGACCCATTGGGTGCTGCGGTGGGATTTGAAGGTGTCTTAATAGAAGAGGGCTCGGTAACTGCGGCCGGTTCAACGAGCGACAGCGGACTTATTCTAGCGCTTTCTACTGGAGGTATTAAGGTTATAGGATCGGCAGAATTTCTAGGATCAGCTTCAGATATGGGTCTAACGTCACCGGTTTCCGACATGGCAATTATTAAAGGCGGTTACTGGCTCTTAACTCGATCGGGTAGAGTTATAAATTTTGGAGAGACCATATTCTTGGGATCCGCTTCGGAAACAGTCGAGGAACGAGGCGTCGATGCGGTATCGATGGCTAGTCACCCAAAAGGTGACGGCTATTGGATAGCTCTTTCTGATGGATTTGTCATTTCTTGCGGAAGATCTATCTTTAGCGGCCGGCTTGAGGATCCGCAGTTCCCCGTAGTTTCAATTATTTCAACCCACGATGGCAATGGATATTGGCTTATCGATGCCAATGGCGGAGTATTCCCCTTCGGTGAAGCCAACGGATTTGAAGACTTTGCTAAAAATGATACCGAAGGATTTGGTCAGATAGTTTCTGTCACGCCCGTATTTTAAAATTAGTTACTATCGAAGTTCTGTGAGTTCGATCTAACGCTGACATATTACCGTTGCAAGTACTTTAAGAACTGTCATCTGTGTAGAACTAATTACTTAATTTTATCGGAAACTCTCGACAACTACCCGTGGAATTAAAGTTTTTATAAAATTGATTGTATTGATAGATACAAACCTGCACTTTATGAATACTGTAATGCATTGAAACCTCAGGGGATCAAGGTTTATAAGCTGTGATGGATCCAGTACCCGACGAGAACATAGAGTCCGATGACACCTGGTTATCGCCATGAACATACAGAAACAATGTCAGTGAATACAGTACGTCAAAATTTTGTGTAGGCGATAAACCGTCAACGCCAATTAAACCATTTGAGGATTTACAAACAGGACTCCCTAAACCTACATTACCAGTGTTGTGTTTTAACGGCTTAAATTCATAAATCATTAAGACATAGACAAACATATTTTTAAGTTAAAATACAACGTTTTTAATACTTCAGTTGGCAAACACCACTGACCTTTTTGAAATTTGGCTTATTTTACTTCGGCTCCAGATTTTAAGCATTACATTGGGACAATACGCACGTCAACAGGCGTTTTACTATTGTAAATTGCCAGTGACCTGCACACTGCAAGACAAATTTAACATTCACGACTAAATTTAATGAGCAACCGCTTCACAATTTGCATATTCGGTCAAATTCATTTATAATACAAATACTTAAGACGATAATTTATATATGAAAACAATTATTAATTGGCTTAAAAATCGATAAAATACTATTATTGGATTCGTCAAATGAATTATTTAATAGGTTTAGGAATAAATTGAAAGTAACATCAGCGCTAACTCAACACCCGGAAGCCGCACAAGCGGTAGGTGAAATCGCCGGACAAATTTTAGAATCATCGTCGTCGCAACCGAACATACTGTTAAATTTTATAACGCCGGCGTACGAAAACGATATTTCTGAGATAAATAAGACTCTGTACGATCTGATCAACCCGTTTTCGTCTTTTACCTGTATTTCAGAAGGCATTATTGGGATAAACCAAGAAGTCGAGATAGGTCCAGGAATTTCATCTATGGCTCTAAATTGTGATGATGCCATTATGCTAGATCTTTCGTTTTTTAGCACTTTAAATCTTAAATCCGAAACCGACAAACAAGAGTGGACTTCTTATTCAACGACTTGGAGCGATGCACTCGGGCAGACTCCCAGTTTTATGATTTTAATTGCAAATCCTTTTAGATTTGACATAGGGTCATATATGCAATGGCACGAGGAATACTTTGGGGATGTACCCGTTATTGGTTCTTTGATGTACGGAACAGGCCCACAAGATCAACGTCTATTTGCAGGAGAGAATATGAAACTAGTGACGGCCATAGCATTACTCTTTGGCCAACAATCTGTTGTAAAGCCTGTATATAGTTATTCTTTTTCGCCGGTAGGTGAGCCTTTTACCGTTACCGGTGCAGAGGAAGCCGAAATAATTTCCCTAGGTAATAAAAATCCGCTTGACTATCTGATTAGATTAGCTACGACAAAGTTTTCAAAAAACCAAATACGACTAGTTAATAATGGGATGTTAAAGCTTGGAAAAGTTATAAATGATTCGAAATTAACCTTTAGACCCGATGATTTCATTCCGCTCGACATTATTGGAGTCAAACAAGACATTGGCTCTTTGATAGTCGAATCAACAATAGAGATAGGTTCAACTGTGCAATTCTTATTAGACGATCCCGTTTCTGCCTCTAACGACTTTGCTGATGTCTTAGGAGCAAATAAGGCAAAGGCCGCCATACTTTTTCCAAATGAGTTTCGTGGTAAAGGGTTTTTTGGTAAGCCCCACCAAGATGCCAAGACACTTAGCACAACGATTGCGCCAAATGCGGTTTGCGGTCACTTTTCCAAATTGCCCTTTTGCTATTCAAACCGCATTGTTCAACAGTCAAAAAACGCAATTTCCGTAGCAGTATTTGAATCTTGAGCTCCTTTGGAGACGAGTTGAATTTGTATACCAAATTTTACGTCAATACTAATCTTCACTATGGAACGTTTTTTATAATTATTGAGTCACTAGCTACAGCCAAACTTAAAGGCGAGATGGCAATTCAATTAATAAAAGTGCATAAACAAGATAACCGATAACAAAATAACAAGTAGATATAAGGAATTCAAGCTAATGGAAGATAACGATAATATTTCAAATCCAACTTCAGGTCAAATACTTAAGGCAGACGAGCCAAGAAGTATGGCCGCAGGCGCATTACGAAAATTAGGACATGCTTTTGTGTCTCATGAGATAGACGAAACCTTATTGACGAACATTCATACAACTATTGATAAACTTTTACCCACAATCAACAAAGGTGAAAAAAGGGTACGGGCAATAGCAGCCATGAAACGAGCCGCCTTTGCAAAAGCGCCAAAGGATCAAGAAAGCATCGATCATTTCCCAGATTGCGTTGTCTCAGGGTTGGAAAATCCTATGGGAATTGCAGCTTCTGGATATCGAGATAAGGACGATGCCGTCATAGATGTTACCCTCGGGGCAGCCTTTGAAGGAGCTCCCAATCGGGCCCATGGAGGCATAGTTGCGGCATTGTTTGATGACGTAATGGGGATGATATTAAATATAATAGAAACTCCGGCTTTTACGGGAAGGCTAACGATTAACTATTTGGCCCCTACACCTGTTAACGAACCCCTTGAATTTAGGGCGCAATGTGATCGCATTGAGGGTAGAAAAATTTATGTCTCAGCAAAAGCTTTGCACGGCGAAAATATCATTGCTACGGCTGAAGCGATATTTATTTCCGTATCGCAATCTAAATTTATTTCGCAAGAACAAAAATAGGACCGTAGCTCGGCAAGTTTCCTTGTTGTAAACGCTCGTCATTGGTGACGATAACCATCCGCAAAGAGGCATATCTATAATTTGATTTGCCTTATTGATTTCTTTTTTTATTGACTTTATTGTCTTTTAGAACACTAAGTCTATGAAAGATACACAAGTGAGTTTTTTCTCTGAATTCATAGCTATTAAAGCCTGCCGATCGTTGGAATTAACCAGACATAAGCCAGAACAGATCCAAATTAAACGCATGTGTATTTGGCCTGACGCAATTACAACTCAAAATCCTGCCTTTTTAAATCACGAAACCCTTAGAAAGTTACTTTGTCAGTCGCAGCTCAGTACAAACATCATGGTCATAAATCACGTTTTATAACAGATTTGTTTTCGAGTTCGCTTTGGTTACAATATTGGTAGCACAATTTCGGTTATTGATGTTTGACCTGTAATCGTATTTTTTATCGTTCTTTCTCTCAACTGAATTTTCAGTTATTCTAAGATTGCAACTGTTGTTTTTATTGCACCATTTCAAACACGATCGAGCCAATTTTTCATCATAATAATGCAAACCGCAAAACTCGCATTTATAAGTGGCGTCGCCAATATTGTCCATCAGTTAAATTTTAGCCAAATCGCGCTAAATTAACGTATCTTTTCAATGTTTAAATCTCCTAACATTACATTTAAATCATCTCTTAGGGCCTATGGACTAAACTGCCTTATGAAGCCTGTAGGCAAGTTCGCTTCTAAGTTCAAGTGACACATAGCATACCGATTGGCGTATCTGGCTCCATTTGATGATCTAATTTATGTTATCGCTAGTTTTTACCTCATCTATTGGCCAATTTGGCTGGAATACATGCCATTCAGTCGGAGCCACTTTGATAGCTTTTTCCAAATTATCGGCAATTAATTGTGTCAAATTTTTTATGTCCGAGCGAAAATTCTTCGATGGCTCAAACTCTATCGCCGGCGAAAGATCAACAGTGAATCTCGAATTATTTTGTGTGTAGCTTGAATATACAGTTGCAATAACTATCGGGATTCCTGTTCTGAGCGACAGCACTGCAGGACCCATGGGTAATGTTGTTTTTTCACCAAAAAAAACTACTTCAATTCCATTTTTTTGAATATCTCTATCCGACAACAATCCGACAATTCTTTTAGATTTGATCTCTTTGACTAATTTTGCAGCCGCATCTTTATCTAAACCGATAACTTTAAGTCCGTTGTTCTCCCTAATCTTTACAAAGAAATCGAACAACTGCGGGGGCTCCAGTTTTTCGGCGACGGTAGTCATCGTATAGCCTCTTTTTACGAACCAAGTTGCTCCTACGTCCCAATTTCCCATATGGGGCATTACTACTATGACATTCGAGTATTTCTTAAAGGTCTCGTTAAATTGATCCAAATTAGGGCATGCAACGCTCGCATCTAATTTTGAAAATGGCCAACGGAAAGCTTGACTGGATTCTATCCAGTATCGGATGTACGACCGAAACGATTCCTCGACATATTTGGGTAACTTATCTTCGGATATTTCAGGCATTAACCTTCTCATGTGAGTAAGAGCGACTTTGTATCTTACGGGCGTAATATTCTTCGCAAACTTAGCTCCTATTGAAGAGATGGGAGCAACCAACGAATCAGGAATCATCGATAAAGCATGGAAACCCGCCTTGAAAGAATAAATAACTAAAATATCTTTCTTGTTGACCGACATATTTTAGAGAATTAGCTGTATCCTATGAAAACACTAAACCGGTGTTAACCGATAACGTCAATGTTATAAACATTAATATTTCTTGCTAGTTCGTTTAAAAAACACCGAGCTCGAAGATTCATTTGCCCTAAATCTGGCAACTTTGATTCGTTCACTCCCCGCTTGAGATCTTCTGGATGACTTGAACCCGAACTTAGAACCTGATTGCGGATCTTTTTTATCCTTACGTTCTTCGGCAGACTTACGTAGACGCTGCAGACGAAACCGCTCCTGAGAGTGAGGTCCTCTGCTTTCCAAACGCTTCTGTCGTCTCTCTTTTGCATATGCTAACCACTCGTTGTATACAAAATCTGCATTATCGATGATTGATGCCTGTCCCCAAATATTTAGAAAGCGATGTATAATCGTAACTGCCGTCAACGCCAATATTAGGATCAAAACGGGTACCAAAATAATGCCGTTAAAGGAGATCGCAACTCCAAGTCCGATCAACCGCTCGGCTCTTTCCATTAAACCGCCTTTGCCCGACATCCCCAAAGATTCGGCCTTAGCCCGTTCATAAGAAACGACAAACCCTGCGGCCAAAATCGCCAACGGCAACAATGACAGTTCGCCTTCTTTATGAGCTATGAGGTACCAGCTTAAGGATCCGAAGATAAACGTATCAATGATTCTGTCAGATACCGAATCTAAAAATTTGCCTCTAATTGAAATCATCTTACGGGCGCGAGCAACTGCGCCGTCAAGAAAATCGGTGAGACCGGAAATCGTAATCATAACGACGCCGATCCAAAAATAACCTTCAGCTATAAAATATGCACAAACCAACGCCAAGGCTATCCCAAGCGTTGTCACCTGATTTGGAGTTACTCTAGTTGCGACCAAAAATCTATTAATCTTAGAGCCAAACGAGTCTGACTTACTGCTCGGGTCAATCCGATTAATTGGGTCTAATTCAGTAGAATTTCCTGAACTAGCTGATTTACGTCTGCCGTCGATCATACTTACAATTTTAACACCCAAAACTAATTAAATTTGCTTTTATTACAAATAACTCGCAAACAGCGGTAGTCGGATGAAAACAACCAACATGGGTTGACGATTTGGCAGTTAATAAGTAACTAGGCTGAAAGTTTAGCAACAAAGTACATCATTAAAATTCAATTAGTAAAAATGCTGTAGATAAATTGGATCAGTTAACTTTATCCCAGTTGTTTGATAATTTTTCCAAGGTTTGTTCTAACGATTCTGATATAACCCTAGTTTCAGAGATAGTAGTGATGAAGCCGGAATCGCCCGTCCATCGCGGAAGAATATGCATATGAAAATGATCAGGTATACCAGCGCCAGCAGATCGACCTAAATTGGCTCCGAAATTTATTCCATCGGGAGCATAGGTTAACTTAACAACTTCAATCGACTTTCTCAAAAGTTCAAAAAGATCAGCACGCTCATCATTGCTTAGATCCGATAAATCAGCGACATGCCTAGACGGAATCACAAGCAAATGACCAGTGCCGTAAGGATACAAATTAAGCACCGCAAAACACGTTTTCTGTCTTTTAACGACATAGTTTTTAACATCGATATCAGGATTAGACATGCCGTTTTGTTCAATCGAACAAAACGGACATGAGATATCTGTTTCAGACGATAGTTTTTGTACCCACTGATTTCTCCAAGTTGCATAAATTCTGTCCACTTAAATCAGCCAATCAATTCTTTATATAGTTTCATATCGTTTCTGCTGCGGAAACTTTTTTGTACTTAATATCGTCACTTACAATTTCAATTACTTTATCAACGGCCACATCTCTAACCGGATTTTTGGAATTTCGCAAATTTAAACCTACGGTGTTATTTTCTACGTCAGAGTCACCGACGACAAGAATGTACGGCACCTTTGAAAGTTTTGCATTCCTTATCCTGCCACCAAGCGGTACATCGGCATATAACATTTCAGTGGCAATATCATGTTTAACGAACTTATCTTTTACACTGAGCGCATAGTTCTCGTGAGATACCGCTACCGGTAATATAGCCACCTGCGTCGGACACAACCATGTAGGAAGAGCTCCAGCATAGTGTTCTAACAGAATTGCTAAGAATCGTTCGGTAGAACCAAACAGAGCCCGGTGAATCATATAAGGTCTGTGTCTTTGATTGTCTTTACCTATATATTCAATATCAAACTTTTGAGGTTCCTGAAAATCGACTTGAACAGTCGACAGCTGCCACTTCCTTCCGATGGCATCTTTAAGATGAATATCGATTTTCGGAGCATAAAATGCACCTTCGCCTTCGGCAATCCTATAGGGGATTTTTGATTTAATTAACGCCTGTTCCAAACTTTCGGTAACGAAATCCCAATCCTTTACGTCCCCTAAAAACTTTTCAGGTCGGGTTGAAAGATCAGCCTCAAACTCATAAAGCCCAAAGGTGTTTAAGACTTCGAGAATGAATGCAATTATCGAACAGATTTCGTCCTCCAACTGCTCTTTTGCGCAGAAGATATGAGAGTCGTCCTGGGTTAGTGCACGCAGTCTTGCCAGACCGTGAAGAACACCGCTTCGCTCGTATCGATACACAGTTGCAAGTTCAAAAAGCCTCAACGGGAGCTCACGATAGCTTCTCAAATTACTTTTATAAATTAACACATGAAACGGACAACTCATGGGCTTCATGTAATACGTGGCTCCGTCTCTCTCCATCATAGGAAACATATTCTCTCTATAAAATCCTAGATGTCCAGAAGTTTCGAAAAGCTCCTGCTTGCTGACATGAGGAGTCCAAACCGGTTCGTAACCAGCTTTAAGGTGTTTATCTCTCGAAAACGATTCCAACTGAAGTCTAATTCGTGCGCCCTTGGGATGAAACAGCGCCAAACCAGCACCTATTTCCGAAGGAAAATGAAATAGATCCAAATCGTTGCCCAGTTTGCGATGATCTCTTCGTTCGGCTTCTTCCAATCTAAACAAATAATCTTTTAAGTCTTTTAGGCTGAAAAATGCCGTTCCGTAGATACGCTGAAGTTGCGGATTTTTTTCGTTACCTCTCCAATACGCACCAGCAACCTTCAGTAATTTAAATGCTTTAACTTTACCGGTGTCTTCGACGTGTGGCCCTTTGCACAAATCAAAAAATTTATCGCTGTTTGAATAAATTGATATTTCGTTTGAATCAACTTCGTCGATCAATTCGATATCCTTGTCGAATTGATCGTTCTCGGTTTTTAAGGAGCTCAAAATTTCGATCTTAAACGGTTGATCCGAAAAGAGCTTCAATGCTTTGTCAAAATCTATAACTTCTCTTATAAATTCCTGCCCATCCTTAACTATCGAGTCCATTTCCAGCTCAATCTCTTTGAGATCGTCTTCGTTAAGTTTTTTCCCTTCTGGTAGCAGAAAATCATAATAAAAACCGTCCTGAATTGCCGGTCCGATACCTAATTTAGTTCCCGGATACAATTTAAGAACAGCCTGCGCCATAACATGCGCCGCCGAATGTCTAAGTCGGGATAGATCCTGGTCTTGAGTCAATTGTTTCACCTTCAGATAAGCTTAATTTATTCGATATTAATTTTAACACCCAACAGATCCAGGCACGATTTCACGGACAATCCTGATGCGGCATAGTCGTCTAGAGCCATTAGAGCAGTAGGGGTATCCAAGTCCTTGTCAAGGGCATTTCTTAGCTCCGTAAGAGGTTCTCCATTGTCTTGCGAGTTTAAACTTGAGCGATAAAGGCTTAATCTTTCTTTAGCCCGATCCATCATCTCGTCCGTATACTCGTAAGAATCCCTATAATGCTTCGACAGTAATCCCAGTCGCACCACAGAAGCACCGTATGCCTTAATTAAATCTTCAATAAAAACAAGATTCCCTAAAGATTTTGACATCTTTTCTCCTTGATATCGAACCATGGCAACATGCATCCAATAGTTCGCCAGCGGCTTTGAATTAATTGCGAGAGCCTCGGCATTTTCACATTCATGGTGCGGAAAAATCAAGTCGCTGCCTCCACCGTGGATATCAACAGTTGTGGATCCCGATTCACGCATCGCCAAAGCGACACATTCGATATGCCAGCCAGGCCTACCAGGTCCATATCTCGAATCCCAATAAGGTTCGTCCTGAAGAGATGGTTGCCAAAGAACTACATCTAAGGCATTACGTTTTTTGGGATCATCGGGATTTCCACCTCGCTGAGCTGCCAAATTTAACATCTCCCGAAGATCATAGTGAGATATTTCGTTGTAACCTTCAGACTGAGTTACATCGAAATATACATATCCGTCAACATCATAAGCCTTGTTGGTTTGAACCAACTGATCGATCAAATTAAGAATATTTGCGATGGCAGAGGTGGCTCTCGGCGACGAAAATGGTTTGGAAATATTTAGATCTTCCATTGCCCTTTCAAACTTAAAAATTTCCCCAGCTGCTAAATCTAAATAATTTACTTTCAGCTCTCTAGCTTTACGCAAGATATCATCATCCACATCAGTGATATTGCGTATAATTCGCACTTCGTGTCCGAGATCATTTAATCGTCTCTTCAATACATCAAAGGTTAAATAGACAGCAGCATGACCGACGTGGGCAGAATCATAAGGAGTAATACCGCAGGTATAAATATTGACAATGTCACCGACGATTAAGTCGGTTAGTTGCGATTGTCTAGTGTCAAAAATTTTCATTTATCTTCTTGAAATAGTAATGATGAATTAAGTAGCTATTTAGGAATTATGCCTGTAAACTTAATCGCCGCATGTCCCTTGTGCAATATTGAGGCCGAAACCAATACTGACGTAAAGCTTTCCACGGCAAAAGACAGCCTTGATGAACCTACAAATACGCCCCTTAAACCCACCATAGAATTAACAACATCTAAAGTTACGTCAATTGACTCGGGATTGTCACCAAAAACTACAACATCATAATCAAGTTTTTTGTTCAAATTAAGCATAACTTTTGCTGGCATATGATGAAACGCTCCAGTAACTTTATCCGAACCAATTATTCTCATTATTTCAAGGGCCATAGAGCCCATTGCCGGCAATAGACTGTGCATTTCTTTATCTTCAAACATCATCGAGTTAACCATTGAAATTACAGTTTTATTTTTAAGATTATCTACAAGTGGAGATAAGGTGGCCAGTGTTGCATCCCAAGGAGTTGCTATAACAACGACTTCGCACAAAGCAGCACCATCATTTTCAGATCCTACAATTCCAGAGAGATTATACTTAGTTGATATGTCATTCACAACCTCTTTGGCTCTTGCTTCGGCTCGCGATCCCAAAACAACACTGTGTCCTGCAGTAGCTAGCCTTATTGCCAAACCTGTTCCTGCATCTCCAGTACCCCCAATAATTCCGATATTATATTTATTATTCACAACAGTAAACCTTAGTAAAAAAAATAGAAAGATAATTCCATGAATTTACTTAACGACAAAAAATTATTAATCACGGGCGTTTTAACGGATGACTCCATTGCATTTAGCGTAGCAAAACTAGCAATCGAAGAAGGTGCTGATGTAATTTTAACTGGTGCTGGCAGAGCATTGTCATTGACACAGAGAACAGCTAAAAAGCTTCCAATCGTTCCTGAAGTCTATGAACTTGACGTGACCAAGCCAGAACAGGCGTTTGAATTATCTTCAATAATAGAACAAAAATGGGGACGTCTGGACGGCGTGTTACATGCAATCGGCTTTGCCCCTCAAAATTGCCTCGGAGACGGAGTCCTTAAAGCGGTATGGGACGAAGTTTCCACGGCATTAGAAATTTCTACGTATTCATATAAGCTGCTTGCCGAAGCATTTCTAAGTCTTCTGCAGAAATCAGATTCAGGATCTCTTGTCGGACTTGACTTTGACGCATCCGCCGCTTGGCCTACCTATGATTGGATGGGCGTTGCAAAAGCCGGTCTTGAGTCGCTAAACCGTTACCTCGCCAAGGATCTCGGTAAATTTAACATACGAGTTAATTTGGTTGCGGCAGGTCCAATAAAAACTGTAGCCGCAAAATCGATACCCCAGTTCGGCCAATTCGAAGATGCTTGGGCTGCACGATCGCCGTTAAAATGGTCTACTACGGATCACGAAGCTGTAGCTAAAGCCTGCATAATGTTTTTTTCAGATTACCTACCATTAACCACCGGTGAAATACTTCATGTTGACGGCGGATTCCACGCCGTAAGCGCATAAGATAAGCAGTTCGCAGTTAATATAAAATCTATTTTTTACCCGCAACAAGGTGGAAACAGGTTACACTGAGATTTTAATTTGCCTAAATTTTCGTTGACTATTTTAAGTGCACGACGATCAATTTATAGTTTTAACCCAAGCTTTTAAATGTCGTCGCAAATAACGTCGAACGCCTCTGAACTTTTAACCAATTAGTGACAATATACACAGTACAAATAATGATACCGGTTAACTTTTGAGGATAACAGAATCGTATAACAATTAAATTACAACGATTAAATCGGCAAAGCTCACTTGCCGCACTCTTTAGAGCGTATCTCTAACCATCTTGGTTTTCTGCTTTAGATGCCTGTCTTTTTTGAGCAGCTTCGGCTTCTTTTCTCGCACGCTCTAAAAATGCGGGTGAAGCAATCATCAACTTCATAGTAGTAATCTGGCGTAAAGCCTTTTTGAGATCGGCAGAATTAATATCGACTTCAGAGTTCCTTATTTTGGCTGCCAACTCTTCTTCGCTAGTTACGCCAACACTGGCAAGCAATTTGGCATAGTCCGTATTCAACTTGTAACCCATCGTGTATTCTCGATCGACTACCGCCAAAACGCTATATGCAATTGTTGCCAATCTCTTTTTCTCACCCAGTGCGTCAGGAACAACTTCCGTTTGAATATATTCCATAACGGCATTAATAAGTTCATTAACCGGAGGTGCATCACTTAGCGACATGTTTCGATATCCTTCTTTTGACTATTTTTTTATAGAATTCAATAGCGCAAGTATGTCCCATTCTACTTCGCAAACCCTTCTACCCAACAATGCCTTGTCAAGAGATCTATGAGTTCCCTGCAAAAACGCTTGAGCCTGCATTAAAGACATTACGGCCCATCGGAGCGTGCAAGCCAGCTCCCACCACCTTAAAAGAACTCTGTCAAACACCCGCCCAGAAGCATGTTCGTATGCAAATATAAGTTGGTTATAGGCTCCAAATCCACCTACGGGTCCAGGCCCGTTGAATCTCCAAGTTCTAACACAAAGCCAACCTAAGTCTTCAAGAGGATCTCCAATGTGAGAAAGCTCCCAATCTATGATTGCCCGCACTCCGTCGTTTGCAACAATAAAATTTCCATTCCTAAAGTCTCCGTGCACAACGGTAGTTCCCATAGTTTTTGGCTTAGTTTGCTCAAGCACTCTCATTGCCAACTCCAACACGGGTCGTTGTTCACCCAATAAATCCAACTGATTGCGAAGTTGAGTCACCAGGTCAATTTGAACAAGTCCTGGAGCCGCTTCCAGCGGTATCGAATGAATTTTACCAAGTGCCTGTCCCAGCATCCCTGCCAAATTGGGACGCAATTTTTCAAGTGCGGGATCTCTTAGAATACTTCGCGGATTTGAAATTCCTTCGACAAACTCCATGATTACGAACGGTGCACCCAAAATACTCTCATCGTCAGAGGTCATGATGACCCTGGGTACTGGCGCTCCAGCATCCAAGGCTGCCAGCATCAAGTTGGCTTCGGTCACTAAGCTACCGGGCCGAGTAACGCCAGGCGGATCCATTCTAAGTACAAGCTTCGAATCCATCCCGCTTTCGGAATTAGCCATAAAGCTAAAGGTTAATCTGGACGATCCTCCTTCAAGGGGCATCAACTCAGATATACTAATTCCGGGATCAGATAACTTCCACGAAATAGCCTTCTGAAGTGATTCCGTTAAATGACCGAGCGATAAGCCATCTCCACCGGCTTCTTCACCTATGTCTTCTGTTGTCACTGACATAAACTACACCTCATTTTATTTATCGGCATTGGCTTTTAAAAATTTAATCTAGACCTATTAAACAACTTTAAACAGGTTAAGTATACTAACTATACACTAACAGATCGGATTAAACAATTCGATTAGGAGATTTTCGATCAATAAGTGAATTCTAATTTAATCTTAATATTTAATCTTAATACTTAATATTAAAACCCATCAAATTAAACTTGCCCAATTCCTAAAAACACGATACCACTTCAATCCGTCCGAACCTATATACACTAGTTTATCAACTCTTTTATATCTATGTCGGGTGAAATTATTTGACATTGAAATTTCTTAGTTTAAAGAAATTTTTTATTCAAAACAATATAGTTATTCCTCGTGGAATTAATTTATTTGGCGAATCTCGTTACAACAAATTAATTGGAACAATACGTACTTAACAGCAACATTTATATCCATATCTAAATAAAAACAGGCACCAGCTGATTGGATAAATTCAAAAGATCAATCAGCATGAATTCCGATTCTAGCTATCAATTCATCAATTGACGGCAATTTCGTTATAAAACCGAATAACATTTCCCCATATAAAATAGTTTAAAGATAATACTCTCAAAGTTCGTTTCAATTCAAATTTCGCGTTAGTGCACATTAATTAACGCGATGTGACGGTTTTATTTATCTAATTAAGTATCCATTTCACCATAAATTAAACATTAAATTAAGCCTAAACTTGTTACGTTTGATGAAAATGACCACGATCCATTAACTGTTTTTATTAAAACTAATATCTCAAATTATCTGGCAGTTCTAAATCGAATTCGTGTCACAATAGTATTGCCGTGAGTAGTGCCGTGATCGCAAGTTAGGTTAAGCTATCTAATCAACGTTAACTGCTAGACTTGTGTTCATGCCTCAAGATACTTACGTTCAAAATATCAAGCCGTTAGATGCAACTTTTTTGGCAATGCAAACCCAAACGGCTCCGGTACATGTGGGCGCAGTGTTAATTTATGGCAAGCAAGCCCCAGAAAGCAGTAATCAAGAAGTTTTTGATCCACTTTCCTTGTTGGAATCTCTGCTGCGTGAAAAACTATCCAGTGTGGAAAAATTCACGTTTAAGCTGATCAGATTCCCCTTAGATTTATTCAATCCTATTTGGATTAAAGATCCAAATTTTAAAATCGAAAATCATATTACTAGAATCAGTCTTGATCCTCCATATGATAGTTCGACCTTATGTGACAGAATCGGTGAAATCTGGCAATCGCCATTAAATTTAAACCGCCCGCTGTGGCATTTTTATTTGATCGATAACTATCTTGAAGACCAGATAGCTGTTGTTGCTAAAGTGCACCATAGCCTAATCGATGGTGTTAGCGGTGCAAATCTATTCGTTCAACTATTAGATTTAGATCCTATCGTAAAGTATGTTCCCAAAGAGCAAGAAAGTAACGATGAAAACCGACCGTCACTCATACAAGAAATCGTAAAGAATACAACTTTAGCTCCCAAAGTTGTATCTCAAATAGCGCAGTTTCAAACCAACTATGTCATCAATTTGCCGAAGACGGCAACCAAAGTATTCAAAAGTCTAAATAATTTGCACAAGGCTTACGGAGCTCAGGCAGCTAAAAAACCGCCTCTTCTTTTCACAGCGCCAAAAACCTCGATGAACAAAGCAGTGTCAAAAAAACGTACATTTTCGTATGTGGCATTTAAAATGGCCGATATCTTAGAAATTAAAAATCGATTTAATGTAACAATTAACGACGTGATCATGACGATATGTACAAACACTTTGAGGAATTATCTTGCCGAAACAAAAGAAATCCCAGACTCACCTTTGACCGCCCTCATGCCAATATCCATACGAGACGACAGCGATAAACAGATCGTAGATAATCAGGTTTCCGCCGCCATTGTGGCCTTACCTACTAACGAACCAAACATCTTAAAACAGCTACAGCTCGTGTCTCAAAATGCCAAAAACGCCAAGGAATTGTCAAAAACCGTAGGCGAAAAGATATTTTTAGATGTTGCGACTCTATTGCCGATCAATTTACAACAAATTATGGCAAAATCTGTTTACAAGCTCATAGCTTCCGACACAATCAATCCTCCCGCCAACGTCATAATCACCAACGTGCCTGGACCAAATTTTGCGCTGTACAGCAATTCAATCCCCTTAGACAACGTTATTCCAATAGGCGCACTTGGCCAAGGAATAGGTATTTGCTTTGCTATATTCAGCTATAACGATCGAATAAACATAAGTATTTTAAGCGACCCGAACCTAATTTCCAAAACCGAAGCGATACCTACGCACCTTAACCGTTCTTTTGAAAAGCTCTCTACGGTGAAGCCACAAAAGAAAACGAGGCGCTAAAATAATAAAATTTTGGTGGATGTAATAAAAAAACTTTCAAACTTTGATATTTGCTCAATTACTCAAAAGAAGGTTGATCTACAAACAAATAGACTAATTCACATTGAAATTATTAATGCAATAAGTACATATCAAGCAAAAATAAAATTTACTGGAATCATTAGACGGAGTCTCTTGTAAATAAAAATAGCTACAGATAAAACCGGTGACTATTTTTTATACACCCCATCACTTCATATGATTTGGGCGTGTGGTACACCCATTGAGACTAGGTAAGGACTGCACCAGCGTCGTCAAATATTTCAAATGATGGTGACGGTAGTTCAATATTGTACTGATTGCCGGTAGGTCTAAGAGTTAGGTCTTCTTCGTAGTCGTGAAACACC
>JAJZNL010000011.1 GCA_021852345.1 Actinomycetes bacterium
TAATGAAATAAATCACAGACCTAGAAAAGTACTTGAATACAAAAGTGCTTACGAAGCTTATTATGGCATTAACCTGAACTACACTTGATAGGTAAACTATATTGCACTTCGTTATTGAATCCAGGATACCTTATTAGACATGCCGATTACTTATAAATTCTAAATTCAGTTCCGTGTCCCAATTCTGATTCGGCGGAAATTTTCATTCCGTGTGCGTTTATTATTGCCTTAACAATTGCCATGCCCAGACCCAAACTTATCGACGAATAGTCGTCTTGGATAACTTTTTGATCAATCGAACGATAGAATCTGTCAAAAAGCCTTGCGAGCTGTTCTTGAGTCATGCCGGGACCGTAATCTTTAACTTTTAGAACAGTATTTTCATCTGATGCTACCGTAACCTCAATCTTGGTACTGTCAGGCGTATGAACCGCCACATTGTTAAGCAGATTTGAGACAACTTGCCTCCATCTGTCAACATCACCTACCAGCGTATATTTATTCGGCAAGTTCATCTCGACCGGATAGTTTGGAAAAGATACTTGAAAATCCAATACCGCCTCGGCAACTAAAGTTACCAGATCGAAATCCTTTTGATCCAAGGGTCGGCCCGCATCTAATCGAGACAATAACAGCAGATCTTCTACCAGTCTCCACATTCGATTAGATTCTTTACTTATACGATCCAAAGCAAAGTCAAACCGCTCAGGATCCAATTTAGAGTTTCGTAAAAGTTCCGAATAACCACGGATGGACGTAAGGGGCGTACGTAGTTCATGGGATGCATCTGCAATAAAGTTGCGGAGGTTGTCTTCAGACCTAGATTGATTTACGAAAGCAAATTCAAGCTCGCTCAACATATCATTTAGTGCACTCCCAAGACGATCTACTTCGGCAATTTTTGAATCGATCTCAACCCTGGCCGAGATGTTACCCTTACCGATCGATTGCGCCGTATCTATCATTGCATTTAATGGTCTGAATCCTCTTTTTAGAACATAATATGACGATGCCCCTATCAAAAACAAAACCAGAAGCGAACTAAACAGTTCAATTATTATCAGTCTGCTTAAGGTCTCATTTACACTGGTAAGAGTTTCGCCCACGATGATTGTTCCCGAAGGAAGCTTTGCGGCTTCAATTCTATATTGAATATCAGATTTTGAATGAGTTCCAACTGTAACAGCCTGTGGCACTGGAAACAAAATGTGAAAATTGACTTTTTTGGAATTAAATTTTATCGGCCCCTCTATCGCTGGAATATTTTGAGGGACTACGGGTGCCGGATCAACATTCCCAGTTGTATTTGAGGGTCTATTAACCACGATTTTCCAATTCAAATTTCTGAATTCCACGTATATTGAAGGGTCGATAAGTGAAGCTATGCGGCTCTTTGAAACTTTCTGCTTATGAAAACTTGCAAAAACGGCACTTCGATAAGCGACATTGAGTGCCTGGTCCAATTCAGTGTCCACGTTGCCATATAAAAACGTTCGCAATGAAAAAAAAGTTACCAAATTTACGGCGAGCAACCCGAAAAGCGTTACAGCCAAAAATATTAAAGTCAACCTTCTTCTTAGGCTCATTGAGAAAGCCCGGTTTTATTGCGCCGAGTCATATCTCTCAGCGAATATCCGACTCCTCTTATGGTCTTAATTAACGGCGGTTCAAAAATATCAATTTTCTTTCTCAAATAGCTAATATAAGTTTCGACCAAATTTGGATCCGAATACATATCCAAACCCCAAACTTCCTCAAGGAGTTCGGCTTTTGATACAACTTTATTTGCGTGAACGACAAGATATTTAAGCAGTGAAAACTCTAGGGCCGTAAGTTGAATTAAATTTCCCTGACGAGTTACTTCAAAGGTATCCATGTTTAACTCAATATCAAAAGCAAATAGAACTTGGCTGTTCTTTAAACTGGAAAGCAGATGCCTCTTTAGAATAGCCTTTATTCTTAACGACAACTCTTCCAATGAAAATGGTTTTGTTATATAGTCATCGGCGCCAAGTGACAGCCCGGTAATTTTATCTTCAGTCGAATCCCTCGCGGTTAAAAAAACAACTGGGGTCAAATCCCCGTTATCTCGCATTCTTTGAATTACATAATTACCTGAAAAATCAGGTAACATAACATCCAATATAACTAGGTCGTACGAAGCAACTTTAAGCTTATTAATGGCTTCAATTCCAGAATTTGCAACTTCAACGTCATAACCGTCCAAGCCGATTGCAGTTGATATTAGATCCGTAATGGATTTTTCGTCATCCACCACTAGCAACTTTATTTTACGATCTAATTTTAACGAGTCCACTTACACGACTATTTGCTTACCATCCGAAGAAGACTTTCTTTTCAACCGGCCAAATCCCCATTTTGTTACCAGTAGTAGAGCTTCTACGGTGATATGAATTGACATTTTTGAAGTTCCCCTCACCCTGTCCACAAAACTTATGGGGACTTCTCGTATTTTGCCCTTTAATTTGGAAACGGCAAATGTCATCTCGATTTGGAAGCCGTATCCTTCAGCGTGGATAGTCGACAGATCAATTGCTTTAATGATGTCCGCAGAGTAGGCCCTGAAACCAGCCGTAGAATCATTTACCGGTACGCCAAGCATAAATTTTGCATATTGATTGCCCGCTTTAGAAAGCAACTTTCTATGCCACGACCAATTGGGAATACTTCCGCCTTTGACATATCTGGACCCGATTACCAAATCACAACCGTCGCCAAAAGGCTCCACCAACGACTTAAGAGAAGCTGGATCATGCGAAAGATCGGCATCCATCTCGATTAAAACATTAAAACCTTTATCTAAGCCCCAAGCGAACCCATCCCTGTAAGCTGATCCCAATCCGCTTTTTTTTGCTCGTCTGAGCACCTCTATATTTTTTAAGTCACTCGAAAGTTCGTTAGCTCTGTCTGCGGTTCCGTCTGGAGAGTTGTCATCGACGACGAGCACCGAGCATTCTGGAAGTGAAGTCCTAATTTTGGTCAAAACTTCTTCAATGTTTTCAATTTCATTATAAGTGGGTAATACCACAAGGGGTTTTATTTCAATAGTCATAGGTCAAATGTTATTTAAAGAACGATTAAATACTACTAAATTTAGAACCGAAATAGCTTTCATCTAACCAAAAAACTGGTACCGCATTAGATTCTGCTATAGATTCCAGTGCGGCAGCTTTAATTTTCTTCACATTGGAGTTTCGTTATCATGCAACGATTTATACCGCTGAGAATTTTCCCAAAGGTCTCGGGCTATAATCTGTATGGCTCCAGCTACTGGTATAGCGATTACAGCCCCGACCACCGAACCCACAAGAGAACCAATGATAGACCCGATATCGGCACCCAGTAGAACTGAAAGCAAAACCCAGAGGGAATTTAATTTAGTAGTTCTTGCCATAACTACGGGTAACAAAAAGTGATTTTCAATCTCCTGATAGATCAGGAAAATTATTAATGTAATGATTCCCGCAGGAAGTGAATGCAGCAAAGCCACCAATACCGTCGGAACTCCCGCTAAAAGCCCTCCGACTAAAGGCAAGAAATCAACCAGTCCGACCCATATCGCCAACACCAAAGCATATGGGACGCCCAGAATATACAAAGATATGCCAACAACTATTCCAGCAATTACAGATGTAATTAAATTCCCCAGCATATACCCACTGACTGCGTCTGATACTTTCGAAACAAGCGACAAGACCCTTTTGCCTCTTTTCTCTCCCAAGAGTTCGATTGCCCCTTGGAATATACCTGGACCCTGTACCAGAATAAAAAAGGCCAAGACAAAAACAGTAGATATCTCAACTAATCCCTGAGCCACAACCTTAGAAGCATTAATAGCGGGTTTGGCCAATGACTTTAACGATGCCGTAATTTTTGGCTGATTTTGTTTTGCCCATTTCTGTAAGTCAAATTTTTTAAGAATTCGCCCTACGGGCCCGCGACCGTTGGATGCATCTTTAACTAATTTCGGAAAGTTTTGAGAGAGGTGAGTTGCGCCTTGGTAAACCGGGTGTATAAATAGATAGGCTAAACCACTTATCGCCACCAGAAATACCAAAAACACCACAAGCGTTGCTATTGAACGCCTTAACCCTCGCTTTTCTAAACCTTTAACAAATGGATTTAGAAAGATTGCCACAAATACACCCAGCAAAATGAGAAATAAAGTTAGCCGGAGTCGCCAAAGCAGTATAACTGTCACTAACAACCCCACCGCAACCAAATCAAATATTAAAAATGCAAAAAAAAGCTGTTTAAAACTCCTAATGTTAGCCGAGACAGACTTAGCTTCTATTTTAAATTTGTCAAATTGAGAATCATTTAACTGTCCGCCTCCGTTATCGGCGGTATCTTCGCTATTTACATTGTCACCGTTTTCGACCATTAAATATTTACCGCCAGCAGTTCGATTCTACCTTCAGGTTTTACTTTAAATATATAACCTTAGGCTATATATAGATTAATCTAAATAATAAGAAATTTAAGGATATTTGCTACCATCGACCTTTTAACAAAATATTCCAAGAACAGTAATGACAAAAAACCACCGCGGACTTAAAATTTTTTTAAAAATTCTTAAAAATGGAGTCGTGTTGATATTTCTTATCGCCATTTTGGAATATTTGGTAATTCCGAAACTGACGGGCGCAAAAAAATCGATAAATCTGATCTCACGAGCCAACTTTGCTTTAGTGATAGTCGCTATTTGCGCCGAGGCCGCAGCTCTAATGGCCTATACGCTGCTTTTTAGATCTTTAATGCACAATAAAAGCCTCAAATTTCCAACGTTACTTAATATAAATTTATCCACACTTTCTTTAAGCCATATACTTCCAGGGGGAACGGCGCCAAGCAGCGCTTTAAGCTACAGACTTTTAACCACGCAGGGAGTTACCAACAGCGACGCCACTTTTTCAATTGCGACAAGCGGAATAGGCTCAGCTGGTATTTTAAACTTAATTCTCTGGCTTGCACTATTAATTTCAATTCCGTTTAGGTCAGTTAAAAACCCACTTTATGCTTTAGCGGCTATTGTCGGATCTCTTTTGATAGGACTCATCGCCGTTGGGATTTTATTACTTACTCACGGCGAGGAATTTGTTGTAGTCTATGCGCGAAAAATCAGCACTAAAATTCCGTTTGCAGATCCCGATAAGATAGAGGGCTTTTTACGTAATATTGCTCAAAGAATTGACGACTTGCTAAAAGACAAAGACCTGTTGATTCGGTCATTAATTTGGGCCAGCGCAAATTGGCTTTTGGATGCTACCTGTCTTTGGCTGTTCATAGCAGCCTTCGGAGACTTGATGTCACCCATCGACGTGCTGGTAGCCTACGGTTTGGCTAATGTACTTGCTGCCATACCTATCACTCCCGGCGGACTCGGAGTGATTGAGGGTGTCTTAATACCGACCATTCACGGTTTTGGAGCTAGCGCGAACGTAGCTTTGGTGGCAGTTCTGTCATATAGGCTGATAAATTTCTGGCTACCTATACCGGTAGGAGGTTTTTCGTACCTGATGCTGAAAATACAAGCCAGAAGAAAAGGCATCGACATTACAAAAGACGCACCTAGCCCAGCGTAAAATTCAATTGACCTCCATGCCAGGAATACAGCTAGTATGCATTGGGAGTATACATTTGGCGTTTAAAACTGCCGAGATGCAGCACTTCTAATTAAGACTGGTTTTTCTACGGTCGCTTTTAACTTTAAGATTCAGCTGGGTGCTCGGTGGCGTGATCCTCACCGAGGTCTTGCCCTTCCTGAATCTCTTTTACGTTTTTTGGACTGTTGCACCACCTACAACTTACCGATTCGATCACTCTGGTTATTGTCACCGGATCCTCTTTATTTAGTTCTCCGTCAATACCATAGTGATAGAAAGACTTGACGGTCATAGATTCGACTATATCGAATCTGGTAATATTTCCGCACAGGTCACACCTGTAGCGAACCTTAGGTTCAGTTTTGTCCATGTACCAATTTTACCTTGTTGGCAATCGGTCCATTTCAAACCATTTACTGACAATGTCCAATTTAAACCCAATTAAGAACGCCAAGCAGTGGCGGTACCCTGAACTTTAACCTGTCCGTCTTGATTCATTAAACTACAATCCAAACTAACTATAGTTTTATTTCCAACTTGATCAATTGAAGTTACCTTAATGTTGGTTGATAAAACTTCACCCGGCCACGTTTGCTTTGTAAAGCGCACTCCAAAACTTTTTATATTTTCGATTCCAACCCAACCGGTTAAAGCGGTTCCCAATATTCCCATGGAAAACATTCCGTGACCGAATACGCTCGGCTGACCTACAGAGGTTGCCACAACTTCATCTGTATGCATCGGATTGAAGTCACCTGAGGCACCTGCGTAAATAACCAGGTCAGTGCGTCCTAACATATGAGTCAAAACTGGAGCTTCACTTCCTACCTCTGCATCGGCAAATTTAATTATATCTGACATTTAGTACTTTCCTTTTTTAAATAAAATCCACAATTGTAACTAAAAATTAAATCTTGTAATCATAAGTACAAGAAATTTATAGCCGTATTATTTATCAAGCCCTATGTATTACATTAGATCGCGACGTAACAACCTTTTCTTTAGTGTTAAAGTCCGACCAAACGGTTTCGGTCACCACAAACGTCATTACATGCCCGTTAGATTCTTTTTGGTAGCATTCTACGACCTGCCCCTTACCCTCCAAAACATCACCGGATACCAATGGCCTTTCAAACTCAAAAGCCTGCTCGCCGTGTAAAATCAATCCGCCGTTTGCCATTAAAGGTCCTAAAACTTCAATCACAGGATTACCACTTAATTTCTCTTCGGGCTGCAATTCAAGAAACAATCCCCAATGTTCCATTACAAATGGGAAGGTAGGCAAGGCAGGAATGCCTTTTAACCCACGGTCTTGTGCATCTTTCACATTATAGAAATAACTCTCTTCTGATTTTAAAGCACGGGCAAAATTGGCAACAGGCCCCCGTTCTATAACCACCACCGAATTTGACGTAGCTCTCCCTACGTATTCCGAATAATCCGTCATCTTATCTCCAAGTATCTTTTTTGGTTAATCCAATTAAATAAATTAAAGCACATTGAAACATAAACATTATAAATATTTATTGATTTAATAAATATCTGAGCTTTATGCATCATTGTTACCGCTATCAGATTTTCATTCAATTTACATTTCAAAGCATCCAACCGTAATTGTTACAGCAATACGTTGAAGCATATAAATAAGCAAAGTTAAATTAGTTCACACAATCTTAAGTCACAATCTTAAGCTATAGACTTAAGTTAACAAAGTGAACAATTAATTACAATTACAAAATTGATCCATTCACCCTAAAGTTTGATTATATTTCCAAGCAGAAAAATGTAACAATTTTCGAGAAATCATATCTGATAACTGTAACCCTAGATACTAATACAAACGAAAATTTTATTCAAACTAAATTTTAAAGAACTTAAATATTTCTGTTATAAATTTCAAACTAAATTTCTTTGAACATTATTAAAACCCGTAAATACTGTGGGACACATGAATTTTAATGATATATATTTAATATCAAAAAACCTGTTTTAAGGGCTGATTATGGTGTCAACAAGACTGTTAGTGTCAAACTAACTACTATATGAAAAATTGCTTTTATGAGTTTGTTTTTATTCACTATGATCACGTAAGGGACTTTTTGTATTCTAAATCCCAAATTAGGTACCAAACTACATAAAAAAGAGGAAATATGGTTAGAGTTGTAGACAACATTTCAACTCCCGAAAGCCTTGAAATTGAAAATAAATTTGATAGGCCATTTAAGACGTCCTTAAAGGAGTTCGCGTCAGAATTTTTAGGATTCGGCGACTCTCCTTTCAGCGGAAGAGCGATATGGGGAGTGTATGGAATTATCCTTTTGGTATTTCTTCTCCAAGCTCCGGGTCGTGAAGTCTTCGATACAAAACTTGATCTCATAGTCAACCCAATAGGATTGTTGTCATCACTTATTCACGTTTGGAACGGTGGCCGATACCAGGGTTATCTTCAAGACCAATATATAGGCTACGCATTTCCGATGGGACCTTTTTTTGCCCTCGGATATCTGCTGTCAATACCGATGTGGATAGTTCAAAGGCTTTGGATGGCAGCTGTATTCACAGTTGCTTTCTGGGGAATGATCAGACTTTTGGAAGAGCTTGAAGTCGGATCAGCTGGAACAAGACTTTTCGGCGCTTTGGCATTTGGATTGTATCCAACCTTTACAATTCTGATCGGATCGACATCCTATGAGATTCTTCCTGGAGCACTGCTCCCCTTATATATGCTGCCGCTGATCAGAGGTGCAAAAAGAGGTTCAGTTGCCAAGGCTGGGCTTATGTCTGCGGCTGTGGTACTTTTCATGGGAGGAGTCAACGCAACAGCCACGGCTATCAACATGATTTTGCCGTTGTTATTTTTGCTGACCCGTAAGATGAATCAGCGTACAATAGGACTGCTTAAATGGTGGCTTTTGGGAACGGGTCTAGCCGTACTTTGGTGGTTACTTCCACTTTTGTTTTTGGGTGGGTATGGCTTTAACTTTTTACCCTATGTCGAACAGGCCAGAACAACAACATCTACAATGTCTGCAACTGAGGTATTGCGCGGCGCTGGGAACTGGACGGCATATCTGGATTTTGGGTTTTTGAAACATACCGCAACCGAAGTACTCGCTGGAGGAGGGGATCCAAATCCTACGCTTGATGCCGCCCATCCTTGGATACAAGCCGGATGGGTAATTGCCGTATATCCAATTGCAATAATCGGAAGTTGTATTTTGGGAGCACTGGGTGTTGCGGGAATGACTCTTAGAAACCTTAAAGAGGCAACGTGGTTGAGAATTTCACTTGCGCTTTGCGTTCTCTATGCAATGACCGGATACTGGGGTCATTTGGGAGGACCTCTTTCTCATTTCATTCAAAATATCCTTAACGGCCCTCTGGCGCCACTTAGAAATGTTTACAAGATTGAGCCGAGCATTGCAGTAATTTTTGTAATTGCAATGGTTCAACTTTGTGAAATATGGAATCGCAATCTAAAACTTAAATGGAATAAAAAACGTAAACTATCGGCTTCTTCGTTTTCATTGATAGCAGCAATAATACTGTTGCTTTCTATTTCAATTCCCTATACGACCGGCAAGGTACTCAACGGAAACTCATTTACCGCAGTTCCAAGTTATTGGAATCAAGTTGCTAACTTTTTGAGCAACTATTCGCCCAACGAACCCGCACTTATGATCCCTGCCTCTTCTCAAGGTATGTATATTTGGGGTACTCCCGTTGATGAACCCTTAGAACCTTTGGCCAAGTCACCGTGGACAACCGAAGACATAGTTCCCTACGGAGGCGCCGGAAACAGAAGATTCTTGGACGCAATTGAAACGGCTTTTAGCTCGGGCAATGCCTTTAGCTCAATGGGGACCTATTTGGCTCGAGCTGGAATAAATTATTTAATCATAAGAAATGATCTTAACTGGGAAGCCTCCGGTTCGCCGTCTCCGGCAAAGGTTCACCAAGTATTACAACAGATCGGCTTCGTACCAGTTGCAAATTTCGGACCAGCTATTCCGTCTCAAGATTATATAACGACGGGAGCAAACGGTACCACGCCTAAGGTATCTCCCAAGTATCCGGCTGTTCAAATCTATACCTCGGCTGCAAATGTCAATGCCAATCTACCTAACTATCCTGTCGTATCACTTCCCGTCTCTAAAACCGTATTGGTAAGCGGCGGACCCGGCTCATTAATGCAGCTGACATCGCAAGGATTGATTTCAAATCAACCGGTCATATTAAGCGGCAATTCAATTCCGTCAAGTCTACATATAAATCCGAACTGGATATCCACAGATACCCTGCGTCGACAACAAATTGACTTCGGACAGGTGAATATCAATTCCTCCTACACCTTGAACGCGACCGAAAATGCTCCCCTAGGAAGCCCTGGGGTACAAGGAGGAAATCTTGTCAAACAGATTTTGCCGTTTGCTGCACTAAACCACCAAACCGTTGCCGTAATTACCGGAGTTAACTCATTATCGGCCTCTTCGTATGGATCATGGTACTTTACCTTACCCCAAGAAGGTCCTTTTGCTGCTTTTGATGGGAACTCAAACACGGCTTGGGTAGCGGGTAACGTCAATGGATCCGTAGGTCAGTGGATTCAGGCGGATCTAACTGTCCCTTTGAACGTATCACAAATTTCCGTACAGATGTTAGTCGACGGCGATCCGCAAAGACAGATCGCCACAGCATTAACCGTAACGACAAACAACGGCTCTATAACGACACCCGTTAAGGCATCAAACTCTCCTCAATTTCTGCCTGTGCCGCCAGGACCATCTAAATTCCTTAAAATAACGATCGCCGGTACACAAGGAGGCGTCCCTGGAGGACCTGGAGTGGGGATAAGAGAAATAAATATACCAGGGGTTGTGGTTCAACGATATCTTGCCACTCCGGCTGATGTTATACCGGGCAAAAATTCTCTAGAAGGATTTTCACTGTCTACCATGGCTCAAAGCGTTAACTTTACCTCGGGTACTGCATATCCTGCTCTCGCCAGAATTATTACTCTTCAGAAATCTGAAAATGTAGTCATGACCGGTCAGGCGCTTCCCGTACCTTCGGCGGCACTAAACACATTGTTGGAGCCAAAATCGCAAGTTAAAATCTCGACCAATTCCACCTACGCAAATCTTCCCAGATTCAATGTGGGCAATTTGTTATATCCCCAAACCGACTACGCCTGGATAGCCGGCACAAAAACCCCGGTAATTAATCTCAGTTGGAACCAAAACCGAACACTGTCGCAAATTAACTTTGCCTACACGTCGAATTTTGCCGCCAACCCCATTAAAGTAAAGATTCAATCACCGAATTCATCGCAAACAGTAACCATAGGGAAAAATGGTGTAGCCAATTTCAACCCCATAACGACCAATTCGATCAAACTGAGCTTTCCGGTTGTTCAACATGACATAGCCGTTAACCAGTTGACGGGAGAAGTCGGTCAGCTGCCCGTAGGACTCGCCGGGATAAAGATACCTGCTTTGCAAAATTTAATGCCGAAGCAGTTAAATTCAAATCAAACCTTTAGCTTGAGTTGCGGACTGGGTCCTCAACTTGATATAGACGGGGCTCTTTACCAGACAAAGGTAAGCGGAACCATTGGGGATTTGCTTCAAGCATATCCAGTAAAACTTGGTCTCTGCACTAACGGGACCATTCCCCTATCCAAAGGCACCCATTTTATTGTAAACCAACCCTCCAACGTACCTTTTTCAATATCGTCTTTGGCGATTGCTCCTCAATCACTTATAAGTACTCCATCTCCCATAACCCAACTAACTTCAAACAGAACAATAACTGTAAATAGCTGGCGAAACGAGCACCGCACGATTACCATAGGATCTGGCAGTCAATCATTCCTTGAAATACACGAAAACTTCAACAAAGGCTGGCAAGCTACATTAAATGGACAGGTTCTTACTCCCGTTACTTTAGACGGTTGGCAGCAAGGATTCGTGGTTCCAGCGGGACAAGGCGGTCAAATCAGCCTAACTTACCTCCCCGACTTCTTGTACAACGTGGTTATAGGGGTCGGAATTGCCGCGGTAATTCTTTTGTTAATTCTGCTCGGGCTTACGCTATTTAATAGAATTTCTCAAAGTGAAAACTTCGAACCGTCTGGACCCAGCCGACTAAAGTCAAAAAGCCTGTTCTTCCTGATCGGTTTGGTCACTATCTTTTTGGTAGGGGGTCCGGCTATTATTCTGGTTCCAATAGTAGCCTATATTAGTTACAAAACAACGGACCGGTACATGATGGCAAAAATCGCTTTTATCGGGTTAACACTCGCCGGATTAATTTCGGCATTTCATATAGGCCTCAATGCTCAAAGCGGTTTCGGTTCCTTTGGATACCTGGCTCAAATTCTATCTCTGTTGGCGTTGACTTGTGCGCTACTACCTTCGTTTGATAAAGATGATCAGATAAAAAGTTGGCTTAGAACGTAGAAGCCGCTAAGCTAACTGTCGCTAGATTACAAAGCATTTTTAAATTCGTTTAGACATGAAGATAAATAAAATGACAATTTAAATGAATAGATAGCATGGAATAAAATTACCCCTCCGAAGATACCCGGAGGGGTAATTCCCTTAATTCTTGCTTTAGTTTTTTAGGCTGACACCGAATTTAGATTTAGCGCCGAAGAGGCACCTTGTGAACTTGAAGAAGATCCGGTTTGCGATTTAGGCTTCATAGTTACAATCAAGACAGAGCTGTTATTTTTTTCAACAACAATAACTCTATCGCCCGCTACTATATTGGCCTCTTTTATTATGGCAAATTTAGTTGCAGAAGTTATAGGTGCAGTAACGGTGTTGCCGTCGGGAACATTTACCGTAATTGACGTACTCGATATCGAACCGACGGTTCCTCTTTCCACGTTAACGGTTACCCAAGTGTTGTTCTTCCCGCGCACTATAAATTGGTCTTGTACGGAGTTGCGCAATACTTTGGCAATACGCCTTTTGATTAGCTTTGCTCTATTTTTTCTGCAGGAATTATCAGCCGCAGAGTTTGCATGGGTTCTAGCTTTTTTCGGCAGACACTTTGATGTCTGAGTACTGGAGGTAGAGTTATTGTTGCTTGACGCAAGTGAACTCGATCCAAGTCCGCCTGTTGCAGCATAAGCAAACGCACTGACCCCCAAGACCGCAGATGCCACTATCGCTATTGGCAGTATAAACTTTTTCATAATCTTCCTTTCTCTAGTAACTTCAACTTATTTAGCTGAGGTTGAAATTCTTCATTAATAAAATTAAAGTCTCGAATTTTTAGCCAAATATGATTTAAATGTTAAGAATTTGTTAAATTATTCAAATTCTATCTTAAATTTTAAATTTTTTCCGTCACAAACGTCATAATAATCCAGGTTAGTGGCACCGACTAGTATTAATTGAGATGCAAACCGGTAATTTTAATCGACAACTCTAATTAGAGAATAATGCACTCAGACACACTCAGGCAGTTCTAGAAATCCATCTATTATTTCACCACTAACTACACTTATCGGCAATTCGGCAGCTTTTTTTTAATATTTTTGCGGTATCCAGCAGCTTTATTCGAATTCAAACCGGTAACATATTACGAACGTGAACGTAGATATAATCTTTATGTGATTATTACGACGAAATTTACCACCCATTCCAAACGACCATCGCAATCAGACCTTTTTTAACATTTTAGCTAGGAAGTTTATCTATTTGTACTATGTTTCCTAGACTAAAAGATCTCAAGAAAATTACCTAATGTAGACAGAGCTATCATATGATGGCTTACTGCTTTATCAGTTGAACCACATCTTAAAACATCTAGGTCGTTGAAATAATTTCTCCCTGTAATAAAAGATTCAATTAAAGTCATCATCTTAGTGCTGGGGTTTGCATTGCCGCAGTCGTTAGTTAATGAGATTATCTCATTGGCTGACTCTATAAGGGAAAGTTTTCTTGCTAATTCGTCAACCCAAACAAGATAAGTAAATGAAACACCTTTTTTGTTGTCAAATGTCGTTGGAAATTTAGATGACTTACAATAAGATGGCGGCCCTAAAAAGGTGACCGTTTGGCCTGTTTGATGTTTGTTTGCAATGAATCAAATACGCTAGGCCAGTAGAGCATTTTAGTGGATTTACTACGATAGAAATCAGGTGATTTTCATACAATTTCGATGGATAGAAGATTATAGCTTTGTCAAGTTGTATCCGATAATTGCAATTATCGGGATTTGCAATGTAAATTATCTTGCAATAAATTAAGAATTCAAATTATGAGACATAAAAATATATTTGTTGTTAAAGTAGTATTGTGTGTTTCGATGGCAATCGTTATTGCTGGATATTTACCTAACTATTTTGGTGGCGATGATTACAGCCCAGTACCATCCCAAAGTGGTACTTCTCCTTCTTTTTATTTAGGTGGACTTGTAGCAGGTGCCAGCCCCAGTACATTTTTTACTAATCCCAATCCTTGTCCTTCAAATACCTTTGTCGAATCTCCGGAACAAGGGCCAACTCCATCTATCGTACCCCCATCAACACAGTTTGGATGGTGGTGGCTAACCGGACCCGAGCAAAGTGGAATAACCAGCACAACTCAAGCCTATAACTTAGGATACAATGAAGGTGCAGCCGCATT
>JAJZNL010000015.1 GCA_021852345.1 Actinomycetes bacterium
CTTAAAAAAAGAGCAGAGAAACGGGTACAAATTACAAACTATACCCCAAAGTACTAAAACCCTTGTCCCATAAGGGGACAACCCCGTTTATTTGTACAAAATTACCCACATTCATACCGGAAGACCCATAAATACTTTATTAATCAAACATTCATCTCTTGTTTTAAACAGCACCTACCGAACGATGGAAAAGGACTTTAATATACATGGATTCAGAACCAAACTTAAATTCGTTGGAAATCAATACCTTAATTTATGACGACTCGTGCGGTTTTTGCTTATCAATTAAAAACTTAACCGAAAAATACATAATTCCCGACAATGTCCAAATTACCTGGATCCCGTTTAGTTCAAAATTGGCCGAATCTATATTAAATACTTTAAACGAAGACCGCTATGAATCTATGATTTATATTGATCAAAATCACGAAATGCTTCGATATGACGATGCCATTACTGCAATTCTAAGACTAAACAATAAACTTGCACCAACCATTATTCGCTTTGAGAACTCAAAACTTTTCCGGTCGGCCTTAAGAGGTGCTTATATTTGGATAGCCCGACACAGATCACAAGTTTATAAACTAATTCCCCGATCTTTTCGCGTTTCAGTCTGACATACGTTGCTTATTGTTAACAAATAAAATATGTTAACATATGTAAATTAAGTCAGAATTAACAATCGAGACACCAAGCGAGCATATCGATAATGAACCGGAAAATTTGTTCGCCGGAAAATTTGTTAATTTTACTGAAATTTAAACCCGGTTGGACAGCCGGATTTTGAATGGAGAACCTGTGAACATAAAATTAAAACTTTTTAAAAAGCTGGTAATGCTAATTTGTCTATTAGTGTCATTGAGTATATTGGCTGCATGCAGCTCAAGCACGTCTGCTTCCAAAACTACTTCTGGCGCTCATTCGACAAGTGCGACAAATAAGTTCGAATTCAAAACAGTAGCCTACAACGCCAACGCCAGCGGAATTCCAAGTTTCTATACTCCGCCAGCCAATCTACCCAACAAACCTTCAGGTACGCTAATTAGGTATCAAAAAGTCACCGGAGTACCAGGAGTTCCGATAGGAGCAACAGTATATCGAATTATGTTTTATTCCAAAACAATATACAACAAAGATATCCCGGAATCCGGCTATGCGATTGTACCTCCGACTGCAGCTCCGACTGGAGGTTATACAATTCTGACATGGGCGCACGGAACCACTGGTGCCGCTCCCATTTGCGCACCGTCTTTGTTCGAACGATCTGTTTACCTCACCCCTGGTTTGGACTACTTCTTGGCAGATAACTACCTCATTGCCGCAACCGACTATCAAGGCCTCGGGACTTCGGTCACTATTCATCCGTACCTATTAGGTCAATCCGAGGGACAAGGTGTATTAGACGCCGCCAAAGCGGCACGACAGATCCCCGGGGTCGACGCAAGCAACAAAGTATTCATCTATGGCCACTCCCAGGGAGGCCAATCGGCTCTGTTTGCCGGACAACTTGCTTCAACCTACGCCCCGACTTTAAAGATATTGGGTGTTGTGGCTGCAGCTCCGGCAACTGGATTCCCAATCATTGTTGACGTACTGCCCACGGACAACGCGGTGGAGGGATTTACGGTTACGGCTGCCTGGACTTGGTCAAAAACTTATAAGAATTTTCCAACTTCACAAATTTTTACGCCGACCGGTATTAAAGTAGCTTCCAAGTATGTTGGTTCCGTTTGTACCGGGCAATTGGATAAAATTTTGACCAAGTACCCCGCATCGGTAATGTTTAAAGCAACTGCCAGCAAGAATTCAGAAATCCAAAAGATCGCCGGAGAAAATAATCCCGGTAACGTTGTTACGTCCGCACCGATGCTAGTCGTTCAAGGTACTGCCGACACGACGGTATTGCCACAACTTACAGATGCCTACGTATCAGCTGCATGTCAAACAGTAAAGGATTCCATAGATTACGTCCACGTTCCAGGAGCAACTCACGGAAGTGTAGTTAAAGAAGAAGCCCAGCCAATATCACAATGGATGCAGGCCATAGCCGCGGGTGCGCCGAATAACTCAACTTGTGCTTTGAATCCAAATTACGTTACGGGCCCGAGTACGGGAATTTCTTAATTGTGGTTTGGGTTTAATTAATTACGACGATTATTTAGAGTTGCCTCTGTGAAATTTTAGTCGTTGCGCGCGCTTCCAATGCCAAAAGATGATCAAAGTTTAGAACCGAACTTTCGGTAACAACCAATCTATTGTGTATGACGACGACATAGGACTTGTTCGAAATTTTAAAGTCATTCCAGGCCTGAGACGAACAGACTACAGTAACCGAACCGGCAGAAAGATCTTCGCTCTTTTGAAGTTGCGGTAAATCTTTAAGAATCACAATAAGCTCTCCGTTGTTAATTTCGCCAAATCGACTTGAGCTCTCCGACCAAACAGCTTCACAACCATTACAACCATAGTCAAAAAATGCCAACAGGTAGAAGTAGTCTTTCTTATTCAAAGGAACGGAGATGGTGTCACCACTAAGTGAAGTGCCATGAATGTCTTGAGCCACAAAATTTAGCCTACCATTATTTAGATCAACCGCAATTAAATTAGTATAATCAATTTTCGAAGAATCAAACGAATTATTATTCATAGCATTTACTTTATTGAATCAAATAAAACATTATAGACTTTTTCAAGGTCAGCTGAAGTAATAAACTCGTCGGGGCTATGGGCCAATGCCGCATCACCGGGTCCAAAATTTATTGCCGGGATATTTAGTTTTGAAAAAAAAGCCACATCGGTCCAACCAAATTTTGGTTTAATCCCATGTGCATTTGCAATTATTTCTTTAATTAATTCATTGAACACTCCTGGACTTGCCGGATCCGCCACGTCAACCACCTCAATACCGTCTCCAAGCTCTTCGTCCAAATACTCGGCCATATAGCTCTTTATATATCCTAGGGCCTCAGCCGACGTTTTATTTGGAGCAAATCTGTAGGATGCCGTAATGATTACCTCATCGGGCACTACGTTTGTAGCAACCCCGCCCTCAATTAACACCGCCTGAAAAGACTCTCGATATTGCAAGGAATCAACCGTTGGTTCCTCTGCTGCAAAGTCATTTAGGGCTTTTATAAGGCCATAACTTCTGTGGATGGCGTTTATCCCCATCCAGGGGCGAGCCGAGTGTGCTCTTTGTCCACAAATTTTTATCTTGAGTTTAACAACACCTTGACATCCTGCTTCGATATATCCATTAGTGGGTTCTAACAATATTGCGGCATCAGATTCCAAATATGCACTATCTATTCCGTAGAGTTCTCTTAATCCGTTAAATTTACTGTCCACCTCTTCACGCGGATAAAAAATAAATTTCAAATTAAAAATTGGATTATCCAGATTTGCGGCAAGTTTAAGCATGACCGCCAATCCGCCCTTCATATCAGTTGCTCCCAGACCAATTAATTTATCGACATTATATTTAGGGTCTAAATTATTGTTCTCTGGAACCGTGTCAATATGACCTGCCATGCACAGAGTCTTGGTCATGTCTTTTCCTACAATAGTTGCATACACGCAATTACCTATTCTGGCGGCTTTTACATGACTAAATTCGGTCAAGAACCCGAAAATAAACTCCGCAATTTTCTCTTCTTGAAAGCTCACAGAAGGTATTTTAATTAAGGTTTCCGTAAGTTTTAGTAAGTCTATTTCTTTCATTAAAACCTTTACCTTAAAACTGAGTCCTTACAATTGCGCCGCTTTTGCAATTTATTTTGATTTACGAATCGCTTCGGCAAGTACATCTACTGTTTGAGTGATATTTTCATCAGCAAAATTCAAATGAGGCATTAGGACGATCACATCGCCCAAAGGACGTAGTAGCACTCCATCGTTTACACTACGAATGCAAACAGCCCGTCCTCTTTTACCGACATCAGTTGACGAGTGAAGTTCTATTCCGACCATCAATCCTGTTTGCCGTATATCTGCAACAAATTCTAAATTTTTGACTTTTAATTCTAATTCATTTTTTAGATGCTCAGCCAATTTAGGGACATTACCTACAATTTTATCCCGCAACAAGATTTCCAAGTGTTTTTTGGCAGCGGCGGCGCAAACTGCATTTCCGCTAAATGAATGTCCGTGATAAAAGGTCTTTTCGCTTCTGTCCGGGCCCAAAAAAGCTTCATAAATTCTGTTCGACACTACAGTCGTACTCATTGGAAGGTAACCTCCCGTTAACCCTTTGCCCAAGCACATCATATCGGGATTGATATCGCACATGTCCGAAGCGAATAATTTTCCGGTACGACCAAACCCTGTTGCGACCTCGTCGGCAATAACAATTACCCCAAGACCTTGTGCAACTTTAACTAGCTCTTTGACCTGCTCGGGTAAGGCCATGTACATCCCCGAAGCTCCCTGAACTAACGGTTCGATCACTAAAGCCGCTAACTCATTATAATTTGCTTCCAGCTCCAAAATAGCCCGGTAAAGCCAATTATTTGTATTGTAACCAGGAGTCTTTAAAGTTTTGAAACGAAGCGGATTAAAAATTTCGGTTCCGAATCCACTATCCCCTAAAGAAAGTGAGCCAATCGTATCTCCATGATATGCTTCACCTAAAGTCAAAAATTTGGTCTTTTGAAAATTCTTAATATTGGTCCAATATTGGAATGCTATTTTAAGTGCTTGCTCAACTGCGGCAGCGCCGTCTGAAGCATATAAGAAGTGTGGCTCAATAACGGGAACAACCTTTGCCAATTCTTCGCTTAATTCTACAGTTACAACATTCGAATTACCTAAAAGAGTACTGTGAGATATTTTGTTTAGCTGGGCTATTATTGCTTCGTTGATTTCGTTGTTGTTGTGACCTATCGTAGTTACCCAAAGGGAACTTATTGCGTCCAAATAGCGCTTCTGTTCGACATCTATTAGATATGCCCCTTCACCCCTATCCACCACTATCGGAGCTAAATCGGCAAAAGTTGCCATTTGGGTGAAACCGTGCCATACCCTTTTTTGATCTCGTGCGATCCACTCAGAACTCATATTATCCCAGTACAGATATCATCCCAAAGTTGAAATATAGACGTTCTTTTTTTCACTATATGTCTCCATAGCTTCCATTCCCAACTCCTTGCCAAAACCTGACTCTTTAAAACCGCCAAATGGAGTTGAAGTTCTTACCGAAGAATTTGAGTTGACTGAAAGAGTTCCAGATTTTATTCCCTGGGCAACTCTGAGTGCTTTTCCTATATCTTTAGTCCATACGGACCCTGAGAGTCCATAAACGGTTGAGTTCGCCATTTTAATCGCATCAACTTCATCTTTAAATTTCATAAGCGTTACGACAGGTCCGAAAATTTCCTCTTGAACAACTTTAGTTTTGTTATTATCGGTCTCCAAAACCGTTATGGGGAACCAAGCGCCCTTAGAAGAATATAGGTCGCTTTGATATATAGCCTTCACATCACTTTCTAAATTTTCCAGGAACCACGACACTCTGGCCTTATGGTGTTCAGACACCAACGGGCCAACTTGAGTACTAGAGTCCGCGGGGTCTCCGATACGAACGTTCGAAACTTCCTTCATTAAAAGTTCTTTAAATTCATCATAGCCGTCTTCTTCAATCAATAACCTGCTACGAGCACAACAGTCTTGTCCACAATTGGCAAAAACGGACATTGGCTGAGCCTTAGCGGCTTTTTCCAAGTCAGCATCTTTAAACACCACTGTTGCCGATTTTCCTCCCAACTCCAGAGAAAGGCGCTTTAGGTCGCCTGCCGTAACCCGCATTATATGTTTGCCTACTCTAGTCGAACCCGTAAAGGATATCTTGGAAACCAGCGGGTTGTTTAATAGTGCCTCTCCAGTTTCTTCGCCAAGTCCAGTTGCGACTTGAATAACGCCTTGGTCATAACCGGCCTCAAGAGCCAACTCTTCCAACCTTAAGGCTGTCAGCGGAGTCCATTCGGCGGGTTTAATAATAACTGTATTTCCACATGCCAACGCTGGACCAACCTTCCAGGAGGTAATAAGGGCCGGGAAATTCCATGGTACTATAGCACCTACCACTCCAATGGGTTCGTATAAGGTTAGATCCAACCCGTTGGCGACTGGAACTGTGGTTCCAAAATGCTTATCTATTGCACCAGAGTAATAATAGAAAACATCTGCCACGCCGGAAATTTCATCCAAGGAATCAGAAATAGGCTTTCCCATATTTTTAGTTTCCAGCTCTGCCAACTCCTGTTTATTTTTATCAACGAGTTCGGCGAATCTTCTTAAAAGCATCGCCCTATCGCTTGGAGCAAGTTTGGAGTATTTTTCAAAAGCAGCTGACGAGATGGCAACCATATCGCCTACCTTTTTTTTGGAAGTATTTTCTACCTCCGTAATTACCGAATAATCAACCGGATTTCTTATCTCCATAAAATCTGTCATTTGGTAAATTCTAGTATAAGCCTAAAAGCCAAATAGTTAAATTTTGCGGTTTAAATTCAATAACCAAAAAAATTAAACTTCGAAGGCGATATTATCAGCTTCGTGCTTTGTCTACGCAGAAATATTATTTTTCATAACGATTTACTCAGTCTCATTTACGCCAGCAACATGAGACTTGAATTAAAGGACAACTAACGAATAAATTTCTTAATCAATAATTGCTTTGGCAAATTCATCAAACGGTTTAAGGTCACCTGCTTTTTCGGGATGCCATTGCAGGCCCAATACAAATTTATGACTTTCAGACTCTACTGCTTCAATAACGCCGTCTTGACTGAGAGCTACAGTAATTAATCCCGATCCAAGTTCATCTATGGCCTGATGATGAAAACACTTAACTAGAGATAGCGACTCATAGGCATTTTTTGCGAACTTACCGCCGTCAACCTTAACTTCACTGTTAAATTCCTGACCCGAAGCTGGACCTGTGTGATCTATATTTCCAACAATCCTGTCAGGTATATGTTGAATGAGAGTTCCGCCACATGCAACATTTAATACCTGATGTCCTCTGCAAATGGCTAGAATCGGCAAATCCCTTTGCATCGATACCCGTACCAATGCAATTTCAAATACATCTCGAGCCAGATTCCAATGCCCTGTATTTACATTTGGTAATTGACCGTATATTAGCGGACACACATCCTCACCGCCGATCAATATCAACCCGGCGACTGAGTCAAGCAAATGATCAATATAAGTTTTAGTTGAATTAATCAGCCGTTCAAATATCAGTTGAAAATCGGATATCTCGTCAGACGTAGCGTTTTCGGCAATTCTAACTAAACTCTCCAGATCAGTTGGGTTTGTGATAACCGGTGGAAGTAACACTGCATTAAGTCCAGATGTCACAACTAAATCAATATAATCGTAACCGACTAGAGAAGCCGTCATATCCCATCTGGACCACTTAACTTCTTGCCTGTAAGTTGACAGTCCCACTGACTTAATTAACATTTTTTAGAACTCACCCGTACGTTTACGATAAATATTTTCACATCAAATATTTTACGATGCTTTAATGTATCTACCATACGATTACGTCAAAACTAATTGTCAACAATCATGTTTAAACCGAAATTACTCTAGCTGAATTAATAAACTCCACTTAAGAATTTTAGGTATTTCCTGAACCTAGTTGCCTCTAGACACATTTTTTTATTTCGCCTGGTTTTAAAGATAACCAAAATAACCTATACGTCGATATAGAATTAAGCTATGGTTTGTTGCATGCAGAGTGATTTAAAACCGAAAATTGTTTCCAAGGGGGGTTCCTCCAATTATTTATTCGACTTAGTCATAAACAATTGCAATGCTTTAATCAACTATGAGTTTCACAACAACATTCAGGTCGGGATAGTCGCAAATCGCATCAAAGCCATTCAAGAACACACGTCTTCTGCTGGTGTACAAAAGATTAATTTAAAAGGGAAAACCACTATAGACGCAAAAGGGCTTTTGCTTTTGCCTGGATTTGTTGACCTGCAACTTAACGGAAATAAAGGTAAATTATTCCATGACTGCATAGATGCCAAAGAGGTGATTTCATTGCTCATGCCATTTATGCACCGAGGAACTACATCGGTTATGATTACTTTAATAAGTCCGAACTTATCTCAGATTAGAAATGTCATCAATATTTTAAACTCATTGAGAGAAGAACCATTCGGTTCCATGGTTATAGGTCTTCACCTTGAGGGTCCTCTAATTTCAGACCAAAAGCCGGGGATTCACCATAAACCTAACTTCAAAAGCAACTTACCTGCCTCAATTATTAAAGAGCTTTCAAAACTAACATCTCATTTTTTTGTAATGATAACCTTGGCGCCTGAAGTAGTGACGACAAAATACATCGATATGTTGATTCAAAGTAATATAAATGTTGCAGTCGGCCATACGAGTGCAAGTTATGAAACCGTCAAGAAAGCCATTGAGCATAAAGCAGGATTTGGGACTCATCTATTTAACGCCATGGATCCGTTGAGCGCAAGAATTCCAGGAGCACTTGGGGCATTTCTCATTGATGATACCACATACGTTAGTTTTATTGCCGATAAAGCCCACTTACACAAAGCCTCCGTAGATCTCATCCGAAAGGCAAAACCAATAGAAAAATTAGTCTTAGTTTCGGATGCTTTGGCTTACGGAAGAGGCAATTTAAAGCCCGTTAAAATAGGTGATCGAATCGCATTTTATAAAAACAATAGATACGTTTCCGCCCAGCAGGACGAAAAAGAAAATAGAAATTTGAAACTGCAATTAGCAGGAAGTTCTATATCGCTATTAGAAGCTGTTAAAAACTGCGTAAACGAATATGGATTTAGGCGAGAAGAAGCAATCAATATGGCTACATTAAATCCAGCTTCATATTTGGCCTTGAATTCCAAAAAATCTGATAGACCACTGGTGGGACAGATCCAAGAAGAAAATATTGCTAATTTAATACTGACCGATCCTCAGTTTGATATTAAACAAGTTATTTTTGAGGGTAAGCTCATTCCTTATTAAAACTTTAATAAAACAATCGATCAGATATTGAATAAAATGCGATTTTATTTAAGATCCATGGTCATAACTAATCCATGCAGCCTTGTCCCATCTTTGGCCCTAATTCCGGGTAACGTTTCTGGCTCTTTGTATACCTCAAAACCCATAGCTTTGAAAAAAGCTACAGCATTTCGATTCTCCAAAACAGTTTCCAGATGAAGCCCAGGTGAGCCCATCGTTTTGAAGCGATCTCTAATGTTATTAATAAGTTCTTTTCCCAGTCCCAATTTACGACCGTCTTCTAGAATATCAATATGAAGATGAGAAGGCCATCTGGAATCCATAAAAGGCTTCATCGGAAGTTTTCGCCTAAGAACCAAATCTGAAGAAACGTCAAACAAAGTCCTCCACATGGCAGGTCCGGTTCCTTTCGTAAAGATCAGACCACGCAAAAGAGCATGCCTAGTCCCCACTGAAGCAGGGTTCCACGCATTTCTTGAATCGAAACAACCGAGCGAGTATCCGACAACTTTGCCGTCAACTTCAGCGACAAAGCAAGACTCGGGCTCCTTGTCCGTGTAGTAACCACTCCACATGTCAGAAAAGCTCTCACGATCTTTCCAATAATACTCGGCGGATTCGCCCAAATATCCCGTTAAATAGCAAATCTCACGGACAGCCGAACGATCCTCTGGTTGAAACTGACGAACTAACTTATTTTGCACTATTATCAATACTAATGAAAACTTCTGGACATTTCAAAATCATTCCCCAACCAAAACATTTTGATGTTTCGAATGAATTAGTTTTTTTTGAACCATTGTCATTAAAAGCTATTAAAGACGAACATCTGCCCGAACAGGGTTATTGTCTGGTCATTAAACAAGGCGAAGTTATATTGAACTACAAAGATGATTTTGGATTATATTATGGCAACCAGACTCTGGAACAAATTAAACAGACTAAAAGTGCAGCCGAAGTTTTAATTCCTTTGGGAAAAATTGAAGATTGGCCCAGCATTAAAACTCGAGGCATGATGCTGGATATATCCAGAACAAAGGTTCCGTCATTAACAACATTGATTAAGATAATTGACTTACTTTCAACTCTAAGATACAACCATTTGGAGCTTTATACAGAGCACACCTTTGCCTATACAAATCATAAAGAGGTTTGGGAAAAAGCTTCACCTTACTCGGCCGAAGAAATATTGGAAATAAAACAGTATTGCAATACAAAAATGATTGAGCTGAGTGCGAATCAAAATACGCTTGGGCATATGGAGAGATGGCTGATCCACGAAAGATACAAAAACCTTGGGATTAAGATCGGAAACGTAATGTCTCCATACGGTCTGATGCGACCAGCAACAACGATAAATCCAGAAAATCCTAACGCAAGATTACTGGTGACGGAGCTCTTGGAAGAGTTGGTTCCGCTTTTTGATTCAAACAGCGTTAACGTCGGTTTAGACGAACCTTTTGAGATGGATCCGGCTAAACATTCAACGTGGGGCCAATACCTTACATTTTTGAGAGATCTTCCAATATTAAAAAATAAGCAACTTTTAATCTGGTCAGACATGCTAAATATCCATCCAGATTTACTGAATAATATTCCTGAAAATACGACCGTTGTCGAGTGGGGATATGAGTACAACTCTCCGTTTAAGAAAAATCTTGAGACTTTTTCGAATCGTGCGATCGATCACTGGGTAGCTCCAGGGACATCAAGCTGGCTATCAATAACCGGACGATTTTCAAATTGCATGGAAAACATCAAAACAGCAGTTATAAATGCGGTGGATTTTGGTTCATCAGGATTCTTAAATACAGATTGGGGGGATTTTGGGCACTTACAATGGTGGCCTATATCGTTACCGGGAATTGCAATCGGCGGCGAACTTAGCTGGGCTGGAAAAGATTTCGCCAATGCGTATGACATCAGCAATGCTAAAGAGACGCTTAATTCGATCATATTCCCCCAACTGACTCATTCCGATGAGATTACCAATTGCCTGATTGATATGTCTAATGTGAACGAACAGATAAAACAGCCTTTCCCAAACCTAGGCGTTCTGGCATTGACACTATATTTCCCTCAACTCCATGTCGGTAGCGGATTAACTACTTCGCTAACGCAGGATGAAGTTGAAAACTGTTTAAATTCTTTGGATCAAGTCACATTTAAACTCTCTCAATTCGATACCTCAGATGAAATACTACAAATGATTTCAGGTGCAAAGTTAATGCAAATCGTATGCCTAGATAATATATTTAGATTAAAGGGAACCGGACACATAAAAGATGTTTCCGATAAGGACAGAATGCTGCTATCAAAAAAACTCGGAGATACACTTAAAGAACACGAGATACTTTGGAACAAATTGTATCGCCCAGGTGGGTTGCCGGAATCGTTGGCGTGGTTGAATCATCTAAAAGCCGTTTACGATACTGGAGCGCCAGATCCTACTTGGAGCGGACCTTTGGTATGCCTACACAATCCGCCTTCAGATACCCGATCTCAATAACCTTTAATTATAGATAGCAACAACACAGTAACTGCAAATAGCTAGCTTAATCTGTTTTATTCGCTGACCACCTACAACTTAGACTAATTGATTGCAACACAGTGGCCCAACTATTGCAAATGCAGGTGAATCTTGAGTTTCTGTCAATAATTTATTCGAATGCTAGCCATAATGTTAATTTGATTCCGTGACCAGCGAACTCCATAGAAAATAATCTGGGCAGAAAATTAAAAAAAGTAAACCCCTGTAAGTTTTGCGCAAACGTTAACTCACAGGGGTTTAAGTTCTCTAATTAGATTAGCTCATGGTTCGACTAGAACGCCAATCTTTTAATTTACAATTCATTACTTATTAAAACGTCTTTTTGACCTTCTAAGTTTAAGCACAAGTCCAAGACCAGCTACAACACCGACACCAGCTATTAGCGATTCGCCGATGAACGGTTCGCCGGTTTGAGCGGATGTAGCGTTGGCTACTACACCTGACGTGGTAGTAGCAACAGTAGTGGGAGGAACATAAACAGACGTCGTTGACAAGGTACCCGTTGAAGATACGGACAGCGTTGCCGTACCTAATTCGTAGCTACCAGAACCAAGACATACACCGTTATTGTCATTGCTGTTAATCAAAACATCTACGATACTTTCACAAAGGTAAACATTATAGTTACCCGTTGTCAAACCTAACGTAGTCGGATTAATTGTCAGTGTCCCGCTCAACTTTGGAGAATAAATAGTCGACGCAGAAGGGTTAGCTTTATTGTAAAGGTAACAGATATTTGATATTTGCACATTTGCATAACCACCAGCGCTCAGGTTCATTATCGGCCCTCCAGCTTGATTCTGAAGTTCAGCGATTACATCCGTTGAAGGTACATAGCCATACATGGGCAAAGATCCATTAAAACAAGTTGTTGCAGTCGACGGAGGTACTATCGCAGTTGTTCCACCTTGTATGGCTTGTATGTCTTGAGTAGAGTTATATCCCCATAATGTTGTGGCACCAGCGGCGTCACTCAAATTCACTGTATTTCCCGAAATCCCCAATGCTACCGTCGGAGGTCCCTGCGGGTTTGGAGTGTTTGCGTAAATTGCCAACGTCGTAGCTATCTGACTAAGCGTTTTACTCAAAACGATTATTGCACATCCAAAAAGCCCCATATTGGCTTCGGTCTGGCTCGGCGGACATTGTGCATTTGGATCTACACCAGCTCCAAGATTATTACCCGCGAAATTTGCCGGCAATGGAAGCGAGAAATCAACACACGATTGCGTAGGGCTATATCCAGGACAACCAGTAGTATTGCTACTAGGTACTTTAACGAAAGCATTCGAACCAACTTCAGCAAGTTGAGAAGTAACATTTGCCGGTATAACAGATGCGGCAAGCAAGCTTGCTTCTGCGAGGGCCAATGGGTTTGCCGAGGCATTGCAGTCGGCATTGACTATTGTCTGACCCGCAACTACGCCGATCAATACCGATGTACCGCTTACACTGGCAACGCTACCGGGAGTAGATGAATCTACTCTAAAAGTACATGCCGCAGTTGTAGCTGCCGATGCCGCCTTTGTGCCAAGGCTGAAATTTACTGTTATCAGAGAAGTTGCCATCACTACCAAGGCAATCGCCGACAGTACTACAAATCTGCCAAGTTTTCGCAAAATTGCAATATTAAGAGACACTTTATTCGGTGTCGAGCTTTCATTATCTTTCATTAAATATACCTCCGATAATAACTTACGGTAACAAGTAGTCGTACATGTCAACTCATGACCGACTTTTTCTCGGTCACCGATCCCAAACAACTGATTATTATCTTACTACATATTAATTATTGGTGTCAAATTAATATTTTTTTAACTATAAAAATTTATTACTTTCTTTTTATAAACGCTAGATACCAGGTGAGAAGCCAGAGTATTAAGTGAATGAATAGCATTAGCTACAGTGTTCTCTAATGCAACTCTGCCTTATTTAAGTTTTTCGAAAATTGCTGCAGCATTGCTTACATCCATTTGAACAGTTTTATATTTATATCTTTGTTGTTTTATTTAATATAGGCTTCTAAGGTTCACTTTGAATCTGGAATGGATTCGAGGCCACTTCATTTAGTTCGATTTCATGTCCTGCCGCTTCAAACTGTTACACTACGGGAACCGATTCTTCAACTCCTATAGTATTTGATGTTACCGTTAGCACAACAAACAATACAACTTCGGCTGCTTCAGTTGCCATAAATGATTCAAATCTTGTATCTTTAACCTAGATCCACCGAAATAGTCTTACAATGTTAACTTTAGCTAAATTTTGATCCCTTGGGTATAATAAATACTGTTGAATAAGTTGTAGTTTGAAATATGGACGTGAACTATTAAAGAGTTGATTTTATCTTTTAACTGAGGTCTGCTTGCATATTATAAGGGGCAGCCTTAAAGAAATAAAGTTTATGTCTTTAAAGGAAGTAGATAAAGAGCATTTAGGGTATTGACCCAC
>JAJZNL010000017.1 GCA_021852345.1 Actinomycetes bacterium
GATGATTTCAAGTCTAATAGAGAGACTTTTGAAACAATCGGGAATAATACCGATGACCAAGTATTTGTAAAATTTATCCCAAATGAGAATGGAACTAAAGTACTCTGTCTCTCTGAGTCAAAAGCACAGAAAGAAAATGGAATTGATCAAAAAAGACTCGAAAGATTCCTCCTTGGATTTAACAAAATTGCAGATCGGGTTAAAAATAAGACTTTAAGAGACGTCAACAAAGTAAATATTGCCCTTGGCAGATTAATATCTCAATATCCCTCAATTGCAAGACATTACGAAATAATTACTGACACTGAGCCAGATAAGCCTAAAGTTACATCCATCTCATTAAACAAGAAGGATTCACTCAACAACAAATCAAGCCTTTATGGCTGCTACGTAATATCTACTAACCACAAAGACTTGACCGCCAAAGAGATATGGGATCTCTATATGACCCTAGCTAAAGTTGAAAATGCATTTAGATCTCTTAAAAGCGAGCTTGGACTTAGACCAATTCACCATCAAAAAACTAATCGAGTAATTGCCCATCTGTTTATTTCAGTACTTGCCTATCATCTACTTAGTGCAATTGAATTTGAACTGGCTAAAGGTGGAGATAAAAGACAATGGAAAACAATTAGGGAAGTGCTTTTATCCCACCAAAGATCAACCATTATATTTACTGATAATAAAGAACAAATTCATCACATCAGAACCTCATCAATTCCAGAACCCGAACAAAAAGCAATCTATGAAGCTCTAAATATCAAAGATAAACTAAAGCGAAAACATAGGGTAATCGGTACTTTGTAGTGTCCAATAATAACACCCTTAAGGCTTCTACCTGGGGTTTTGTCTCAAGTTCGGGAAACTTGGGTTAAGACTTCTATGTGATCTGGTGACTATTTCAAATTGATTTGGAGTACACAACTTTAATAGATACACTTTAGATAGACATCGTTAGAATCCTATGGTCTGCCGTTACTTCCAGAGTAGGCCATAGTTGGTCAATCCGGCATTTTCCCTGTTAGTGCGCGTACTAACAGGGGTCGCAGTGGTAACGGTACTGCTGCATGGGACCGCCTTGAGCATGTCTGTGGACATGGGTGGGGAAGCTGCGAGGATGGCGCAGGGTATTCTTGCGTCACCGGCGACTATCACACCTTGGGGACCGGATTTTCTCATCTGGTCCGAGTGCCTTATCAAAGAGCACAACCCGCTCGGTTCTCAGGTGGAGCGCCTATGCGGCAACGTCTTTTCCACGAGTTTCAGTTCAGGCATCTCAACCTGAGAGAGGTCCGTCTTTTTGGCGCACTTGGCTACAGCAGCGGCCACCTGTGGTCTGACACATGTACGAAGACCCAAAGCGCATCTAGCGATGAGACACGCAGCGCCTTGGTCTACCGATACTCCGTATATCCCGGCGTAGTTCGCCTGTCCGAGGACAGAAGTCCATGCCGGATTTACGGGGTTCTTATTGTAGCTTCTCGTCTGCAAAAAGAGGCGAGGGCGGTAAAAAACTTGTTATATGCGAAAGAGCTGAGCAGGCATGCTATTCGTCTGGAACGGCTATATCGCAGGTTTGCCCTTGATCTAGTAAAGTCAAGTATCTCGTGAGATATAGCGGCGTTGTATCTCTTCGCCAACTTGCAGATCGCGGCTTCGGCTACGCCAATTGAATCCGCATTCTGCTTCGATGTTCCGGGCAGATCAAGAGTGACCTTGCCTCAGTGAAGAGGATTGCCGTCGTTACAGTCACACACCATGCAATATGATCGGGGCTCAGGTCAATGCCAAGAACACGAGAAAATCGCCGTCGTTGTTCCCTGTTGGGACGGAGAACTGTTCTGGGCTTGGTGGGCTCAAAACTTGCTACCATGGCTTATACCGGAGCTTGAAGTTCCATTCTGGGACTTTTAACCTGGAAAGATGTCTCTCGAAGAAATGACTTAAGCTCATCTTTGATTGTTTGGTTACTTGGATCGTTAAAGAGGTTTACTCGTTGTAACGGATCCAAACTTAGGTCATAAAGTTCACCTTCGGTTCCGTCATGAACTGTTCCAGGCAAATAAGTCGTTAGAACTTTATTGTCGTAAGTAATTGTTCTTAAATGAACTTCCACGCCGAATAGTTCACTGTCCCATTGTGTCAGCTGAGGAGTGGGAGTTGATTTATCGTCGCATATAGGTAATTTTTTACCCTGCATCCAGTCGGGTGTTTCAATGCCGGCGATTTCACAAAATGTGGGCGCCAAATCAATTAATCCCACCGATCGAGTTACGGTTTCACTTTTAACATTTTGAGTTTTTGCGGGCTTCCATATAAGTGGTAATCGCATAAGTCCGTCAACGTGATAAGGCCCTTTAAATAAAAGACCAAAATCTCCTCCCAGCTCACCGTGGTCCGTTGTAAAGATTATGTCTACGTCATCGGCCATATTGTTTTGGATGAGAAAATTCCAAACCCTGCCAATTGCCTCGTCAATTAGTTCCACTTCGATTGCGTTAAGAGCCGTTATCTCACGTAGCTGTTCTGAAGTAAGAGTTGCTGGAACCCATCGCGAAGGTGCTTCGTAGTTTGAAACTAGTTTGCCGCTATACCAATAACTCCAGTGAATTGGTTTGTCGCCGAGTATCTTCTCGCGTTCGTCTGCATTTTGGATGTATCCTTGCGGCAAGGGAACATCATCTATATTGAAACGGCTTAATTCGGATTTTGGAGGATCCCATGGATGATGAGGGTCCGGGAAGCTCATCCAACAAAACCAGTCGTCATCTCTGTTAAGGGTTTTAAGCCATTTGATGGTTCGATCCGCTACCCAGTCCGTGTGGTACCAGCTTTTTTCAATGGGATTAATCTTTACCTGAGGTCCTCCGTATTGACCGCCGCCTTCTGAATTGACCTCAAGGGACATATTCAAAGTTGCGTAGAATCCGCCCATTGCCTCAGGGTGATTTTCTCTGAGCCACTTTGCATAATGCAGATTACCTTGAGAGCCATGAGTAGCAAATTCCAAATGCTCAAAGCCTCTGTGAGTCGGTTTTTGAAGTTGGGGCTCGAGCGATGCCAGTGCATTTTCATAAAATCTGTTGAATGGGTCTATATAAGGTTCAAAGTGGGCCTTCCCAATTAAAGCCGTTTTGTACCCGTTGTTGTAAAGTAATTCAGCAACGGACGGTGCATCTACAGATAGCGGTACTCCGTTCATCCAAACACCGTGAGTATTGGGATGTTGCCCCGTAAGAATAGTGGATCTAGAGGGCATACATACTACACTTTGGGGAACGGCTCTTTCGTATCGGATTCCTTGTTTTGCAAACGAATCTATAATTGGCGTCTTAGACACTTGTGATCCGTTGCAGCTCAACGTATCATATCTTTGTTGATCGGTGGTTATAAACAGTATTTTCCTGGACATAAGCAAGTTTTCGGTATGAAATTACTAATACGGCTATAAGTAAAGGCGCATGTGGTATAAGTATATCACTGGACTTATCGTACACTACTGTAACGCAATGCGCTCTTACTAAGTGTCTCCTTAGTAATTTATGGCTTTAAATCAGCTTAATCTTTTTTTGATTAGGTTGCCAATTCAAAAAAATATTAAATTAATTATTTTGTTTAACATTAAAAGTTTTAGAGCGGGTGGCATACTGGTTTGGAATTTCGCCGGGGATTTGATTAAAATTACAGAGTAATAAAAATAAAACAGATACAAATTTGTCAATTAGAAAGACAAAAAGACAACTTGCAATAGGGAATTTTGAAAATGAATAATTTACAGCAGGCAATTGACATACTATGCTCTGATACATTAAAACCAATTGTTGATATGGTGATACACAGTCCCGAAAGCGGTGTTTTTGTTACACAAAATGCAGCAGGACAAACGATCTTTGAAAGAGACATGGGATCAGAGGACGGCTTTAGGAGAGTTGGCGTACAGGGGGCAGACCCTCTTTTGAATCAAAGCGTATTTGCTTTTGACTCGCTTCAAAAGCAGAGAGACAACATGTTCCCAGAAAACAGTGTTAATCATTACCCTTATGCTTTTGAGAGGATCGCTCAAGTATTTGACCACAAAGATCGACCTGATTTAATTGTTCAACACACCGCTGGGCATAACTATGATGAAAAAGGCGGATATCTGGGTGAACATGGATCCCTGGACATTACTCAGTCGCGAGCTCCATTTATTATGTCGGGCAATTCTGTGAGATCTTTTGGTTTTACCGACGGACATATCAAGGTAATTGATGTGATGCCAACTTTAATTGAATTGTTAAACAGGGTGTTAAACGGTCAAAAAGGAGAACTCTTCGAATCCATAAAAGAAACTTTAGACGGGAAAGTCAATAAAGAGATTATTCAAGATTATGTGGCTTTAGATACCAGTTTTGAACACATTGTTGTGTTCTTGTTGGATGGCTGCAACTCAAACATTTTGTATTCGATGATTCAGGCGAATGAACTGCCTAACTTAAAGGCTTTGGTGAACAACGGGATCGCACTCAATCAGGGCACCATTGCTTCGTTTCCGTCAGTGACCCTGGCAAACCATACGTCGTTGCTAACGGGAATGCACCCCGGACATCACGGTGTATTGCACAATGCGTGGTGGGACAAGGCCAATAATTCGGAGATAGTTACAGAATCTCCGGCAACGTGGCATACTTCTATGCAATATTTGAATTCAGGCATCATGACGGCATTTGACATTTTGGCTAAATTAACAGAAAATCCCACAACTGTTGCCATTAATGAATTTGCAGATTGCGGAGCCGTATATTCCACGTTTGATTTAATGAGAAATAATCGAAGCGAAATTTTAGTCACTGCCGCTAACATTTTCTCGGATCCTTTGGGAATCTTAAGCGAAAAGTTCAAAGACAACCAGGAATATCAACTCGGATCTAGCGTTGATCATCTTGCCGTTAGGCAGATATTGAATATTCTAGATGGACATTGGGATTCACGTAACTTTGAAGTTCCGCTGTTTTCCTGGATCAATATGACTCTTACCGATGTAAGTTTTCATGAGGGAGGTCCAGATTCGCAGATTGGTCGACATGCATTAATCGATACCGATAAAAGAATCGGACTTGTCTTAGATAAATTGGATTCGATAGGAAAGCTCGACAAGACGTTATTTGTTGTTTTGGCCGATCACGGGATGGAAGAGACGAACCCGCTCATTAAAGGGGATTGGGACGTGGCACTTCAAGAAGCAGGCCTAAATTTTGCAGATGAGTCCTACGGATTTATATATTTTAAAAATTAAAAGCTAATCTGAGCCTTTATTTGCTCCATTAAACTTGAAGTAACTGAAATTAGTTACTTACGTTGTTTTAATTAGTTAAGTTATTTAGGTTTAACAGAGGCTTTTTACGTGAATCAAAATCCTGAAAATTTGGTAGTCCTTAGTCGTAAGACAAAAGAGACCGACATTGAGATACGGTATGGTCCGACCCCCGGGGACATTGAGATCGAAACCGGACTTCCGTTTTTTGACCACATGCTTTCTCAGCTGGCAAAGCATTCTGGCTCGACTCTGTTTTTAACAGCTAAAGGCGATTTGGATGTGGACGCTCATCATACTGTTGAAGATACGGGAATACTTTTGGGGGAGGCTTTAAAGGCAGCTATGGGAGATAAAGCTGGAATTAACAGGTTTGCTTCAGTGTCGCTTCCTCTGGACGAGGCATTGGTGGACATAGCATTGGATATTTCCGGTAGACCTTTTTTGTTTTATAGCGTGGAATTTGAACCCGACAAGCCTTTGTTGGGAACTCCAGGATTTGATCCGCAGCTGGCCGAAGAATTTTTTAGAGCATTTGTTACGTCTTCTGATATTACGCTTCACGTTAACTTAAGGTACGGTAAAAATACACATCACATTTTGGAAGCAACATTTAAAGGTGTCGCAGTTTGCATAAAGCGAGCGCTACAAAAAAATGGGAATCAAATTCCTTCCACTAAAGGTGTCCTGTAGGCGTCCTGTAAATATCTTTTTTATTAAGAATTGAATTGAATAGGTACTTAAATGATCGGCGTAGTTGATTACGGAATCGGAAATCTTACATCCGCAAAAAAATCACTCGATTATCTCGGAGTTGATTCTAAGCTTTTGACCTCCAAAGAAAACTTTAAATCGATAGACGGGTTGGTATTGCCTGGTGTAGGAGCGTTTGGTCCGACGATGACGGCGCTGGAACAAAAGGGTTTGGCCGAGGCGATAGTAGAATATGTTGCTCAGGGTAAACCATATCTCGGTATTTGCGTTGGAATGCAGGTGCTGTTTGATTCTTCAGAGGAAAATCCCGGACAAAATGGGTTGAGCCTCATTCAAGGTAAAGTTAAGAAGCTTTCAGGTGAAATTAGAATACCTCAAATGCAATGGAATCAGGTCTTTCCGAAATCCGAATTTACCGAAGACAAACTTATTGAAAATCTGGGCGACAGTTTTTGGATGTATTTTCTTCACTCCTACAGCGTCTGTCCCATTGATGAATCCGTCGTAGGAGCCGTGTGCGAATATGGAGGTGAGATAGTTTCTTATTTAAATAAAGATAATATTTTTGCTGTTCAGTTTCATCCAGAAAAATCATCTTCGGCTGGACTCCAATTTATGTCAAATTTTGTCAACCTTTGCCGAACGGGAGGTTTCTAAAGTGGAGCTTTTCCCAGCCGTTGATTTAATAGACGGCAAGTGCGTCAGATTAACTCAAGGCAATTACGATCAAGTTAAAGAGTTCGGTGATCCAATTGAAACAGTATCTAATTTCGTAGCTGGAGGGGCCACAAATCTCCATATCGTAGATTTGATGGCTGCCAAAACCGGAACTCTAAGTCAGCTAGAAACGATTGAGAAGATAAGAAATACTTTTTCGGATTTATTTATTGAATGTGGCGGCGGTATTAGAGATTTAAATAGAATAAACATTCTGAATGATATTGGGATAAATCGTATGATAATTTCAACGATTGCAGTAACAGACTCGGAGCTTACCCGTTCGGCAATCGAGCAATTTAGAGGTAAAATCGCGTTGGGCTTTGACACAAAAAACTCTTATGTTGCCGTAAAGGGGTGGGTTCAAAAGACTGAACTAACAGTTGAAATGGCTTTGGCGCCTTATCGGGATTTGTCTTTAGATATCAGCGCAATAATCGTTACGGATGTCGCAAAGGACGGAATGCTTTTGGGACCTAACTTTGACCAGCTGGAGTCGGTGCTGTCGGTAACGGACATCCCGCTTGTTGCCTCAGGCGGAATATCGACTGTTAAGGATCTTATTAAACTAAAAACTCTAAGCTCAGAGGACCGCAAAGTTTATGGAAGCATAGTGGGCTTAGCACTTTACGAAAAGACGATTGACTTAAAAGAGGCGGTTGAATTGTGCAGACGGTAAGAATTATTCCGTGTTTGGACGTTGATCACGGACAAGTTGTAAAGGGTATTAACTTCGTTGACCTAACTCACGCGGGTGATCCTGTCAAGCTAAGCAAGTTTTATGACGAAACAGGAGCTGATGAACTTGTCTACTTGGATATAACCGCTTCAAGCGAAGAGCGCAATATCCTATTAGATGTAGTTGAGAGAACCGCAGAGCAGGTATTTATTCCTTTGACGGTAGGCGGAGGAATAAGAAGCAAGGAGGATGCAAGACTTTTGCTTCGGAAAGGGGCCGATAAAATTTCTGTTAACAGCGCGGCCGTAAAGAATCCTCAATTAATATCCGATATCGCAGCAGAATTTGGTAATCAGTGCGTTGTAGTTGCAATTGACGTTAAGGCGAATCCAAAGTTTCAGTCTGGTTATGAAGTCTTTATTAACGGGGGAAGAACGCCAACTTCAAAAGATGCCCTTGATTGGGTCAAAACTTGCGAGGACCTTAATGCTGGAGAGCTTTTGATAACTTCAATGGATAAAGATGGAACTAAAAGCGGTTACGACTTGGACCTGCTGGTTTCAATCAGGGCTTCGGTTAAGTTACCGTTAATAGCATCAGGTGGAGTCGGTACCTTAAAAGATTTTGTCGACGGAGCTCAAGCGGGAGCCGACGGGCTTTTGGCTGCGTCAGTATTTCATTACAGAGAATTCACAATTTCACAAGTTAAAGATGAATTAATTAACAACGGCTATAAGGTACGAAGAGATGCTGTAGCGAAATGAAAAACATTAACTCTAATTTTCGACTTAACAATATTTAACTAAGCCTGTTAACGAGGCCGACATATTAGATCGGCCGTACAACCTAAATATGCTTTAACATTAAAATAGCGCCAGGCCGCCTAGACAATTTTAAAATCATAAGCACGACTAAACTCACAAACACGGCTAGGGCGGACAATTTTTATTTTTAGCAAAAAGTGAATTTAACGTGGGAGAGTATTTGCTGTTTTGTACGCCGTTAATTATTGAGTTGGTTTTGGTTAATGCTTCGTTAAGCAATACGGAAAGTTGGCTTGCACTGGCATGAAAACTCGATACATTGTCGGTGGGTAAATTTTGGGCTAACGTGATCGCGGCGTTTACTGAGTCGTAAGCATCTCTCAGGGCTATTTTGATGGTATTGTCGCTTTTAAGACCGTCGGTTGCTTTAGGCGGATTTAATGAATTGATTTGATTCAGAAGAACCTGGTAGGCACTTTCAACTTGATTTAAAAACCCAACTAAGTTTTGTTGAGCAGTTATCAACTGCTCTTTTGAGTTAAAGCTCGATTTGTATGCGTTTGTTGCTGAATTTATAGTATTGAAATTCGTTTCCAGCGCTGCACAAGTCTGGGTTACCCAAATCTCTGGCGGCGAAGTGGCCTGAGTGGTTGTGGTGGCTAGAACAGCTGGTTTGGCTTTTGAGCATCCGGCCAACAATACACCGATTAAAATTGTAACTAATACGGTTGATAAGCGAACTAAAACCTTACACTGACTTCGGGAATTTCTGTTAATGGTCATCATGGAATCATTTGTCGAATTTACGTCGTTGGATGTTGGCTTCAATTGTTTTTGTCTGACGGGGTAGTCTCCGTTTGACAGCTACGGTTTTGGTAAATGTACTTTTACCAAAACAGAGATGGATATGCTTTTGGTCGCTTAAATGTCCAATCGTTCCAACTGTAGTGCAACTGTAATATATTAGTATAAAAATTGATTATAATCTGGGAATCTATACACTTGCACGTATAATGTGCCGTCGGCTGCCGCAGCCGAAGAACAGATTACTTTGTAATATAATTCATCAAAAGGTATTTTAAATTGGATAAAGATAAAAAAGATGATGTCAAACAATCGATCGTTATGACATCCGATCGTATACTTGTACAGATTCCCTCGCCTAACGGAGAAATGCGTTCGCGTGCTGGAATTCTTATTCCGGCTACGGCTCAACTTTCAAAAAGATTGGTTTGGGCTGATGTAATTGCCATTGGACCTAACGTCAGACAGTTTAGGGTCGGCGACAAAGTACTTTTTAATCCGGAGGATAGATTTGAAGTCGAAGTCCAGGGCGAGGACTATTTGATTTTGAGAGAACGGGATGTTCATGCGGTGGCTACGGACAGGGAAGACGGAGGAACGGGGCTATATCTATGAAAAAAAATATAACTGACTTAGATTATGTGAAACTTCTAAATTCAGGATCGGCGCCGGAGTATACGGCAACCGGTTTTGGATATGACAAAGAAGAAGTATCGCATTTAAATTATAATGAAAAAGGACTAATCCCCGCCATAGTTCAGGATCGCACGACCGGACACGTACTTATGATGGCTTGGATGAATGAACAAGCCTTAACAAAGACGCTTGAGACTGGACGAACTTGGTTTTTTTCCAGAAGCCGCAATGAATACTGGCAGAAGGGTGAAACCTCTGGCGATCGGCAGTATGTCCGAGGTGTATTCTATGATTGCGACGAGGACGTAATATTGGTTGTTGTGGATCAGGAAGGTTCTGGTGCTTGCCACACGGGAAGCTGGTCATGTTTCTATCGTGAACTTTCCAATAAGATTTTTTAATAAGTTATAAATTTAACCCTAAAACTTAAAATGGTGAAGTTTACCCCCGATTTGAAGACATTTTTGGAATTGGCGAAGACTAAATCCGTAGTTTCTGTTAAAACCGACCTTTGCTCGGACATGCTGACGCCAGTATCCGTATATAAAAAATTAGTTGCCCACGACGAGGGGTTCTTATTGGAATCCGTCGATCATCGCGGAAGTTTTTCCAGATTTTCAATAATTGGATTTGATGCCGCCGCTAAGATCATCTTGAAGAATGGGCAAATCGAGTCGCTGGGCAATTTGGACTTAAGCGAATTTAACGATAACGATAAGATCCTGGCATTCTTGGATAATCTGTTGGCTAATTTCAAGACAGAATCTGACGAGTCGGATCTTCCTTTATCTTCAGGAGTGGTCGGATATATTGGCTATGACGTTATTCGCGAAGTCGAAAGACTTCCAATGATTCCTGTCGACGATCAAAACTTACCTGAGGCTGCCTTATTCTTGGTGGGAACGCTCATTGTTTTTGATCACCATAGGCAGAAAATTTCAGTGATTAAGAATGTATTTTCTGAATCTGATGATAAAAATGACTTTGCCGGCCAAAGATATTCCAATGCAATCGAAGAGTTAAATTCTTTAATTGATTTAATTCAAAAACCTCAGGCTCCCGAAACGGATTTGGAACCAGATGACGAAGCTGATTTGGAAGTATCCAAAACTTTTACCGATTCCGAATTTAAACTTGCCGTTATCTCAGCAAAAGAGTATATACTGGCGGGTGATGCATTCCAAATCGTGTTGTCTCAAAGATTTGATTTTCAGGTTGAGTGTGATCCGTTTGAAATATATAGAATACTTCGACAAGTCAACCCCTCTCCTTATCTGTATTATTTGAAGTTTAATGAGGTCACCGTTGTTGGTGCGTCTCCAGAACCTTTGGTAAAAGTGGTGGGCAAAAGAGTCATTTCAAGACCGATTGCTGGTACGAGACCCAGAGGAAGAACGGATTTGGAAGACAAAAAATTAGCTGGCGAGCTATTGGAAGACCCTAAGGAGCTTTCGGAGCATATAATGCTTGTTGATTTGGCACGAAACGATGTGGGGAGAATTGCAGAATTTAATTCAATCTCAATTGATGAATTGATGACAGTAGAAAAATATTCGCATGTTATTCATATCACTTCGCAGGTGAGTGGACGCCTTAAAGACAATTTAACTCCAATTGACGTCATAAGAGCAACGCTGCCTGCGGGAACGCTTTCAGGTGCACCAAAAGTTAGGGCAATGGAGATTATCGACGAATTGGAAAAAACCAAAAGAGGAGTGTACGCCGGCATAATTGGCTATATCGGTTTTGACTTAAAATTGGATATGGCAATTGCCATCAGAACACTTGTAATAAAACCGGATATGACCGCAAGCGTGCAAGCCGGAGCGGGCATTGTTATTGAAAGTGATCCCGACGCAGAAAATATGGAATGTATGGCCAAAGCGGGAGCAATTTTAAAGGCAGTTAAGCTGGCCAACTCTATCAACAAAAGCAATTCATGAGTTGTCTGTCACATGAAAATTAATTTAAAAGAGATATGCTTGCTCGTATACTGAAAGTTTTTAGAAATTCAGGTCAAAATCAAAAGGCTTTTGCGGCCCAATCGCATCTAATTCGGTATATATTACTGTTGACAGTCGGCTGACAGTAATAGCGTGTCGCAGTTTAGGTTTTATTCCTAAACTTATCATTAAAGCTAAATGTTACTCACAAAATTGAAAGCCATAGCCGTTATATAGGTTCGACTTTATAATTTTTAAAGCGGTGAAAATGATTTTAAAAAATTCTCAATTTATATCTGTCAAAGGACGTGATTCTTTTAAATTTTTGCAAGGGCAGTTGACTCAGGATTTGAATTTGGTAAAGCCTGATAATCCAATGTGGTCTTTGGTGTTGACTCCGAACGGCACGGTTATTCAGCTAATAAAGATTTATTTAATTGAAGATGAATTTTATTTACTTGAGGTGCCCCGCGAAGATGCTGGGATAACCTTAAACAGACTAAAAAGATTTATGCTCAGAACGAATGCTCAAATTGTTATCTTCGATCGTGCGGTGGCTTTTACTTCGTTAGACAGATCGGCAATTGCAGACGAATGTGATCGTCACTTAGACCAAGATGCAGCAAACCTCAAAAATCTTATTGTAGAGGCGGTTTCAGAAAGCCCTGTTGTCGATGATAGTTCAAACTGGGACATGTCTAAGGGTTCGGTTTTGGGGGAAACTTTTCTTTCAAAGGGTTTGGGGCAGGATAGAGTATTGATATTTGACAGTCAATCAGCTTGCGATCAAGCAATTTTTGACTCCGAAAATTTCAAATCCAGTCGTGACAAAGTCGGTACTAGCGAAAAAGCAGTTATGACAGCTTTGGAAATTTTAACTTCAACGCTGCGTTTTGATTTAGGTAACGATAGTAAGATACTTCCAGCTGAAATTCCGAAAATGCTGCAGGAATCCGTAAGTTTTGCCAAGGGATGTTACGTTGGTCAAGAATTGGTGGAGCGAATCGACTCTAGGAAAGCTACAACTCCTAATCTTATAGTTCCTGTAGCACTTAATCTTAAAGACTTCAGTGATAAAAATATCACAAGTGAAGATTTTAAAGTGGAGTATGTGTCTGATGAAAAGGTATTGCCAGTGGCTCTAATGGCGAAGATTCGGATTCAAGATTACATGTTATTGGCTTTGAGAGTACCAAAAAAAATATTATCGGATGCAAACTTCAAAGCCAAATTACAACTATCGAATCCTTAATTGGTGATATTAATCGACGATTCCATTGTGCAAATTATTTCCGCTTAGAGTCCCACGTTTAAAATTGTCTGATTCTTAATTTGTTTTGTGGCTTTAACCATGCTGAGATTGCTTGGTTTAAATTCCAAAAACCAATATTCCATTAAGGCCTTACGGGACTCTCTTAATTTAATGACAATAACCCATATTGAAAAACAGATTTACATATTTAATAAAAACACGATTTCAAGCGAATTGGAACAATGTTTTAAATTAGATTTCAATAAAAAGTACTTTAGCTCAACTGAGATAAAAACCGCAGCCAATTCTATATATAAAAGTATTACCGCACTACAAAACAAATAGCCCAAAATTAAAAGAAATACCTGGTAGATGGTACTTTCTTGCACATACAAGTGCTAAAGTCGGGATCTTGGATTATTGTTTACTCCAAGTTTGACCGAAATTCGTGGTAATGTAATACGAAGCAGAGTCACTTTGAGCCAGTGACGGTGAAGTATAAACCTGAACCCAGCCATAACCCGAGTCAGAAAAATATGAATTGCCTAAGTTATAAAACTCGGTAGTTGGCGATAATGAGCGTGGTACATTTGTGGATGATGTTAACGGCGGTGCAACATTTGGGTCAACCCCAATAATAAGAGAAGTGCTCATATTTGTAGATTGGAAGTTCATTTGTGTAAATAATATGGCACGGCCGGACTGGCATAGTATTAGACGGCATATGCTTAAATATCCAATTTTATCGAGACTGTTAGAAATAAAGAAACTTGTAGGTCCTTGTAAATTTGTATAGTATCCCGAAACAGTACCGGCAACTATGGGACCTCCATATGGGTCTGACATAATAACTTGCCAATTTTTGCCACCATTTAGCGATTCCTCTACCAATGCAGGACTCTCGCCAAGAGTACCACTCGGAGCAAAAAGAACCGACGCTATAATCGTACTGACTTTGCAAGATAGAACAAATGAATTTGGTACGCCAGCTTCAGTTGTCGTTTGACTCTGATATATGTCAGTTAATATAGATTTCCAGGTACCGTCTGATTGTTTTAAGTAAACGCTTTGACCGTTTGCCACATATGTTCCCGCTGAAGTTTGGCATAACGATCCTATCTGTTTGGGTGCATTAGATACCTGTGTCCAGG
>JAJZNL010000047.1 GCA_021852345.1 Actinomycetes bacterium
TCTCTAATTCTTCGTAGCTAGGTTTAATAATTGGAGTATCTTTCTATTCGCTCCTCTCCCAATTAAATTTAACCACATATAAAGTATCCGATGGTGGATTTCAGTAAGATAGACCTGAATAGTAACAGATGATTTAGTTGACGCGATGATTTACTTGGTTGGCAGTTGTTTTACTAACTGAATTGTAAAGCGGCATCAAAAATTTTGTGCCACACCTGTATTTTAGCTATATCTGGTTATCACGTCTTTAAATATACGGTATTAACTAGGGCCCTTTGATGTGGGTTTGGAACCGTATATTTGCATAGGTGCTGCAATATTTACCTATTTGTCGCAAAAAATATCTATATCACAAAATTTAATGTGACTTTTTACCCTTGATTAAAAAACCTTTTATAACAATACTTATTAGAAAGGCATTACTTTAAGTAACCTACTTTAAGTAGTACTGAGATTTAAGTAGTGTCGAAATGAGCAATAAGGTCTACTTTGGGCTTATAAGTTAAGGGCTTTTAAAAGTTCGAAAATTAATTATTCAAATACCTAAAAGATTGGAGAGAGCGCAGTGACGATTACAAGCGGCATCGAAAATTCAGAAGATTATCATGGTCATCACGAAAGACCTGGGGAGTCTTTAAATGATTATCGTACCAGGTGGACTTGGGACAAGGTAGGTTGGGGAACGCACTGCGTTGATTGTTATCCCGGTAACTGCCCGTTTCGGGTTTACGTCAGAGATGGAAAAATAATTAGAGAAGAGCCATCGGCCACATTTAAGGAAGTTGAACAGGGGATCCCTGACTTTAATCCAATGGGCTGCAATAAAGGAGCATGTTGGAGTCAGCAGATTTATGACGGCGACCGAGTCCTTCATCCTCTAAAGCGAAAGGGTAAAAGAGGAAGCGGTGAGTGGGAACAGATTTCCTGGGACCAAGCACTAACCGAAGTTGCCGATGGCATGCTTGATGCCATAGAGGCTGGAGGACCAGAGGCAATCGTCAGAGAAGGAACTCCCGAAGTTGCTGCTGTATTGCCGACGGACAGGTTCTTTAATATTTTCGGAGGAAGAATGCTAGATCTTCATCCGTCTTTCAACGACTTTTCCATAGGACTGCACGAAACGTTCGGTAAGTGGAATCCTGTTTCATCTGCGGACGATTGGTTCCACTCCAAATTAATCCTAATCTGGCATATGAACCCCGCATTTACTAGAATCCCTTTTTACCACTTCATGCTTGAGGCAAGATATAAGGGGGCAGAAGTAATTTCGATTTCTCCAGACTTAAATGCTTCACATGTTCACAGTGATTACCACGTTCCCGTAAAGACTGGAACGGATGCGGCTTTGGGTCTTGCAATGGTACAAGTTATTATCGAAGAAAATATCTGTGATGAAACATTTGTCAGGGAACAGACTGACCTGCCATGTTTGGTAAGAACCGACACAAAGAGGTTCTTAAGGGAAACTGACGTAGTCGGTGACAAGTTTGGGGCCAGAGAGGATCAACTTTACCACTGGGATCCCGAAGAGGGTTTGATAAAAGCCGACAGAACAAATCTGTTACTTAACGGTAAGAAAGTGGCTCTTTCGGGTACGTATACCGTTGAACTTAATGATGGTTCTGTCGTGGAAGTGAAGCCCGTAATGCAGATGCTTGATGAGCACCTGAGAGAAAATTACACTCCAGAGATGCAGCAGGAGATTACCGGCATTCACCCCGACGTCGTGCGAATGATCGCAAGAAAAGCCGCGGCTAAAAAGACCGAGATCATGTTGGGTTGGAACTCATGTAAGTACTACCATGGAGATCTTATCGAAAGAGCAATGTGTCTGCTACTTGCAGTCACAGGTAACTGGGGAAAACAGGGTACTGGTATCCGCTCTTGGATGATAGGAATGGCCGACGGAATGTTCTCCATGATGGTAAAACAAACCCCAGGAGTTCAAGGCGCAGAGGAGCTTTTCTCGGCTCAGGAGATGGCAATAAGTGTTTTGAGACAAAACGATCCCTCATTAAGCACCGATGAACTTGCCGTGAGGGAAGTTGCCAGGCTATTGGCTCAGATGGGACCGATGGGAGAGGAAGCTCCGAGACTAACTGGATCTCCACCCGCATTCTGGTGGTACTGGCAGGGTAACTTTAAGGAGAGATGGGAGAACCCAGAGTGGGGCGATACCTCTCTACCTAGGACCTTTAATGAATATTTCGAAGAAGCCTTAGAAAAAGGCTGGTGGAATAACAGAGATAACCCCCGTCCGGAAAATCCACCGTACATGATTATCGAGTGTGGTGGGAATATGTTAAGGAGAACCAGAGGTGGTTACACCCAACTTGGAGATACTCTTTGGGAAACTTTAAAGATGATAGTGAGTATAGATTTCAGACTTAACTTTACGGGTCTTAACTCTGACATTATTTTACCGGCTGCACAGCACTACGAAAAGGTTGGATTTCATATTCCAACTTCTCACGTAATGAATTTGACCTTCTCAGATAAAAATGCCGAGCCAGCGGGCGAAGCAAAACCTGAGTGGGAAATATATCAGCTTATTTTGAAGAAGCTCGCCGAGCGTGCAAAGGTTCGTGGTGTTGCTTCATATCAGAATCGATTTGGTGCTGAATTTGATCCTCAAGTTATGTGGAATGAGTATACGCTGGACGGCTATATCGAAGATCAAGATAAATTCGCTGATGAGATAATTCGTGACTCCGCTTACGGAGGAACGTTGCCTGAAGATGTTGACTTAAAGCATATGCGTGAAGTGGGTTTTGAAAGATTTATAGGATGGGGCAGCAGCCCGTTTGCTTTGGCACAAGCCTCTCCGATATTCCCCGACAAGACGCATAGTCCCTTTAGAGACCATGTAGAAAAGGGTGCACCATTTCCGACTTACGCAAGAAGGGCTCAGTTTTATATAGATCACCCGTGGTGGCTTGAAGCAAACGAAGCTTTGCCTGTGCATAAGCCTAATCCAAATGCAGGTGGTAATCAAGTTCTAAGAATGACATCTGGTCACAATCGTTGGTCTATTCACTCCATGAACCAGGCAAATAAGATTATTCTTCAGACACACCGTGGTGAACCCACCGTGGAGGTTTCAATTGAAGATGCAATGTCGCGAAATGTCAAAGACGGCGACATAGTCGAAGTGTATAACGATATTACTTCTTTTAGGTCAAAAGTGAAACTATCTTCGACGGTAATGCCGGGTCAAGTAATTTCATATAACGGATGGGACGGTCATCAGTATGAAGACTGGAAGGGCGCAAATGAAATTGAAGCTGGTATGGTCAAGTGGATAGCATTTGCGGGAGGTTATGGTCACATAAACTACTCGCTTGCTGAATGGCAGCCGATTCCAACCGATCGTGGCGTACCCTGTGATTTTAGAAAAGTTGATTAAATTAGGAGTAAAAATGAGTATTAAAATTCACGAAAAAAATATTGATATTAATGATCTTGCAAGTTTCGGCGACATTCCGGCGGTCAATATTGAGTTAACGAAAATCCCGGTTGACGTTCAGCCCAATAAGTACATTAAAAATGCGTATGCCAATAAAGAATATGGGCAGATTAAATCCGTCGATGTAAAACTTGCCAGCGACAAGGAAAGACTTTATGTAAACTTAACTTTTGCAGATTCCGAAATACCCAATACTGAATTTCAAGATTCGGTTGGCATCTTCTTCTGTAGCCAAGACGGTCAAAGCGACAGTCCCGTAACCATCGGGTCGTTGGAAAGACCGACGTTACTGTGGCAGTGGAAAAATCGAACTGAGTTGCAAAAAAACCTCAGTCAAGCAAAAGACCTGGAGTCATTCGGTCCAGGAGTATTTATCCCAAACACAAATTCGGGATCAGTCGAAGTTGTTGCTAACGGTGAAGTTGTTAACGGAAAGTGGAACGTAATCATTAGCGGAGATCTGTTGGCAGTTCAAAAGGCTAAGAAGATCGGAATAGTTGCATGGGACGGTTCAAATAATGAAAGAGCCGGTATCGGATCAGTAACGAGCAGCTGGATTGAAGTTGACTGAGTACTATTTGGAACAGAAAGTTTGTTTGGAGTTTAAAAAGTTTAAGGTTAGGAGAATTTAAATTATGACAGAAATCGGGCAGTCAAAAGTGCAGCATGGTAATCCGCAAGTTGCAATGGTATTTGACTTAAATAAGTGTATGGGTTGTCAGACCTGTTCTATAGCTTGTAAGGTTTTGTGGACGACGGAGCCTGGTGAAGAACACCAATGGTGGATGACGACAAATACCCAACCTGGGTTGGGGACACCGAAGGGCTGGGAAGACATGGGCGGCGGATACAAAAACGGAGAACCCGCCGAGGGTCATCAGCCGACTCGTGCCGAATTCGGAGGTGGATGGGAGTTTAACTATGATGAGGTATTCTACGGTGGAAAGGGACGCTCGGTACATCTCGCCCCCAAGGATAAGGGTGACGATACAACTAAGTGGGGAATGAACTGGGATGAGGATCAGGGTTCCGGTGAGTACCCCAACTCATACTATTTCTATCTTCCGAGATTATGTAATCATTGTACAAAGCCCGTGTGCGTAAGTGCATGCCCAAGTAAGGCTATGTACAAAAGAACCGAAGACGGAGCCGTTTTGAGAGATGAAGACATTTGTCAGGGCTCTAGGTTCTGCATGGAGGCATGTCCTTACAAAAAAATCTATTTTAACTACGTGAGAGATATTGCACAGCACTGTATCTTGTGCTTCCCCAGGCTGGAAGAAAATGTGGCGCCGGCATGTGCGCGGCAGTGCCCAGGCAGGTTGGTTTTTGTTGGGATGTTGGATGACGAAAACGGACCGATCCACAAGTTGGTAAATGAGTGGGAAATAGCTCTTCCGCTGCATCCAGAATACGGAACCGAACCCAATATCTTCTATATACCGCCGCTGTCGCCGTATCGTTTGAATGAAGACATGTCGATTGACGAAGAGACACCGAGAATCCCGCCTGAATATTTGGAGTCACTTTTCGGTCCTAAGGTTCACGGCGCTATGGCCAAACTTAAGGGTGAACTTGAGAAAGCTCGAAACAACGAGACTTCCGAGATGCTAGAGACTTTAATCGTTTATAACTGGCTAGATCTATTTGGGCCTTTTACTACGGATCCGTCAAAGCTCGATAGGACACCGGACAAAGTTGCCGTCACTATAGGCGCAACAAGAAATAAGCAAAACTAGGAGGTAAGTGAAATGTTTACATTTTCTTTGTCGGGCTTAGAAATTAAGTCCAGCGATAACGGCCCGCTTGAGGTTGAAGAAAACGAAACCACGTCCAGATCAGCCGTCTATATGGTCTTAGGTAAATTTTTTGCCCCAGTCAGCGCCGAACAGTATGATGCGGCTCTAAACGACCATTTAAGTAAAGAGATAAAAGATGGCGCGTCTTTGCTCCCGTTTGAATTTGATACAGGAAATCCAAAATTATCCGAAGGTAAGTCTTATGAGGACTATGCCGGCGAGTATGCGAGGTTGTTCGGTGACGAAAAAGGCAGCCGGTTATTGGCAAGCCATGACGTTACCGATAAGGAAAATATATTGGCGCAGGTTAAGCGTGATTATGAGTATTTTGGACTAGGCGCAAACGCAGATTTGAGGCCTCTTGACCATCTTGCAACTCAGTGTGATTTTTTACAATATCTTTGTTTTAAAGAGGCGGCCACTCCGTCACCGCGACTTAAAAAGTCATTCCAAAGAGCTCAGCGCGACTTTTTGCAACATTACTTAATTGACTGGGTTCCAGTTCTTGCTTCAGAGGTTGCAGTCAAGACACCGATCGAACCCTTTAATTGGGCGATCCTTACGCTTAAGAATTTTGTGGCCTTAGACTATGACTATATATCTAAGGCTTTGGGCGGATGAGTTTTTAAACGAAGATGTCAACAACTTCAGTCTTAACGGACTCTTCAGACGGTTACAGGCAAAGGTGGAGTTGGGATAAGGTCACTTGGGGAACTCACTGTTTAAACTGTCTGGCAACCTGTAACTACAGGGTATATAGTAAAGACGGAAAGGTTCTTTTCGAAGAGCAGGGCGGATCGATCGAGACCATTGAGTCGAAGGTTCCCGACCTAAACCCGCTTGGCTGTCAAAAGGGTTCGGCGTGGTCACAACAGCTTTATAGTGAAGATAGGATACTCTATCCGTTAAGGCGGGTTGGAGAGCGCGGTGAATCGAAATTCGAAAAAATATCCTGGGACGAAGCCTTAACGGAAATAGCTCACTCAATCGTAGATACCCTCGACGAATTTGGTCCAGAGTCAATTGTCTTTGAAGAAAGCGTAGAAGGGGGATTGCTGTCGCAATCGGCTTTTTTAAGATTTGCTTCTCAGATAGGAGCCATAACTTTAGACGCACAGGGTCTGGTTAATGATCTACCGATCGGTCATCATATCACTTTCGGAAAGTTTTCGTGTGCGTCGACGGTAGACGATACTTTTAAGTCGGATCTGTTGTTGCTCTGGCACTCAAATCCGGCCTATACGTCGATTCCGTATCATCATTTTATTACCGAGGCACGATATAGGGGAGCTCAGGTAGTGACCGTTGCACCCGATTATAGCGCCTCTGCGGTCAATTCAGATTTATACGTACCGGTTACACCGGGGACGGATGCGGCATTGGCCCTGTCCATTTGTCAAGTGATGATATCTGAAAATATCTTTAATCGCGATTTTATATCCGAGCAGACAGATTTGTCTCTTTTAATTCGATTGGATAACAATAGATTTTTACGTGAGCGCGATATTAAAAAAGGCGGGGGAGAAGAAACCTTTTATTTTCTTGATCAAAATGATGTTTTAACCGAAGTTTCTAAAAAAACCCTGGAACTTAATGGGGTAGTGCCTAAATTGGAAGGCACCGCCGATGTAACTTTGGCCGACGGGATAGTCATTACGGTAACTCCGGTTTTTGCAGTTTTAAAAAACTTTCTTGAAGAATATGAACCCGAAAAAGCTTCACAAATATGTGGCGTGTCGCCAAAGGTTATTCGACACTTGGCTACTTTGATTGCTTCTAAAAAGACTAAAATTCTTGAAGGATTTAACGCCGCTAAATATTATCATGGGGATCTTATGGAGCGGGCGATGTGCTTATGTTTGGCACTTTCGGGGAATTGGGGGATACCGGGCACGGGAATACAGGGTCTTGCATTGGCAGGTTTAGATGGCTACATGTTATTTTCCATGAAGCGCAAAGCAGGCGTCGAAGAGACAGCCCGGCTACTGGATGGAATAGACATGGCCGTAGATCAAATGCGTCAAAAAGATCCCGAAGCGACAGACGAAATGTTGGGTAACCAGATGCTAAGTTTGTCCGTGGCCTCGGGAACTTCAGCACCTCCGTTTTTCTTTAATTATCATCACGTGGGTTATAGAGATATTTGGAATAAATCAGAGTGGTCTGATTCTTCGATGTCCAAAACATTTACCAACTATTTTGACGATGCCATGAGACGTGGATGGTGGGGTGGTGTTGCCAAACCGAGTGCTTCGAATCCTCCCAAAATGATGTTTCTGGTTGGGACTAACCCAATTCGCAGAGCAAGGGGCGGTAGGGAACGAATGGTTAATTCCCTCTGGACCAAACTTGACAAAGTGGTTACAGTCGATTTTCGAATGTCCTCTACGGCTTTAATGAGCGATATCATTCTTCCAGCCGCTATGCAGTACGAGCGAGTAAACGTACAATACCCAATCACACACACTTTGAGACTGAGTTTTTCGGATAAGGCTGTAGAACCAAGAGGTGAAGCCAAAACAGAATGGGAAATTTTCTCTTTATTATGCGAAAAACTTACAGAGGTTGCCGCCGAAAGGAATTTAGTCGAATATCTGGACGGAAAGCGTCAGGTAAGAAAACTCGATAAACTTCTTGAAAACTTTACAATGGACGGAGCTTTTGAGAAGGAAGATGCTATTATCGACGAATGGGTTAGGGATTCTGCCGATGCGGGAACCTTACCGATGGGATCATCGATTGATACGCTAAAAGAGGCGGGTTCGATAAGATTTGCCGGGCTGGGCATTTTTGCACCGGGATTGTCGGTGGCAGCCGACGTAGACAAAGATAAAGTAATGACTGCGTTTGGGTGGCATGTTAAAAACAAACTACCGTTTCCCACATTGACAAAACGGGCGCAATTCTATATTGATCATCCATGGTTTATAGAGGCTAATGAGATGCTGCCAATACACAAAGATAACCCTCACCTAGGCGGCGAATATCCGTTTGTGTTGACCAGCGGTCACTCAAGATGGACGGTTCATGCCGTATCAATGGGTAATAAAAGCGTATTGTCTACTCACAGAGGCCAGCCGCTTGTAGTTATGTCATCGGTCGATGCCGCAAACAAAAATTTGGAAGACGGGCAGTTTGCAAGAGTGTTTAATGACTATGGTTCTTTTAAATCAATGATAAAGATTGCAACTAGGGTTAGGCCAGGTCAGCTTATAATATATAACGGATTTGAACCTCATATGTTTTCGGAATGGAAAGGTTCCAACGAGGTTGAACCGGGCATGGTTAAATGGCTTCACATGGTAGGCAAATATGGTCACCTGAGATATTTGCCGTTTGGTTGGCAACCGGTACCGGCCGACAGAGCCATTTCTGTAGATATAGAATTGGCAGATAAAGACGAACTTAGAGAGGAGACCTAAATATGATTTTTGGTAAAAAGGACAGTTCGAACGATAATTCTCAGTCCAGTCAAAGCGACGACGAAAGCATCGCTCTCATAAAATCAGCGTTTGAATCAAATGTATCGCTTTTTAAACTTTTGTCTACGATAAGAACCAGAAGAGTTGGAATGGGTTATCAGATAGAGTCCGGCCAAGAAGAATCTTTTGATTGGTCATCCAACAAGCCAAATACTCAACGAGAGGGTCCGCTAAATTACGTTTCGGAAGAAACTCCGCACAGCTTAAGTGAGGCAGAAGAAGCGCTATTAGTTTGGGCGGCAACTGGAGTCAACGGCATGGTATTGGGAGACTTGCCTGTAGAGGGGGGTTTGTCAAGGCTGTTGTCATTTAAAGGAAGGACAAGTCCGTCATCTTCCAACGACGGCTCTGTTGAGATGTTTATTGTAAACGACAACGGAGTATCGTTATACAGACCTACAGTGAATAAACCCACCTTTCAAGAAATTTCAAACGAAGACGACTACGCAAAAATTTTAAATTGGTACAGGAACGACACGATAAAGATAATGGACCACAGACCAGATGTCTCGTGGCCTGCAAATCCTGAAGGCACAAAAACGGTAAATGCAATGGGCCCAGCTCAGTATAACTTGAATCGTCCTGGTACTACTTGGTTATTGCCCGTTGGAGATGTCGGTGTTGAATGGTTTAATCAGCTTTTAACTTCTTATGAGTTTTCCGGCTTTTACCTAATGGATCCAGATACCAACGAACCTGCAGGATGTCAAGAGTGGATTCGTCCTGGGTTTTTGGAAGTGGGATTTCCGATTCCCGCATTTGACGAATTGGCTTTAATGCTCCATGCGGGTCAAGTGGGTGCCATAGTACAAAACATCAGATTGGCCTCTGAGGCAATGGGCCTCGGCGCATGGATGACTGGAAGTTATGCTGATGATTTGGTGTTGGGTGCATACCCTGAAATTGCAAAAGGTCTCGGATTTTCGTTTTTGTCACGAGAAGGAACCCTGAACCCTGCCACTACCACTACCTGTCAGGGCTTGGACGGCATAAAAGATGCCGTTATGGTTCCGTCCAAAAAGTTCCCCAAAGCCGAAGATGCTGTTAGGTACGTCGCAAACCTTTCGACAACTCAAGCGGCCGTATATAACGCTGATAAAGACGGTAATGACGGTGGTTCTATGCCTTACCAGAAAGACGTCATGGAATCTATATTGGAGACGCCCAGGACCTATGTTTCGGATTGGGTGTTGGAGGCCGCCGTTAAGACCGTAGAATATATCGTTAATAAGTACGGCTGTGCGCCGGCATTTATTAACCCGGTCAGAGCCAAAATATCGGTACAGGTGCACCATGTCGATGTTGGATTTTATGAAAAGTATAACGTCCAAAATAACGGTTTACCCTATGGAATAACAGAAACCATACAAAATCATTTTGACGCTTGGCATTGATAGACAGTCGGAAAAGGTTAATCTAAAATTTTATTTTGATTGACCGATTGTATTTAGTTTCTCAAATAATAAGGTAAAAATAATTAAATAGCCAATCATACAGCTACAAGGAATAAGGGGTCAGTTGAATTAAATGCCCAGCGATTTAAATAAAAAAAATATATGTTTTCGTCACGGGTTTGTGAATATAATTGTTGTTAAAAAGTTGTTGGGCTGGCTTAATTTTGAGTTTATATTAATTAGTCAACGTAAAATTCGACGGATTGAAAATTCTCGGATTTATTATAAAAAAAGGAGGATACTGTGCAGTCAACCTGGTTAAGTGTATTGGCTTCATACTTGCATGTGATTGCGGTAGCCACTTACTTGGGTGGTTCAATCGCGATGGAGTTTGTTTTGGGGCCAGCCCAAAAATTTATACCACCGGCTCAGGCTCAAGTTATAGGGCAAAAATCGGCCGATAAGTTTTTAATGCTGGTGTGGGGTTCGTTAATACTGTTTCCTATAAGTGGTATGCTGCTATTTTTTGCAATCGGTGATCAGCATACGGTAAGCGGACTTCAGTTTTTTACTACTACCTATGGCAGAACTTTGTTCGCAATGATGTTTTTGTGGGTGGTGCTTGTGGTAAATGGTTTTATCATAACTTTTGTGTACAGACCGGTGCTAAATGCCAAGGCCTCAAGTAAAGGTGGGTCAAAGCAGGTTAATTCAAACCTGGAAAAAATGCAAAAAGCCGCTAAGAATGTATCCCTAATTACGAGAATTGATTTAGGGGTCGCCCTCTTTATCGTATTGTTGGGTGTTTCAATGGTATATGGAAACGGAATTTTGTGACAAAAATATTGCTTGAAACGGTATTTGGAGTTAGTTGGGCTATTTATTTGGGCGGAGCCCTGATAATGTCGCTCGTATGGAAGCCCGTTCAGAAATATTTGCCGCCAGGGCAGACTGCAATAGTATGTGAGACAATGGGTCGAAAATATAAATGGATTGGTTTAGGTTCGTTAAGTCTATTTGCCCTAAGTTGGCTGGGTCTTGGATTTCAATCGTTATTGGTTAGCAAGTCCGGATTAGACTACAGTAACTTTACTGTCCTGTTGGGGGCAGTAGCGGTAATTTTATGGATGGCGCTGGTGTACCTGGTACTTTCAATGGGACTTAAGATTCATCCGTCATCGCATGTTAGGATTTCAGCGGTTTTAGATTCTGAAAAAAGAGACGAAATTAAACTGGCCAGAAAAGCGGCTATCAAAAAGATGGATCTTATGCTAAAAGTTGAATTGATGGTTGCTTTATTATTAAGTTTCGTCATTGCACTCGGGCAAGTTGTAAAGATTTAATATCGAAATGCTTTAAGGAGGTTTTATGCCAAAGACTATTGCCACTACGCCAAGCTGGTATTGGCCGGATCTGGTTCCCAGAGCAATCGGGATACCGCCTTTTAGCGTTGTTGACTATTTGATAAAACGACCCAATAGGTCGTGCCCGCAGTCAACTGTTTTTGTTGACGCTCAAAATAGTTTTAGTTTTCAACAGGTTAATGACCTGATTAATAAAGCTACTGGTTTTTTGAATTCAAAAAGGAGTGGTCAAACGAGATTGAAGCTGGGTGTTTTGCTTGACAGCTCTGCTAAGTCTGCAATCTTATTACTCGCCGCTATTAACTCCAATAGCGATATCTATCTAATGGATGAATTTAATTTAAGTCTGGAATATTCTAATTTGACGAATCTGGATTTAGTATTGATCAACGGAAAAGATAATCCGTCTCAAATTCAGCCCGCTGGGGGCTTTTTAAAATTTGATGAGTTGGTTTCATTTGAGACAGACATCGGCACGCAAGATTTCAAATTCGATAGAGACGAGTTCGGTAGAGCCAAAATTAATTTATACGGCAGTTTTGGCTTAACTAGCCACAGCGAGCGTTCGTTGTTAGCTGCCGCACTTTCATTTTCAACTTTCTTAGAAGGTGCTATGGTAGTGGGACATACCAGCGAGAATACTTGGTTGAACCTATACGATCTAAGCGTCTGGCAAGGAATTAACGGACTTTTGAGTGCACTTATAAACAGTTCAACCACTTATTTTTGTTCGGATTCGGGAGTCGCCGCCGAAGTGATAGCCGAGCGAGCGCCAAATTGGATTTTATGCAATTTTAATTTAGGCGACGAAATAGCGTCAAAAATGGGCAGAAAAAAGAAAAATAATTCATATGTCCAACAAGCGGCGCTATTGGGTATAGACGGCGAATTCGCTCCTGATACAAGGCGTGACATTTCAAACAGCTTGGGATCTGCTTTAACATTTTACGGAACTGCCGAAACGATGGTGATGTTGGCGTCACATCCAAGTTGGTATATAGACGAAGCAGTTGGCATTGCCATTCCGAACATGCATATTGTTCCTGCAGATCCTGATACCTATGAGCCAATCGATACGCTTTGGGAGCTGTTGGATCAAGCTGTTATTAGTGCTTGGTCTCCGTCTTTGGGCTCGCCGGTTGACGAAAGCGGAGCATCACATTACAAGGACGGACGTTTCATAACCGAACAATTAGCTTCTTCAGATCCAAACGGCATGTTATACCTGTTGGATTCCGAAGGGTACTAAAATTCGAGATAGCCAAAATGGCTTTTTAAGAAAAATATAATGCGAACAGTTAGGCGCTATTTAAGATTTCGATGAGTTCACAGGATTTAGTAAACAGCGAAGATATCGATTATCAAGACGAAATGCCTGCTTTTTTGACCATGGCTAAAGCAGTGGGATCTCTCTGCAATCTTGATTGTAGCTATTGTTACTATCTTGAAAAGGCCTCTTTATTTCAAGACTCTCATTCTTACAGGATGAAAGATGACGTATTGACTGCATATATTAAAAATGCCGTAAATTCGACAAACTCAAAAACAATTCAATTCGTCTGGCATGGTGGCGAGCCGACGCTGTTGGGAATTGAATATTATGAAAAAGTCGTACAAATTCAAAAACAATTCGCCGGCGAATCACGGCGCTGTATAAATATTATACAGACCAACGGAATGCTTCTAAATAAGGATTGGTGTGACCTATTTAAAAGAGAAAACTTCTGGGTGGGACTCAGCATGGACGGACCGACAAAATTACACAATGCCAACAGAGTAACCAAGGCTAAAAGTCCTACACATAAGCAAGTTGAAGATGCCTATCGTCTCTTGGTCGGCGAGGGTATTGACCCCGACGTTCTTTGCACTTTAAACTCTGTAAATGTAAAACACCCCAGGGAGGTCTACGGATATTTTAGGGATCTTAAGGTTCGATGGTTGCAGTTTTTGCCGATAGTTCGAAGAGATGAAGACGGAACACTTTCAAAAGAGAGCGTTACAGCAGCAGATTTGGGATATTTCCTAACGAAGGTTTTTGATCAATGGGTCAGAAATGACGTTGGGAAAATTGACGTGCAAACGTTTGTGGAAACCCTAATGTCATATACAAACGGCTATTCGGTTCTTTGTATAAATGCCAAGCAGTGCGGCAATGTGCTGGTAGTAGAACGAGATGGCGGTATATATTCCTGCGATCACTTTGTTTACCCGAGCCATTATTTGGGCAATGTTGTTGATACGGAGCTTTCGGATGCCTTAAATTCACCTTTTCAGGCTGAGTTCTCCGAAAATAAATCTAAGACATTGGCACAAAAATGTATCGGTTGCAAATACTTGTTTGCTTGTAACGGGGGGTGCCCTAAAGACAGAATTGGACCTGAAGATCAAAACGGCAACCGTGAAAATATACTTTGTTCGGGTTATCTAGAGTATTACGATTACGTCGACAGGTATATGAAAATCATGAGTAGGTTTGCCAAGAGTGACAAACCTATAGGTACTATTATGACTCAGCTAAAGTACGAAGAAAAACTGGCCAAAGAAAGCAAGAAGGCTACAAAGAATAAGAGAGGAAGTTTTAAATATGAAAACAAGACAAGATAGTCTGCAGAAGTATAAAGACAAGATTGACTTTGACGAAACTAGATGGGGGTCTCACTGTGTTGATTGTTATCCGGGCGCTTGTCCGTATAAGGTCTATATCAAAGATAACAAGATTGTAAGAGAAGAGGTGGCCGGCGTACTTCCCGTTTTTGAGCAAGGCGTGCCAGACATGAACCCACTCGGGTGTAACAAAGGGGCAAGTTGGTCAAAACAACTTTATTCAAAGGATCGATTATTGCATCCGATGGTTCGTGACGGACAGAGAGGGGAGGGTAAATGGAAAAGGGTATCTTGGGATGAAGCATTAAGAGTCATCGCAGAATCTATTGTTGACATTATTGAAACCGAAGGCCCTGAATCAATAGTCCATGAGGGAACGCCTGAAGTGGTGGTCGTACCCGCAGTGCACAGGTTCATGCATCAGATAGGAGGGACCATAACCGATATTAACGGTTCGATCAACGATTTGGCATTGGGTCACCATCTTACGTTCGGACGGTTTTATCCTATCGGTTCAAATGACGATATATTTCATGCAGAGACGATAATTTTGTGGCATACCAATCCGGCTTACACCTGTATCCCGTTTTTTCATTATATAGCTGAAGCAAGATATAAGGGTTCTCAGGTGGTTCTGTTTGCTCCAGACGTCTCACCTTCCCATTCACACGTGGACTATCATATTCCCGTCGAATGGGGATCAGATCCCGCGCTGGCTCTTTCAATGTGTCAGGTGATTATACAGGAAAATTTACACGATCAAGAATTCATTAAGACTCAAACAGATTTGAGTCTATTAATAAGATCAGATACAGGCATGTTTCTCAAAGAATCAGATCTTTATCCCGAAGGTAATTTTGAACAGTTTTTCCATATAGATGAAAGTAAAAAAATCATTAAGGCTTCAAGAACCAATCTGCTTGAAGCGAAGGGAGTTTCATTAAGCGCTAAAACTGAAGTCGTCTTAATAGACGGTAACAAGGTTGAAGTATATCCGTTGTTTGTTCGTTTAATAAATATGTTAAACAACGAATACAAACCCGAAGATACACAAGAAACAACTAGGGTAAATCCAGAAGTACTTAGGATGTTGGCGCGACGTATTGCAAAAACTAAAACCAAAATCTTAATGGGTATGGGTGCCTGTAAAGCCTACCATGCCGACCTATATCAGCGCACGATGAATCTGTTGTTGGCGGTAACGGGTAACTGGGGCAAAAAGGGAACTGGAATCAACTGTTGGGCCGTGGGACTGTTCGACGGTCAAACAACTGTAATGGTCAAACAGCGGTTCGGAGTTGAAGGTGCAGACGAAGTAATAAGTGCTTTAAATGCGGCAACTGAAATGGTGAAAGAGGCCGATCCTACCTTGGATGATGTTTTGGCGGCCATTGAAGTTTGGCGAATGATGCCTCAAATTGGAGGTAGAGCGATGTTTCCAGCTTTCTTCTTGTGGTATTATCACGGCGGGTTTAAAGATAGGTGGAATAATCCTCTGTTTAACGATAAGATGATGACCAAATCTTTTGACGAATATTTTGAAGAAGCCGTTGAATCAAACTGGTTTACCAATTTGGATAAACCGTCAAAAGATCATACCCCAAGAATACTTATTGAATGTGGTGGGAATCAGCTTCGACGGACAAGAGGCGGAAGAGGCGTTCTTTTAGATACGCTTTGGAAGAATTTAAAATTAGCAGTGTGCATTGACATAAGAATGTCGGCCACCGCATTGAATTCGGATGTTCTACTGCCAGCTGCTCAGCATTATGAAAAGGTGTCATTTCATCTTCCCACGCCTGCGATGTTGACTCTTCAGCTAAGCGATAAGTCAGCCGAACCTCAAGGAGAGGCGAAGGAAGAGTGGGAAATATTTCATCTTTTGCTGATGAAGATTTCTCAAGTAGCGCAGGAACGTAATTTAGACGGATTCAAAGTTTCAGATATCGGTCCTGAAGAAGACAGGTATCGCAAATATTCGGAGCTCCCGGATCGATACAGCTTAAACGGCCATCTTTTAAACAGTGAAGACGTGGCAGAAGAGATGGTTCGCGACACGGTATTTGCCGGCACTTTAAATGATGAAGTTGATTTAAATTATCTTAGGGAACACGGATTTTCAAAGTTTAAAGATTGGGGTATTTCGCCAATGGCACTGGGGCAGTCATCGCCGTTACCGGTTGACGAAACATTTAGCGTTTTCAGGGATCACTATGAAAAAGGGACTCCGTATCCAACGCTGACCAGGCGAGCCCAGTTCCTAATTGAGCATCCCTGGTTCGTCGATGCTAAAGAAGATTTGCCGGTTCACAAGGATGCGCCCTTGATGGGCGGTACCTACAAATTTAGGATGACCGGTGGACACAACAGATGGTCGATACATGCCATGAATATGGGTAACCCGTACCTCCTGGAGACACACAGGGGCGAACCGCACGCCGTAATGCATCCTCAGGACGCTAAGGAACTCGGGGTGAAAGACTTCGACTTTATTAAAGTTAAAAATGACGTCGGCGAATTTAAAGTTCGAGTAAAACTTTCACCTTGCCAGAGGCCGTCGGGCTTAACTATTTATAATGGTTGGGACTCGTTTATGTTTAAAGATATGGTCGCTTCAAATGAAGTTGAACCTGGAATGGTTAAGTGGCTAAATATGGCGATGGGCTATGGTCACTTGAAATATGCTCCGATGGAATGGCAACCCGCTCCAGTGGATAGACCAATATTCGTTGACATCCAAGCCGCAGACTAAAGCACAAAAAACCAGATATAGTTTTTCTGAGTTTCCCGAGCCCCAGTCAAGGGAATTGTTCTCGGTTGGAATTAAAGTTAATGCGCACACTAAAATTGTTCACTAAAAGCTATTAAAGTACCGTGTAAAAATGAATTCTAAGTTATTCTGATCTAAGCTAGGTCAGTTCAAGGGATTTTACGTTAAGTCACAATAGTAGCGCGAATTATTTTAACGGTTAAGGCGGTTACCATATGACAAAAGATGACCATATCGATTTGTTTAATTTAAAGGCATCGGACTTCGGAAAAGATTTTATTTGGGGCGTGGCATCTTCGTCTTATCAAATTGAAGGCGCTCATGACGAAGACGGCAAAGGTGCGTCAATATGGGATGTCTTCGTTCATAAAAACAGGTTTTTGATTCCTACTGTTATGACTCGAGAGGTTGGAGACGTTGCATGTGATTTTTATCACAGATATGAACAAGATATTGCTATGATTGCAGATTTAGGCTTTAGGGCTAACAGATTTTCCGTGTCATGGCCACGAATACTTCCGACCGGTACGGGGAAGGTCAATCAAAAAGGGCTCGACTTTTATTCCAGAGTAGTCGATTCCAATTTGGCCAATAACTTGGAACCATGGATTACGTTATATCATTGGGATTTACCACAGGCTTTACAAGAAAAAGGCGGGTGGCAAAATAGGCAGATAGTTGAATACTTCGCTGAATTTACCGATGTTGTCGCAAAAAAACTTGGTGACAGAGTTAAAAATTGGATGATATTTAACGAACCACTTTCTTTTTGCGCTGGGGGTTACCTTTTGGGGGCTATGGCACCAGGGATTATTAATCCATCTGGTTTCATGGCAAGTGTGCACCACGTAAATTTGTGTCAGGCCCGAGGCGCATCCGTTATTCGCGAAAACGTCAAAAAAGCGAATGTCGGTACTACTCATGTAATTGCCCCCGTTCACGCTATGGGGAGAAAAAGTTTTCAAATAAAAGCACAAGAATCAGTAAATGCACTAATGCATCGGATTTATTTGGACCCGAATTTAGGTTTGGGCTATCCTTTTGGATTGAGTCCGATTGTGGATCTCGTAAAGCGCCATATCAAAGATGGTGACGAAAAAGATATCCAGGTGGATTTCGATTTTATCGGTGCGCAGTATTACTCAACTACAAAAGCAATACCGGTACCTTTTTTAAAAGGAATTCCCACCAAACCCAAACCCAAAACAGGTCAAGATGCCGATATGTTGAAATCGCCAGTGAACCCTAAAGGATTGTACGAATCGTTGGAATTTTTAAATTCCTATGGGCGTTTCAAAAACATAATTGTAACCGAAAATGGATTTTCTACGCGTGATGTTGTTGAAAACAACAGAGTTTACGATTTAAGAAGAGTCGACTACATAAGACAGCATATTCCGTGGGTATTAAAAGCGATACAAGACGGCATTCCAGTAACGGGTTATATGTACTGGAGCTTTATGGATAATTTTGAGTGGGCTCTTGGATTTCGCCCTCGATTCGGCCTTATACATGTGGACTTTGAGAGCTTAGATCGAACTGTCAAAGATTCCGGTCTGTGGTTTAGAAAATTTCTGGCAAAGTGATGGTTCATAGTAACGATTGGGACTAATGCCACATAAGAGAAAAATTCGATTCCAAGGGTGCATTTAATTCCAGGTGTATTCGGTAGTACTTCGTATGTTATCTGGTAGTAGTTGATTGGCAAAATTTGGTATCGATGATAGATGTTACGTACCGTTTGACAATTCACCTTATTTAAAAAATGGTAGATCAATGACAGTCCGTGTTTACAGTATCAATTGTAAAAAATAGCCGGCTGCTAAAAATATTTACTATCTTGTAAGTATCTATAACAGATAGATAGCATCAGTTAATTATTCTCTATAATTTTTAAGTTATCGGATCTTATCTCTTCTCCGTCATTTCCTATGACGTAAGCTTCGTAACCTTTAAGGTCGTAGATCCAATCCATATTTTCGATACCTGCCACTGCAAGAGCTGTTGCGTATGCGTCCGCAAAAGTCAGACTCGGTCCTGTAACCGTGGCAGAAGCAACCTTAGGGGTGGGATCCAAGGTCAGTGGGTTTATTAATTGACCGGGCCTCTCATAATCAGCCGATGTCGCAACCGAATCTAGGGTCTCTATGATGATGGCAAGCGTGTTTGGATCAAAAGGATTTCTAATACCAAATTGCCAGCCGTCTTGATTTTTTGGAACCCCAAAAGTTTTAATATCCCCGCCGGCGTTGATCATAAAGCATTTAACCTGTTCTTCGTAAAAATATTCTGATACAACCTCAACGGACCAACCCTTTACCAGTCCCGTCGGGTCAAATCCACCGGGCATACCCCACGGATCAAAAAATCCGAATGTGTCGTCTTTTGCTTTTGCGCAAAAGTCAAAAACTTCTTCAAATTCACTTGGCAAGTTGGTATGTTTAAGCAGACCTTGTCGATATTTATTTAAGAGGCTGTCCGCTTTATAGGTACTAAATAAAAAATCAATCTTTGACCATTCAATTGAAGCCCGTTCCGTAAGCTTTCTAAAGGTAACTTCAGATATAAGTGTATCGTAGACATTGATTTCAAATACCGTACCCATTACGTTTTCACGGTGGTAATAATTCGGGCGTACTGTTGATGAAGATTTGTTGTTAGTTGCTAAGTCAGCTGGATCTAATTTGCCATCTACATCGATTTCGAAGTTTAAATCTGTGTCGCCGTAGTTGTCGAGGGGTTTGAAGTTTTCAGTCATGCGTTTACGGGTAATAATTGTTCGTTTATCTCAACTTAGATTCATTTTAGTTGGTATGCTCCTGAAAGGTGACATCGGCTGAGGGGCTTTTAAATTTTGATAGTGTCTCTGCGCTCGTCTTAAATCCTCTGGCGATTTAAGACGATGTTATCCAATCGCTCGAAGATTACGCAAACATTATTGGTCGAATTTAAACTATAAGCATCTTGTGCCTATTTGAACTTCAAGTGCGATAACGCAGCTTGCAGTGACGTAGCATAAGCTTGGGATGTATAGGTGGCCCCAGTTACACCATTGATATTTGCGCTTTGGGCAGATAATGCCTGCGATTTTAACATGGGACCGGCTTGACTTTCTATATAGCTAGAGGTGGGATCGGCGTATTGAGCGTTTACTACCTGTAGGTTCGTAATTTTGTTGTTCTTTATTGTGACTTTTACTGCTAATTCGCCATAACCAAACTGTTCTAAAGGCCCAGTTGCGATTTCGCCTCCTGGGGTGGTAACTATGGGCGTTGTGGTAGTCGTGGCTCCTGGGGTTCCTGAGTTCCCGGAATTCCCAGTACTACCTGAGTTGCCAGTGTTGCCAGTGCTTCCAGAACTACCAGAATTCCCAGATGAAGGGGACCCTGTGGATGAATTTGAAGTCGACTGTGAGCTGTTTGAATTTGTGGTTTTATTTGCAGACGAAAGCAACAAATGTTTCGGAGTCCCCGGGTGCAATCCTACGATAGTCAAAAAACCTACAACGGCGCCAGTTATAGATATAAATATTTTTTTCATTGTTCTTTTGTAACCTCTGTAGTCTCTCGCAAGTTATTAATGTTATTAAAGACTGAATACTTCAAAGTGGATGTAGTCATTTTGAACTCCCAATTCGTGGAGTGATGATAAGGTGTGATCGATAAACGGTTGGGAGCCACACAAAAAGATATCTCGTTTTGCAATATCTGGTACCAATTTTTTCATCATAGGGGCGTTGAATTTTACAACGTCTCTGGCTCCGATCACCTCATGTAACGCACCTTTTTTTAGTTTTATCAATTCTAAAAATTCGTTATGCATTACAAGCTCGTCTTTTGAAGTGACTCTATTAATTACTATCGGTTGAGACTTCGTGGGTAGGTCTTCCAGAAGCGATCTAAGTGCCGTTATTCCTATTCCTCCGGAAATCAAAAGCGCCTTACGGGCTACCTGACGATATTTAGTGAACGTTCCGTAAGGTCCTTCAATCAGAACCCTAGTTCCGGGTTTCAGTTTTCTGATATCTTTTGAAAAGTCACCCACTGATTTAACTGTAAGCCTTATGTAGATGTCACTCGGCATGGCTGAAACAGAATAGGGATGTGCCTGCCACCAAATTCCTGGAGCCACAAATCTCCAGTAGAAGAATTGTCCGCCAGACACCCTTAATTTATTCAAATTGTAGCCCGAGCAAATAATATTGGTTAGTTCATCGGTTAGTGGTTGAACACTTTGAACCCTGATGTTGTGATATAAGTTTTTATAGATGGGCATCGCAAACCTAAAATATAAGATAATTGCGGCTACAAAAATACATAGCACCGTCCAAAAATGGGTTGCCAAAGGATGTCCCACAAAGGCCGGTCCCAATCCGACAATATGTGCGAAAGATATTATCAAAGCCACATACATCAGAAGGTGAATTGTCCACCATAGCTCGCGTTTAATACGAAGTCTGATGTATTTTATGGAGATACTTCCCGCCATCGCCATAAAAATAAAGGCAATTATCGCCGTTATCATATTAGGAAACGATGTGACAAACGATGAAAGCTGGCTGAACACGTTTGATTTTGAATATTGGGCAAAGCCAATCGTCGTGAATACTACGTGAACGGAGATTAAAATAAGAGCCCAAGGAGCCAGCTTTTTATGCCAATGTACAAGCTGATCTTGTCCAAGCACTTTTTCCAAAATATAATTTCGACTGACTAAAACTACGAGGACCAATGCCAAATAGGTGCCAACCATTGCGGCGACATTACCCAAAAACATTAAAATTCCTCCAGAACCGGTCAGCTGGCTCTTTGTTACCGAAATAAATGTGAGCCCCATCACAACCCCAAATCCAAGACTGAAAATTATAATTAATCCTGTAGTTACAATCTCTACCTTATTTTTGGCAGGCTTTAACGAACCCGACCTGTCCAGCGGGGACTGTAATTTCAGCTTAGGGTGCTCGGTTTCCTCTAGGTACTCAGTGGTCATGTTAATTTAATCTAACAAATAAATTACAAAATTAGCCCGCACAAAAGAAAATTTTAAGAAAAATTTAAGAAAACGGTTATTTTTGTTAATTCGACATTCAGGTAATTCCGGAAATGAAATATTTTAGAAGGATCTCTCAAGAACTTTAGTTTGCTTTCGCGTGCAAAACGGAATCAGAATTTTGGGCAGCTCGTGATTAATCGTTAAAAATTCCAAGTTTGAAAAGCTTAAGGTCAATACTAAATGTAAATGAAAATGTAACTTTTAGCTAAAGACAAGTTAAAGTCTGTTAAGTAAACGAAGGTTTTTCAAAAAGCATCTGTACGTCAGACACGAATTTCTCTAAAAATCCAGCTCTGCAGTAGCTCAGGTAAAAATCCCAGTAGCGAATAAATGATGGGTCTGACGGAATCTTATTGGAATCACGTAATCTGGATAGTTCGCTGTCGCCGTTAATGTGCAGGTTATCTTTCCATGTCTTTAATGTTTCTGAGTAATGTTTACCAATGTCTTCCAATCTTCGTAATGAGAGATCCGTATATTTTGAAGTTGCCGAAAGGATTGAGTTGACAGAAGGCAAACACCCTCCCGGGAAGACAACTCTTTTAATAAAGTCTTTTCTGGTTTTGGCACGCTCATAATTTTGGTCGCTGTGTACTATAGCTTGCAACGCCATTTTTCCACCTGGTTTCAATAGATTTGAACATGTTTTCATAAATTTTGGGTGCTCGTTCCAGTCAAGGGCTTCAATCATCTCCACTGAGACCAATTTATCGTACTGGCCGTGGATATCCCTAAAGTCATTGTCCAAAACTTTTATTTGATTTTGTAGGTGTAGTTGCTTTACCTTGTCGTTAACGTAGATTTCCTGTTGTTTTGAAATTGTCGAAGTGGTAACTTTGCAGCCGGTTAATTGCGCCGCACGAATTGCCAGGCCACCCCAGCCACTTCCTATTTCCAATAGATGATCTGAGGATTTAATCTCCAAGAGCTCGATTAATTTCTGGATTTTTGTCTCTGATGCCGTTGTTAGCGGTTCGCCGTCTTTGGAAAAAACACCACATGAATAAGACATGGTCTCATCTAACATCAATTCAAAAAAATCATTGGAGACATCGTAGTGAAAATGGATCTGGTCGCGATCTAAGTTTTTATCTTCTGTATAAAATAGCTGCCGGACTTTGTTGCCGATTGCGGAAGTTTTTGTTCGAATTGAGTTTAATAGCCTCGTTTTGCTTTTAAGAACTTTAGTTATCATTTGTAAGAAACCCGTTAAGTCGTCACACTCAAATAGGCCATGAGCATACCCAACGCCAAGACCCGTGCTGTTATGTAGAAGAGTCAGTCCCCAAACTGATTCGTCATACACAGTGACGTTAATTAAACCCTCATCTCTCCTACCCAAATCGTAGGTTTTGTGATTTTGTTCATCTTTGATATGGATGTGCCCGGGGGTTTGATTAAGGAAAAATAACAAAATTGATTTTGCAAATTTATTTAATCCTGCAAGATTGGTACTTAAAAACCCCGTGTTTAGTTCGTTTAAATAGTCGTACCTTCCAAATTTGTTAGAGTCGGCGGGTGCGTTTGGGTACGTTTTCACTCCATTGTCGTAAGAAACTGGCTTATTCTGCAAATTAAGATATGTGTTGTTCATTCCAAAATTATCTGTTCAATAATACATTTTAGATAATAATTTGGGCTCCATAGCTATTTTGTCACCATTTAAGCCAGCCGTTCAAATCAATTGGTGTGGTTTTTAAAATACTTAAACTTAACAACCTGTCATCTTCACAATTATACATTTGGAAGTTGATTGATTCGTTTCATTCCCTGTCGCTATTGCATTGGTCGACTTGAACCGGCATGTGAATTGTTCAAAAAAATATGATAACCGCTTTAATTTAATTGCTACATCGGTATAAGATTCAATTACAGGCTAAGAAAGGAAATAACATGAAACCTTATAAATTTGTTAAGGCCGCGGTTTCAACCGTAGCTTTTGTGGTGATTGGAGCGCTGGTGCTATCGGCATGTTCTTCGAGTGCGTCAAATCCGAGCTCTACCGTTGCCGCCGGCAGTTCTTCGGGATTGTCGACTCAATCTTATACGTTGGGAGTAAAAAATACTTCTTACGGTAAGATAATTGTCGATCATAATTCCATGACGCTGTATATGCTGACGGCAGATACCCCCGCCGGCAGCGCTTGCACGGGGGCATGTTTGAATATATGGCCGCCAGTGTTATATACGTCTACATTGAACCTTCAAGCTCCGCTTAAAAAATCATTGGTAACAACCATAACGCTGGCCAGCGGGGCAAAGCAAATTGTTTACAACGGCCATCCTCTTTATAGATATTCTGGAGATACAAAGATAGGTCAATTTAACGGTGAAGATCTTCCGTTTCCGATCGGAGTAACACACCCCACGGGTCATTGGTACGTTATGGGTGAATCTGGCAGCCCCGTGACATCTTCAGTATCAACTTCGTCGAAAGGAAGCTCGGGTTACAACTACTAAAAATTCACAATTTAAGGTTTGAGTTCGAAAATTACAATTTTGTTTGAATTCAAATTTCTTGAATTGAAGCCTAAGTATTGGTCGCCGAATTTTAAAGTAAGATTTAATCTTTTTAACTAACGGATGTAACAAATTTAAGTTTGAATTAAAACTTAAATTCAGTTAAAATTGTCGAGTATGAATTCAGGATATACATTGGTCGAGCGATTGGGATATCCGAAAGAGACGAAGCTCTTAATCGTCAATTGTGATGATCTGGGTTCGTCAAACTGTGCCAATGATGCCATTAAGAGATGCTTTGAAGACAATGTCGTAACAAGTTCGACGTTGATGGTTCCTTGTCCGTGGGCAACTGCAGGAGCCAAGATGTCCATCGATTACGACATCGGCGTACACCTTACTTTAAATTCTGAGTGGGATGATTACCGGTGGTCACCGTTAACATATAGCAAAACGTTAACGGCGGCCAAAGGAGGTTTCCACAAAACGGTACCTGCGCTCTATGAACTTGCTGATATAAACGAAGTTGAAAACGAACTTCGAGCTCAAATAGAACAAGCTCTGGATTGGGGAGTGGATATTACTCATATCGACTCCCATATGGGTCCTTTGCATTTTCGCGAGGACTATTTTAAATTGTATTTGCAGTTGGCCGTCGAATTTGAAGTTCCAATGAGGATGCCCAATGCAGAATTCCAACAGCTGCTCGGATTTGACTACAGAGTTATGGCCCAAGAAAAAGGTGTAATTTTTCCGGATTATTTTGCTTTTGTTGTGGATGGCGTTGGAAGCCGGGATACCATTACGAACTGTCTAAGTGAATTGAATTTTGGAGTAACGGAAGTATATTTACATCCAGTGGTGGATACTGAAGAGCTTCGAAATATGGCCGACGATTATGAAAAAAGAGTTGATGATTTTAAATTCTTAATTGAGGACAGACTAATTGAAACTGTAGTTGAAAAAAATGATATTAAGTTAATCGGTTATCGTCAGTTGCGCGATTTAATGAGGAGCTAAATCGTTGTTAAATCTTGGAGACGGAGTACATCGTAATCACATGTGCAAGAAGCAGCAGCTCAGCAGTAATTTTACATGGATTTTTTATATGCCAACTTTATTGTATTTGGCTATGGCCTTTGACATTAAGTCCTTTGAAAGAAAATTAAGTTAAATGAGAGATATAAGTTTTAAACCGTGGTGGCACGATAAGGTAATATATCAAGTTTATCCAAGGTCTTTTTATGATTCCAACGGCGACGGATTCGGCGATATAAGAGGAATTATACAAAAACTGGATTATATCGTTGATTTGGGAGTAGATATCGTATGGATATCGCCATTCTTTAAAAGTCCCCAAAGAGATTTTGGATATGACGTGTCGTCTTATTTGGACGTGTCCGAGGAATACGGAACCCTTAATGATATATTTGAACTCATCGAAGTTGCACACGCAAAAGGTTTGAAGGTAATGTTTGATTTGGTCTTGAATCACACCTCAGATGAGCACCCGTGGTTTATTCAAGCCAACAGTTCAAAAGACAATCCCAAATCGAACTGGTACGTTTTTGCTGACGGTAAGGGATCCAGTGGTAAAAAGCATCCTAATAATTGGAGATGTGATCTTCAATTAAAATCGGGGTGGCAATGGTCGGAAAATCGGCAGCAGTTTTACTTTGCAACATTTCTTCCTTTTCAACCAGATTTAAATTGGCGAAATCGAGAATTGAAATCTGAGATGTTTAGTATGATCCAATTTTGGCTTAAAAAGGGAGTGGACGGGTTTAGATTGGATATTTTTGGAGCAATTATGAAAGATGAAAAGTTGCGCTCCAATAAATTCAGACCAAGCATCGACCCCAACGGTCCTCACCTGATTGACAAGCGTTACACGTTAAATACGAGTGAAAATTTTCAACTTGCTTATGAACTTAGGGCAAAGTGCGATGAAATAAATCCTCAAGCGGTGTTAATCGGAGAAGTCTTCGGATCAGATAAGGTATTGAAGAATTATCTTGGAGAAAACTCACCATCTTCGATCAGTTCATCGCCAATGGTTGACGGCGTTGGCGAGGGTTTTACTACCCCTGGACTGAATTTGGTGTTTCTGTTCGATTTTTTGACTTTTAAATACAGCGCTGAATTTTTCAGAAAAAAGATTAATAATTACGAAAAGCAGTTCCCCGATCCGTTGCAACCGACCTATGTGTTCGAAAATCATGATCGCAGTCGCTTAATGGGACGTTTAAATAATAATGTCGACAAAGCAAGGAATCTGGCTCTGTTACAATTAACCTTAAGAGGCGTAGTGACCCTATATCAAGGCCAGGAGATTGGTATGGAAAATACATACATTCCCCTTAAAAAGGCACAAGATCCCATCGCAAGAGACTATTTTTATTGGATTCCCGAGGTTATCAACAAGAGAATAACCGAAAGACTCAATCGAGATGAGGTTAGGACTCCGATGCAATGGAATGCCGAAGATAACAGTGGTTTTACGACTGCTGCAAAGCCTTGGTTGATGGTAAATTCTAACTATAGGCGGTTAAATGTATTCTACCAACAGAACGACCCCCGATCTCTAATCAACCTCTATAAAAATCTCTTGGATATCAGAAAACGGAATAAGGCTTTTTCGGGCTCATTAAAGATTTTGGAATCTGAAAATACTGATGTGCTTGTGTATCTTAGAAATTATCAAGACCAAGAAGCCGTAATTTGTATAAACTTTTCGGACAACCCAGCAGAAATCAAAATTGAATCGAAAAAACTAATTTTTTCAAATAATGATAAATGCTGCTACGCCGACGGATTATTAAAATTACCACCTAACAGCGGGGTTATTCTTGCAAACCGTTAAAGTTCCGTACGGTTCAATGTGAGCTATTTGGGTTCGCAGTTATACGAACCCACAGGTTCTAACCTATATAGCTAACAATAACTGTATAGGAGTAATTCATAAATTACAATGCTGATTAATAATGTTGTAATTTATAAAATATTACCTAATCCGAGATTGCCCAATCCTATATTTGAAGAAGGACCTTGAGGCTGCCCGCCACTAATATAAGGAGCAATCGCATGCGCTAAGTTTGCAATAGGAAGCGACTGAAGCCATACTGTCCCCGGTCCAGTAAGTAGTGCAAGGAAAATCCCGTCTCCTCCAAAAAATTTATTGGCGATACCCGGTACTGTCGATATCGTAAAACCCATACCAAAGGTAAACATTCCTACATGGCCAGGGTGCACCAAGATAGATTCACCCGCATTGAGGGTTTTTATAACCAGCTCTCCGTCCAGCTCTATCCACGCAGACGCGTTCCCGCTTACTTTTTGAAGTATGAAACCGTCTCCTCCAAAGATGCCTGCGCCCAGTGACTGCTGGAATCCGTAAGATATGTCAATCCCAGGGGTACCGCATAAGAATCCGTGACGATGAACCATATAATTTTGTTGATCGCTAACTTGAATCGGTAATATCTGTCCCGGCAATTTTGTAGCAAAAGCTACCATACCCCCCGGAGGTTGTGCGGTGTAGCTGGAAAGGAATATCCCGCCTCCTCCTACAGCTCTTTTGAAGATTCCCTTAAGTCCTCCGCCACCGCCGCCGACATGAGTTGAAGTTTGCATGGCGACTGTTTGAGACATCCACGACAATTCGCCGGCTTCAGATATTACGGATTCTCCCGGTTCGAGATAAACTTCCAATACTGGAAGTGTCGTTCCAATAATTTGAGTTTGCATGATGACTCCTTTTTTACAATAATCCCAACTGTTATTTGATGACAGATGAGCTTAATTGTAATGTTCTAAATTCTACAACCCATCAGTCTGCTTGAAATTCTTAATTTAAGCTTTAACTAATACTATTTTAAAAAAATCTATGGCTGGTGAAATATCTAAAAAAATAATCAAATCCGTTTTTATGTTTTGTTTAACGTACTATAAAATTGGCGTTTAGTACTCCAACTCAAACTGTGTCAACTCAACTTGTGTAACGGTAAAAATTGTCAGTTATGGATATGGTCTTTAAATTACATAACGCGGTACGGTAGTCGTTAAATAGCAAATCTGACTGGCTCCTGTCTTTATAAATGTTTGCGAAATTGTTTTTGATTTGTTAGCTCAAAATTTTCTGCTATAGTATTTAATGCACATGAGAGATAAACAAGCGACAATCGCTCAATACCGGTTACACAACACTGACACGGGTTCGCCCGAGGTCCAGATTGCTATTTTGTCGGAGCGAATAAGTAATTTAACAGAACATCTTAAAGTTCATAAAGGTGATCACCACACACGTCGTGGTTTGATGCAGCTTATCGGAAAACGTCGAAGACTGCTTAACTATTTAAGCGATACCGATGTCAATCGTTACCGAGAAATCATTTCGAGGTTGGGTATCCGTCGCTAGTCTGTGCCGCCGAATTTATGTCTTAAATTCGGAGTGATTCAAACAGAGAGGAAATAATGACGGATCCTATTAAGGTAACAGCACCCATTTCAGGTACCGACAGGTCCATTACCTTTGAAACAGGTAAATTGGCTAAGCTTGCGGACGGAGCAGTTTTGGCCAGGCAAGGGGACACCGTAGTTCTAGTGGCTGCCACGGCGGCCAAATCAGTAAAGGAGGGAATTGACTTTTTCCCGCTAACTGTCGACGTTGAAGAGCGGATGTACGCCGCAGGCAAGATTCCGGGATCTTTTTTCAGAAGAGAGGGCAAAGCAAGCGATGCCGCTATTTTAAATGCAAGACTCATCGATCGTCCGTTAAGACCTTGTTTTGAAGACGGATTCAGAAATGAGGTACACGTAGTTGCAACCATTTTGGGCGCTGACCAAGAAAACCCCCATGATGTATTGGCTATAAACGGCGCATCGGCTGCATTAATGATCTCGGGAATTCCTTTTCAGGGCCCGATCGGTGCCGTAAGAATTGCATACACTCAGAGTGGGGAATGGATACCGAATCCGACCTTTAAAGAGGGGGACGAATCTACCTTTGAAATGGTGGTCGCTGGAAGGTCCATAGGAGATGGCCCTGGTGACATCGCAATTGTGATGGTCGAAGCTGGCGGTGCTGAAAAGGCTTTTACCTATTTTTCGCAAGGGGCTCCCAAGGTTACCGAAGATGTTCTTGCAGGGGGGCTGGAAGCTTCAAAAAAGTGGATACGAGAATCTATAGACCTTCAACTTGAGCTCAAGGCAAAATTGGGTGAAGTGGAAATTATGGACTATGTTCGCATCGTCGATTATGATGACGATCTTTACCAAAAGGTCTACGAACTTGCTAAAGATGATTTAAACAAGCATATTAGGCTGTCTGCCAAATCCGAAAGAAGTAAATTTAAGTCGGAATTGATGACCAGGCTGGTTGAGCAATTAACGCCGGAATTTGAAGACAGACTCGGTCAGGTCGGAGCAGCCGTTAAATCAATCACCAAAAAATTAGTACGTGAACGAATTGTAAACGAAGATATGCGAATTGACGGAAGAAATTCTAGGCAAATCAGGCCGTTGTCGGCTGAAGTTTCATTGCTTCCGACGGCTCACGGCTCAGGTCTGTTCGAACGCGGCGAAACACAAGTCATAAACGTCACTACGTTGGGCATGCCAAAAATGAATCAACTCTTGGATTCCATAACCGTGGATGAATCTAAAAGATATATGCATCATTACAATTTTCCGCCTTTTTCAACTGGAGAGCCAGGTGCAATGCGGGGACCGAAACGACGTGAAATAGGTCATGGACTTTTGGCTGAAAGAGCATTGTTGCCGGTGATACCACCTTTGGATGAATTTCCTTACACTTTACGTCTGGTGTCTGACGTATTGGCATCCAACGGTTCGACTTCTATGGCTTCGGTTTGCGGTTCCACGCTATCTTTGATGGATGCGGGTGTTCCGTTGGTTGCTCCAGTGGCAGGAATTGCGATGGGGCTGATATATGACGGAGGCAAATACGTTACCTTAACGGATATTTTAGGAGATGAGGATGCCTACGGGGATATGGACTTTAAAGTTGCAGGTACTCAGGACGTAGTTACGGCTTTACAATTGGACACCAAGATCGACGGTATCCCAGCAGATGTATTGGCTCGAGCCTTAGAACAGGCAAAAGAAGCCAGATTAACAATATTAGAAGTAATAAAATCGGCTATCTCAGAACCAAGATCGGAAGTCAGCCCGGTTGCTCCAAAGATTATAACTTTTAAGATTGAATCCGATAAGATAGGCGAAATAATCGGACCTAAAGGTAAAACAATCAACTCGATACAGCAAGACCTTGGCGTTGACATAAATATCGACGATATGGATGACTTCGGTATAGTTACTATTGGTTCGAAAGATTCTGCCGCCGTAAATGAGGCTAGGGCAAGAATTGATTTAATTTTAAATCCGCCCACGGTAGAATTGGGCGCGACTTACAACGGAACCGTTGTAAATATTACAAAATTCGGGGCTTTCATAAATGTGTTACCCGGCCGAGACGGTTTGCTTCACATCACAAAGATGGGCAATGGCAAGAGGATCAATACCGTAGAAGACGTACTCAGCATGGGACAACAGCTTGAAGTCGTGGTTGAAGATATCGATGATCAAGGTAAAGTCGCTTTGGCCCTAAAGACACCAGATGCTCTTGTTGGATCAGTACCAGGACAAGAACGGTCGGTGGAATCTAAAGGGGAATCCAAGGTGGAAAGAGTATCCTTTGAAGATGAATTTGAGTCACAATTCGGCGATTTAGGACCGGAAATAGAAGACTCTGATAGATCTAACCAGAGAAGGAGAACCAGTAGTCCTAAAAATCGTCGTCGTCGATAAGTATGATCGTTTACGACAAACTTGATAGCGGTCTTCGCGTAGTAACTGAAACTATGCCGGGGGTTCTTTCTGCTACCATCGCGATGTGTGTTGAAATCGGTGCACGGGATGAGGACTATTCTCTCTCGGGAACAAGTCATTTTCTGGAACACCTGCTGTTTAAAGGTACAACTTCCAGAAGTTCCTTTGAAATAGCACAAGACCTAGATTTGATGGGCGGAATTTCTAATGCGGCAACGTCGACCGAACAGACAACCTACTATATAAAAATCGTCAAAGACGACATGGATGATGGGTTGGATCTGCTGATGGACATCATTTCGGATCCAGCTTTCAGGGAAGAAGAGATTGAAACCGAGCGCCAGGTAATTCTCGAAGAGATTTCCATGCATGAAGACAACCCCGCCTCAATCTGTTGGGATAATTTAATTTCAATGTGTTACGAGGGAAGTCTACTGGGTAAAAGCATTCAGGGAACTGCCGACACTATCAATAACATTACCCGCGAACAGATAAGAGATTTTTGGAATGAAAATTACTCTATGTCCAATATTATCGTTGCCGCCGCTGGCGCAGTTGATCACAGTTATATCCTTGATAGATTATCAACGGGCTTGAACAGTCGTCCAACCGGGGAAAAAATTAACCGACACGCCCCGATATTTAATCCTGGCAAAGAGCTAGTAATAACAAAGGACTTTGCGCAAACTACGGTAATGATGGCTTACGATTCCATCGAAAAAAAGGATGAACGGCGTAATCCTTTAACCATTTTAAATACGGTCTTTGGCGGTTCCTATTCTTCCAGGCTTTTTCAGGAAGTTCGGGAGAAACTGGGATTAGTTTATTCCATAGATACTGGGTGGATGGGGAATGTAGATTCCGGATTATCGGTAATATCGTTTGCGACCAGTCCTCAAAATCTGGATACGGTTTTAAAGGTAATCCAAACCGAAGTTGATAAATTATTGCAAGACGGGATTACGGCCAAAGAGCTTGAATTGGCAAAGAGGTCCATTAAAGCTGAGGTAGCTATGTCATTTGAAACTTCATCGTCGAGAATGTCCAGGATTTCTTCTATGGTCTCCGTTCATGACAAAGTGTATTCAATCGAAGAACAGCTTCAGAGGCTATTGGATGTAACCTTAGACGATGTAATGTTCGCGGCTAGGGATATATTCTCAAAACCTTACAGTATCTGCCAAGTAGGGCCATAAGACTGTTTATTTACCTGAATGCTTTTTGACTGATTATGTCAAGTTAAATATTCTTTAAAACGCTCTGTTTTTGTTTGTCACAGTGTTTAGTCAATTTTATGCAGGTCATCAACATTATTTGACATCATAAAATGTCATGGTTATTTAATGCTTTGGTAAGATTGTTGCATAAATACTTTTGTAACTGTTGCTAATTCTAAAAGCCGAGAATTTGACCGACATCCATTTGAGCAGATGCCTTTGGACGGTTCTCTTGTCGACGGCTTCGGGCGCATTCATGATGACTTGAGACTTTCGGTTACCGAGTCGTGTAATTTTCGGTGCGTGTATTGTATGGACGACTCCAATACAGATTTTCTAAGCAAAAAAGAGTTTTTGTCGCCGAGTCAATTAAAGTGTCTTCTAAAAGTATTCAAAGAACTTGGCGTAAATTCAGTGAGAATTACCGGCGGCGAACCGCTAATTCGAAAAGAAATAATTGAGATTGTCCAGGCAATTTCAGAAATTGGGTTTGCCGATATTGCATTGACTACAAATGGTACGTATCTCAGAAAATATGCCGTTGATTTAAAAAATGCGGGCTTAAAGAGAATTAATCTGTCAATCGATTCTCTTAATGATGAAAAATTTAAAAAGATTAGGCGTAGGGGGGATCTACAAACGGTCTTAGACGGATTTGCTGCTGCGTTAGATACAGGTTTCGACGAAATAAAGGTTAACGTCGTTGCCATTAGAGGTATCAATGATGATGAAATTTTAGATTTCATTGATTTTTCAAGTAAGTATGGCGTTACCGTTCGTTTTATTGAGCTTATGCCTGTTGGAGCTACGGAGATCTATCGCGATGAAAACGTTATGCCTAAGGCAGATATTCTCAAAGCGGTCACTTCAAAGTGGAATATAGTTGAAAATCGGCGAGACAACAACCCTGCCGTAACCTACTGCGGAGTAGACGCTCAATTTAAGTTTGGGATCATTTCTTCAATGACAGAACCGTTTTGTGATACATGTAATAGAATTAGGTTAACGGCAGACGGGCATTTGAGAAATTGTTTATTTTCGACTTCAGAAATATCTTTAGGGGATATGCTTAACCAAGGATGCGGTAATGATGAAATCATACGGGCCATCAGGAGCGAAATATTTCGAAAGAAAAGTGGACACGGAACCAATTCTTTGGGTTATGTGATTCCGAATAAACCGATATATAAAGTGGGAGGATAACCTTGGTTAGCGTAATTTATTTTGGCCCTTTAAAAAATATTACAAATTGTTCGTCCGAATCATTTGAACAGACCAGTTTTATGCAACTAAAGCAGAATATAATTCAAAAGTACGGTTCAGATATCGAAGAGCTCATGAGATATTGTGCGTTTTGGAAAAATGGCGAAGAATTTGACGAAGACATTATTGGCGAAGGTGATGAGATAGAAATACTGCCTCCAGTGTCAGGCGGTTGACGGTGGTCGCGGATGCCCGAACGTGCGCGTGATTTTGCTATAAAAGTTAAATAGGATTTGACGACTTGGTTTAATTTGGCAATTTTTTTAAATTGGTTTAAAATATTCCTTTAGAATTTAAGGATTTAAAAACCCTTAAAAAATAAACGCCTGATAGATAGGTGTGCAAACAGATGTGCCTTGCGTGTGCCACTATTTTATTTGGTTATTGCCTTAAATAGACATTTTACGATATCGATGAAGCGTCTTACTTCTTCAATGCCAAAGTCAAGAGTTAATATCCGACAGGCGGTTATGCTGTCGGTACTGTTTTCGATGATAACTGCTTTGGGTGCTTGCTCGACTTCTGTGATTCAAACGAGTCTGAGACCCGGAAACGGCGTAGGTGGAACCAATCTTTTAAATTATCCCAAAGGATATGATTTCTATAAGGCACCAGATGGATTCCATTATGCTTCGCCTGGTACGGTGGTTAGGTTGCAATTCGTTGGAGATGCTAGCGGTTACACCACTTTAAGAGTTATGTATCATTCCACGGATTCACAAGGAAAAGATGCCTTGGTTACTGGGTTGGTAACTTACCCCGACGCTAAACCGAAAATCGGTAAGTGGCCGATCATTTCATGGGATCATGGAACAATAGGAATGAGTCAAAATTGCGCACCTTCAAGGATGGGGATGGGAGGTATCGCACCAAACCTTGGAATAAAGGCTGTCTATGTAGCTACAGACTATTTGGGTTTGGGTATAGATGGTAAAATTCATCCGTACCTAAATCGAACGATAGAGGCAAATTCAACCATAGATATCGTGAGGGCTGTTCAAGAGATACCCGATGCGCATGCCGGCAATGCATGGGTGGTAGTTGGAGACAGTCAGGGAGGGCATGCGGCTTTGGCAACTGGCGAAATCGCACCAAAATATGCTCCTGAGTTTTCTTTGAAGGGAGTCGTCGCAGTCGCCCCTGGTGTACTTCTGGGGCAGACATTTCAAGGTGATTCTCCTGAACTCATACAGCTTATAGAGACAATGGTAGTATTCGGATATAAAGCTTCTGATCCTGCTCTTAATCTCGGCTCTATTATGACACCAGCTGGGCTTTCTTTGTATTCAACTATAAAGACTGGATGTGTCGATCAGATAGCGGTAGCTTTCATAAAGGCATATCAGAATTCAAAGGGCAAGATATTTAGGGTCCCGCCTCTTCAAACTGCTTTGGGAAAAGCTTGGCTTTCCTTAAACAACGAACCCCAAGTTAAGACTCAAAGCCCTATATTGGTAATAGGTGGAGGTCAAGACGCAATAGCCGTTCCAGCCAGAATCGATGCTCTAATGCCTAAGTTGTGCGAATTGGGTGACAATGCATCGATAGGATGGTATCCAACAGGTGGTCACGGAAATGAGCTAAACCTTGCTTTAGCTCAAGTGAAGGCTTGGGTTCTCAATCGGTTTGCTGGCAAACCAGTTAAACCTGCGTGTCCGTACAGCCCGCCGACATGGCTGAAGTAAGGAATAGACACAAATTAGCCCTGGTATTACTTCTGATTCTTAGGTTTGACTTTTAATTAATCAATTCTTAAGCGGCTAAAATGCTTACATGATTAAAGTTGGAATCTCGGGCGCATTGGGAAAGATGGGTCAAGAAATTATTAGAGCCGTTCGTGCAGACGCTGATCTTGAATTTGTGATCGGAATTGACTCTACTGCCGCCAAAATCAACGATCGGTCTTTTGATTTCGATTTGGTATCAGACTTGACGCTAATAGATCCAAAAGATATTGATGTGTTGGTTGATTTTACTACAGCTTCTGCTATTAAATCCACAATGGATTTTTGTTCGAATAATTCAATTAATCTAGTCATGGGAACCTCCGGGGTAACCGCCGACGATTTAAAAACTGCCGAGAGGTTATTTTCTAACGAAGATTCGCCAAATGCGGTCATAGCTTCCAATTTTGCAATCGGGGCCGTGCTGATGATGAACTTTGCTAAGTTTGCCGCTCCCTATTTTGAAAACGCAGAAATAATTGAATATCACCACAACCAAAAAATTGATGCACCTTCGGGTACGGCTGTTACAACTGCCGAGCGGATGGATATCGCCAGAAAAAAATTGAAATTGGATTCGTTTCCGACTGATCGTACCCAGAAACATGTTTTAGAGGGTTCGCGAGGCGGGGTAGGTGCTGCAAATATTCCCATTCACTCAGTAAGGGTACAAGGAGTTGTAGCTAATCAGGATGTTATCTTAGGCGCACAGGGGCAGACTCTTATCATTAAACATGAAACCATAGACAGATCAGCTTTTATGCCAGGGGTAATTCTGGCAATAAAAAAGGTTATGCAAACAAATGGTCTAACTATTGGGCTCGAAAAGTTTTTAGGAATAGATTATTAGGTTTTACGGTTCAAGGTAATGAATGCCATCTTCGGTGGGCTGTAATTTATGATATGTTGAATTTAGACATTAATGCCTCTGCTTTGCAAGATTTGCCCGTCTATATTCATGTTCCTTTCTGTGATTCTATCTGTGATTTTTGCGCCTTCAGTAAAGTTCTATCGGAAAAAAATCTTATAACAAAGTATGTAGAGTGTCTCACCAAGGAAATAAAGCAATTTTGCAATAAGTATTCATTTGATATCTTCTCTAAAACAAAAACTTTATACTTTGGAGGAGGAACGCCTTCGACTCTTTCAATAGATCAGTTGGAAAGAATTCTAAGCCTATTTAATACTGATGCTATCGACGAAATTACGATTGAATGCCATCCGGATCATATTAATTTGTCGTACGCAGAACAACTGCTGAGGATAGGATTTAATAGAATTTCTGTTGGTATAGAAAATATTGACGGCAATATGTTGACTCGATTGGGAAGAAGCCCTCACAATAAGCCGATATCGGAAATTTCTACGATATTCCATGAGTTGAATTTTGATAATTGGTCGGTTGATTTTATGTTCGGGTACTCGGACATGTCGCTAGATTCTTTTTCGAGCATGCTCGATTATGCTTTAGGTCTTTCGTTCCCGCCAAGTCATTTAAGTTTGTACGCTTTAACGGTTGAACCTGGCACTCCTTTGTACAGTAGGAGCCAGTTTGAATTGGAAGACGATCTGATACGGTATTACACTTTGATTGAAAATACCATGACGCAAAAAGGCTATCAGTTTGAAGAGATATCAAACTGGCATAAGCCCAGACATGGTTCTGTCCATAATCAAAACTATTGGAGTCATGGTGACTGGATAGGATTTGGTCCGGGTGCTTATTCTACGGTTTTACCTTATAGATGGCTTAATACAAAGAAGGTAAAAAGTTATATAGACAAAATTGACTCAGCCATTTCGCCGATTGGTCACGTTGAATGCTTGTCAAAAATGGATATCACGCTCGAAACTCTTATGTTGAATCTGAGAACTCCTATGGGAATCCAACAAAAATATCTGCCTGAAGTACTTTTAAAAGATGGGCTGGTGGTTGTAGACGCGGTAACTCAAAGATATATTTTGACTCCGAAGGGAAAAGCTTTGTGTAACTATGTTTGCAGTCAAATTGTGTTGTGATGAGTAATCGGTGACTTTTTATCTTTTCAAATTCGTAATTTAAATTTTATTTATTATGCAATTTGTGGCACAATTAATAGAGGTCAAGTAATAAAGTAAAAGTGTCTGATTCTACAAACAAAAAGCTTCAGAAAAATCGCAATGAGACAAACAAGGAATTTTTGCGGCCTGGTTTTGCGCTGTTGCGTAATGCAGTATTTAGGCAGCTAAAATATTTTCTTGGTGCGCTGTCTTCGGGTTTGGTATGGACGGTCGCCAAGATTTTAGTTCCACTGATATTAGAAGCGGCGATTAATCAAGGTATATTAAAAGGAACGGCTTTAACGGCGGTAAAGTGGGCGCTTGTTATAGGCGTTATAGGACTTATCCAGGGAATCGCTTCGGGGATAAGAAGATATTTAGCGTTTTCAAATGCTTATCGAATAGAAACCGATCTTAGATATAGACTTTTTGCGCATTTACAGCGACTCCATCTGGGATATTTTGACAAGGCTCAAGCCGGGCAACTTATGTCGCGAGCGGCATCAGACCTCGAACAGGTGTCTAATCTGTTTGTTAATCTGCCGATAACAATAGCATCGGTTATAACCGTAATCGGTACATTCGCGGTGATGCTCTATCTGTCGCCTCTGTTGGCAATATTTTCCGTTCTGCCGCTTCCCGTATTCTTTGCAGTAGCAAAAAGGTTCACTAAAAAAGCAGGACCGTTGTCTGCAGATTTACAGCAGGAACTTGGTAAAATGGCTACTTTGGCTGAGGAATCTATTGTAGGCATTAGAGCTGTAAAAGGATTTGCAGCTCAGGATGAGACTATTAGCAAAGGAGTTGAAAGAGCAAAGGGAATATACGAAAAGGCATTAAAGTTCGCCTTTAATAACGCAAACTTTAATCCAATATTAAATACTGTTCCCGCGCTCTCGCCAATTATCGTTTTGCTATATGGGGGATACCTGGTTTCTCAGTCCAGATTGTCAGTAGGCGCATTAGTCGCCTTTCTGTCTTATGTCACCATGATGGTAGGGCCGTTGACGATGGTCGGATTTTTCGTTACCTTAATACCAAGAGGAAATGCCGCAGCCGTCCGTATTGCCGAAGTTTTAAATCAATCTCCTATTATTTTGGATGCCCATCATCCCAAAATATTTCCGTCTTCGGTTTCGGAAAATGAAACCAGTTTATTAAATGGTGATGGCGTCTCAGTAAGTTTTGTCAACGTGAGTTTCTCGTATGAATCTGGTTCGCGTAATGTTCTAGAAAAGATAGATTTTTCCGTTGAATCGGGTGAGACAGTTGCCATAGTGGGTAGATCAGGATCGGGTAAATCTACGTTGGTTAAGTTGCTGCCGCGATTCTATGACATAACTGATGGAATGATCCTAATTAACGGTATAGATCTTCGCGAAATTAAATTGACTGATCTAAGAAAAAATGTAGGGTTCGTTTTCGAAGATACCTTTTTATTCAGCGACACAGTTGCAGCAAATATATCCTTTGCGACACCCGATGCCGATATGGATTCAATTAAAGCCTCGGCGGTAATTTCAAATGCGGATAAATTTATAGGTGAACTGCCTGAAGGGTATCAAACGATGTTGGGTGAAAAGGGTCTTTCGTTGTCGGGTGGACAAAGGCAGCGACTAGCATTGGCGCGAGCTATCTTAACGAATCCTAAAATATTAGTCTTGGATGACGCAACTTCGGCCGTGGATCCTCAAAATGAAAATGAGATTTTGGCTGCGATTGAAAATGTCTCAAAGAATCGAACCACTTTCATTATTGCCCATAGGGTTTCGTCCATCAGTTTGGCAAACAGAGTTGCGTTTTTTGATCAAGGTAAGTTAATAGCCATAGGTACTCACGACGAGCTAATAAAAAACTTTGTACCCTATGGGCAATATATTGGATCTCTGTCTAGCAAAGGCGATCTCTGATGACCGTGGCATTTGACTCCGAGGAATATTCTGAACTTAAACTTAGAACCGCAACGGAGTTGTTCAAATTATTTCAACCTTATAAAAAACGTCTGGTTATGGCATTTATTTGCCTGTTGCTATTTTCTGGCGCCACCCTTGCCGCTCCAGCATTGATCGGTTATGCGATTGATAACGGTTTGGGCCCCAAAAAAGGCAAAGTATTAATAGGAGTAACCGTTATACTTATCGTCCTTATGGGTTTGGCGATTATTCTAAGCAGAATTCAATCTAAGATAATTGCTAATTTGGGGGAGATGGGATTAAGGGATCTTAGGGTTAAATTATTCGGTCACATTATGTCTCTGTCGCTAACTTTTTTCACTAAAATGCCGGCTGGAAGATTGGTTGCAAGGATGACGAGTGATTTTGACGCAATGGAAGATCTTGTTCAGCAGGGTCTAGTTATTTTTGTAACTAGCGCGCTGTTGTTCGTTTCGACATTGGTCATTCTGGCCGTAATGAGTTGGGAACTGTTTTTGGTGACCTTGATTACGCTTCCGCCTTTAATAGTTCTGTCACGGTGGTTTGAAAAAAAATCAAAAGCTGCTTACCTACAAGTCCGCGAACGGATCGGCAATACACTTACAAGTTTGCAAGAAGGTATTTCTGGAGTAAAAGTAATTCAGGCCTTCGGAAGGCAGGAACACACCGTCGCGAGTTTTAGTACAAAAAATCAGGCACAGTTGAAGGCCAATCTTAAAGCGATAGTTATCTCCATTAAGTACTTTCCCGTACTGGAAACAACTGGGGTGGTGTCTTCGGCAATGATTCTAGGGGTTGGCGGAGTTTTAGTCCACGATAAGGTGGTTGCGATAGGAACGGTTGTGGCATTTATTTTATATTTGAACTCGCTGTACAATCCAATACAACAGATGAGCCAACTCTATTCACAGCTGCAGTCAGCTGGAGCCGCATTGACAAAAGTTCACGAGATATTAAATGTCACCAGCGACCTAAGAGTTTGTCCTAATCCCGTTGTCATGCCAAAGGCCGGGGACTTTGAATTAAAAGATGTAATGTTTAGATATGATCAACAATTGCCTCCTGCTGTGTCGGAAATTAATCTTACAATTCCTTTTGGCGATCATGTCGCTTTTGTAGGCCCTACGGGTGCCGGTAAGTCCACTTTAGCGAAGTTGATTTGTAGATTTTATGATCCCACCAGCGGAAGCATTACCTATGGCGGTGTGCCGCTTGACCAAATTGACGAATCGTCTATTAGAAAAGCCGCAATTGTCGTACCTCAAGAAGGGTTTTTGTTCTCTGGCACCATAGAAGACAATATAAAAATCGGTAAACCCGACGCGACTTCAACAGAAGTAATCGAAGCATTGGAATCTATTGGTGCCGGCTTACTTTTGTCAGATCTTCCCGAAGGCATAAAAACTTATATATATGAACGTGGATCTTTATTGTCGTCGGGTCAAAAACAGCTTGTTTCTTTGGCTCGTGCAGCGTTGGCAAATCCGAAAGTACTTATTTTGGATGAGGCAACTTCAAACCTCGATCCGTTTAGTGCCCGAATCATAGAAGAGGCGTTGGATAAACTTAAACTGGGTCGGACGTTAATAGTAATCGCGCATAGGCTAAATACGGCGATGAAAGCAAATTCGATCATAGTTATAGATGATGGTCAAATTGTGGAAGTCGGAACTCATGATCAGTTATTATTGAATCAGAAGAAATATGCAGAACTATTCAGTGCTTGGGAAAAAAATGTCGCATGAACCGTTCTGAAAATAGGTATTGTTTGGACCTGAAATTAGGTTCGATTAATCTTAAGTCTCCGATAATTTTGGCTTCAGGTACATCAGGTCATTCCGACGAACTCTCTAAGTACGGTGATCTAAGTTCATTGGGTGCTTTAACTGTAAAATCTCTTACCATGGATCCTTGGGAAGGTAACAAGCCTCCGCGAATATCCTCTTATGGCAAAGCCGTTATTAATTCGGTCGGATTACAGGGCCCTGGGATTAAACATTTTATCTTATATGATTATCCGCGCCTTGAAGCAGCCAACGCAAATGTAATTTTGTCTATATGGGCCAAAACTGTCGACGGGTATGCAGACATAGCAATAAAAATTCAAGAGGCGGTAGCTGCCGGTAATTTGAAAAATGTAATTGGAATAGAGCTAAACATAAGCTGTCCGAATCTGGAAGACCAGAATAGACTATTTTCACAGAGTGCAGAATTTACCGCTGCTATCGCAAGTTCATTTAAAAAATTGTGCTCCTTGCCAATGTTAGTTAAGTTGTCTCCGATGGTGGCAGACCCTGTAGAAATTGCCAATGCGGCAATTGTATCCGGAGCTGACGTCCTGACTTTAACCAATACCATGTTTGGCATCGGAGTGGATGCGGTTAATTTGAAATTCGAACTAGGTAATATTTATGGCGGAGTATCGGGTAGTTCGTTGAAACCATTGACTCAATCCATTATTAAAAAAATACGTGACGCCAACCGATCAATTGCCATAGTTGCTACCGGCGGAATCTTTACTTTAAATGACATGATTGAGTACTGGTTTTTGGGGGCAAATGCAGTAGGGATAGGTACTGCAACTTTGTTCAACCCCAGGGCAAGTTTTAAATTGCAGAAAAAGTTGATCGCCCATTTGAATAAAAATGGATATGAATCGTTTCAACAATACTGGAATTATCTTCAGGAAGAAAGAGGAAAAGCTACCGATGGATATTAATATAAAAGCACTGGATGCCTTCGATAAGCCAAGCCTCCTGGGAAAATTGGCCGTGGCTTTAGACTTTGATAACGATGCTGAAGCATTGAGAATAGTTGATCTTCTGAAAGATGAAGTGGGGGTGTATAAAGTCGGACTTGAGCTATTTAGCGCATCTGGACCCGATGTTGTCTCAAAGATCATCGATCGAGGTAAGAATGTATTTGTGGATTTAAAACTGCACGATATTCCCAATACAGTTTATAAAGCCGCACGAGTGTTGGGCTCATTGGGGGCTAAGCTCATAACCGCACATTCGGCTGGAGGGTCTGACATGCTTCGTGCCGCAGCCGAAGGGTTTATTGAAGGCAGAACGGACGCTGGATTGGACGAAAACTGTTATTGTCTAGGGGTGTCTATGCTTACATCGGATCCCAGTTTTTCCCAAAATCTATTTTTAAATCGCTTGGAAGCGATTATAGAATCCGGAATTAACGGTATGGTGTGTTCGGGTACGGATCTTTCAATTGCATCAGATAAGGCTGTCGATTTGTTCAAGGTAGTGCCAGGTATCAGACCGTCGGGTTCACCTAAAGGTGACCAACTCAGAGTAACCTCACCTGCAGATGCAATTAAGTTGGGTGCCGACCTGCTCGTTGTGGGTAGACCTATAATAGAGTCAAGCGATCCGTTGGCAACGGTTCAAATGATTTTAGAGTCGATTTCGCAGGCAGATTAGCCGTTAAATATTAGCCTTTCGAACTTTACTGAATTGAATTTACAGTTATTATGGGTCGGTTTAAATTTTGAATGCTAAATATCACAAATCACATTGAGAAACTTTAAAAGATTTGTTGACTCTTACGCCGGATGGTCTCAGGAGCCATAATTATTCATTTTAATTCGTTCATCTTAAATCTATCGTACTCATTTCTATCAATTGAAATGGGATACAATTATTTAAACATATTTGTGAAAATATAAATTGAGAAGTACTAATTGTTAAACGTTTGTAAAGGTAAAGTTTCAGGATCTGTCAGAGTAGCACGTTGGAATATTGCTGTGCATGAGATAGCGACTCGCAAGGCCATTGTCGGGAGTCGCTATCTTGTTACGTATTCTAAAAGAGGACTTTAAGGTGGCTAGATTAAGGGAAAATAAGATATTGGTAATTCTTCCAACCTATAATGAAGCCCTAAACATTGAAGACGTATTAACAAAGCTTAGAAATGTTCTACCGAATTGTATGATCCTCGTTGTCGATGACGGTAGCCCTGACGGTACTGCGGATTTGGTAACTGGATTGGCTAAAATCGTAGGAAATTTAGAAGTCTTAAAAAGAGGGGAAAAGTCGGGGCTTGGTAGCGCTTGCATTGCCGGCTTTAAATGGGGGCTCAATCGTGGATACGATATAGTCATTGAAATGGATTCTGATCTCTCACACGATCCCGCAGAGATTCTTAATATCATTAGTCCCTTAAGTGAGGAAATGGATTTAGTTTTAGGCTCAAGATATGTTGACGGAGGGACTATTGTTAAGTGGTCTTTTTTTAGGCGACTTCTTTCTCGATACGGGAATGTTTACGTTAAATTTATGCTCGGTGTACCTATAATGGATGCTACTACAGGTTATAGGGCTTACTCGGCAAGAATATTAAAGGCTATCGATTTGGATTCAATTAAAGCAAACGGTTACGGCTTTCAGATTGAAATGGTCTACCGTACGCACCAGCTTGGTGGCAAAATGACTGAGGTGCCTATAGCATTTGTCGATCGTAAGCGAGGAAATTCAAAGATGTCGTTGACTATCCCCATAGAGGCACTACTTCTGGTAACAAAATGGTCTTTGGAACGAATATTATTGTCTCGGAAATCGAAAGCGACGTTGACATAATATGATATTTGAAATTAGGTTGCTAGTCGAGATTATCTTCTACGACCATTTGCATTGATTCATTGAGTTGATCAATCGTGTTAATTCAGTAAATTAAAATTTTATAGGATTTGAGTATCTAATAGCAACTTAGAGTTTGACTTGGTCGTTATATTTGCGGCGCTTTTTCTTTTTGAACTGTCCTAGGGGTCGTCTCTATAATTGTAATTGCATCTCTGATACAAGTTGGGGTAACATTAAATAATAGATTTTTTACCTCGCCGGAAATTAATGTTAATTTATTTGTTGCGAAGTTTAGCGTTTGAGATTGGGTAGATTCATTAACAAGATGCTACGAAAACAGTAAAAATCAATATATAGATTGAAGAATGACTATACGGAAGAGTTCTCGAATTCGGATTGGTAATTTAATATTGATCCGATCTTCCAGTCACCGTCTCGCGAAGTGCCTGAATGGCTGTCGATTTCAGAATTTAAGGCGCTGATCTTAGTAATGTTGATTTGTTAATGATTTTGCCTTATTCAATACACCGTACTTGCCAATAATCAAAGATTAAGATGAATTTCTGCTTTATAAACATGAGAGGATTATTTAACCGATGATTTTGGGTACAAGGCACCAAAGACTAAGAATCGCTAGTCTTGCCTTTACGGTTATCTTCTTTATGCTGACCGCTATTGCCGGTGCACTTCATTCTGGGGCGGTACTTGAAGAAGGATTAGTATTGACGGAAGCAAATTTAGTTGCTCACGGATCGATCATATATCGGGACTTTAATTACATGTATGGACCTGCCGGGCTATGGATAGTGGCTGGAGCGTTCAAGCTATTTGGGAGTAGCCTAGCTACGGAAAGAATAGTTTCACTTCTATTTGCTCTCGCTACAGTCATGGCGGTGTGGCTTTTAGGGAATCGTTACTCGCTTTGGCTGGCAACCATATCGGCAGTCGTTTGCACCGTCGGTCTAAGTGCGCAATATGAATCTGGCGGAGCTTATGCGTGGCCTTGGAGGTTTGCACTTTGCTTTTCTTTGTTTGCAATATATCTACTAACGACAGATAAATATGGGCGATATAAAGCACCTTTTATAGCAGGACTTCTGGTGTCTGCTGCTGTACTTACGAGGTTTGATTTTGCAATAGGGTTATTCCCTGTCGTTGTCATATATTTCTTTAGAATGAAGTGTAAACAGCGGTTAAGATTGTTTTTTGGCTTAACTGTGGCGCCGATAGGATATCTTTACCAATTTGTTGTAGCTGGTCCAAGTGCAACATTCTACCAATTATTCATAAATCCGCAAAGAGAACTTCCAGGCAATGCGCTTCCCATACCACCGCCTACAACTTATTTAGCTGGCTGGTTTGATCGATTAACTTCGACATTGAATAAAGCTCCGTGGTTTACTTCTGGAGTCAGCGATCCGGTTCAACTTAATATATGGTTTTATTTCGACATTTTGTCATACATCGTTATTGCAACGTTGCTAGTTTATCTTTTTAGAACACGACCCAAGGGTGACAAGCCTATGACGTTACTTTCGCTGTTTGTATTTTCTGTCGGTCTTGCGCCGTCTACTTTTCAAAGAAGTGATGTTTATCATATTATGTCGTTGATGATTGTACTTTCAGTTGTTTTAGTACTGGCTTTTGGGGAATTTATGCCTTTTAATCGAAACTGGAAAGGCTCAATGGTTATAGTAACTCTGGCATTCGTGATACTTACGACTTTAGTAGCTCCCAATTTTTACGCTGCCCAATGGGCATTTGAGCTTGATACTGAAATTGGTTTAGCAAGCCAACCACCATTTTTTGTCTCAAACTATGGTCACGAATTTATTTATGGCGACAAGTTGTCGGCGAGTCAAATTCAATCCATGCTTAACTATGTTGATTCTATTTCCAAACCTAATCAAACGCTTTTTGTAGGTACTTCCAACCTTTCCAGAACGCCAGTTAACGATGTGGAGCTTTACTATCTACTTCCTCAGCTTAAACCGGCGACCTATTTTATTATTCTTTATCCTGACATTGCTCTTCATCATGCTAAACACATGGCTTCAGACTTAAAAACCGCAGATTATGTTATTCTTGATTCTAAATATAAGAATTGGAGTGAGCCCAATGAATCGGTTTTGTACGGACCTCGTAATTCGATGAACGTACTAGCTAACGATTTTTGCATTGCCCGTAAATTCGGTTCATTTTCAGTTTACGTAAATCGGTATAAAACTGCACTAGCGCCATTCGTATGCAAAGCAAACTCTGGCTCCTAATCTCGCCTAGCGTATCAGGGTATCCAAATGTCGACTTATGTTGATCGGGATTTGTTTATTTAAAATGATCGATTAAGGGATTCTATTGTCCAAAATGAATTAAATGCTCGTTAAGGTATTAGATAAGATCAAAGGCAAGAAGGTTATACGATAACCAAACAAACCAAATCTTATAATTATAATGTTTTCTTGATAATGACCATTCCAGTATATTGAAATATTCATTCAAATAATTCTCGCACACTCAAATTCGAGATTGTGCACCTGCTAATCCTTGTCTATTTTAATGAATATTATTTTTAATTTTATGCTCGCATGATTTAAGTTTAAAAATTATAAGAACTCCCATTAGAAGCAACGTGAAAGCGGTAATTAGTTCTAATTTAAACGGTGTGCCGGTCATCCCACCAGCTGTGATTGATATAATTTTTGGCGTATTTGTCGACGAAGCTAATGGGTTACAAATGGTTCCGATACCTACAGTGCAAATTGGGTTTGCGGTTTGGCTTTGAGATAATTCGATGCCATACCAAATCTGACCTGCTGAATCTGTTGCTAAGCAACTTGCCGCGCTCAAACAAGCCACGGCAATCAGTGGATTAGGGGCTAATAAGTTTGTAAAAGTCCAAGACGAACTTGATATCACGGAGTTTGAAATGGCTACGGATTCGTTTGAAATTATAGCAATACATTGGTTTGCGTTAATACAGGAGAGAGACGACACTGTGTTGTGACCAGCGATGTTATATTTGCTCCACGTACCGACTTGGGGATTGGTTGAATATAATATATTACCGCTATTATCGGTGGCGTAACAAATTGAAGAGCCGTAACAGTATATTGACGTGATCGTGGAGGATCCATCGATATTTTCTTCCGATAGGGTTGCATTTCCCGAAGCAATTGACTGCGAATAAAAAATATTGCCGTTTGACCCCACTACGTAACACGTATTTATTGCAGGGCAAGAAATAGAAGTTGGCCTGAAATAAGCCATATTTGACTCCGCGTTATAAATTTGCCATTGTCCGGTAGTAGGTGAATTGCTATAGACAATGTTTCCGCTGGTGTCTATGCCACCGCAAAAATTCTGACCATAACAGCTGACAGATATTAGGTTGTTATAGCTGTCTACTGGTAGAACCTTCCATGAGGTTCCAATTTCGGGCGAAGTTGTATATATGATATCGCCCGCATCGTCTGAGGCAACGCATAACGTTGACGAAGAGCAATCAACCTGATTGATAAAATTAAACGTGTCAATATTTGCCAATGTCCAACTTGAAGAAATGTTGGGCGAACTTGTTTCCAGCGCGTCACCAGCAGAATCAACAGCCACGCAGAGGCTAGTGGAAGCACACGAAATTGAATTAATTGAGGTGCTCGTATCAACTAATGACGAAGTCCAACTTGTGGGCGTCAGCGGAGTTTGACTATGAAATACCAACCCCATATTATCGCTTAAATAACACTGATCGTTATTTGTACAAAAGGCAGCGGAAAATTTATAAAATCCGTCAATGTGAGTTTTTGTCCAAGCGGTTGGCTGTGTGATATTTTGAGTATCAAATAGGTTTCCCATCGAGTCGCCAAAAATGCAGATTCCAGAGTTAGTACATGACAGTGCCAATAAAATCTGGCCTGAATCTATATTTGACACCTTCCACGAAGTTGCCGATAGCGGATTGTCGGAAACAGCGATATCTCCATTTGAATCACCGGCCACGCAGAGAGAAACCGATGGACATGACAGAGATAAAACCGCATTGGAGCCGTCTATATTTGACACCTTCCACGAAGTTGCCGATAGCAGATTGTTGGAAACGGCTATTTCTCCATTTGAATCACCGGCCACGCAGAGAGAAACCGATGGACATGACAGAGATAAAACCGCATTGGAGCCGTCTATATTTGACACCTTCCACGAAGTTGCCGATAGCGGATTGTCGGAAACAGCGATATCTCCATTTGAATCACCGGCCACGCAGAGAGAAACCGATGGACATGACAGAGATATAATCGCGTTAGAGCCGTCTATATGTATTGGAGCCCATTTCCCAATGGTTTGATTGTTTATTGTTGTAATAAATATGTCACCGTTATCGGCTGAAATGACGCAGATTTGGTTCGAAGAAACTGTTTGAGTCGAACAGGAAATATTGTTTAGTGATGTAGCGGGATCAATAGAAATTATTGACCAATTTATTGAATAAGGAGATGAAATTGCGCCTACTAGAAGTCGGCCGGATGAATCTACCGCTAAACAGAGTTGGGCATTTGGACAGAATAACGAAGAGATGTTGACTCTAGATGAACTATTTAAATTTTTATCAATTAATAATGGGCTAAAGGAATAAGTCGGGTTGGTCAAACTAGCGGTTGCTGCAGGCTCGACTGTTACAGCCGCTATTATCCAAAAAGTCATAACTAACAGAAGCGATGCCGCGATCGCATAAAATTGCCTAAGCCTGATCTGATTAATGCTCATTTAAATAAAGATTAGTGGTGAATAGTTCAAAAATGCAATTTTTCGTCGTTGAATGTAGAATATTAATGTGAGGCATAATCGTAAGCTTTTCAAGAATCAGCATCACAAATATCCATTGTTTGTTTTGATCGCAATAATTACAATAACGCTGGGGTTAATCAGCATTGCTGGTACCAATAATGCATCGACATTGTCGGTTTATGCTTCGCCTCCGTTTATGGCAACTGGTTTTTTTCATACCGCTTTCAAAAATGGAAGGTGGTGGTTGGTAACGCCCGATGGTTATCCGTTTTATATAAGTGGAGTGGATCACGTTTCTTCTAGTCCAGACGTTGACAGAACCACCAATCAATGTCCTTATTGTGAAGCTATCGCCGCTCAGTACCCAAATGTGGGAGCATGGGAAACCGCTACGGTTCAGCAACTCAGATCATGGGGTTTTAATGCTTTGGGGCCGTGGAGTGATTCTTCGCTGTTTGACAAAATGCCATATACTATTTTGCTTTCTATGGCGAGCGGTTCTGATTGGTTCGCCAATTCGTTTGTCACAAATGCCTATCAGCAAGCAAAAACTCAAGTTGCACCCTATAAAAATGACCCAAATCTTATTGGCTATTTCACTGATAGCGAGCTCCGTTGGGGTCCAGATTGGACTAGCCAGCTTAGTTTATTGGATGCCTATCTTCGCCTGCCACTGGGATCACCTGGCAGAGCTGTGGCTATGAGATATGTTCATAATCCAAGTGGCTTTGAGACTGCTTTGGCACAGCGATATTTTAGCGTTACTACCGCAGCTATACGTTCCGTTGATCCCAATCACATGATTTTGGGAGTAAAAATGATTGCTCAATTGGCAACTAAATCATTGTTGGAAGTGGCGAGCAAGTATGTTGATTGCTTTAGTATTGATGATTATACGGTGATACCTCTAATTAACAATTTGTTGCCAAGCACGTGGCCGTCTTTTATTAAAGTCCAAGATAATCTTGCGGGTATATATAAATTTGTACATAAACCTTTAATTATAGGCGAGTATTCATTTAGGGCATCGGGCGGTAATGATCCAAATACGTGGCCTCCTATCTACCCGACCTATCCGAACCAGACTGCCAGAGCTACTGCATATACGAATTATGTTTCGTCGCTTTACAAATCGCCCTATATCGTAGGTGATTTCTGGTTTGAATATGTCGATGAACCGCCTGGGGGTAGATTTGATGGAGAAAATTCCGATTTTGGATTGGTGTCGACTTCAAATGTGCCGTGGACAGCATTGGTGGATGCTGCCACTCAGATGCATCAGAATGCCCCTGACAGAGTGGCTGACCCCAATGAAATTTGTTGGTTGTGGCAATATACCACTGGCGGTGTAACTTGTAAACAGACCTACCCGGTTTGTCCAAATGCAACTCCGTTGGGACCTCAATTAACGGATTGGCCTTATTGTAAGCTTGAATAAATTTTCGTAAAATTTATGTTAATGAATCTGCGGCGACTTGTCTGGCCCATCCGTAGTCGGGCTTGCCCGCTGGACTTCTCAGTACCTGATCAACCTTAATCAAATCTTTTGGAACTTTATATTTGGCGAGCCGAGCCGATACATAGGAAATAATTTGATCTTCTTCGAAAGGTTGGTTTGCATACGATTCTACAACTGCCACTACTTCGTTACCCCATCGTTCACTTTTTCTGCCAACGACAATAACGTCTTTAACTGAGGGATGTGACATAAGCACGGCTTCGACTTCTTCGGCGAAAACCTTTTCTCCACCGGTATTTATTGTTACCGATTCCCTTCCTAGCAGTTCAATTCGTCCGTCATCTAAAATTCTTGCCCTGTCTCCGAGAATTGACATCCGCATTTCTTCCACGTATACAAAAGTCTGATTTGTTTTTTCTTCGTCGCCTAAGTAACCCAAGGGAATCGGATGGCCTTTTGCCAACCAACCTATTGTTTCGTCTCCTGGTCTCAAAATTCTTGATTTTGTGTCGTCTAAAACGTAAACGCCAGGTTGCGGGTAGAAATCTCCAGTGGATATTTGTGATCCGTTGGTAGATATGTTTGTCAATATGGCACCTGACTCAGAGGAACCTCCGATGTCTATCACCAGAGCAGAAGGTATGAGTGCCAAGAGGCGCTCTTTAATCTCTTTGGAAGTAGCGGCTCCACCGGTTGCTATTATTACAAGTGATGACAAATCATACCTTCGGTTCTCTAATTCTTTGCATAGGGGTCTGGCAAATGCATCCCCTACAATAACCATCGATTCCACTTTAAACTTTTCCACTGTCTCCCACGTGTCCTGAGGATCAAGGCGATCCGTTATGGTGGGTATTGCAATGGTAAATCCGGCTAAAAGCGTACCAACGGCGGCCCATTGGGAAGCTGCATGTATAAACGGAGGAAGGGGAAGTGTCACCGAAGTGGCAGTTTTTTCACTAGCTTCGGCAATCGACTCTATCGATGAAGGCGCAACTCCCAGTCTGGCGGTAAATACTCCCAAGGAAGCTGTGTAGATGTCAGACTGAAGCCACATTGTGCCTTTTGGCATTCCGGTTGTTCCGCCTGTGTAAAGTAAGTATAGATCTTCCGGAGAGGGCATTCCCGTAATCTTGGCAAGCTCTTGAGAGCTCATTGCTTCCGTTTCATTGATTATTCTATCGTAATCGTAGGCATTTTTAATTAACGGGTTGTTTGAATCATCTTTAACCTGAACCAAAACGGGACTTTTATGGAGTTTATCTATAATGTTTTCCAATCTGGGAGCGAACGTGGAATGGTAAACGATAACCTTTGGTGCTCCATCGTTAAAGAGATACACCAATTCATCTTCGATATATCGGTAGTTTACGTTAAAAGGTACGGCTCTGGCGGCATTTGCGCCAAATGTGACTTCCATATATTCTTTGCAATTGTGAAGGTAAATGGCGACGTGGTCTTGGCCCGATTCCCAGGTTTTTAAACTATTCCTCTCAGCTGGTATTTTGACTCCGTTTTGGATTAAAAAAGTTGCAAATTTGCGTGCTTTCTCATTAAGCTCAAGATAGGAAATTATTTCATCGCGTCTTTGAATTGCGGGTCTATGAGGGACTTTGTTTGATACGGCGTCGAATAGGGTCCAGTGATTGAATGACATACCTATGAAGTTTAATAAAAAATGATGTGGGATTTGAAATTTTCGGTTCGCCTGGCCTAAAGTTTTTAAAATGCAATAGACTTGCAGAGAGTATTTTGTAATTGTTTTTGAATGGAGAACGATGTGTCGGTGAGAACTTTTGTTGTAGGCGTCGGGATGACTAAATTTGAAAAGCCCGGCTCCAGAGATTGGGATTATCCAGATATGGCCAAAGAAGCCGGAACAAAAGCTTTATTGGATGCCGGTATTGAATACTCCCAAATTCAGACAGCTTTCATAGGCTACTGTTTTGGAGATTCAACTGCCGGGCAGAGAGCTTTATATGAGCTTGGACTTACTGGGATTCCGGCTGTGAATGTAAATAACAACTGTTCTACGGGGTCAAGCGCTCTGTATCTGGCGCGTAAATTTGTACTGGGACAATTGGCCGATTGCGTACTTGCGCTCGGCTTTGAAAAGATGGAAAAGGGATCACTTGGGGTAAAATATACGGATCGAACCGTGCCTGTCGATAAGCACTTTGCCACAATGAACTCTATTCGCGGTTTAACCGCAGCGCCTCCTGCCGCTCAGATGTTTGGAAACGCAGGTAGGGAGTATATGGAAAAATATGGAGTAACACCAGAGGCATTCGCAAGAATTGGTGAAAAAAATCATCGGCATTCGGTGAACAACCCGTATTCGCAGTTCAGAGATGAATATACACTTGACGATATCATGAACTCCCCGATGATTCACGATCCTTTAACTAAGCTGCAATGCTGTCCCACATCAGATGGCTCGGCTGCTGCTGTAGTTGTCTCCGAACGGTTTGTAAAAGAACACAAATTGGAAGACAAGGCAATTGAAATTACGGCTCAGGCTATGACAACCGATTTTGAATCAACCTTTTCAGGCAGTGACATGAAGTTAGTCGGCTTTGACATGACAAGATCCGCTGCAGATATTGTTTATGAGGATTCGGGCAAAGGTCCTTCAGACGTTGATGTGGTGGAGCTGCATGACTGTTTTAGTGCAAATGAATTAATAACTTATGATGCGCTTCGGTTGTGTCAGCAAGGTCAGGCAGGAGAATTTATAAACTCTGGTGCGGCAACTTATGGGGGTCAAACGGTAGTTAACCCTTCGGGCGGTTTGATCAGCAAAGGGCATCCGCTTGGGGCCACTGGATTGGCACAGTGCAGTGAACTGGTTTGGCAGCTTCGCGGCCAAGCTGATAAACGACAAGTAAAAGATGCCAAGGTTGGACTTTCGCATAATCTTGGTTTGGGTGGAGCCGCCGTTGTAACTATGTATGAGAAAGGAACAATTTAATAATGGTAAGTTTAGAAAATAGGGTCGTAATTGTGACTGGAGGAGGACGCGGTATAGGACGCGAACATGCTCTTTACCTTGCAAAACACGGAGCTTTGGTGGTCGTGAATGACTTAGGAGGTTCTACGGACGGATCTGGATCCGATCAGTCAGCCGCCGAACAGGTAGTGGGTGAAATAATTGCCGCCGGTGGAACTGCAGTTTCCAACACCGACAGCGTAACGGATTTTGACGGAGCAAAATCAATTGTACAGACTGCATTAGATGCTTTTGGTGATCTTCATGGCGTGGTGAATAATGCAGGGATTCTTAGGGATCATATGCTAGTGTCTATGACAGAAGAAGATTTTGATCTCGTGGTGGCTGTCCACCTTAAAGGTACATTTGCAGTCAGCAGGTTTGCCGCGGAATATTGGAGAGATCAACACAAATCAGGAATTGATGCACCTCGGACAATTGTAAATACGTCGTCGGCCGCAGGTCTGCATGGGAACGTCGGACAGACAAATTATTCGGCTGCAAAAGCCGGGATCGCCGCCATGACTATAGTACATTCGCAAGAGTTAAGCAGATATAACGTTAAGGTCAACTGTATCGCTCCGATCGCCAGAACCAGAATGACGATGCAGACACCTGGTTTATCTGATGTGATGGAAAAAGCTGTTTTTGATCCAGGGAATATTTCACCGCTGGTATCGTATTTAAGTGCCGACGGCTGTGAATTCAATGGTCAGGTTTTTTCTGTTTACGGTGGTTCTGTAGGCATCTATCAGGGATGGTCAATAGCTCAAGAAGTCGCCGTTGATAAAGATTGGACTCTGGATAATTTTGCTGAGGCAGTCGATAAGTTGCCCAGAGAGGTAAAAGTTAATTCACAGATGGATGCAATTGTAAAAGCGGCAAGTTCTTAAGATACAACTTCTTAAAATAACTGTGCATCTCTAACAAAAACTACTTTTGTCTTATGCAACGGTCAGCAACTGAATTTAATTCATTGACGTAATGTCCTTCAAAAATAAGTACGTGAACGAGTAAGTAAAACAGTTGGTTTACCAAAATTCGATTTTCATATCCTTCTTTGAGTAAGACAATTGTCTTGTATGTCGCCATGAATTCAGTTAGATAAGGGATGCTGAATAGGTGAATCATTGCAAGATCAATTTCGGGGTCAGCGGCATATGCCGCGGGGTCGATTATGTATGGCTCATCGGAAAAAATGATATTCCCGTTCCAGAGATCTCCGTGTACGATACGAGGTGTATTGGATGTGTCATACCCATCCTTGAAATTGATTGCGATTTCAAGGATTTTGTCTTTTAAATTGTTTGAAATCAATCCGGTATCGTATGCAGTTTTAACGTAAGGTTCTATTCGGTTTGTTAGGAAAAATTCACCGTAGTCTTGTTTAGGAGTGTTGTCCATGTGTAAAGGACCAATAAACCCATTCCAATTTGCTCCATAGTCGTCGACTTCAAAGCTGTGTATTGAGGCTATGACTTCGGCCAGTTTGTGTATAGAAGTGATGTCAACGGGTCGGCTTTGAAGTAATTCTAAAGCTATTCCGTTTTTACAGGTGAATAATATCTTAGGTATATTGGCAGGGATTGCTTTTTTTAGCAACTCGTAACTGTTGATTTCTGCCTCAAAAAATCCTGAAGGCGGATTAGCTAAGAATTTTACGAATATTTTATCGGTACTATTGAGCCTGACAGTTCCCTTAAAATCTGATTTTAGGCTCAAAAAAAAGTCTTCAATTTGAACTTTATTAGTCACGAACTTTATTCAGCCTTAGCTGCTTCAGGCTAACCATCAGCCCCCGTATCGCAGATTCAATAAGTGATAAAGCGTACTTAAAGTCACCTTCGTCACCGTAGTACGGATCCGGAACGAAATCAGAATTTGATTCTTTGTCAAAATCCATCAGTAGAACAATTTTGTCGTAAGCTCTGCCGTGGTTATAATTTTTATCGATTTTTCTTAAATCGTGAAGGTGCTCGCGATCCAGAGCAAGTATCAGTTCTCTGTCGTTTAGGAAATTGGGATCAAACTGCTTTGCCCTATGGCCTTTGGGGTTATATCCAGAATTTAAAAGCGCAAATTTGGCGCGCCTGTCCATATCTTGTCCGACGTGCCATGAACCGGTTCCTGCGCTGTCTGAAATAACGGAAAGCTCTTCGGCAGCAGCGGTTTCGTTAAATACGACTTCAGCCATCGGAGACCTACAGATATTTCCAGTACAGACAAAACAGATATTAATAAAGTGATTCATGGTTATCAATAAACCTAACTTCAATTCCGAAGTGCAACACTAGTAATGTCACTAGTATAGCTTAGCTGTATTGAATTATGTACTTCATATGGAGACCTATATCCTAGGCATTTTCTTGGTCTGTGATTCAGTTCGTCTGT